>DATBBG010000043.1:0-45129 GCA_036271095.1 Solirubrobacteraceae bacterium
CGGCCCAGCATGCTGCGGGCCTTCACACGCACGCGATCGCCGGCTCCGGCGGCGGCAACATGGAAGGCACGGAGCAGCGCTTCGGCATCGCCGGCTCTGCGCTGTTCGACGTCGTCACGACGGTCACCTCCTGCGGCGCGGTCAACAGCGCGATCGAGTCGTTCACCGGGATCGGCGGCGCCGTCCCGTTCGCAAACCTGTCCGCGAGCGAGACGATCTTCGGCGGCGTCGGCACCGGCCTCTACTCGATCCTGCTGTACGTGCTGCTGGCGGTCTTCATCGGCGGGCTGATGGTCGGGCGCACGCCGGAGTGGCTCGGCAAGAAGCTCGAGGCGAGGGAGATCAAGCTCGCCGGCCTCGGCATCCTGATCACGCCGCTGGCGGCGCTGTTCGCGACGGCGCTGGCGACGGCGAGCCACACCGGCCGCGCGTCGATCTCGGCGCTTGGCAAGGGTCCGCAGGGCTTCTCCGAGAGCTTCTACGCCTACCTCTCCCAGGCGAACAACAACGGCTCGGCGTTTGCCGGCTACACCGGCTTCATCCAGCCGAGTGCCGGAAACGTCGGCTCCCACGGCGTCACCTTCGCCGATCTGCTCGGCGGCCTGGTGATGCTGTTCGCGCGCTTCGCGCCGATCCTGTTCACGCTCGCCGTCGCCGGCGCGCTCGTCGGCAAGCGCGTGACGCCGGCCGGCCTCGGCACGATGCGCACCGACAACACGACGTTCGTCGTGCTGCTGATCGGCGTGATCATCCTCGTCGGCGCGCTGACCTTCTTTCCCGCCCTGCTGCTCGGGCCCGTCGTGCAGGGCCTGACGGGACACCTCTACTGAGATGCGCCGCGACGTCGTCACCTCGCTGATCGGGATCGTCGTGCTGACGGTTCTGCTCGGCCTCGTCTATCCGCTCGTGATCACCGGCGTCAGCCAGGTCGCGTTCCCCGGCAACGCCAACGGCCAGAAGGTCTACGTCAATGACAAGCTCGTCGGCTCGAAGATCATCGGGCAGAGCTTCGCCAAGCCTGTGATCGGAACGAACGGGAAGCCCGAGGAAAAGGAAGAAGAGCTCGTCACAGCACCGGACCCTTCCTACTTCCAGAGCCGCCCATCGGCGACCGAAGGCGGCGCCTACAACGCCGCGGCGAGCACGTTCTCCAATCGCGGTCCGAACGACAAGGCGACCGAGGAAGCCGACGCCGAGAACATCAAGGCCTACCTTGAGCTCGAGAAGCCCTATGACCCGACCCTGACCGTCGCGCAGATCCCGGTTGACGCGGTCAACACCTCCGCGTCCAACCTCGACCCCGAAATCTCGCCGGCCAACGCGCGCATTCAGGCGCACCGCGTCGCAGCGAGGCGCGGGCTCTCGCTGAGCGCCGTCGACCACTTGATCTCCAGCTACACCGACGCGCGCGGGCTCGGATTCTCCGGCGAAGCGGGCGTGAACGTGCTCGAGCTGAACCTCGCACTAGACCGCGTGACCGAAGGAAAGAGCTGATGTCTGCACAGATACCCGCGGCCCACGAGCGCCAGGCGATCTCGCTGTTCCAGCCGGAGATCGTCCGCCGCGCGCTGATCGACAGCCTGAAGAAGCTCGACCCGCGCGTGCAGGTGCGCAACCCCGTGATGTTCGTCGTCGAGATCGGCTCGCTGATCACGACCGTCACGTGGCTGATCCAGGTGTTCGGCGGCAAGCCGCTCGGCGGTGGCAACGCCCCGGCGGGCACGAGCGATCCCGCCTGGTTCACGTTCACGATCGCGATCTGGCTGTGGCTGACGGTGATCTTCGCGAACATGGCCGAGGCGTTTGCCGAGGGTCGCGGCCGGGCGCAGGCCGACACGCTGCGATCGATGCGCAAGGAGACGGTCGCGACGCTGCGCGACGGCACCAGCAAGGCGGCGGCCGAGCTCGCGCGCGGCGACGTGGTCGTCGTGCCCGCCGGCGAGCTGGTACCGGGCGACGGCACCGTGATCGAGGGCATCGCGACGGTCGACGAGTCGGCGATCACCGGCGAGTCGGCGCCGGTGATCCGCGAGTCCGGCGGCGACCGCAGCGCGGTGACCGGAGGCACGCGCGTGACGTCCGATCGGATCGTCGTCGAAATCACGCAGGAGCCCGGGCAGTCCTTCCTCGACAGGATGATCGCGCTCGTCGAGGGCGCCGCGCGGCGCAAGACGCCGAACGAGATCGCGCTGAACATCCTGCTCGCCGCGCTGACGCTGATCTTCATGATCGTCGTCGCCACGTTGCGCCCGTTCGGGCTGTTCGCCGGCACGTCGATCTCCGAGACGACGCTGATCGCCTTGCTCGTCGCGCTGATCCCGACGACGATCGGCGCGCTGCTCTCGGCGATCGGCATCGCCGGCATGGACCGGCTCGTCCGCCGCAACGTGCTGGCGCTCTCCGGCCGCGCCGTCGAGGCCTCCGGCGACATCGACGTGCTGCTGCTCGACAAGACCGGCACGATCACGATCGGCAACCGCCTGGCCTCGGAATTCGTGCCGATGCCGGGCGTGCAGGAGTTCGAACTGGCCGAGGCGGCGCAGCTCTCCTCGCTGGCCGACGAGACGCCCGAGGGCCGCTCGATCGTCGTGCTGGCGAAGCAGTACGGGATTCGCGAGCACGACATGTCCCAGCTCGACGCCGAGTTCGTGCCGTTCACGGCTCAGACGCGGATGAGCGGCGTCGACTTCGACGGCCAGCAGCTGCGCAAGGGCGCCGGCGACGCGATCATCGAGCTCGTCCGCAGCGAGGGCGGCAGCCCGCCGCCGGAGCTGCAGCTCCAGCTCGACCGGATCGGCAACGAAGGCGGCACGCCGCTGGCCGTCTCGCGCGACAACCAGGTGCTAGGCGTCGTCTATCTGAAGGACACCGTCAAGGAGGGGATGAAGGCGCGCTTCGACCAGCTCCGCGCGATGGGCATCCGCACCGTGATGGTGACCGGCGACAACCGCTTGACGGCGGCGAAGATCGCGGAAGAGGCCGGCGTCGACGACTTCCTCGCCGAAGCCACGCCCGAGCGCAAGCTCGCGCTGATCCGCGATGAGCAGCAGGACGGTCGCCTCGTCGCGATGACCGGCGACGGCACCAACGACGCGCCGGCGCTCGCTCAGGCTGACGTCGGCGTGGCGATGAACACCGGCACGCAGGCGGCGCGCGAGGCCGGCAACATGGTCGACCTCGACTCCAATCCGACGAAGCTGATCGAGATCGTCGAGGTCGGCAAGCAGCTGCTGATCACGCGCGGCGCGCTGACGACGTTCTCGATCGCCAACGACGTCGCCAAGTACTTCGCGATCCTGCCGGCGATCTTTATCGGCACCTACGCGACGACTGCGGGCGGCAAGGGGCCCCTGCACGTGCTCAACGTGATGGGGCTCGGCAGCCCGCGCTCGGCGATCATCTCGGCGATCATCTTCAACGCGCTGGTGATCCCGCTGCTGATCCCGCTGTCGCTGCGCGGCGTCAGCTACCGGCCGATCGGCGCGAGCGCGCTGCTGCGCCGCAACCTGCTGATCTACGGGCTCGGCGGGCTCGTGGCGCCGTTCATCGGGATCAAGCTGATCGACTTGATCGTGCACAACCTGCTCGGCGGATGAGCCGCGCCGCAGGGCATTTCGGCCTCTACCGCGCGATCGCGAGCGCTGTGCCGGCGAGCGCCGCGCCGCCGGCGACGGGCCGTCGCGGCGGGCTGCGTGCTCGCCGCCGCAGCCGCGCTGCAGCGAGCGCCGCGGCGGCGCCGCGACTGCTGCCGCTGCGCGTCTATCTCGCGCGCGGATCGCTCGATCGCCAGATCGCGCGAGGCGTCTCACTCGCTCAGACGCCGGCGCTGGCGCTGCGCGCCCGCCAGCTCGGGGGGGCGCCGGAGCGGCGTTCGCTCGCGTCGGATCTGCGCCGCGCAGTCGACTACGCCGACCGCGTCGAGTCGCGCACGCGGCTCTCGGCGGTGATGCTCGAGCCCGCGCGCATACGCGCCGGCCGCGGAGCGATCCTGCGCCTGGCCGAGCGGCTCGAGCAGGCGGCGGCGGTCAGCCCGCAGGGTGTCGCGCTCGCGCGCGTGCTGCTGACCGACGCGGCCAGCCCGATGTTCGATCGCGGCAGCGACCGCACGGTAACCGACGCGAGCTGTATCGCCGACGACGCGCTCGTCTCGGGCGAGCTCGCGCCGCTGGCGAGCCGCTGAAGGCAGCGGCGCCGCGGCGAGCGTCGCGCGGACGATGAGCCGGCGGCGGCCCGGCGGCGAGCCGCGCGGGCGGCGAGAATAGGCGCATGGCGGACGAGCGCGGGCACCTGAAGGTCTTCATCGGCATGGCGCCGGGCGTCGGCAAGACTTTCCGGATGCTGCAAGAGGGGCGCAGCGAAGCCGAAAGCGGCCGCGACGTGGCGATCGGCTATCTCGAGTCGCACGGACGCGCGGAGACACTCGCACAGGCCGATGGGCTCGAGCTGATCGCTCGTCGGCGCGTCGACTATCGCGGCAGGACGCTGGAGGAGATGGACCTGCCGGCGGTGCTTGCGCGCCGGCCCGAGCTGTGTCTGATCGACGAGCTCGCGCACTCCAACGCGCCGGGCGTCGAGCACGAGAAGCGCTACGAGGACGTGCGCGAGGTGATCGAGGCGGGCATCGACGTCTACTCGACGATCAACGTGCAGCACCTCGAGAGCCTCAACGATCAGATCGCGCAGCTGACGGGAGCTCACGTGCGCGAGACGATCCCCGACGCGGTGCTCTCGGCTGCCGACGAGGTCGTGCTGATCGACATCACGCCGGAGGCGCTGATCGGCAGGCTTCGCGCCGGCAAGGTCTACCGACCGGAGCGCGTGCAGGCGGCGCTGAACAACTTCTTCAAGATCGAGAACCTCGCGGCGCTGCGCGAGACGGCGCTGTGCCAGGTCGCCGAGGACGTCGAGGTCAAGCGACTCGTGCGGGAGCCGATGTCGATCGTCCGTCGCGACGAGGAGGGACTGCCGGGCGCAGCCGAGCCGCAGCCGCAGGCGATCGCCGAGCGCCTGCTCGCGCTAGCGACGCTGAACGTGGACTCCGAGCGCGTCGTGCGGCGCGCGTGGCGCTCGGCGCAGCGGCTCGACGCGACGCTCGACGTGCTCGTCGTGCGTCCGCCCGGACGCCCGCCGAGCCAGGAAGATCGCGAGCGCCTGGAGGCGCTGCGCCGGCTCTCGGCGATGCTCGGCGCGCGCCTGCGCGTCGAGCAGGGCGACGACGTCGCGGCCGCCGCGATCGCGGCTGCTCGCGAGCTCGGCATCACCTATGTGCTGACCGGCACGCCACTGCAGCGGCGCGGCATCGCGCGGCTGCGCGTCGCCGGCGATGCACCCGATCGCTCGCTGCTCGATCGCCTGCTGCGCGAGCTGCCGGGCGTCGACGTTCGCATCGTCGCCGATCCGACGCTGCGGCGCGGGCGCGCCGCCGAGCCTGTGCCCGCGGCCGGCCCCGATCGCCGGGGCGCGCTCGACGCGCCACTCGACGGCGACGCCGACTGACGGCGGACGCAGCGTAAAAGCGCCGTAAAGATGACGCGGCGCTTGCAGGTCAGGGCGTAAAGGGCGCGTAAGACTCGTTGCAGTGCGGCGCAACGCCGCAACCCTTTGCCCCCGACCCTGTTCCCGCCTACATATGCCAAATCTTCAGACCCCCCGCCTCCACCGCCCGCTCCTGCTCGTCGCGCTCGCGCTGCTCTGCGCCGCGCTGACGGTGCTGCTGCTCAGCCAGACGACCGCCGCCGGCGCCAAGACGCCGCCGAAGCCGAGCGCGAAAGCCGCCGCCAACACCGATCCGACGGCACACGCCGCCTCGACCCACCTGACCGGCATCGGCGACGAGTCGCCGGAGATGTTCGCCGATCCGAACTGGCTGCAGCTGAAAACGAAAATCGCGCGCTACATCGCGCCGTACGACGCCGTCGCTCACTCCTACTCGCTCGACAAGGCGAAGGTCTGGATCAAGGCGGCCGAAGCGGCGCACCAGCAGGTGCTCGTCGCCTTCTACCACTCCGAGTACTCGCCGACGAAGATGCCGAGCGTCGCGACCTATCAGAAAGACGTGCAGAAGTTCATCAAAGACTTTCCGCACGTCAAGCAGTACCAGTCGTGGGACGAGGCCAACCGCGGCAACATCAGGGGCGTGCTGGCGAGCCCGTCGGCGTCGGCCGCAGCGAAGTACTACCAAGCGCTGTTGCGCGTCTGCAAGGGCTGCACGGTGCTCGGCCTCGACATCCTCGACGCCGACAACATCTCGCCGACGCTCCAGTACATCTCGGAATTCAAGAAAGAGATCGGCAAACTGCGCACGGTGATGCCGAAGATCTGGGGTCTGCACAACTACTCCGACATCAATCGCCTCGAAAGCTGGCGCACGCGCGACCTGATCGGCGCGCTCGGCGGTCAGGTATGGCTGACCGAGACCGGCGGCATCGTCAAATTCGGCGGTGGCTTCCCGAACAAGAACGGCTCGGGCCTGCGGCGCGCGGCGAAGGTGCTCGGATACATGTTCAACGTCGCTGCCGGGCACGCGAAGATCAAGCGCCTGTACATCTACGACTGGACCGGCGGTACCGCCTCGACGCGGTTCGACGCGGGCCTGACCGACAGTCATCACGTCCCGCGGCCCGGCTACGTCGTCGTCTGCAAGAAGCTGCACGGCAAGAAGTGCAACGTCAAGACGAGCGCGCACTGAGCGCGCGCGCAGCGGCCGCGGCGCTCGCGAGCTAGGCGCTCGCGGGCTGCGGCTCGGCTGCGCTCGGCTCCGGCCGGCGCTCGCTCGGCGCGTTGCGGAACAGGCGTGCGGCGGCGAGCGCGACCAGCCCGACGATTGCGGCGATCAGCACAAGGTGTGTCAGCGGGTAGCGGGCGCCGTCGTGCAGCTTCAGGTTCAGCGCCGTTTCATCGCCGGCGCCGACGATGCTGAGCAGGCCCTGGTGGTCGATCCCTAGCGCAGTCGGCGCGATCGCGGCGAACAGCGCCCAGGCGATCAGCACGAGCACGCCCCAGCCGAGCGCAGCCGGAGTCAGCCGCACGCGCGAGCTGGCGAGCGCGGCGAGGACGATGCCGACGGCGGCGGCGAGCAGGAACGGCCAGATCCCGCCCCAGCCGCGCCCGAGACCGTAGGCGCTGGCGATCGTCGGCTGGAAGAAGCCCTGTGAGAGGAAGCGACCCCAGACGACCGTCTCGTTCTCGTAGCCGACGAGCGGATGCGTGATCGTCGCGACCACGGTCGTCGTGATCGAGACCGCCGCGAGCGTGATCGTCGGCGCGGGAAAGCGCTTGAACGCGAGCGCGATCGGGAAGGCGAGGAACGGCAGTATCGTCGTCAGGAAGCGCGGTCCCATGAAGCCGCCGCCGAACGGCAGGTAGTAGCCGGAGTTGTAGCCGACGTAGCAGAGGCAGATGCCGCCGATCGTCAGCGCCTCGGCGCGCTTGCCTCGGCGGTAGAGCATGACCGTGCCGATCGCGCCCATGATCAGCACCGGCGAGATCGTCAACAGGCCGCGCGAGTCGAACAGCAGCGTCGAGAGCACCTTCAGGCTCGGCGCGCCGATGCCGAAGAAGCCTTTCTGCTGGCGCGGCACGTCGGAGTAGGCGAGGTGCGTCCAGGAGTGGAAGGCGTAGTGGTTGTAGAGCAGCAGCGGCACGATCCCGACGATCCCGCCGCCGATGTAGGCGCCGGCGCGCGTCAGTACGCGCCGTGGCGTCAGCGCGTCGCGGCGCGAGAGCAGGTAGAGGCCGAGCACGGCGCCGACGAAGAACAGCGGATACTCGGCGCCGACGGCGTAGCCGATCGCCAAGCCGGCGAGCGCGAGCAACGAGGGCGCCGGCGGTCCGTCGCGCTCGCGCAGCATCAGCGCGAACGCGGCGAAGCCGAGGAACGCGGTGAAGACGTGGCTGAACAGCAGCGTCGAGAGTGGCAGCACCATCGTGCCGAGTCCGAGCGAGACGGCCGCCGCTGCGCCGAAGCCTGGCTCGAAGCGCTCGGCGACGCGCCAGACGAGCACCAGCAGCAGCAGTCCTGGCAGCACGTTGCCCCACAGGCCGATCAGGTAGACCATCTCGTCTTCGCCGCGCAGCGCTTCGGATTTGCGCGCCCATTTTTCGGCGTCGAGGCCTTTCAGCACGTCGTAGAAGGGCATCGCGAACAGCGCCAGGCCGGGCGCGCGCGCCGAGAACCAGTGGCCCTTGTAGAAGACCTTGTCGCCGGTGTTTTCCTGGAAGGCGTCGATGTTCGTGCTTTCGACGTTGAGCGAGCGCGTCAGGTCGTAGTGCGAGGTCTGGTTCCAGGAGAAGCTCTGGATCATCGTCGCGTAGGCGAGCCCGACGAACAGGATCGCGACGAGCGCGATGCGCTTGGCGCTCATCGATCGCTCAGTCTTTCCCGTGCAGCGACTTCGGCCCGGGGCCGATCTCGTAGATCACGATCGAGCCGACTTGCCGGCGCGTCACGCCCAGCCCGGCGACCGGTTTCCGTGCCGCGGCGAGCGGGTCGGGCGGCTCGGGGATCACGAGTCCGTGCTCGGGTGGCAGTTCTTTGTAGGTGACCGTGTGCAGCACGACGGTGCGGATCCCGTAGTAGCGCAGCTTTTCGATGCTCGCTTTGTCGGGGAAGTTCTTCATCCCTCCGCGCAGGTCGTCGACTTGCGGCATGTCGAACGTGCTGTTGCCGATCGGGATCTTGTAGAAGCCGTTCGTCGAGAAGTACTGCCAGATGCGGTCGAGCGTGCCGTCGGTCGGCAGGTCCAGCAGCGGTCCCGGCAGGCCGACCTCGGCTCGCGCCGGTTGCGGCACGAGCGGGTGGCCGAGATGGCCGGCGCCTTCGCCGACGACGCCTACTACGAGCACGAGGCCGACCAGCGCGGTGACCGTCGCGAGCCGCGGTCGCGAGCGCGTGCGTCGGTGAGTCTGATCGCCGCCGACGGCGACGGCGACGGCCTGCTGCCCGTCCGCCGCGCCCTCACCGCTCGACGACGTGCGCCGCCGCGTCGCCATCTCGCCGATCTTGCCGGCGAGTAGCTGTGCGCCGGCGCCGGCGAGCAGCGCGAGGAACAGCGTCGCCAGCGTGAAGATCCGTCCCGGCACGCGTACGCCGTCCCAGCCCGGCGCGTAGTCGTACAGCAGCCGGTACGGATAGCCGGCGCCGGTCAGGCCCATGCCACAGGCGAAGACGGCGCAGACGACGACGCCGACGAGCAGGCCGATGCGCAATCGTCGTGTGTAGAGCGGCGCGGCGAGGCCGATCAGTGCGAGCAGCAGGATCAGGCCGCCGGCAAAGAAGACGTCCTCGTTCTTGGAATGCACGTGTTCGCGCGCGCCGGCCGTGACACCGCCCCAGACGCGGTTCTCCGAGGACGCCGAGATCCATGCAGCCGGCCCGGAGGAGTAGTTCTCGACTTCCTTGATCGTCCGCTTCGCCGTCGGATAGTCGTGTGAGATCTTCAGGTAGGGGCGCGCCTGATAGACCGTCACGGCGCCGGTCAGGAGGGCGCCGATGCACGTGATCACGACGAGCGCGCGCGGCAGCGCCGGGCGCCCGGCTCGCCACCAGTAGAAGGCCGCCAGGATCGCGAGCACACCCAGCAGGTAGGCGAACTGAAGGCCGAGCGTGAAGCCGAGGCTGATCTGCCAAGCCGACACCAGCCAGCCGGCGATCAGCAGGCCGCGCGAGCGGCGCCGGTAGCCGCGCAGCAGCAGGAACAGCGCGAGTGCGATGCCGCCGGAGGAGATCACCTGGAAGTGGCCGGCCTCAGTCACGCGGTAGGGCGCGTAGGCGAACGCCGCGGCAGCGACGGCGGCGGGCAGCTTGCGCAGGCCCAGCTCGCGCGCCAGCAGATAGCCGCCGACGAAGCACAGCGACCAGATGAACAGGAAGATCAGGTTGTAACGGACGAGCGCCGCAACGGTGCCCGAGCCG
This sequence comes from Solirubrobacteraceae bacterium, assembly GCA_036271095.1. GTDB lineage: Bacteria > Actinomycetota > Thermoleophilia > Solirubrobacterales > Solirubrobacteraceae > Palsa-744. The sequence continues at coordinate 9,914 of DATBBG010000043.1, forward strand.
AAGAACGCAGCCGGGCCGTAGCCGAGCAGCGAGTCGGAGAAGGCGAGGCTCAGCGGGTGCGGATAGAAGGCGTTTGAGTCGAACAGGTGCAGCGGGTCGTGCAGCATCGCGTGCCCGACCCACGCGATCTGCCATGAAGTCCGGACGGGGTCGCCGAGGTCAGGCGAGATCCGAGTCGAGAGATGCAGGACGAGCGGCCATGTGCTCAGTACGGCCAGGGCGACGCCGGCGAGGATCACCCACAGCAGCTCGCCGCGGCCGATCTGCGGTGAGGGCTTCCAGGTTTCCCGTCGTCCGGAGGCTGGCGTGGTCGAGGGTCGTTCCAGGAGCGCGCTCGCCATCGATCGCCGCAGCATACGGGAGGCGCCTGCGCTCGCGCCGCGTCTAGCGCGCCGGCTCGCGACGATGCGCATGCGCCTGGGACAGGAAGGCGAACGCCTCAGCCCGACGTGTGCCAGACGGATCAGCCGATTTGCGTCACACTGCCGACGATGAAGATTCTGGTGGTCGGTGCCGGGGGCGTCGGTGCGGCATTCGCGGCGATCGCGCAGCGCCGGCCCAAATTCGAGCGGATCGTCCTCGCGGACGTCTCGACGGAGCGGGTCAAGGCGGTCGTCGCCCGGCTTGGTGAGCCGGCTCGCTTCTCGGCCGAGCGCGTCGACGCCTCGAGCAAGAACGAGCTCGTCGCGCTGATCGCGCGCGTACAGCCCGACGCCGTCCTGAACGCCTGCGATCCGCGCTTCAACGAGCCGATCTTCGCCGCCGCGTTCGAGGCGCGCGTGACCTACCTCGACATGGCGATGACGCTGTCGCATCCGCATCCGCAGCGCCCCTACGAGCTGCCCGGCGAGATGCTCGGCGATCGTCAGCTCGCCGAGCACGAAGCCTGGGAGCAGGCGGGGCTGCTGGCGCTCGTCGGCATTGGCGTCGAGCCGGGGCTGTCAGACGTGTTCGCGTCCTACGCCGCTCAGGAGCTGTTCTCGGAGATCGAGGAAGTAGGCGTGCGCGACGGTGCCGATCTCGTCGTCGAGGGCTACGACTTCGCGCCGACGTTCTCGATCTGGACGACGATCGAGGAGTGCCTGAACCCGCCGCTGATCTGGGAGCGCGAGCGTGGCTTCTACACGACGGCGCCGTTCTCCGAGCCCGAGGTGTTCGACTTCCCGGAGGGCATCGGCAAGGTCGAGTGCGTCAACGTCGAGCACGAGGAGGTCGTGCTGATCCCGCGCTGGGTCGACTGCGAGCGCGTCACCTTCAAGTACGGGCTAGGCACCGAGTTCATCGACGTGCTGCGGACGCTGCACAAGCTCGGGCTCGACTCGACCGAGCCGGTCTCGGTTCGAGGCGCGAAGGTGGCTCCGCGCGACGTCGTCGCCGCGGCGCTGCCCGACCCGGCGACGCTTGGCGAGCGGATGACCGGAAGGACGTGCGCCGGCACTTGGGTGCGGGGCACGGGCAAGGACGGCGAGCCGCGCTCGACCTACCTCTACCACGTCGTCGACAACGAGGACACGATGCGCGGCTACGGCAGCCAGGCGGTCGTCTGGCAGACGGCCGTCAACCCGGTCGTCGCGCTGGAGCTGCTCGACGACGGTCTCTGGAAGGGCGTCGGCGTGCTCGGCCCGGAGGCGTTCGCGCCGCAGCCGTTCCTCGAGCGACTGGCCGAGCTCGGCGCGCCGCACGGCGTGCAGGAGCTGGCGGTCGCCGAGAGCGCCTGAGTCCGCGCGGCAAGACTCCGCGCGCCAAGTTCCGCGCCCGCGCCTGCGCTCTTCGTTAGAAGTCGACCGGCGCCGGAATCGTCTGCACGGCGGGCTGTTCGAGGATGCCCGGCGGGGCCGTTTCGGTCTTGCGCGAGAAGAATTCTTTGAAGAACGGGCGCGAGACGAGCATCAGGATCACTCCGATCACCATGCCGCCAAGGCCGAACCACAGCGGCAGCGTGATGCCGGCGACCGGCGCCGATTCGACGTTCTTCGTTTCGCCGTAGTAGATGACAGCCTTGACGAAGACGCCGAACAGCATGATGCACCCGGCGAGCGGAACGAGCCCGAGCAGGAAGAAGTTCTTCGCGCTCTTGAACAGCTCGCGGCGGTAGTAGACGACACAGGCCAGGCCGGTGAAGCCGTAGTAGAAGCAGACAGGGAAGCCGAGCGCGGTGATCGAGTCCGACAGCACGCTTTCGGAGACGAGCAGCAGCGGCACGGTGATCGCGATCGAGATCAAGCCCATCGCGATCGTCGAGACGTCGGGCGTCAAGTACGTTTTGTGCACTTTGCCGAGCACGCTGTGGATGGCTTTCCAGTGCGCCATCGAGAGCGTCGTTCGCGCTGTCGGCAGGATCGTCGTCTGCGTCGAGGCCGAGGCGGAGGTCAACACAGAGATGATCAGCAGCTTGGCGAGCACCGAGCCGACGACGCCGCCGCCGAAGACCGGTTTGCCGAGCGCGTTGAGCACGTCTTCGGCGTTGTTTTCGTTCGCCAGGAAGCCGACGCCGTGGAAGGCCTGCGCTCCGGTCGAAACGAGCAGGTAGATGACGAGCAGCAGGAACGTCGAGATCACCGCCGCCTTGCCGGGGCCGTTCGCGGGGTCCTCGGACTCCTCGTTGACGGCCACGCCGGAGTCCCAGCCCCAGTAGATGAACACGCCGAGCAGCACGGCGGGCAGCAGGTCGCCGAAGCTCATCGAGAACGGGTTGAACCAGTCGGCCTGCGGTTCGATCGAGCCGTGCGGAGCGCTGCCGCCGTAGACCTTGACGAGCGCGACGACGGCGAAGATCGCGAGGATGATCACCTCGGCGGTCAGCAGCGCGCGCTGGATCGCGGCCGAGAGCTCGATCCCACGCCAGCAGATCCACGTCATGATCGCGATCCAGATGATCGCGGCGATCACGATCGCCGCTTCCGATTCGCCGAGTTCGGTGAAGCCGAAGAGCTTGAACGTGTAGATCGCGGCGATGTCCGACAGCGAGGCCATCACGAGCACGTCGGCGAGGAAGATCGCCCAGCCGTTCAGCCAGCCGAGGCTCGGTCCGAACGCGCGCGTCGTCCAGGCGAAGGTCGTGCCGGCGTCGGGGTCGGCGCGGTTGAGGTATTTGTAGGCGACCGCGATCAGCAGGATCGGGATGAACGAGACGATCAACACGGCCGGCGCGTGCGTGCCGACGCCGTTCAGCGCGACGATGAAGCCAAGCGTCGCGGCGAGCGAGTACGCCGGCGCCGTCGAGGCGACGCCGATGACGATGTTCGAGACGTAGCTGATCGCGCCTTTTTTCAGCCCCTTGTCGCTGACTTGCGAAGACGCGGGTGCTCCGTGTACGACAGTGCCTTCGGTTGCCATCGACAGTCCTCTCTGTGGGTTGTCGCCCAAGCTAGCGCTTGACTTCGGGCAACCTATGTCCCTGAGCGCGGCGAACGCAAGGGGCACAGTTCCCAAAGGAAGGACGATGTCTTGTGCTATTTGTCCAACCGATTTCCGCCCAGTTGACCGCGGATGTACTTGAGGCGCGCAACACGGCGCAGTACGGTTGTCCTGAGTGTCTATGTGACAGGCCGCCCAAGCGAACGGGAGGGATCTGATGGCCAGCACGACGAACGTCAACGACAGTGGGCCGGGGCTCGCCGAGACGGGTTCGGGTGAGCTGCAGCGCCAAGCCAAGCGACACCTGTGGATGCACTTCACGCGGATGGGCTCCTACGCCGAGGCCGACGTGCCGGTGATCGTGCGCGGCGATGGCTGCTACGTCTACGACGAGCACGGCAAGCGCTATCTCGACGGGCTCTCGGCGCTGTACTGCGTCAACGTCGGCCACGGCCGCTCCGAGCTCGGCGCTGCCGCGGCGCGCCAGTCCGAGGAGCTCGGCTTCTACACGAACTGGAGCTACGCGCACCCGCGCTCGATCGAGCTCGCGACGCGGATCGCCGGGCTGACGCCGGGCAACCTCAACCGCGTGTTCTTCACCTCGGGCGGCTCGGAGTCGGTCGAGTCGGCATGGAAGCTCGCGAAGGCCTACCACCACGCGCGCGGCGAAGACCGCCGCCACAAGCTGGTCTCACGCAAGCTCGCCTACCACGGCACCTCGATGGGCGCGCTGACGGCGACCGGGCTGACGCCGCTGCGCACGCCGTTCGAACCGCTGACGCCGGGCGGCATTCACGTCGAGAACACGAACTCCTATCGCTGGCACGAAGACCGCGATCCGCTGTGGGCGGCCGACGCGATCGAGGAGGCGATCGAGTTCGCCGGGCCGGAGACGGTCGCGGCCGTGATCCTCGAGCCGGTGCAGAACGGTGGCGGCTGCTTCGTGCCGCAGGACGGCTACTTCCAGCGCGTGCGCGAGATCTGCGATCGCCACGGCGTGCTGCTGATCTCCGACGAGGTGATCTGCTCGTGGGGGCGGATCGGGCACATGTTCGGCTGTGAACGCTTCGGCTATCAGCCGGACATGATCACGACGGCGAAGGGCATCACTTCGGCCTATGCCGCGCTCGGCGCGGTGATCGCCGGCGATCACATCGCCGAGCCGTTCCTGCACGGCAAGGAGATCTTCAACCACGGCTTCACCTTCGGCGGGCACCCGATGGCGTGCGCGGTCGCGCTCGCGAACATCGACGTGATCGAGGACGAGCAGCTATGCGCGCACGTGCGCGAGAACGAAGGCAAGCTGCGCGCGACGCTCGACGGGCTGCGCGACCTGCCGATCGTCGGCGACGTGCGCGGCGCCGGCTACTTCCAAGCGATCGAGCTGGTCAAGGATCAGCAGACGAAGGAGACGTTCAACGGCGAGGAGTCGGAGTTCCTGCTGCGCGGCTTCCTCTCGGGCGAGCTGTACCGGCAAGGCTTGATCTGCCGTACCGACGACCGTGGCGACCCGATCGTGCAGCTTTCGCCGCCGTTGATCGCCGGCGAGGAGCAGTTCGAGGAGATCGGCACGATCCTGCGCAGCGTGCTGGGCCAGGCCTCCGAGCGGATGGAGCAGTGGAGCTCACGGTCGAGAGCCTGATCGCCGAGCTCGGGCTCGAGCTGGCGAGCGGTCAGGAGGCCGCGCAGGCGCACGTCCGTTGGGTGCACAGCACGGAGCTGCCGGACCCGACGCCGTGGTTGCGCGGCGGTGAGCTGCTGCTGACGACTGGCATCCAGCTGACCGGGCCCAAGAGCCAACGCGAGCTGATCGAACGGCTCGCCGATCACCGCATCGCGGGGCTCGGCTTCGGCACCGGCTTCAAGCACAAGCGGCTGCCGGCGGCGCTCGTGACGGCGGCGCGCAAGCGCGGCTTTCCGCTGTTCGAGGTGCCCTACGAGCTGCCGTTCATCGCGATCACCGAGCGCGCATTCGCGCAGCTCGTCAACGAGCGCTACGAAATGCTGCAGCGCAACATGGCAGGCGATGTCCTTGCGGAGGCGCTGACCGGCCATCTCTACCCGGAGGATCTGCAGGCGCGACTGCGGCCGTTCGGGATCGGCGAGCAGTGTGCGGTGCTGGCGTTCGCGCTCGAGGATTCCGCCGCCGCCGCCACGCCGCTCGAACGCTCGCTGGAGCGCGAAGGCGCGCACAGCCTGGTCGCGATTCGCGGCGGCTTGCTGTGTGCGGTGATCGACGCGGATGGAGTCGATCCGATCGAGCTCGCGCGCAAGCTGCGCGAGGAGCTGAGCGCGCGCTTCGGAACAGTTCGCGCGGCGGCCAGCCGCGCGGGCGCGACGCACTCGCTGCGGCTGATCTTCCACGAGGCGCGTTGCGCACTGGAGGCCGTGCGACTGCTGAACGGAAGCGCTCCGGAGGTCGCCTCCTATCGCGATCTCGGCGCCTTTCAGCTGCTGCTGTCGCTGCAGGACGACGACGCGCTGCTGTCCTACTGCCGCGGCGTGCTCGGGCCGGTCGAACAGGGCGACGGCGATTACGGCGAGGAGCTGCTGCGCTCGCTCGACACGTTCATCGAACACAACGGTCACTGGGAGCGCGCGGCAAGCGCGCTCTACTGTCACCGCCACACGCTGCGCTATCGCGTGCGACGCGTCGAAGCGCTGACCGGACGCGACTTCTCCAGCGCGCGCGACCGGATCGAGTTTTGGTTGGCACTTCGAGGAAGGGAGCTGGCACGGTGAGAATCGGTGTTCCGAGCGAGATCAAGTCGGATGAGTACCGCGTCGCGATCACGCCGGCAGGCGTGCGCGAGCTGACCTCACGAGGGCATCAGGTGCTGCTGCAGGCCGGCGCCGGCGAGGGCAGTGCGATGGGCGACGAGCAATTCCGTGCGCAGGGCGCGCAGATCGTGCCCGACGCGCAGACGGTGTTCGCCGAAGCGGAGCTCGTGCTGAAGGTGAAGGAGCCGCAGGCGGTCGAGGTCGGCATGCTGCGACCAGGGCAGACGCTGTTCACCTACCTGCACCTCGCCGCCGAGCCTGAGCTCGCGCGCGGCCTGCAGGACTCGGGCGCGACGTGCATCGCCTATGAGACGGTCGAGGACGGCGCCGGGCGGCTGCCGCTGCTGGCGCCGATGAGCGAGGTTGCCGGCAAGATCGCGACGCAGGCCGGAGCGTTCATGCTCGAGAAGCCGCTCGGCGGCCGCGGCATCCTGCTCGGCGGCGTGCCCGGAGTGGCAGCGGCGACGGTGCTCGTGATCGGCGGCGGCGTCGTCGGCATGAACGCTGCGTTCATCGCGATCGGGATGGAGGCCGACGTGTTCGTGTTCGACCGCTCGATCGACCGGCTGCGAGAACTGGAAGTCGCTTTCGGCGGTCGCGCCTCGACGGTCTACTCCTCGACGCTCGCGATCGAGCAGATGCTGCCGCTGGCCGACCTCGTGATCGGAGCCGTGCTCGTGCACGGCGGACGCGCGCCGCACGTCGTCACGCGCGAGCAGCTGAAGCTGATGAAGCGCAACGCGGTGCTCGTCGACGTCTCGATCGACCAGGGCGGCTGCTTCGAGACCTCGCGCCCGACGACCCACTCCGAACCGACTTACGAGGTCGACGGGATCACGCACTACTGCGTCACGAACATGCCCGGCGCGGTGCCGATCACCTCGACGTACGCCCTGACGAACGCGACGCTGCCATACGTGCTCGAGCTTGCCGAGGCGGGCGTCGAGGAGGCGCTGGAGCAGAGCGAGCAGCTGCGCCACGGGCTCAACGTGCAGGCAGGCGAGATCACTCATCCGGCCGTCGCGGAAGCGCTCGGCACTCGGCAGACGGCATAGGGAGGAAGGCGAGATGGCGAGCACGGTGCAGACGCTGAGGAACTTCATCGACGGCGAGCTGGTCGAGTCAGAGGGCAACGCGAGCGAACCCGTGCTCAACCCGGCTACCGGCGAGGTGCTCGCGCACGCGCCGTGCTCGAGCAGAGCCGATGTCGATCGTGCCGTCGCGGCGGCGCGCCGCGCGTTCGAGGGCTGGTCGCGCACGACGCCGGCGCAGCGTGCCGAGGCGCTGCTCGCGATCGCCGACGTGATCGAGCAGAACGCCGAGGAGATCGCGCGCCTGGAGGCGCTCAACGCGGGCAAGCCGATCGAGGCGGTCAAGGGCGACGAGCTGCCTGTGATGGCCGACAACCTGCGCTTCTTCGCCGGCGCTGCGCGCGTGCTCGAGGGCCGCGCGGCGGGCGAGTACATGGAGGGCTACACGTCGTTCACTCGCCGCGAAGCGGTCGGCGTGATCGGCCAGGTGACGCCCTGGAACTACCCGCTGATGATGGCGATCTGGAAATTCGCACCGGCGATCGCGGCGGGCAACACGGTCGTCTTGAAGCCGGCCGAGACGACGCCGCTGACGACGCTGCGCCTGGCCGAGCTGACGGCCGAGATCCTGCCGAAGGGCGTGCTCAACGTCGTCACCGGACCGGGCGATCCGACGGGCGAGGCGCTGATCTCCCATCCGGACGTCGACATGCTCGGCTTGACCGGCTCGGTCGAGACCGGCAAGCACCTCGCGCGTACGGCCGCGGACACGCTCAAGCGCGTGCACCTGGAGCTGGGCGGCAAGGCGCCGGTCGTCGTCTTCGACGACGTCAAGCTTGAGAGCGCGCTCGAGACGATTGCCGGGACGGGCTATTACAACGCCGGCCAGGACTGCACGGCGGCGACGCGCGTGCTCGCCGGTGCGAAGATCTACGACGACGTCGTCGCGGGGCTCTCCGAGCAGGCGCAGGGGCTTGTGATCGGCGACACGCTTGCGGCCGATACGACGCTCGGCCCGGTCAACTCCGCGCGCCAACGCGAGCGCGTCGAGGGGTTCCTCGCGCGCCGGCCGAGCCGCGCTGAGATCGTGACCGGCGGCAACGAGCCCGACCGCCCGGGCTTCTATCTCGAGCCGACGGTCGTCGCCGGGCTCGAGCAGGACGACGAGATGATCCAGCGCGAGATCTTCGGTCCGGTGATCACGGTGCAGCGCTTCAGTGATGAGCAGCAGGCGATCGAGTGGGCCAACAGCACGCGCTACGGCCTCGCCTCGTCGGTCTGGACTCGCGACGTCGGTCGCGCGTTGCGCGTCTCGCGCGCGCTGCGCTTCGGTTGCGTCTGGATCAACGATCACATCCCGCTGGTCTCGGAGATGCCGCACGGCGGCTTCAAGGAGAGCGGCTACGGGAAGGATCTGAGCGTGTACTCGCTCGAGGACTACACCGTCGTCAAGCACGTGATGGCGAATCTGGAGTGAGTCGCCGCCGCGGGTGGCGTGCCAGGATGCGGGCGGAAGTAGCCAAGTCGGATTAGGTCCAATGGCTGATACGTAGTGTTGGAGAGTTTTGACGAAGATCGCTGGGCCGATCGACTGGCGAGCGTTCGATTCGTCGGCAATCCAGGCCCCCGCCGCGTTAGATAACGTCGCGCCTGATGAACGGTTCGATTTCGCCGGATTCCGAGCCTGCGGAGGGCTCGGGACCGGTTGAAGCCCGCTCGGATGCGGGCCTGCTGCGTGATTACGACATCTTGCGCCTGCGCGCTCCCAATCCGGGACCGCTGACGCTGACCGGCACGAACACTTGGGTGGTCGGCCGGCGCCCGGCCTGGGTTGTCGACCCAGGCCCGCTGATGGACGCTCACCTGCGACGGCTGATGGCCGCGATCGATGCCCGCGGCGGCCTCGGCGGCGTCGTCTTGACGCACGACCACGAGGACCACAACGAAGCGGTCGAGACGCTGCTCGAAGTGCACCCGGCGCCGCTGGCGGCCGGGCGCGGCGACGTCGACTTCCGGCTCTCCGAGGACGCTCACTTCGGGCCGTTCGAGGCCGTGCACACGCCGGGCCACGCGCCGGATCACTATGCGCTGATCGCCGACGGAGCATGTTTCACCGGCGACGCCGTGCTCGGCGACGGCAGCGTGCTGATCACGCCGCATCAGGGCGCGATGGCCGGTTACCTGCTGGCGTTGACGCGCTTGCGCCTGCGCGAGGACTTCAACGTGCTGCTGCCGGGGCACGGCGAGATCGTGTGGGACGCGCGCGAGAAGCTCGAGGAGTACATCGCGCATCGCATCGATCGCGAAAACCACCTGATCCTGGCGCTCAACAAAGGCCTGCGCACGGTACCGGACCTGCTCGACGCCGTCTGGGGCGACGTGCCCGAGGAGCTGCGCCCGGCGGCGATCGCGACGCTCGCCGCGCATCTGGACAAGCTCGAGGACGACGACGTGCTGCCGCGCGGCGTGCAACGCCCGAGCTTCGACGAGGACACGCCCTGGTGATCTCGGGCTGAGGCGGGCTGGCGCGCGCCGTCGAAGCTCGAAGCGGGGCTCGGTTGGCGAACACCGTCAAGCTCTGCCGTCGGAGCCTGCCACGAGGCGCGCTCAGGTGAAGCGCGGGTACAGCGTCATGCCGCCGTCGACGAACAGCGTCGCACCGGTCACGTAGGACGCTTGATCGCTCGCCAGCCAGCAGACGGCATTGGCGATGTCGTTGACGTGGCCCCAGCGTCCGAGCGGCACCTCGGCGAGCACCGTTGCGCTTTCCTGCGGGTTTTCGAGCACGGTCTTGTTGATCGGCGTGTCGACTGCGCCCGGCGCGACGTTGACGACGCGGATGCCGAGCGGCGCCAGCTCCTTCGCGATCGACTGCGCGAACAGCTTCATGCCGCCCTTCGACGCGCAGTAGTGCGAGAAGCGCTCCCAAGCGATCTGCTCGTGGACGCTCGACATGTTCACGATCGCGCCCGGCGTCTTGTAGTCGCGCATCGTCCGCGCCGCCTCGCGGGCGCAGAGGAAGGCGCCGGTGAGGTTGACGTCGATCACTTTCTGCCAGGTCTCCAGCGGCATCTCGAGCAAGAGGAACGGCTTCTCGACGCCGGCGTTGTTGACAAGCAGGTCGATGCCGTCGAAGGCGTCGTTGGCTTGCGCGAAGCCGCGCTGTACGTCGTTCTCGCTGGCGACGTCCATCTTCACCGCGAGCGCCTTGGCGCCGCCTGCCTCGATCTCGGCGACCATCCGCTCGGCCTCGTCGGGCTGGCCGACGTAGTTGATCGCGACTGCGGCTCCGTGCGCGGCAAGCTCGAAGCAGACGGCCTGTCCGATCCCTGAGTCGCCGCCGGTGACGAGCGCGCTCCGTCCGACCAGCAGGCGGGCGTCGACGGGATGCAGGGCGAAGGGACGATCGGGCACGATGACCTTCGCGCAGCCTACCCCGTCGCGATCAAGCGCACACCGCTACCGTTCTCGCAGATGTCTCCGCGTGTTCCCTCTTCCGCCAAGCGCACGCGGAGCTCGGCCGGCGGCGCGCGGTCGCAGGTCGTCGCCCAGCCGGCGAGCACGCCCGCGTCGCGCGGCTTCGCCAAGAGCTCGCCGTTCCCGCCGATCGCCGACTACGGCTTCCTCTCGGACTGCCACACCGGCGCGCTGGTCGCTTCGGACGGCTCGATCGAGTGGATGTGCATGCCGTACTTCGACTCGCCGTCGGTCTTCGGCGCGCTGCTGGACCGCGGCGCGGGATCCTGGCGCGTCGGCCCGTATGGCCTGTACGTGCCGGCCGGCCGACGCTATATCCCCGGGACGAACATGATCGAGACGACGTGGATGACGCCGCAAGGGTGGATCCGCGTCGTCGACGCGCTCGCGATCGGCGAATGGCACGACAACGAGCACGGCTCCAGTCACACGCGCCCGCCGACTGACTTCGACGCCGACCATCTGCTCGTGCGGATGGTCGAATGCGTGCAGGGCCAAGTCCAGGTCGAGATCGTCTGCGAGCCGATGCTCGACTACGGCGCGACGCCGGCGGAGTGGAAGAAAGTCGAACTGGAGACCGACGCCGACGAGCCGCCCGATGCCCACGACGCGCTTGCGATGGACGCTTCTGACGGCCGTACGATGTTCAGGCTGTTCAGCGACATCCGCATGGGCATCGAGGGCAACCGCACGCACGGGCGCCACACGATGGCCGAAGGCGAGAAACGCTTCTGCGCGATCTCCTGGACGGAGTCGCGCGGCGGCCCGCACACCGCCGAGGAAGCTGAACAGATCATCGAGAGGACGGGCCACTTCTGGCGCAGCTGGCTCGCTGAAGGCACCTATCCCGACCACCCGTGGCGCGCGCACCTGCAGCGCTCGGCGCTGGCGTTGAAGGGCTTGACGTTCATGCCGACCGGCGCGCTCGTCGCCGCGCCGACGACTTCGCTGCCGGAGACGCCTGGAGGCGAGCGCAACTGGGACTACCGCTACTGCTGGATGCGCGACGCGTCGTTCACGCTGTGGGCGCTGCACGCGCTCGGGCTCGACTGGGAGGCGGACGACTTCATCGAGTACCTCGCCGAAATCCCGCGCAACGAAGACGGCTCGCTGCAGATCATGTACGGAGTCAGGGGTGAGAAAGACCTGTCCGAGTCGACGCTCGACCACCTCAACGGTTACGAGGGCGCGACGCCCGTGCGGATCGGCAACGGCGCCTACAGCCAGCGCCAGAACGACGTCTTCGGCGCGGTGCTCGACTCGGTCTACCTGCACTCCAAGCAGCGTGACCACATTCCCGAGCGCCTGTGGCCGGTGCTGATCGACCAGGGCAAATGCGCGGCGGCCGTGTGGAAGGAACCTGACCAGGGGATCTGGGAGGCGCGCGGCAAGCCACAGCACTACGTCTCCTCGAAGCTGATGTGCTGGGTCGCGCTCGATCGCGGCGCGCGCCTGGCCGAACGCCGCGGACACGAGGACACCGCCGAGGAATTTCAGGCGCTCGCCGAGGAGGTGCGCGAGGACATTCTCGCCAAGGGCGTCGACTCACGCGGTGTCTTTCGCCAGCACTACGACACCGACGCGCTCGACGCCTCGACGCTGCTGATCTCGCTGTTCCGCTTCCTGCCGCCCGACGACGAGCGTGTCTGCGCGACGGTGCGCGCGATCCGCGACGAGCTGACCGAGAATGGCCTGGTGATGCGCTACCGCACCGAAGAGACCGACGACGGCCTGCAGGGCAAGGAGGGCACGTTCCTGATGTGCTCGTTCTGGCTCGTCTCGGCGCTATCGGAGATCGGCGACGATCGCGACGCCGAACACCTCTGCGAGCGGCTGCTGTCCTATTCCTCGCCGCTCGGGCTGTACGCCGAGGAGCTGGAGGCTTCGAGCGGCAGGCACCTCGGCAACTACCCGCAGGCGTTCACGCACCTCGCGCTGATCAACGCGGTCACGCACGTGATCGAGGCCCAGCAGCGCGGCTAGCCTCCCCAGGGCTCGACTCAATAGCCGGGGTCGCCGGGGAGCAGCACACGCGCGACCTCGCCTTCGAGCAGCACCTTCGGCTCGACCGGCTGCACGTCGCGTTCGCGCGCGTAGTCGAGCAACTCCTCGACAGAAGAGAAGCCGCTCAGTTGTTCGAGGTGCTTGATCGTCGGGAAGACGAGCGCGATGCGTCCGTCGCGATGGGCCTCGAGCGCGGACTGCGGCGTGAACCAGTCGAGCTCGACGACCTCCCCGCCGTCGACCGCCGGCTCCTGGCGATCGGGCAGGCGCGCGAGGAAGAAGTGCGTGTCGAAGCGGATCTTCACCTGCGCCGGCGTGATCCAGCGCGAGAACTTGACGAGCGACTGCGGGCCCTCGAGCGCGATCGCGGCCTCCTCGCACAGCTCGCGCACGGCCGCGGCGCGGTGGGCCTCGTCGCCGTCTCCCTCGCCGGCGTCGACGGCGCCGCCGGGGAAGACCCAGACGCCGCCCATGAAGCGCGCCTTCGGCGTGCGCTTGACGAGCAGCAGCTCGAGCTCGCGCGCGCCGCCGCGCAGCAGGATCACGCTGGCCGCTTGGCGCGGCGTCGTCGCGGCGCCGGGGTTGTACTGCTCGCCCGCGGCCGGGCCGTCGACCGGGACGGCGTTCCGCGGCAGGCTGCCGCCTGAAGCTCCGCTCTCCCCGGGCGCGCTCATCGGCTGACCCTACCGGGCGGTAATCTTCGACGCATGAGCGCCTCCGCGAAGACACTGCAGCGCTGGATTTGCGAGTCGTGCGGATTCATCTACGACCCCGACGAAGGCGATCCCGATGGCGGGATTCCCACCGGCACGGCGTTCGAGGACATCCCGGACACCTGGTTCTGTCCCGTCTGCGGCGCACGCAAGCGCGATTTCGTCCCGTACGACGACTAGCTCGCGTCTGACCGACTGGGAGGCGCTGCTCGCGTTCGATCGCGAGCACGTCTGGCATCCGTACGGCGCGCTGCCCAGCGCGCTCGCGCCGCTGCCGGTCGTCTCGGCCGAGGGCGTGCGGCTGCGCCTGGAGGACGGGCGCGAGCTGATCGACGCGATGTCGTCGTGGTGGTGCGCGATCCACGGCTATCGCCACCCGGCACTCGATGCTGCCATCGAAGATCAGCTTGGGCGGATGGCGCACGTGATGTTCGGCGGGCTCACGCACGAGCCCGGCGTGCGCCTGGCCGAACGACTCGTCGAGTTGACGCCGGATCGGCTCGAGCAGGTCTTCTTCGCCGACTCCGGCTCGGTCTCGGTCGAGGTCGCGATCAAGCTCTGCCTGCAATATCAGCGCGCGCGTGGGCATCGCTCGCGCACGCGCCTGCTGACCATTCGCGGTGGCTACCACGGCGACACGTTCGGCGCGATGGCCGTCTGCGATCCGGTGGGGGGGATGCATCGACTGTTCACGGGCGTGCTGGCGGAGCACGTCTTCGCCGAGCGACCGCCGGATGGGTTCGCTGGGGGGCTCGACGAGCAATGGGCGGCCGGCGTGCGCGAGCTCGTCGCGCGCCATGCCGACGAGCTCGCGGCGGTGATCGTCGAGCCGGTCGTTCAGGGCGCCGGCGGGATGCGCTTTCACTCGCCTGAGTGCGTGCGGCTGCTGCGCGAGCTGTGTGACGAGCACGGGCTGCTGCTCGTGCTGGACGAGATCGCGACCGGCTTCGGGCGCACTGGCGCGCTGTTCGCCAGCGAGCACGCCGGCGTCGCGCCCGACGTGATCTGCGTCGGCAAGTCGCTGACGGGCGGCTACCTGACGCTCGCCGCGATGCTCTGCACGCGCGAGGTCGCCGAGGTCGTCTCGCGCGGTGAGGGCGGAGGCTTGATGCACGGCCCGACGTTCATGGCCAACCCGCTCGCCTGCGCAGTCGCGCTCGCTTCGCTCGAGCTGCTTGCAGACGGCGCCTGGCGCGACCGCGTCAGTGCGATCGAGCGGGGGCTGAGCGATGGCCTGCAGCCGGCGCGCGGGCTGCCGGGGGTAGTCGACGTGCGCGTGCTCGGCGCGATCGGCGTCGTCCAGCTCGACCGTGACGTCGATCTCGCTGCGGCGACGGACGCGGCCGTTGCGCACGGCGTCTGGCTGCGCCCGTTTCGCGACCTGATCTACACGATGCCGCCGTATGTCATCGACGGCGACGATCTCGCGCGCGTCTGCGAGGCGATCGTCGCGGCGGCGAGCGACGGAGCGGTCGCGTGAGGCTTCGCCGCTCGCTTTGGTGCTCGTCTCTCGCCGCGCGCTGAGCGTCTTCGCCTAAGCGGCGACGGCGTCGATGTTCAGGCGGATGTAAGAGATCGTCGGCTCGGGTCCGAGCTCGTCGGCGACGTCGCCGACGAACCGGTCGCGCAGCGGCTCCGGCAGGCGCGCCGTGTGCGCAGTGAGCGCGTTCGTGACGAGCCACTCGCGCAGGTCTTCGTACGGCGCCGGCTTGCTCACGAGCCATGTGCGCACGTCCTCGAAGCCGGCGTCGCGCAAGCGCTCGGCGGTCTGCTCGGGCGCGACGAAGTTCCACGGACCGTCCCACGCGCCGAGATGGTCGGAGTACGGCGCGCGGTCGCCGACGACGCGCGTTGCCGCGAGCAGCTCGGCGGTGTTGCCGCTGCCGCCGCACTGCGCGACGAGCTGTCCGTCGCGTCGCAGCGCGGCGCGCAAGCGTGCGAACAGCCGCGGATGATCGGGTAGCCAGTGAAACGTCGCCGTCGAGAGGATCGCGTCGACGCGACGCGCGCCGAGCTCGAGCTGTTCGAGGTCTTGATCGATCAGCTCGACACGCTCGCCGAGCCTCGCGCGTGCTGCCGCGAGCATCTCGGCCGAGCCGTCGACGCCGATCACATGGCCGCGCGGCAGGCGCTCCAGCAGCGCCTGCGTGACGCGCCCGGAGCCGCAGCCTGCGTCGAGCACGGTCTCGTCTCCGTCTAGCTGCAGGCGCTCGAGCACCTCGCGCCCGATCCGCTCGAGCGGGGCTGAGATGCGGTCGTAAGTGGCTCCGTCGCGGTAGTGACTTGGCATACGATCGTATGTTATCACGTATACCGCCTATGTCCGCCACCGACGCGACGGCTCGTCCACACATGGCTTTGCCCGCGAGCGCGCACGAGGCACGTCTGGCGGGTAGGCACCTACTAGGCCCTCGCGCCGTTGACTTTCTACCTATATCTGGGCAGAGTGCCGCAAAGCTGCTCACCGCGGAAGGACTTGGCCGGGGCCGAGTGCGGACATCCGAATAAGGGGGAATGCGTCATGCGTCATTTGCGCTTTGCTGCGCCGGGAGTTCTCGCTGCCTGCCTGTGCCTGATCCTCGTGTCGTCGGCGCTTGCCGGCGGGGTCAAGATCGAACCGCTGCCAAAGCAGCAGGAGCTGCCGGAAGCGTCGTTCAAGCAGCCTCTGAAGGTGAGCAAGATCGAAGCCGGTGCAGTCGTGACGAAAGCGTCGGTCGTCAGCGGCTCCTTGCCTCCCGGGGTCGACCTCGAAACCGCGACTCAGGCGGTAGCAGGGGTGGAATCTCTCACGGCGATCGCGATCGCGGGCACTCCGACGTCGTCGGGGGCCTATACCGCAGAAGTCCAGGTGACAACGGAACAGTCCTCGTGCGCGCCGTCCTGTCCTGCGGCCCAGACGCAGAGCGACGTGCAGCCGATCACGTACTCGATCCTGGCGCTGCCCACGACGCCGGGGCTCGGCTCGATCGGCGGCACGAGCCTGATCGGCGGCCTCCACGCGAGCGTGGCCGCGACGATCGCCGCGGCCGTTCCTTCGCCTTACGAATCGGTCGCGATGTCGGCGAGCGGGCTGCCGGAAGGCGTCTCAGCCAAACAGGTCGGCGACAAGCTGCTCATCGGCGGCGTTGCCGATGTTGCGACGACGAGCCCCGCCACGATCACAGGGGTGTTCACGGGAGCGAAAGCCACGACGAAGACCTTGACGCTGAAGCTGCCGGTGAAGATCTACGCGGAAGCGGCGAAAATGCTGATCGAACCGGCGACGGGGAAGCTGCCGGCTGGCGAGTCCGAAGTCGAATATTCGCTGCCGATCTCGGTCTCGGGCACGTGGACCGAAGAAGCGAGCGTCGTGTTGGTCGGCGGCTCGCTGCCTCCGGGTCTGAAACTGGCTGGCAGCCTCGTGAAGAGGAACGGGGAAATCGTTGGTCAGACGGCCCGGATCGAGGGCATACCGACGAGCGCAGGCACCTGGACCTTCACGCTCGGGGCCGTCGAAGAGGGATGCGAAGGGACGTGCTCGACGCACGTCACACGTGACTACACGCTGAAGATCGAACCGAACGAACCGAACAAGGTGCGCTTCCTGACCGAAGCGGGACTGCTCGAGCAGGGACAGGCGGCGACGCTTGACTTCTCGCGCATGCACCTGGCGCTGTCGGACGCGCCGGACACGATCGAACACAGCATTCACTGCACCACGCAGACGCTGGCCGGAGAAATGGACTCGCCGAATCGCACTAGCCCGGTGACGTTCTCGTTCCCGCAGAGCACGTTCCTCGGCGAAGGGGTTGAAGCCGAAGAATGCACACTCCAGCACGGCTCCCCGGCGAAAACTGACCAGTTTCTCGGTGGCCGCGTGACGATCAGCACCCAGCCGACACCCGCGGCGCATCCGCCCGAGCTCTCCTTTCAGGCGTCGACGCTCAAATCGAAGCTCGGCCTCGCACCGGTGACGCTGCAGGCGACCACAGGCAAGCTGCTGGTCGGCGTGTCGTTCGTCGAGGAAAACATCACGTGCATCTACCAGGCGGCGAAGCTGCCAGGCTTCTACCAGCCGGGCGAACTCGTCGCCGAAGTCGTCGGGGAACTGACTCTCGGACCGAAACAGCCCGAAGAATGCCCGGCGTTCCTGACGGTGTTCGGCGAACTGTCGCTGACCTCCAACGGCGAACAGATGTACGACTTCAGCTGAGCGTCGGTCAGGCGCCGGCTCGGTCAGCCGGCGCTCGCACGGTAGCTCTCGATCACGACCGATGCGCCGACTGACGTCCTCGGCGCCAAGCGCGCGATCCGCTCGTCGAGCGCCGCCGGCGAGAGGTGGCGCGCGCTTGGCCCCATCCAGACGAGCGTGCGTACGTCGTCCCGATCGAGCTCCAATTTCAGCTCCAATTCGACGGCGGCGACCGGCTCCAGTCCAGGCGCGAGCGCGGCTCGCAGTCGTGCCTGCTTGTCTGCGCCGACGTCGAGCAGCCCGAGCTTGTCGACCAACTCGTGCAGGTGAGTGGGCGCCGGCGTGACGATGACGACCGTTCCGCCCGGCGCGAGCACGCGAGCGATCTCGGCGGCGTTGCGCGGCGCGAACACGTTGAGGACGATCTCGGCGCACGCGTCGCAGATAGGAAGCTCCTGCCAGACGTCGCAGAGCACGGCAGCGACACGCGGGTGCGAGCGTGTTGCCCTGCGCAGCGCCGGCCGCGAGGAGTCGAGTGCGACGCCGCGCCATGTCGGCCGATCACTGAGCAGCGCAGCGAGGTAGTAGCCGGTGCCTGCGCCGAGCTCGACGGCGAGCGGCGCGTCGCCGGTTGGCCGTGCAAGCGGCCCGTTCGCGGCGCGCGCGACCTCGCTCGCAATCGCCTCGTAGTGGCCGCGTGCGAGGAACGTCTCGCGCGCGGCGACCATCTCCGGAGAGTCGCCACCCGCGAGCTTGCGCCGCGGCGGCGCAAGCGCGACGTAGCCCTCGCGCGCGACGTCGAAGGAGTGGCCGTTGGCGCATCTCAGCGCGTTGCCGGCGAGGCTCAGCGCGGCGGTGCAGTTCGGGCAGCGCAAGCGCTCGGCGACGTCGTCGAGCGCTTGCAGTCGTTCGTCGATCGGCCGGCCGTCTCGGTCGCGGCGCACGTCGCGCTCAGGTCGCGGCTTGTGCGACGCGCGCGCTCTCGCCGAGCCAGCGCCGCCATGGCAGCTCGCTGCCGACCCGCGCGAGCTCGTCGATCGTGGGTGTCGCGGCGCGGGCGAGCGTGTCGACCTCGACGAAGCCGAGACGCGCGATCGCGGCGCGGTTGGACTGCTCCAAGCGCGACGGGTGCTCGGGCCACGGCGTCAGCACGACCGCACGCACGCTCAAGCCGCTCGCGCGCGCGACCTGCAGCGTCAGCAGCGTGTGATTGACGGTGCCGAGGCCCGGACGGGCGGCGATCAACAGCGGCAGCCGCATCGCGACCGCGAGATCGCACACCGTCATCTCCTCGGCGAGGGGCGAGAGCAAGCCGCCGACGCCCTCGACGACCAGCGTTCGGCCCGAGCGCTCGGCGCCCTCGCGCCTCTCGACGGGCTCCGTGGCGGCGGCAAGCGCCTCGCGCGCTCCGTCGAGCACGCGCTCGCGCGCGAGCGGCGCGCCGGCCATCTCGGCCGCGAGCTGCGGCGAGACGGCCGGGCCGTAGCGCAGCGGCGCGACATCCTCCGGCGCCATCGCCGCGGCGGCAGCGAGCAGCTCGTGATCCGCCGGCCACTGCGCCTGCCCGTCGCTCGCAGGCGGCTCGTCGAGACCGGTTACGGCCGGCTTGTAGGCGAGCACGGGCTCGCCGGCCGATCGCAGCGCGGCGAGCAGCGCGGCGCTGAGCACGGTCTTGCCGACGCCCGTGTCGGTGCCTGTTACGAACAGCCCTCGCACGCCTGAGCTGAAGCTTAGGCCGCGTGTGCGACCGCGTCGCGGCCGCCTTCGCGCTCGCCGTCGAACGGCGCAGCGGCGCCATCTGCGGCGCCGGCGACTGGCGCCGGCGGGCGTCGCGGACGCGGCGCCTCGATGTCGAACGGCGCCACCGGCTGCTCGCGGCTCCGGCTGCTCGCTTCAGGCGCCTCCGCCGGCGGCGGATCGTCGGCCGGAGTACCGAGCTCGGATGGGTCGAGGCCGAGCTTGCGCGCGGCCGCCGCGAGCACGCCGGCCGCCAGCCGCATGTCGCTTGCCGTGTGCGAGGCCATCGCCGCCAGGCGCAGCCGCGAGGTTCCGCGCGCCACCGTCGGCGGCCTGATCGCCTGTGCGAACACGCCCTGCTCGAGCGCCGCCTGGCACAGGCGCATCGTGTCGCGCTCGTCGCCGACGACGAGCGGCACGATGTGCATGTCTCCTTCGGCGACGGCGAAGCCTTCGCTCGCAAGCGAGCGGCGCAGCACGCGCGCGTTTGCCGCGAGGCGCTCGACGCGGTGCGGGCGCTGTTCGAGCAGCTCGAGCGCCGCGAGCGCGCCGGCCGTGGCCGGCGGCGAGGGCGCGGTCGAGAAGATGAACGAGCGCGCCGTGTTGAGCATGTAGCGGGTCGTCGCCTCATCGGCGCACACGTACGCACCGTAGGAGCCGAGCGACTTACCGAGCGTGCCGACGATCGCGTCGACCTCGCCCTCGAGGCCGGCCTGCGCGAGCGCGCCGCGGCCTTCCGGACCGAATGTGCCGATTGCGTGCGCCTCGTCGACGGCCACGCGCGCGCCGAAGGCATGCGCGAGCTCGACGATCTGCTCGAGCGGCGCGACGTCGCCGTCCATCGAGAAGACCGCATCGGTCACGATCAGGCTGCGCGCGGTGGCGTCGCGGCGGCTGCCGTGATGGCGCATGCACCAGAGCAGGTGTTCCGCGTCGCCGTGGCGGTAGACGACGACCTCGGCCCGCGAGAGCCGGCAGCCGTCGACGATCGAGGCATGGTTGAGCTCGTCGGAGAAGACCGTGTCACCGCTGCCGGCGAGCGCTCCGATCACGCCGAGATTCGCGAGGTAGCCGGAGCCGAACAGCAGGCACGCCTGCCTGCCGGCGAACGCCGCAAGGCGCTCCTCGAGACGGCGGTGCACGGTCATCGTGCCGGAGATCAAGCGCGAGCCGCCCGCGCCGACGCCCCAGCGCATCGCCGCGTCGGCTGCCGCTTCGCGCACCTGCGGGTGATCGGCGAGGCCGAGGTAGTTGTTCGAGCACAGCAGCAGCACCGGCTTGCCGTCGAGCAGCACCGTCGGTCCCTGCGGACCGGAGACGAGCCGCAGGCGACGGCTCAGGCCAAGGCGCTCCAACTCCGCCAGCCGCGCCTCGATCTCTTCAGTCCCGGTCTCTGCGTGCATCTCGCCTCCTTGCCGGTCTCTCGCGCCCTCAGCCGGCGCCGACCGGAGCGCTCTCGGCGGGCGCTTGCGCCGGGCTTCGCTCGTATGGCTGTGAGGAGCGCCGATTCGGGGCGCCGTCGGGGCGCGGTGGCACCGATCGCTTGGCGCGGTAGCGAAGCTGCGTCGACGGATCCCAGAGGCGGATCTTCAGCCCGTCCACGGCGCCGGGCTCAGGCGTGGCCGCGGCGGGCTCCGGCGCCTGCTCCAGCAGCGTCTCGACGACGTCCGGAGTCTCGCCCGCGAGCCAACCGGAGCGGTTGTCCGGACGCGGGTTGGCGGCGTTGTCGGGCTGGCGCGCGACGTTCAGCCCGAGCTCTTCGAACATCTCGCGGTCGGTCTCCGGCTCATTGCCGAGCGTCGTCAGGAAGTTGCCCATCATCACCCCGTTGATGCCGGCCTGCACGGCCAGCTGCTGCAGCTCGCCGAGGTTCTCGACGCGACCGCCGCAGAGGCGGAACAGCGCTTCGGGGAGGATCAGGCGGAAGATCGCGATCCACTTGACCGCCTCCCACGGGTCCATGTACTCGCGGTCGCCGAACTTCGTGCCCGGGCGCGGGTTGAGCATGTTGATCGGCACGCTCGTCGGGTCGATCGCGGCCAGCTCGAACGCCATCTCGACGCGCTGCTCGCGCGTCTCGCCGAGGTTGAGGATGCCGCCGACGCACGTCTCCAGGCCTGCCTCCTTGACGGCGTCGATCGTGCGCAGGCGTCCCTCGTAGCGGACCGTGCTCGTGACTTCGTCGTAGTAGCTCTTGGACGTCTCGACGTTGTGGTGGACGCGCTGGATGCCGGCGTCGCGCAGCGACTTGGCGCGCGCGGCCGAGATGTGCCCGACCGAAGCGCAGCGCTTCAGGTTCGTGTGCTCGGAGACGAGACGCACGCCGTCGAGGTACTTCTCGAAGTCGCGCTTGGACAGGCCCTGTCCCTGGGTGACCATGCAGAAGCGGTGCGCGCCGGCCGCCTCCGCCGCGCGCGCATGCTCGAGGATCTGCTCGGGCTCCATCATTGCGTGCATCGGCGTCTCGGCGTCGGCAAAGCGCGATTGCGCGCAGAAGCCGCAGTCCTCGGCGCAGCCGCCCGACTTGGCGTTGACCAGCGAGCACATGTCGGTCGAGTCGGCGAAGCGCTCGACGCGAGCTTCCCAGGCGCGCTGGATCAGCGCTTCGATCTGAGCGTGGTCATCGATCTCGCCGAGTGAGACAGCCTCCTCGCGAGTTATCAACGGCGGCATGCCGTGAGGTTATGGAGCGTTGCGGACGGCGTTTCGTCGCGGCTCGCGCTCAGCGAGTGGCTTCCGCTCGCGGCGAGCTCCGGCGAGGCTTCTTCGTGTATGGCGCGACGTGTGCGTCGATCATCCGCTGGACGTACTCGCTCGCCGACGGCCACGGGAAGGTGGGGATCGCCTGCGTCAGTGCGACGCGGCCGTGCAGGCCGGTCCAGAAGTAGGCAGCCTGCGTGAACGCGTCGGCGTCCGCCGGCAGGCAGCGAGCGACGATCTGCAGGAAGTCGTTGAACGTGTCGACGCCTTCGTCCTCGCCTTCGGGGCCGCCGCGCTCGGGCACTGGCACGCCCTCGCGGATCTTCGTCATCAACAGCACCCGGTAGAGGCCCGGGTTCGCGGCGCCGAACTCGATGTAGGCGTCGCCGTAAGCGCGCAGCTGCTCGATCGGCTCGGCATCGTCGGGCACCGCCTCGGCCAACAGCTCGCGCATCTCCTTGTAGCCGGCGATCATCACCGCGCTGAGCAGCGCGTCCTTGTCGGCGAAGTGCAGGTAGAGCGCGTTCGCGCTGACGCCCGCGCGCGCCGTCACGCCGCGCACCGACAGCTTGTCCTGGTCGCCGAGCTCGGCGAGCAGCTCGCGCGCGGCGTCCATCAGGGCGCCGCGCAGGCGCTCGCCATGACCTCGTGCGTTGCGCGTTCGACGTTCTCCAGCAGGCACGCGAGCAAATATAGCGGCTTCACTTGACATATGTACATGTACATCTGTACAGTCAGCGAACCAGCCCCGACCGACCGGAGAAGCCATGCTCGCGCAGATCACCAGCCTCGCCGTCCGCCACCCCCGCCGCACCGCGGCGCTCGCCTTGCTTCTCGTCCTGATCGCGGCCGTCATCGGCGGTCCGGTAGCGAGCAAGCTCAACGCCCGAAACGCGTTCGAAGCTCCCGCCTCGCAATCGGCGCGAGCACGCATGCAGATCGAAGGCGCGACCGGCGTCGAGTCGAGTGCCGGCGTGATCGCGCTCGTCCACGCGCCGCCGCTCAGCGCCGCTGCCGCTTCGGCAGCGCGCACGCTCCGCGAAGACCCCGGCGTCGCACATGTTGCGAGCTACGCCGGTACGCGCGAAGCGGCGGTGGTCTCCAAGGATGGCCGCTCGACGCTGCTGGCTGCCTCGCTCTACTCGCGCGCCGAACCCGATGCGGTCGTGGACAGCTTGACCAAGCGGCTTGCCGCGCGCCACGACGTGCAGCTCGGCGGATCTGACGTGACGCTGCGCCAGACCAATCAGCAGGCGAGCAAGGATCTGACATTCGCCGAGCTGATCGCGTTGCCGCTGCTGGCGCTGCTCGCGCTGCTGATCTTCCGTGGCGCCGCCGCGTTCCTGCCGCTCGGTGTCGGCGTCAGCAGCCTGCTCGGCTCGCTGGTCGTGCTGCGGCTGATCAACGTCGCGCTGCCGCTCTCCTCGTTCGCGTTGAACGTCGTCATCGGCCTCGGGCTGGGACTGTCGATCGACTACAGCCTGATCCTCGTCTCACGTTTCCGCGAGGAGCTCGGCCGCGGCGCCGAGATACCGGCGGCGATCGCGACGACGATGGCGACGGCCGGGCGCACGGTGATCTTCAGCTCGCTGACCGTCGCCGCGGCGATGGCCTCGCTGCTCGTCTTCCCGCTGCGCTTCCTGCAGTCGGTCGGCGTCGGCGGCGCGGTCGTCGCGTTGACGGCTGCAGCCGTCTCGTTGCTGCTGCTGCCGGCGCTGTTCGTGCTGCTCGGCGGGCGTCTTGGACGGACGAAGCCGGCGCCCGCAGGGCAAGGCATCTGGAACCGCCTGGCTGGCGCCGTGATGCGACGGCCAGGCATCGTCGCGACGGCGACGATCGCCGTGCTGCTGCTGCTCGCCGTCCCGACGCTGCACACGCGCTGGAACGGTGTCGACGCATCCGTGCTGCCGAAGAGCCAGAGCGCGCACGCAGTCGCGGATGCGATCTCACGCGACTTCCCTGCTGCCAACAGCACGCCGACGGTGATCGCTGTCAGTGCGCCGCCGAGCGCCAAGCGCGAGCTTGCCGCGTACGGCCGTGAGCTGGCGCGGGTATCCGGCGTGACCTCGGTCTCGGCGCCGCGGCGGCTGTCGTCGGGCACCTGGCAGATCGACCTCTCGGCGAACGGCGCGCCGATCGGCGCGAGCGCGCAACGCACGCTGAATCGCATCCGCAGTCTGCCCGCTCCCTACCGGGTCGCGGTCGGAGGGCAGGCTGCGCAGTTCCACGACCAGCAGTCCTCGATCGCCGCTGCGCTCCCACTCGGCTTGGCGATCCTCGCCGTGTCGAGCCTGCTGATCCTATGGCTGATGACCGGCTCTGTGATCCTGCCGATCAAGGCGCTGGCGATGAACGCGCTGACGGTCGGCGCTGCGCTCGGCCTGCTCGTGCTCGTCTTCCAGGACGGACGCTTCAGCGGCGTGCTCGCCTACACCGGACAGGGCGGCATCGAGTCGACCGACTTCCTCGTGCTCGCCGCGATCGTCTTCGGTCTCTCGACCGACTACGGCGTGTTCCTCTTGACGCGAATCAAGGAGGGCCACGATCGCGGGCTGTCCAACAGCGAGGCGGTCGCGGCCGGCCTGCAGCGCACCGGGCGCGTCGTCACCGCCGGCGCGATCATGGTCGCCGTCGCGCTCGGCGCGTTCGCGACCTCGCACGTCGTCTTCATCAAGGAGCTCGGCCTCGGGACCGCCGCGGCAGTGCTGATCGACGCGTTCGTGATCCGCGCACTGCTCGTGCCGGCGCTGATGGCGCTGCTCGGCGAGTGGAACTGGTGGTCGCCGGCGCCGCTGCGGCGCCTACACGCGAAGCTGGGGATCGACGAGGGGGCGAGCGCGGGCTCCTCGACCGCGCTCGCGCCGCTGCCGGTGCAGACGATCCGCGTGCCGGCCTGAGCCGGAACGCGACCGACGAGCTCCGCCGAGCGCCCGTCGTGGCGCTCGGCGGCTGACTGGCAGCGACAGACCGGGAGCGTCTGGCCTATTCGTTCTGCCAGACCGGCGCGCGCCGCTCGGCGAAGGCACGCATGCCCTCGCGCATGTCGCGCGAGGCGAACGACGCTCGGCGCAGCTCGATCAGCTCCTCTTCGACCTCGCTCGCGAGGCTGCCCTCGGCTGCGAGCAGCGCCGCGATCACGCGCTTGTTGCCGAGCTGGGACAGCGGCGCGTTGCCGGCCAGCTCGAGCGCGATCTCCAGCGCGAGCTGCTCGAGGCGCTCAGGCGCGCTGACGCGCGTCACCAGCCCCCACTGAAGCGCCGTCTCGGCGTCGATGTACTGGCCGAGCAGGAACAGCTCGCGCGTGCGCGCCGCGCCGATCGCGTCGAGGAAGCGGCGCAAGCCGGTGTGCGAGTAGACCAGGCCCAGCTTCGCCGGCGGCATGCCCAGCTTGATCCCGTCCTGAGCGACGCGCAGGTCGCACGAGAGCGCGAGCTCGAGGCCGCCGCCGATCGTGTGTCCCGGCAGCACGGCGAGCGTCGGGTAGGGGAAGCGCTCGAGCGCGTCGATCGCTTCCGTGAACGGATGCGCGACGAGCCGCTCGGCGCGCTCCTCGAACTCCTCGGCCGGGATCTCGCCGATGTCATAGCCAGCCGAGAACATTCCGTGCGCGCCGGTGATCACGAGACAGCGAGCCTCGTCGGCGAGCTCTCCGAGCGAAGCCGTGATCGCGTCGAGGATCGGGTGGTCGAGCGCGTTGCGCTTGGCTGGATTGGAGATCGTCAGCCGCACGACGCCGTCGCCGGGCCGGTCGACGAGCAGCTTGCCGTCGGCGAGCTCGACGGGAGGGGCGTCCTCGGACATCGCGCCGACAGGCTAGTGAAGCGCGTTTGCGCGCGGTGCGCCGGTGCGGTCCGGCGACGCGGCGCGCGCTACTCGAGCACGACGAGCGTGTCGCCCTCGTTGACCGCTTGCCCCTCGCTGCAGAGGATCTCCGTGACCTTGCCCGAGTCCTCGGCCTCGACCGGCATCTCCATCTTCATCGACTCGAGGATCGCGACCGTGTCGCCCTCCTCGATCTGGTCGCCGACGGCGCACTCGATTTTCCATACCGTGCCGGTGATGTGTGCCTCTACCGCGGACATGTGAACCTCCCGAACGCCGATCGCAACTGACCGACCGGACAATAACCGCAGCAGCCGACAATCTTGATGCCCGCACAGATCTTCGCCATCGTCACCGCCTACAACGAGGCCGACCGCATCGCCGCGACGCTTGCAGCGTTGGCGGACGCGTTCCCGCGGGCGCGAGTGCTGCTCGCCGACGACGGCTCGACCGACGGCACGGCGCGGATCGCCGCTGCGCTCGGCGCGCACGTCGTGCGCAGCGAGCGCACCGTCGGCAAGGGCGAGGCGGCGACGCTCGCCGCAAGCGAGGCGCTGAGCGACGCTCGTGGCGAAGCGGCTGACGACGCGGCGATCTTCGTGCTCTGCGACGGCGATCTCGGGATGTCGGCCGTCGTGCTCGCGGCGCTCGCGGCGGCGGTCGAGCAGGGCGATGCGGACATCGCCGTGGCGGCGTTCAGCCGGCGCGTCGGCGGTGGCTTCGGCTTCGCGCTCGGCTTCGCGCGGTGGGCGATCCGCAGCCGCTGTGGGCTGCAGACCGCAGCGCCGATCTCCGGTCAGCGCGCGCTCAGCGCGCAAGCGCTAACCGACGTGCTGCCGTTCGCACACGGCTTCGGCATGGAGATCGGAATGACGATCGACGCCGTCCGCGCCGGCAATCGACTGCTCGAGATCGAGCTCGATCTCGAGCACCGCGCCAGCGGACGGACGCTCGCCGGCTTCATCCACCGTGCGCACCAGCTCGCCGACTTCGTGCGCGCCTACCTCGCGCGCGGGCGGCTCGCACGCGCCGGTCGGCGGGGGTAGGCTCGCGCGGCGATGATCCTGGCGATCGATCAGGGCACGACGGGCACCAGCGCGATCGTCTTCGACGAGCAGGCCGAGCCGATCGGTCGCGCCTATCGCGAGTTCGCGCAGCAGTTCCCGCGACCAGGCTGGGTCGAGCACGATGCGCGCGAGATCTGGCAGGTGACGCACGCCGTCGCCGGCGAGGCGCTGCAGGACGCCGGCGCGTTGCCGGGAGACCTCGCGGCGCTCGGCATCGCCAACCAGCGCGAGACCGTCTGCGTCTGGGATCCGCTCAGCGGCGAGCCGCTGCACGCGGCGATCGTCTGGCAGGACCGGCGCACGGCGCAGCGCTGCGATGAGCTGCGCGCGCAAGGGCGCGAGCCGCTCGTGCGCGCGCGTACGGGTCTCGTGCTCGACCCGTACTTCTCGGCGAGCAAGATGCAGTGGCTGCTCGAGCACGTCGAGGGCCTGCGCGAGCGTGCCGAGGACGGCCGCGCGATGTTCGGCACGATCGACTCGTGGCTGCTGTTCAAGCTGACCGGCGAGCACGTCACCGACGCGACGAACGCCTCGCGGACGATGCTCTACGACATCGCCTCCGGCAGCTGGGACGCGGAGCTGCTCGACCTGTTCGGCGTGCCAGAGCGCGCGCTGCCGCGCGTGCAGGCCAGCGCCGGGCCGTTCGGGCTCACGCGCGCCGAGGCGCTGCACGGCCACGCCGTGCCGGTGACGGGCGTCGCCGGCGATCAGCAGGCGTCGCTGTTCGGTCATGCGTGCGTTGATCCGGGGATGGGCAAGAACACCTACGGGACCGGTTCGTTCGTGCTCGTCAACACTGGCTACGAGCCGCCGCCGGCGCCACGCGGCCTGCTCGCGACCGTCGCCTGCGCGGTCGGGCAGTCGCGCGCGTA
Source organism: Solirubrobacteraceae bacterium (assembly GCA_036271095.1). Taxonomy (GTDB): domain Bacteria; phylum Actinomycetota; class Thermoleophilia; order Solirubrobacterales; family Solirubrobacteraceae; genus Palsa-744. Next base: position 37,646 of record DATBBG010000043.1, read on the forward strand.
TGCGCTCGAGGCGTCGATCTTCGTGACCGGCGCGGCCGTGCAGTGGCTGCGCGATGAGCTCGGCCTGATCGAGCGCGCCGAGCAGACCGAGTCGCTTGCACGCGGCCTCGACGACAACGGCGGCGTCTACTTCGTGCCGGCGCTGACCGGGCTCGGCTCGCCGTACTGGGATGCGCACGCGCGCGGGACGATCGTCGGGCTGACGCGCGGCAGCGGGCGCGCGCACCTCGCGCGCGCCGCGCTGGAGGCGATCGCCTACCAGACCGTCGACGCAGTTCGCGCGATCGAGTCGGCCGCCGGCGAGCCGCTGAGCGAGCTTCGCGCCGACGGCGGCGCGAGCACGAACGGATGGCTGATGCAGTTCCAGGCGGATGTGCTCGGCACGCCTGTAGTGCTCGGCCGGATGACCGAGACGACAGCGCTCGGCGCTGCCTACCTGGCCGGCGTCGGCGCCGATCTGTGGTCGCTCAGCGACGTTCGCGCGCTGGCCGGCGTCGAGCGGCGCGGGCAGCGCGACGAGGACCGCGCGGCAGGCGACGGGCGACGCTACGAGCCGCGCATCGACGCGGACGAGCGCGCGCGGCTGCTCGCGGGCTGGGCCGACGCGCTGCGGCGCGCGCGCAGCAGCGACTGAGAGTTCTCTCGCCGTCGTAAGCAAGAATGTCGGTCATGTCGATCGGCGTAACTTTGCGAAGCGCAGGAGGTACAGCGCACAGATGAGCGATCTCGTCCCGATGCGCGAGCAGGTCTATTCCGACCCGCGTCCGAAGCAGTACTTCGATCGCTTCCACGAGCGCGCACGCACGCGCGAGCCCGACTGGGTCTACGACCTCGTGCGCTCGCTCACCTCGTTGTACGCCTGGACATTCCTGCGCGCACGCTCGATCGGGACGGTCAACGTGCCGGGCAATGGCGCGGTGATCCTCGCGCCGAACCACTTCTCGTTCATGGACCACTTCCTCGTCGGCGGATTCATCCGCCGCAAGGTCCGCTTCATGGCGAAGTCGCAACTGTTCAAGCGCCCGATGCAGTTCGTCTTCACTCACGGCGGCGTGTTTCCGGTGCGTCGCGGCGCGCGCGACGAAGAGACGTTCGTGACGGCCGAGGCGATCATCGCAAAAGGCGGTGCGATCGCGATGTACTGCGAGGGCGGTCGCTCGCGCACGGGCAAGCTCGCCGAGCAGGCCAAGAGCGGCATCGGCCGACTCGCGCTCGAGACGGGCGCGCCGATCGTGCCGATTGCGATCTACGGCTCCTCGCACGTGCGCAATTGGAAGCGGCTGCAGTTTCCGCGCGTCACCGTGCAGTACGGCGAGCCGCTGCGATGGGAGCGGATCGAGGGAGCGACGCGTGAGCAGCAGCAGGCCGTCGCCGACGAGGTGCTGATCGAGATTCGCGGGCTGTACGCCGCACTGGAGCAGCACGGGCGCAAGGGCGTTCGCGCTCGCCTGCGCGCCGAGCGCGGCACCGGCAAGAAAGCTCTCGCCGCCTGAGCGGCGGTTAGGCTGCCGCGCCAGATGACCGATCGGCTCGACGTCGGGACGGTGATCCGTCGCGTATTTGACATCTATGTCGATCAGGCGCCCGTCCTGCTGCCGGCATCGGCCGTCGTGTTCGTGATCACCGGCATCGTCGCCTCGCTGCTCGTCGCGGCCGGCAACGGCCTGGCGATCATCGCGTTCTTGATCAGCTTCGTCGCGGGCGCGCTGTTCACGGGGATGATCGTCGAGCTCGTCGCCGACGTGCAGGACGGACGTCGCGATCATTCGGCGGGGCAGCTGCTGAAGGCGATCGGCCCCGTCTTCAACCAGCTGATCGTCGTCGCGATCATCGCTGCGATCGGGATCGGCGTCGGCTTCACGCTGATCATCGTGCCGGGTCTGATCCTGATGACGATCTGGGCCGTCGTCGCTCCGGTCGTCGTGCTCGAGCGCCCCGGCGTGTTCGCCGCGTTCGGGCGCAGCCGCGAGCTCGTGCGTGGCAACGGCTGGTCGACGTTCGGCGTCGTGCTGGTGCTCGCGCTGCTCGTCCAGCTGATCGCCGTCGCGATCGACGCGTCGGCTGAATCCGCTGGCACCGGCGTCGGGATCGTCGTGCGCGTGATCATCGGCGTTCTCGTCGGCCCGGTCTCGGCGCTCGCGGCGGCCGTGCTCTACTTCGAACTGCGCCGTCTGCACGGCGGTGCTCCGCTCGGCGCGAGCGCGGAGGCGCCCGACGTCTCCTCAGACCCGCCGACGCCGGCCTAGCGACGCAGAAGCGCGAGCTGCCGCGAGTGCCCGAGATCGTCGACGCCGCAAAGCTGTTGCGTGCGGGCGTGCTCGACGAGCTCGGCGTGCTGATCGCCGGCGCTCGAGACGGCGCTCAGCAGCGGTCGCCCTCGACGTTCGGCGCGCTCGCGGCCTCTGCCTGCGCATCACTTGGCGCGCGCGTCTACGAGTGGAGCGCGGATGCCGGCGGCGGCGGGCAGACCGTGCCGGACGGCGTCGATCGGCTGATCGTCGACGCCGCTGCGCTCTATGACGCTGGGGAGTGGAGCGGGCGCGAGCAGGCAGGCGCGGCGACCGGCGCGGGTGACGGCGCCGCCGGCGCCGCGAGTGCCGACACCGGCGCAAGTGCCGGCACCGCCGCAAGCGCCGCGAGCGCTTCTCGCGCCGCACTGCGCGCTTGCCTGGACGGCGCCTGGGAGGCCAGTCATGCAGTCGCCAACGCGGCGTTCATCGAGCCGCGAAGGCCCGGTCGCATCGTCTACGTCGCGCCGCCTTCTGGGCGCGGCAGGGCTGCCGAGGGCGCGCTCGCCGAAGCGGCGTGCGCCGGCTTGGAGAACCTCGCGCGCACGCTCTCGATCGAGTGGGCGCGCTACGAGATCACGGCAGTCGCGATCGCGCCCGGCGCGAGCACGGCCGGCGAGGAGGTCGCGGCGCTCTGCGCCTACCTCGCGTCGCCAGCTGGCGCTTACTTCTCGGGCTGCCTGCTCGATCTGCGCGGCACGCCCACGCCGCCCGCTCGCGCTTGACTGAGCGCGAGGCGGACGAGCGGCGGCGCCCCGGAGCGATCCGGGGCGCCTAGCGACGCTCAGCCGGTCATGCCGCCGAAGATGCCGCCGGTCACGTGCAGCGTCTGGCCGTGCACGTAGTTCGACCATGGCGTGCACAGCAGGAAGATCCCGCCGGCAGCCTCCTCCGGCGAGGCGGGGCGCCCGAGCGGGATGATCGCGGAGGCCATCGCGCGCATCTGCTCGGGAATGCCGAGCTGGATTTTCTCACCGTCCTTCTCCATCGTGTTCTCGTCGACCTTCGCCTGCGTCAGTCGCGTGTCGATGAAGCCGAACGCGACAGCGTTGACGTTGACCTTGAACTGGCCCCACTCCTTGGCGACCGTTTTCGTCAGGCCGACGACGCCTGCCTTGCCGGCGGCGTAGTTCGCCTGGCCGGCGTTGCCGAACGTGCCGGAGGTCGAGGAGACGTTGACGATCTTGCGGAAGACCTCTCTGCCTTCCTCGCGCTCTTTCTTGGCCGGCTCGCGCAGGTAGGGCGCAGCGGCGCGAATCACGCGGAAGGGGACGACCGTGTGGATGTCGAGCATCGCCTGGAAGTGCTCGTCGGAGAGCTTGTGCACCGGCGCGTCGATCGTGTAGCCGGCGTTGTTGACGATGATGTCGATCTTGCCGAACGAGTCGATTGCCTTCTGCACGAGCTCGTCGGCGGCGCCCGGCTTGGTCAGGTCGCCGGAATAGACGGCCGTCTCGCCGTCGATCTCAGATGACGCCTGCTCGGCGACATCGCCGTCGAGGTCGTTGATGAGGCACTGCGCGCCTTGCGAGACGAGCAGCTCTGCCGTCGCCCGTCCGATGCCGCGTGCCGAGCCCGTGACGATCGCCGACTTGCCGTCGAGTACTCCCATGTCCGTTCCGTCTCCTTGTCGTTGTGAGGTGCGTCGGAGGTTATCCGAGCGCACCGAGCAGCCAAGGCCGACGGCAGCGGGTGTGCGGCAGGCGCGACGTCCGCTCGCAGGCGGGCGGCGCGCGCTCAGCCGCGGATCAGCACGCCGAAGTCTTGCGTGTAGATCGCGCCCGACTGGCCGTGCGCGAGCGCTGAGATCGGGTGCGGCGAGACGCCGACGCCGGTTTCTCTGAAGCTCGCGTCGAGGATGTTCGCGCGGTGTCCCGGAGAGGCCATCCAGCTGACGACGATCGCCTTCGGCGTGGCCAGCCAGAGCGTCGCCCAGGCGATGTTCTCGCCGATCGCATAACCGATGTGCGAGCTGAAGATGTAGCCGGCAGCGCGCATTCGCGACAGCGGCGTCGAGCCGCTCGGCGCGATGTGGTCGAAGTAGTCGCCGGCTGCCATTTCGGCGGAGTGCGTCTGCGCTGCGTGCTGCAGATCGGCGTCCGCTCGCAGTGAGTGCAGTCCGCGGCTGGTGCGTTCGCGGTTGACGAGGCACAGTGTCGCTGCGTCGATCAGCGCGAGGTCCGCAGCGCTCGGGCGCAGCTGCACGTCGGTGCATGCACCGCTTGCCGCGTGGCGCTTGGCCGCGTGACGCTTGACGCGCTTGTGCGTCTTGGGACAGCTTGCGCGGCGGCGTTTGCCGTGCGGCTGCGCCGGTTTGCCGCCGTAGCCGCTGCTCGAGTTGAAGCTCGAGCGTTTCGCGCAGCCGATCCTGCGCTTGCGTGCTGCCGGCGCATTCGTCGAATGGCTCGCCGACGCTTTTGCCAGCGGTGCGGCGGGAGCGCTGGCTGCGCCGAGCGCGAAGCCGCCGGCGCCAAGCGTCAGCAGCGACGTGCAAACGGCGGCTCGCAAGAAGCTGTTGGCAGTTGCTGCGTGCGCTCGGCTCCTGTTCGGCATACGACTGCCATCGGACGCGCCGCTGCGCCGCGTGAGCGGCTTTGCGCAGGTTGGACGAGTTGTGTAGCGATCGGCGTCAGAGCGCCAGCACGCGGCCGAGAATCTCGCGCATGATCTCGTCGCTGCCGCCGCCGATCGGGCCGAGGCGCGCGTCGCGTGCGGCGCGCTCGACCCAGTACTCGCGCATGTAGCCGGCGCCGCCGTAGATCTGCAGGCACTCGTCCATCAGCTCGAAGCTCGCGCGCTGCGTCAGCAGCTTCGCCATCGTCACCTCGCGCAGCGGCTCCTCGCCTGCGACGAAGCGGCGCAGCGCGTCGTAGGTGACGCAGCGGCAGGTGTAGACCGACGTCGCCATGTCGGCGAGCTTGTGGCGGATCGTCTGGTGGCCTGACAGCGGGCGGCCGAAGGTCTGGCGCTCGCGCGCGAACTCGGCCGTGCGCTCCCACGCGATCGTCATCGCGCCGACGGCGCCGAGCGCCATCGCCAGCCGCTCCCACTGGAAGTTGGCCATGATCAGCTTGAAGCCCTCGTTGAGCTCGCCGAGCAGGTTCTCTTCCGGCACGAACACGTCCTCGTAGGCGATCGTGGCCGTGTCGGAGGCGTGCCAACCGAGCTTGTCGAGCTTCGACGAGCTGACGCCCTCGCTGCGGTCGACGATCAGGAACGAGATGCCGTGATGGCCGCCCTCGGCAGTCGTCTTGACGGCCGTCACGATGAACTGCGCGCGCACGCCGTTGGTGATGTACGTCTTCTCGCCGTTGACGACCCAGCCGCCGTCGACGCGCTCGGCGCGCGTCGTGATCGCGGCGACGTCAGAGCCGGCGCCCGGCTCGGTGATGCCGAGCGCCCCGATCAGCTCGCCGGCGATCGAAGGCACGAGGTAGCGCTGCTTCTGCTGCTCGGTGCCGAACTTCCAGATCGGCGGAGTGGCGATGTTGACGTGCGCGCCGATGCCCGCCGCCGTGCCGCCGGAGCCGACGCGCGCGAGCTCCTCGCAGAGCACCGACTCGTGCAGGTAGTCGCCGCCCTGCCCGCCGAGCTCGACCGGGTACTTCAGCCCGAGCAGGCCTTGCGCAGCGAGCTTGGGAAAGACGTCGTTGGGAAACCAGCGCTCGTCCTCCCACTGCGCTGCATGCGGCGCGAGCTCACGCTCGATGAAGCCGCGCACCGACGCGCGCAGCTGCTCGTGCTCGTCCGTGAACGGCGGTGTCAGCGGGCTCATCCGAGCAGATCATGACGGTCGCTGCGATCGCCGAGCGCGCACACGCCCGGCGATCGGCCGCCGAGTCTCAAGCGAACTGCGGATACAGCGCGGCGACGCCGCCGGCGAGACCCGCGCGCACCTGGCGGCTGACATCGTCGGCGAGGATCTCGACCTGGCCGGCCGCGAGCTCGTCGAGCGCCAGCGCAGCGATCTCGGCTGGGTCGCTCTTCGGCGCGCTGACCGTGCGCGTCATGTCCGTGTCCATGTAGCCGACGTGCAGCGCGCTGACCTGCGTGCCCTGGCCGGCTAGCTCCTGACGCAGCGCGTTCGTCAGCGACCACTCAGCGGACTTCGCTGCGCAGTACGCGCCGCTGCCTGGAAAGCTGAGCCAGGAGAGCGCCGAGAGCACATTGAGCATCGCCCCGCCGCCGCCGGCTGCGAGCTGCGGCGCGAATGCGCGTGCGACGGCGAGCGTGCCGAAGAAGTGCGTGTCCATCTCCAGGCGGACGTCGGCGAGCGGGCCGTTCAGCAGCGACGCGCCGGTCGACGAGCCGGCGTTGTTGATCAGCAGCGTCACGTCGCCGGTCGCCTCCGCGGCAGCGGCGACCGATTCGGGGTTGGTCACGTCGAGCTGGATCGGCGTGACGCCCGCCAGCTCGATCGCGCGCGGATCGCGCGCGGCCGCGTAGACGTTCGCGCCGCGCGCGAGCAGCGCCTCGGCGAAGCGGCTGCCGAGCCCGCGGTTGGCGCCCGTGACGAGCGCCGTGCTGCCCTTGATCTCCATTGGGTCTCCCTAAGTTGTTTTTCACAACCTAGCACTGAATTGGAGAAGCAAAGTCAGCTATGCTGGAGCGATGAAGATCGACTCGACTTGCGCGATCGAGCGCACGCTCTGCGTCGTCGGCGAGCGCTGGACGCCGCTGATCCTGCGCGAAGCCGTATCCGGTGTGACGCGCTTCGCGCAGTTCCGCGACCGTCTCGGCATAGCGCCGGACGTGCTCACGGCGCGCCTGACGACGCTCGTCGAGCACGGTGTGATGACGCGCGAGCCCTATCGCGAGCCGGGCGCGCGCACGCGCTTCGACTACCACCTGACAGACGCCGGGCGCGAGCTGTGCGTCATGCTCGGCGCGCTGCAGCAGTGGGGCGATCGGCACCTGCCATGGCCTGACGGGCCGTCAGTGCTGCGCCGCGCAACAGACGACCGCGAGCTGCATGTCGGCTTCGTCGACGAGCGCGGCGGCGAGGTCGAGCTCGACGACGTCCGCTTCGTGCGCACTGACGTCTATCCAGCCGATCCGACTCCTGTCCGCTGATGCTGTTCGCTCGGCGCATGCGCCGAGCGCCCGGCCGCACATGTGCGGCCGGCGGGCAGGGCCGCATGCGGCCCTGCCGACCGCCCCGCATGCGGGGCGGTCTACCTCAGAGCCCGTAGGAGC
>DATBBG010000044.1:0-70612 GCA_036271095.1 Solirubrobacteraceae bacterium
TATGGCGCGCCGCAGCGGCGGCAGTGCTTCGCGTCGGCCGCGTGCGCCATGCCGGGCAGCGCTAGCGAGTCGTCCTCGACGCCGAAGTACAGCGAGCCGGCCCGCTCGCGGCCGAGGTCGGCGATCAGCGGATCGTCGGCGTTGAGCACGAGCTGCTGCGCATCCAGGCCGGCGGCCCAGCGGTCGGCGATCGTCTCGAGCTCGCCGTAGCGGTCGAGCTGATCGCGAAACAGGTTGCCGAGCAGGATCGCGCGCGGGTGCAGCTGCTCGGCGAGCGAGTCCAGCCACAGCTCGTCGACCTCGAACAGGCCGAGCTCGCCGGCGATCTTCCCGTGTGCGCGTGCTGCGCTCAGCAGCGCCGTTGCGATCCCGCCGGCCATGTTTGCGCCCTCGGCGTTGTGCACGAGCGAGAGGCCGGTGTGCTCGAAGATGCCGGCTGCCATCGCCGCGGTCGTCGTCTTGCCGTTCGTCGCCGAGACGAGCGCGCTGCCGTCGCGAAGCCGCGCGCCAAGCTCGCCGATCGCGCCCCGATCGAGCCCGATCAGAACCTTGCCCGGCGCGCTCGTCGCGCCGCCGCCGCGCAGTCGCGAGAGCCGCGCGACAGCGCGCGCGAGCGCGAGCTTCGGCGCGAGCGTCGCGGTCATCGTCGGTCCGGTCCAAACGCTGCGTCGGCGCTGCCATCGCTCGGAACGATCACGTTGACGGCGCCGGCGATCGCGCGCACGCGCAGCGGCAGCTCGCCGATCGGATCGCCGTCGGCGTACATCGCAAACGGCCGGTCGGCCTCGATCTGAACTTCGCGCGCGCGAAAGACGTGCACGCACGGCTCGCGCACGTGCGTGCCGCTGAACACGCGCGGCAGGATCTTCGTCAGGAACGTCAGCTTGCCGACGCGCTCGAGCACGATCACCTCGAGCAGGCCGTCATCGAGCAGCGCATCGGGTGCCGCGCGCATGCCGCCGCCGTAGGTCTTCGAGTTGCAGGCGCCGACCGTGTAGGCGCTGAAGCTGTGCAGCTCGCCGGGCGGGTCGAGCTCGATCTCGAAGCGCGCCGGGCGCCATGCGATCAGCGCGCGCAACGCTCCATAGGCGTAGACGAGGTTGCCGAGCCAAGACGGAGCCTCGTTCGCGATCCGGTTCGCGTCGCTGTCGAAGCCGACCGAAGCGATCCCGACGAACGCGCGCCCGTCGTGCTCGTCGGCGAGCGCTCGAACCTCGCCGAGGTCGATCGCGCGCGGCGTCCCGTGCGCGATCGTCGCGCATGCCTCGGAGAGCTCCTGCGAGATTCCGAGCACGCGCGCGAGGTCGTTGCCGCGCCCGCCGGGCAGCACGCCGATGACCGCGTGCGGGACCGCTCGCAGCGCGTCGGCAACTGCGCCGATCGCACCGTCGCCGCTCAGCACCGCCACGGTCTCGCCCGCCTGAGCGGCCTGCACCGCGAGCTCCTGCGCGTGCGCGAGGTCGCGCGTGTCGACACGGCGCACGACCAGGCCGTGCTCGCGCAGCGCGCGCTCGGCCGCAGGGGCGATCCGACCCGCCTTGCCGCCGCCCGCGGCGGGGTTGACGAGCAGACAGACGCGTGCGGGCAGCGTGGACACCTCGCAAGCCTAGTGCGCAGTGCTCGCGTGCTTGGCGCACTGCGAGCGCGCTCGGCAGGTCAGCCGGCGGCGGCCTTCGCGCGGTCTCGCCGCCGGCGTCCGAACGCCGCGGCGACGCCGAGTGCCGCGATCACGACGAACAGCCCGAGCAGGACCGCCGGAGCCAGGCCGAGACCGCCGAACGGCAGCGAGATCAGCTCGACGATGCCAAGCCCGATCGCGAGCAGCGCGACGATCAGCAGGATGATCAAGACGATGCCGCGCAGCCGCGCGATGATGCCGGCAGAGCCGGGCGGGACCAGTAGGCCCATCGCGCGAAGCGCGAACAGCTGGCGCCCGGTCGGCGGTGTCTGACCGAGACGCTCGACGGCGCTCTTGAGGTCGCCGGCGCGGCGTTCGGCGAGCGCGAGCGAAGCGTCGGCCATCCGACGCAGTTGCATCCGCTCCTGTGGGCGAGCCGCCGCGAGCGCACGCTGGAAGTAGCCGCGCGCCGCCTCGGCGTCGAAGCGCTCGGCCGCGCGTGCGCCGAGGATCGCAAGCGCTGCGCTCTTGTATTTGGTCTCGTTCTCGAGCTCCTCGTCGGAGCGCTGCTCGAGCGCCTGAATCGCCTCGAGGCCGCCGCGCTGCTCGACTCGGATCTGCCGCTGCTTGGGTGCCATCGCGCGTCATTCTACGGTTTGCGCTCGCCGACGCGATCGGCCCGGAGCGCGCGCGAGCGTTGTCTCGCGCGCGATCGCAGTAGGTATGCTCGGCGCGTGTCGTCGATCGCAGCGCTCAACTGGCAACGGCGCGCCGCGCGCCTGCTCGTCTGCGCGCTGCTGGCTGCGCCGCTCTGCGCGATGGCTGCACCCGCCGCGCTTGCCGCCGGCAGCTCCTCGGAAGGACAGGCGTTCAGCGAACTGAGCAAAGCCGCCGAAGCCGAATCGTCGACGCAGACGCAGAAGACGGAAACGACCGGCACCAGCACGAGCAGCTCGAACTCGAAAAAAACGGTCATCATCGCCGTCGCGGCAGCCGTCGCGCTGCTGGTTGCAATCGCGTTCGTGATCGTGCGCGATGCGCGCAGGATGGCGCCAGCCGGTGACGGGGGAGCGTTGAGCGAAGCGCGATCGGCGCACGACTCGGCCGCGACGCTGCGCAAGCGCCGCGAAAAAGCAAAGGCGGCTCGCCGCCAGCGCAAGCGCAACCGCTGAGCACGAGCGGGCCGGACCTGAGCAGCCAGCAGGCGTGAGTGCAAGCCCGGCCCGAACGCGAGCCGGACGAGGCGCGCGGCGAACGCTCAGTAGCTCAGTGTGAGACGCGTACGCGACGCGTCGTGCGCGAGGCGGCGATTCGCACGCGGCGCGGCGAGGGGGGAGGGGTCGAGCCGTGCGGACCTCGGCGCGGCCGGCGAGGGAACGGGCCGGACGGCAGCGGACGGCGCGGACGCGGGTCCAGCGGTCCGGCCGGCAGCGCGCGCGAGCCGCCGTCGTCTTCGGACTGGCCGGGAGGCTCGGTCGTGCCGACCGCAGGATCGTTGCGGAACGGCATCCACAACATCAGCGCAGCGATCGGAAGCTTGATCAACCCGAGCAGCACGATCAACGTCCACAGCGGCATCGTGACGACGATGCTACTACTGCCACGTGGCCGCTGAGCAGACGAGAGCGAGCGAGCTCGCGACGCTCACCGAAGCGGTTGTCGAGTGCCGCCGCTGCCCGCGCCTGGTCGCCTGGCGAGAGCAGGTCGCGCGCGAGCGCAAAGCGTCGTTTGCGCACGAGCGCTACTGGGCGCGACCGGTGCCCGGATTCGGCGATCCGGATGCTCGCGTGCTGTTTCTCGGCCTGGCGCCGGCGGCGCATGGCGGCAACCGCACGGGGCGCGTGTTCACAGGCGATCGCTCCGGCGACTTTCTCTTCGCGGCGCTTGCGCGCTCCGGCTTTTCCAACCAGCCGACGTCGAGGAGCCTCGACGACGGCCTGCAGCTGCGCGACGCTTGGATCACGGCGGCCGTCCGCTGCGCGCCGCCGGCGAACCGCCCGACGCCGGACGAGCGCGACCGCTGCCTGCCGTGGACGGTGCGCGAGCTCGAGCTGCTCGCTCGCGTGCGCGTGATCTTCTGCCTCGGCGCCTTCGCGTGGGACGCCGCGCTGCGTCTGATCGTCGCGGCTGCAGGCGCCGACGCTCGACCGCTGCGCCCGAAGCCGCGCTTCGGACACGGCGCCCAGGTCGAAGCCGATCGCTTCACGCTGCTCGGCTGCTTTCATCCGAGCCAGCAGAACACGTTCACCGGCAAGCTGACGCCGGCGATGATCGACGCCGTGCTCGTGCGCGCGCGCGAGCTCGCCGAAACGGCCGCCTAGCGACTCGGGCGTTCGCTCAGCCGACTGCCGCCGCGCTGCTCGTGAGCTGCGCGCGGTTGCGCGCCGCACGAACCGCGGAGGTCAGCGTGCCGATGTCGTAGGCGCCTTGGTGGCGGCGGCCGTTGATGAAGAACGTCGGCGTGCCCGAGACGCCGCTCGCGTCGGCGCTGGCGACGTCCTCGGCGACGCGCGGCGCGTACTGATGGCGGCTGACATCCGACCAGAAGCGGTCGAGGTCGAGGCCGAGGTCGTTTGCGATGCGCGTGATGTCCTGCGGCGTCAGCGCGTCTTGGTGGGCGAGGAAGGCGTCGTATATCTCCCAGAACGAACCCTGTGCCGACGCCGCCTCGACAGCCTCGGCGGCGAGCTGCGCGCTGCTGTGGACGTCGTTCAGCGGCAGATGGCGCCAGACGTAGCGGACGTCGTCGCCGAACGACTCGAGCAGTTCGCGCACGACCGGCTCGGCCTGGCCGCAGAACGGGCACTCGAAGTCGCCGTACTCGACGAGCGTGACCGGTGCGTCGTCGGGGCCGCGAACGTGATCGCGCGTCGGGTCGACGTCCTCGGCGAGATCGATCAGATCCTCGGCCGTGCCGCTGATCTGGCGCGCACGCACGCTGCTCGGCAGGCGTTTGACGACCGCGAAGACCGCCCAGGCGACAAGCGGCGCGATGATCGCCGAGCCGAGCACGCCGAGCTTTGCCTCGGCCAGGCGCTCGCCGGAGAACGCGAGCCCGGAGATCAGCAGCGAGACGGTGAAGCCGATTCCGGCGACCGCGCCGCCGCCGGCGATCAACGGCCAGCTGATCGGCGGCTTCGGGCCGTGGAAGGCCGGCCGCGAGGCGAGCCACGACGCGCCGACGATGCCGATCGGCTTGCCGACGACATAGGCGACGACGATGCCGAGCGTGATCGGGGAGGTGATCGCGGTTTCGAGCAGCGAGCCGGTCACGTGGATGCCGGCGTTGGCGAGCGCGAACAGCGGCACGATCACGAAGCTCGCCCACGGGTGCAGCTCGTACTGCAGGCGCTCGTTCAGCGAGATCGCCGAGAGCACGCCCTGCTGGGCCGAGCGCGCAAGCTCAGGCGTCGGCTGCTCGCGAAACGAGCGCGTCAGCTCGGTCACTCGCTCGAGGTCTTGGCGCGCCGGAGAGAATGCGCTCGTCGCAAGGCCGGCCGCGAGTCCGGCGATCACCGGATCGATGCCGGACTTGAACATCGCCACCCACAGCGCGATGCCGACGATCACCGACGCCTGCCGGCGCCCGACCGGGACGAAGCGCAACAACAGCAGCACGGCGAATAGTCCCAGTGCGACGAGCAGCGCCGGCAGCGAGAGGTGCTTCGTGTAGGCCACCGCAATCACGATCAGCGCGCCGAGGTCATCCACGACGGCAAGCGTCAGCAGGAACACGCGCAGACGTGTCGCGATGCCAGGCGTCAGCAGCGCGAGCGCGCCGAGCGCGAACGCCGTGTCGGTCGACATCGCCGCGCCCCAGCCGCGCGAGCCGGCGCCGCCGGCGTTGAACAGCAGGTAGATCCCGACCGGCACGGCCATGCCGCCGATCGCCGCGAGCACCGGGATCGCGATCCGCCGGCGCTCGCGCAGCTCGCCCATGTCGAACTCGCGCTTGGCCTCGAGCCCGACGACGAGGAAGAAGAACGTCATCAGGCCCTCGTTGACCCAGTGGCGCAGGTCCGTCGAGACGCTGGCGCTGCCGAGGTGAATCGACAGGTTCGTCGTCCAGACCGATTCGTAGGAATGCGACCACGGCGAGTTCGACCACAGCAGCGCGAGCAGCGTCGCGATCAGCAGCGCGACGGCGCTGCCGGTCTCCGTCGAGAGGAAGTCGCGAACGGGCGCGGCAAGATTGCGCGCCCAGGCGGTGCGGCCGGCGTAGGGGGTGGCTTGAGCGTCGGCCATCGCGGTCGATTATCAACCTTCGACGAGAGGCTCGCCCGAACGGTCCGGCGCGCGAGTTCGGCTGCTGCTCAGCTAACGCCTGGGCAGCGGATCAGGTTCCCTCCGCGGCACGGGCTGCCGAAGCATCTCGGCCGCCCGGCCCGCGCAGCAGACGCGCGAATCCGACGGCGATCAGCGCGCCGGCGAGCGGACCGGCGAGGTAGACCCAGAAGTGCGAGAAGTCGCCGAGCACGACGTCCGGGCCGAACGATCTGGCCGGGTTCATCGAGGCGCCCGAGATCGGGCTCGACCAGAGCCCGGCGAGCACGATGTACGCGGCGACACCGAACGCAGAGACGGGGCCGAGATTCTGCGCGCGCGAGGCAGTTCCGAGGATCGTCGAGACGAGACCTGCGGTCAACACGAGCTCGATGCAGGCGGCCTGCAGGTCGTCGATCCCGTGCCCCGGCACCGTCGCGCCGAGCGAACCGACGCGACCGAAGACGGCCAGCAGGAACAACACGGCGAGCGTCGCGCCGACGAGTTGCGCGAGCACGTAGGCGGGGACGCGCCGCCAGGGGAAGTCGCGCCGCAGCGCGAACGCAACGCTCACGGCAGGGTTCAGGTGCGCGCCGGAAACCGCGCCCATGAACAGGATCACCGCGAGGACCGTAAGCCCAGGTGCGGTTACCGCTGCGACGCGCCCGATCGCGACGTGACTGGCCGCGCTGACGACGCTCGGGCCGGCTCCGGCGAGAACCAGCAGGAACGTCCCGAGCGTCTCAGAAAGGATTCTCCGGTACTCCAGGGAAGGGTCGTCGAAACGACTCACCCACCATGCCTCTCGCGCGAGGTGCGCGGTGGGCATCCGCTCGAGATCTCTGTCGGGCTCGAACGCGCGCCGGCCGGGGTCGCTCAAGTCGTCCAGAGAAGTCGGCCAGGCACGCGAGCGTCCTCGTCGACTCGATAGGCGGCCGAGGCACGGTGGTATCCGTCGCCGATCACAAGAAACTCCCTGATTCCGCCGACGAGCAGAACCGGTGAGATCGGCGTGCCGCGCTTGATCTTTTCCAGCTTCTCGGCGACCTCGGCGCTTTGCTTCGGACGCAGTGGCGGCAGTGCGGCGGCGCGCAGCAGATCCTTGGCGGCCCAATGCCCGAGCGGCGCCGTGCGCAGCCCGGCGATGACGGGATCGAGCGCGCCCGGCGCGAGCACCATGCTGAGGAAGCTGTGCGCGGCCAGGTAGTCCTTCTCTTCAGGATCGTCGAGCCAAGCGATGCTCCGTGTCTTTGCCACACAACGAGTCTACGCTGGCGCCGTTCGACATTCGTCATCCTGCCGGACACACGTGCTCGCCACTCATTCCGCTTTGATTTACATAACATGCATTATCGAGCGTTGGCGATAACGCATGCGGCTTGGGCAGCCCGGCCTACGTGTTCAGCGCCACGGCCTCGCGAATCAGCGCCTGCAGCGCCTGCTCGTCGATCTCGTCGCCCTCGTGGATATCGATCGCGCGCCTGACTTTGCCCTCGAGGCTGGAGTTGAACAGGCCTGACGGGTCATCCAACGACGCGCCCTTCGCGAACGTCAGCTTCACGACGGCTTTGTACGTCTCACCGGTGCAGATGATCCCGGCGTGCGACCACACCGGCACTCCTCTCCATTTCCAGTCCTCGACCACTTCGGGATCGGCCTGCTTTATCAAGGCCCGGACGCGAGCGAGCGTCTCGCCACGCCAATCACCCAGCTCGGCGATTCTCGCGTCGATCAGCTGCGACGGAGAGTCGCCGTTTTCATCCTTCTTGCTTATGGCCGGTATCGCTTTCTTCATCGTCGTGGTCGCTCGCCAGTCGCTTGAGTATTGCCGAGCACCACAGCCTGCGCCGCCGCCGGCACGCCGTTCAGCCCGAGCACGCCCGCAGCCGCACGCGCCGCCAGCAGCTCGTCGTGCGGCGCCTGTCCTGCAAGCTCGATCACGGCGCCCTCCAGCGCGCCGACGAACGCAAGCGCGACCGCTCTCGCCGGCGGACCATCCGGGATCGTCCCGGCCCGGCGCCCAGCGCCGATCAGTCGCTCACAGCGCTCGATCAGGCTCTCGGTCACGCACTCGAGGTGACGTCCCACCGGATGCTCCTGACCGCTGAACTCGAGCCTCAGCGCCATCGCCACGCGAGCGACGTCGCGCCGGCAGAAGACGGCGTGACCGCGCGCGAGCACAATCAGCGCGAGGACCGGATCGGGCTCTTGCTCGACGAGCCGGCCGACCTCCTGCGTCCAGGTCCGATCAACCCAGTCGATCACGGCCAGAGCGAGATCCTGCTTGTCCTTGAACTGGTGATAGAGCGCTCCGCGCGTGTAGCCCGCCTCGCTCGCCACGCGCTCCAGCTTCAGGTTGCCGTAGCCATAGCGAGACAGGCCTTTCGCGGCCGATTCGAGCAAGGCGCTGCGCGTGCGCGCGCTTCGCGCTGCTTGAGCCGAGCCACGCCCGCTCGCCGAGTCCCCCGTGGCCGCATCGCGGCTGCTCTCCACTTTCAATACATGCATGTATGTATGTTATCGTCCGAGCGCCGAACAACCCTGTCGTGCGCACGAGACGAGAGATCGACATGAGGCTTGCGAACAGCGAACACGACTCTCGCGCTTGGCGAATCCACGAGGTCGCACCCGACTTCCGCCTCGAGGACGCATGGGAGCTGCCGGCGCAAGGCGACGCCGATGATTTCGCGACGTTGCTCGAGGTGGTCTCCTCGCTCGATCCGACCGCCGCCGACTCACGCGCGACGCGCGCGCTGTTCAGCATTCGCTACCGGGTTGGCGGTTGGCTCGGATGGGACGATCCCGAACGCCAGCTCCCGATCCCCGAGCAGGCTGATACGACGCTCAGCGCGCGTCTGCCACGTGACCTGCGCGGCAGCACAGCGGGCGTGAGCCTGAGGTCGAAGGACTTCACACCGCTGTATCGCACCGACTTCGAGTGGGCCGCCGAGCTCTCGAATCGGACCGTTCACGCCGTCATGCACCTCGCCTGGGTCGAGCGCGGCGAGGGCTCCTATCGCGGGCAGATGGGCGTCTACGTGAAGCCGCGCGGCCGATTCGGGACGGTCTACATGGCCGCGATCGCGCCGTTCCGGCATCTGATCGTCTACCCCGCGCTGATGCGCGAGATCGACCGCGGCTGGAAATCCCGCCGGCCGTAGTCGGACGACCAGCGATGAGTTTCGCCACGGCGAGGCGTCACTGATCACAGTGGCCGGATCGGCCTCGCGATGGCGACAGCCCGATCCCGTTCCTGCGCAACGGCTCGCGCGAGAATCTGCGCGCGGCGACCGGCGAGACGAAGCTGCCGGCGATGAAGCTCGCCGACGGGACCGTGCTGACGCATTCGCGCGCGATCTTCGACTGGATCGCGGCGCGCTGAGACGGGCGGCCGCTCCCGCGACGGGCGACTGCTCCGGGCGGGCGTCGGCGCGCGCAAACGCACACGGTTAGGCTGCGCCGCGTGAGCGCGCCGATCTTCCGTGAGCGCCCTGCGGCAGGCGAGCCGAGCGGACTGCTCGTGCTGCATCACGGGCGCGGCGCCGACGAGCACGACCTGCTCTCGCTCGCCGACACGCTCGATCCGGAGCGGCGCCTGCACGTCGTCACGCCGCGTGCGCCGCTGCAACTGCCCGGCTGGCCTGGCTATCACTGGTACATCGTCCCGCGCGTCGGCTACCCCGAGCCGGCCTCGTTCGCAGCCTCCTACGAGCTGCTCGGCGAGTTCCACGACGAGCTGTGGCAGCGCACCGGCCTCGGCGCCGAGCAGACGGTCCTGGGCGGCTTCTCGATGGGCTCGGTGATGAGCTACGCGCTCGCGCTCGGCCCTGACCGTCCCGCGCCGGCCGGCATTCTCGCCTTCTCTGGCTTCATCCCCACCGTCGAGGGCTGGCAGCCGCGCTTGGACGATCGCACCGGCACGCGCGTGTTCGTCGCGCACGGCGTCGAGGATCCGGTGATCGGCGTCGACTTCGCGCGCAGCGCGCGCGACCGACTGACCGCAGCCGGGATCGCCGTCGACTACCACGAGTTCGCCGGCACGCATCACATCGATCCCTCGCTCGTGCCGGTCGCGAGCGCGTGGCTCGCGCAGACGATCAGCTGACCAGCAGGTCGACGATTGCGGCGACGCCGACGAGCACGATCAGCGCACGCAGCGCGTCCGGGTGCAGGCGCCGGCCGTAGCGCGAGCCGATCTGCCCGCCGATCACCGAGGTCGCCGCGATGATCGCGACCGGCCCCCAGACGACGTGCGCCGCGAAGATGAAGTACACGCCGGCGACCGCGTTGACCGTGCCGGCCAGCACGTTCTTCAGCGCGTTCGAGCGATTCAGGCTCTGCGCCAGCATCACGCCGAAGATCGCCAGCAGCAGGATCCCCTGCCCCGCGCCGAAATAGCCGCCGTACACGCCGGTTATGTAAACCGCGACCAATGTCAGCGGACCGCCGTGACCGGGCCGGCGCTCGGCGCGCGCCGTCAGGCGCCGGTTCAGCCGCGGCTGCAGGACCGTCAGCACGAGCGCGATCGCGATGAACACCGGCACGACCGCCTTGAACGCCGAGGCGGGAAGCACCAGCAGCAGCACTGCGCCGGTCGCTCCGCCGAGTACCGACATCACCCCCAGCCTGAGCGCCTGCTCGCGTTGGCCGGCCAGCTCGCGGCGGTATCCGATCGATCCCGACACCGAGCCGGGCACGAGACCGATCGTGTTCGACACGTTGGCCGTCACCGGCGCGTAACCGAACGCGAGCAGCACCGGGAACGTGATCAGCGTGCCGCTGCCGACGACCGTGTTGACCATTCCAGCCGCGGTGCCGGCTACGGCGATCACGATGATCTCGCCGATGCTCATCGGCCTGAGCGGCGCTGGGCGTTCGGCACGAGCCGGAGCCTACCCGCGACGCAGCGCGCTTCGATCGCGCCCACTCCACGCGAGTCGAAACGAGCCGTCGAAGCCATTCGATCGCTCAAGTTTGGCCTCTGCAGCGCCGATTGAGCGTGAAGGCTCGAAATATGCGTCACCGACGGACAGCCATTCACAGACGGTCTCACCGATGACCGCCAAGTCCGCCGGCGCGATCGCGCTCGGACACGCGCGGCGATCGTGGGCCGTGCTGTCCGCCTCGCTGACGCTGCTGATCCTGCTCGGCTCGCTCGCCGCCGCGATCGTCTACTCACAGCAGCAGTCGCGCGCTCAGCTGCGCGCCAACCTCGCGCTGCGCGCGACCAGCTCGGCGACGCTCGTCTCCGAGTTCCTGAAAGAGCAGGCCGCGCGCGAGCAGCAGGTCGCTCATCGGTTCCTCTCCAGCCGGCACGTCTCGCCCACTCGCTTCGAGCTCGCCGTCTCGGCATTCGGCGGCACCGCCGCCGGGCTGCTCAACTCCAGCGGGCGGCTGATCGGCGTGCTGCCGTCAGATCCGGCGCTGATCGGACAGCCGTTTGCGAAACGCTATCGCCACTTCGAACTCGCCGAGCGCGGGCAGATCGCGATCTCCGACGTCGTCAAGTCCGCCGTCCAGGGCGTCCCGGTGATGGCCGTCGCCGTCCCCTACGCCACGCCCGAGGGCCGTCGCGTGTTCAGCGTCGCCTACCGCACGACCGGCTCGACGCTGAGCGCGTTCGTCGCCCACACGATCGCCTCTCGCCCGCACGACGTCCTGCTCGTCGACGGCGCCGGCAAGGTTCTCGCATCGAGCCCGAAGACGAGCGCGATGACGCTCGCCGAATCCGATCCGACGCTCGCGCACGCCGTCGCGCGCTCTACTCACGGCGCGATCGCGAGCGATCGCGCGCCGACGACGTTCGCGACCGCAGCCGTGCCGGGAACGAACTGGCGGCTGGTCGTCGCCGTGCCGAACAGCCATCTCTACAACTCGCTGAACGGATGGTCGAGCGTGATCCCCTGGCTCGTCTTCGCGCTCGTGACGATCCTCGGAGTCCTGCTAGTGCTGCTGTTCGCGCGCTCGATCGCCGATCGCGCACGGCTGACGACGCTCTCCGCGACGATGCAGCGCACTGCCCAGACCGACGCGCTGACCGGGCTCGACAACCGCCGCGCGCTGACCGAGCAGCTGACGCGCGCCGCCGCGCGCGCACGGCGCCACGACGAGCCGCTGTCGGTGCTGATGATCGACCTCGACCGCTTCAAGCGGACTAACGACACGTTCGGCCACGAGGCCGGCGACCAGGTTCTCTGCACGGTCGCCGACTGCATGCGCGAGGTGCTGCGCGCCGGCGACATCTACGGGCGCTGGGGCGGCGACGAGTTCCTCGTCGCGCTGTCGCTGACCAACGAGCAGGGCGCGAAGGCCACCGCCGAGCGACTGCGTACGGCAGCGTGCGACGTCAAGCTCGACGCGATCGGCCTGCCCGAGGGAATCCCGCTGAGCATCGGCGTCGCCAGCGGCGCGCACACGAGCCCGATCGAGCTCGTCCGCGAAGCCGACGGCGCGCTCTACGAAGACAAGGCCGACAGGCGCAGCAACGGCCGCGGCGAGCAGCACGGCGACGCGCTCGTGCCGCACTAGCGGACGAGCAGCCGCAGGCGCACGCACGAGCCAGCGAGCGGCAGCGGGGTGCTGCATCTAGAGTGACTGGCGATGAGCTTCATCGGCGACGTCCTCGGCACGTTTCGCCCTGGATCGGACGACCGCCACGGCCCGCTCGTGCCGCTGCTGGTCGCGCTGACATTGCTGACCGGCCTCGTCGACGCCGTCAGCTACCTGAAGCTCGGGCACGTCTTCGTTGCCAACATGACCGGCAACGTCGTCTTTCTCGGCTTCGCGCTGGCCGGCGCCGGCGGCCTCTCCGTCGCGTCCTCGCTGCTCGCGCTCGGCGCGTTCCTGCTGGTCGCGCTTGCCGGCGGCTGGCTGGGCGCTCACCACGTCCACCGTGGGCACCTGCTGCGCGCGGCCGGCGGCGTCCAAGCAAGCCTGATCCTGCTCGCGCTGGTGCTCGCGCTGCTCGCCGACGCGCCGCTCGCGCGCGGTGTCAGCTATGTCTTGGTCGTCGTGCTCGCGCTCGCGATGGGTGTCCAGAACGCCGCCGCGCAGAAGCTCGCCGTGCCCGAGCTGACGACGACCGTGCTGACGAAAACGCTCGTCGGCATCGCCTCTGAAGGAGCTCTCGTCGGTGGCCACGGCGCGAACGTCGGCCGGCGCTCGGTAGCCGTCGTTGCAATGCTGCTCGGCGCGCTCATCGGCGGCGCGCTCGTCCTGCACGTCTCCGTCGCCGCGCCGCTCGCCGTCGCCTTCGCCGTCGCAGTGCTCGTCGGACTCGTCGCGCATGTCGTCTCGCGCTCTGATGCCGCCTGGACACGCAAGTGACCGCGAGGCAGGTGACCGCGACGCTTGCTCGATCCAGCGCTCTCGCGAGCGCCGTCGAATGCGCTCATGCAGATGTGCGAGCGCCGGCAACATTGCAGCCGGCGCTCGCACAGCGCTGCGCTACTTGACCGTCAGCGTTCCTTCCATGCCGGCCTGGCGGTGGCCCGGCACCGAGCAGAAGAATTTGTACGTGCCCGGTTTGAGGTTCAGCGTGACGCTCTTCGAGCTGCCGCTGAACGTCGGCGTCGCGCCGACCTGCGCGCCCGAGGACGATTCGACCGTCACGTTGTGCATCAGCGAGGACATGTTCTTGAAGTCGACCGTGACCTTGCCGGCCTTCGCCGACAGCGACTTCGTGTTGTATTCGAGCTGGCCTTCCGGGTTTGCTTCGAGGCTGACGGTGCTCGCCGAGCTCGATTCGCCGGCGGCCGGCGTCGAGGGCGTCGCCGTGCTCGTCGTTTCCGTCGCCGTGCTGGCCGTGCTAGCCGTGCTGGCCGTCGGCGTTTCGGCCGCCGCGCTGCTCGATGACGAGCTCGACGAGGAACTGCCGCAGCCCGCGAGCACGACCAGTGCTGCGACGAACGCCAGCGCCGAGATCACCAGCGCACCGCGCCTGCCTGTTGCCTGTCCTGCTGAATCACGCCTCACGGATCCTCCATTGGTCGGGGTCGTCGCCCTTACGACACCGCCCGGCGCAGATCCTTCCCAGTCGATCGACCGGCGGGCGTCACCGCGCGATCGAGCATACGCCGTCTTCGCTCTACCGTTGTCTGCGATGCAACTCGACGAAGCGATACGCACGCGCCGCACACACAAGGCGTTCGGCCCCGATCCGGTGCCCGCCGCGACGCTCGACGAGCTGTTCGAGCTGGCGCGCTGGGCGCCCAACCACCACGTGACCAACCCGTGGCGCTTTCGCGTGCTCGGCGCGCGCGCTCGTGCGCAGCTGATGGAGCTGGCCGAGTCCACCCAGCCGGGCTCGGCCGCCAAGCTCCGGCGCGCGCCGACGCTCGTCGCCGTCAGCGCGATGCTCGAAGGCGAGCCGGCGCAGGACCGCGACGACCTCTACGCGACCGCGCTCGCGGCCTACATCGTGCTGCTCGGCGCGCATGCGCGCGAGCTGGCCGGTTACTGGCGCACCGTGCCGCTGCTCGACGACGAGCGCGCACGCGCGATCCTCGGCCTCGCCGAGGAGGAGACGCCGCTCGGACTGCTCTACCTCGGCACGCCCGTGCAGGAGCAGCGCATCCCCGAGCGCGCCGCGCCTGCCGAGTTCGTCAGCTATCTCGACTGAGCCTCGCGGCAGGTCGGCTAGGCCGTCGCCGGCTCGTCGGCTGCCACGCCGGAGGCCGCCGGCTCACTCGCCGCAGCGTCCTCCGATGCCGTCTCAGCCGGCGCCGGCGGCGCCGAGGTCGCGAGGTGCGCGCCGAGCGCGCCCACCACGCCGGCTCCAGCCACGGCCAGCGCCCAGCCCGTGCCCGAGCGTTCGCGCCCGAGCAGAGCGTCGACCGAGATCGGACCTGGGCCGAGCTCGGCGAGCGCAAGCACGACGGCGATCAGCACCGCGTTGTACTCGTAGCCGCCGTTCGACGCCCACGGGCCCTTGTCGCCGTGCACCGTTTTGATCGCCGTCAGCATCGTCGCTGTGATCGCCGCCGCCGCGAGCGGCGTCTCGGCGCCCGCCAGCAGCGCTGCGCCGCCGCCGGCCTCGGCGACGCCGGCGACCGTCGCGTGCGCCTTGCCCGGTTTCAGCCCGAGCTGCTCGAAGCCCTGCGCTGTTCCCTCGAGGCCGTAGCCGCCGAACCAGCCGAACAGCTTCTGCGTTCCGTGCCCGACGAAGAACCCGCCGACGAGAATCCGAAGCAGCAATCGCCCAATCTTCATGTCAAGACCTTTCTCGATGCGCCGTGCAGTGGGAGCTCCAGTACTAGCAAGCTCTCCTTGCGTTACCCGCTCAGGGCGCCGCCGGAACGACGATCAGCGGACCATCGCCCTCGGGCAGCTCGCCGGTCTCGAAGCTGCTGCCCTCGCCGCGCTCGACGCGCTCGAACTTCGCCAGGAACTCGTCGGCCGGCTCGAGGAAGCCGATCCGCTCGGTGCGGTAGTGCATCGGCACGACCCAGCGCGGTTTGATCCGCTCGACGACGAGCGCCGCCTGCTCGGCGCCGATCGTGAAGCCGCCGCCGACGGGCACGAACAGCAGGTCGACCTCGCCGATCGCCGTCGCCTGCTCCTCGCGCAGCCCGCTCTGGCCGAAATCGCCCATGTGCGCCACGCGCACGCCGTCGAGCGTGAACACGAAGATCGTGTTCGGACCGCGTTCGGTGCCCGCCGCGTCGTCGTGCTCGGACGCGATCGCCGTCACCTCGCCGAGCGGCGACTCCAGCGTTCCGGCCGTCGAGCGCAGCGTCACCGGCTCGCCGCCGATCGCCTCGACGGCGTTGTGATCGCCGTGCTCGTGCGTCACGAGCAGCACGTCGGCGTCAGCTGAGATCGCCGGGTAGTCCCACTGGATGCCGCGGCTGCTGCTCAGCGCCGACATGTCGCCGAACGGGTCGATCGCGACCGTCGTGTCGCCGCCGCTCAGATGAAACGCAGACTGCCCAAACCACTCAACTCGCATGCTGCTCCTCTCTCGTGTTCGTCCTCGACGCGAGCTCACTCGCGCCCTCGTTGTTGTCTCGAATCTGATCTTTCGGACTATCACTTGCGCCGTTTGCGACTCGCGTCGGTGCGACGTCGTCGAGCCCTTTCGCGCTCGCGCCGTTGCTCGAAGCGCGCGCCGGCAGCGGGTCGCCGTGGTAGTACGTGCCGCCGCGCATCAGCGACGCCGCCGCTGCGATCAGGCAGGCGATGATCGCGAACAGGAGCGCCTCGTGCAGCCCCGAGCTGAACGGCGAGGAGATCAGGTGCGGGAAGAACGAGCGCCCGGTGACCGCCGCGTGGTTGGCCGGCGAGAGCAGGCTAAGCCCATGCGCGCCGACCAGGTGTTCGATCGGGTTGTAGCCGAGGAACGCGGAGAACAGGATCGACACCGGCGGGATCTGCGCCGCGCTGTGCGCCGCCGCCGCCGAGATGCCGTGCGCGTGCAGGCCCGAGGCGAGCGCGTGCGGCAGGTTCGCCGATAGGCCGATGATCATCAGCGTGAAGAAGATCCCGACCGACAGCACCTGCGCCGAGTTCTGGAACGTCTGGTTCATCCCGCCGCCGGCGCCGCGGTCCTCCGGCGGCAGGCTGTTCATCACGGCCGCGCGATTCGGCGAGGCGAACAGCCCCATCGACGCGCCGATCAGGAACAGCACGGCGGCGAACGGCCAATAGGCGAAGTCGATCGGCAGCAACAGCAGCAGGCCGAAGCCGAGCGCCGTGCCGAGCATCCCGCCCGTCGCGAACCAGCGTGCGCCGAAGCGGTCGGAGAGGAAGCCCGAGGTCGGCCCGGCGATCAGCATGCCGAGCGTCAGCGGCAGCATGTAGATGCCCGCGCGCAGCGGCGTGTCGACGTAGTCGACGCCGTGCAGCGGCAGCCAGATGCCCTGCAGCCAGATGATCAGCATGAACATCAGCCCGCCCCTCGCCACGGCAGACAGGAATGTCGAGAGCGTGCCGAATGTGAACGCGCGGATGCGAAACAGCGGCAGCCGGAACATCGGGTTCTCGATCCGCGCCTCGATCGCCGCGAACGCGATCAGCGAGGCGACGCCGGCGGCGAGCAGCGCGAGCACGCGCGGACTGCCCCACCCGGTGCTCGAGGAGCCATACGGGCGAATCCCGTATGTCACCGAGACCATGATCAGGATCAGCCCGAGCGCGAACGTGACGTTGCCCCACCAGTCGACCGGCGCACGCCGCGGTGTCGAGCGCTCCTCCAGCTTCAGGTACGCCCAGACGGTGCCGAACAGCCCGACCGGCACCGAGATCAGGAAGACCAGCCGCCAGTCGATCGGCGCCAGCAGGCCGCCGAGCACGAGTCCGACGAACACGCCGCTGACGCCGACGATGTTGTTGATGCCGAGCGCCATCCCGCGCTGGTTGGCCGGGAACGCGTCGGTCAGGATCGCCGCCGAGTTGGCCAGCAGGAACGCCGCGCCGACGCCCTGCACGATGCGGAACACGACCAGGTACATCGCTCCGGCCTGCCCGGTCAGCCAGTCGACCGTCAGGATCAGCGACGCGATCGTGTAGATGACGAAGCCGAGGTTGTACATCTTCACGCGCCCGTACATGTCGCCGAGTCGCCCGAGGCTGACGATCAGCACACTCGTGACGACGAGGAAGCCGAGGATCATCCACAGCAGGTAGAAGCTGTTCGCCGGCTGCAGTGGGTCGAGATGGATGCCGCGGAAGATCGCCGGCATCGCGATCAGCGTGATCGACCCGTCGAGCGTCGCCAGCAGCACCGCAAGCGTCGTGTTCGACAGCGCGATCCACTTGTAGCGGTCGTTGTGGCGCCGTTCGGCGTCGCTCTGCCCGGCCCTCGCTGCGCCGTTCTGCGCTTTGCTCTGTCCGGCGCTCGCTCCGCCGGTCTGCGCCTGGGTCTGAACGACGTCTGTCATCTATCTAAAAATTATACAGGAAAACTGATCAGTTTCCCTGCGGACCTGTATCATCTCTCACATGGCGACGGCGATCGACACGACGATGCTCGCCGGCAGGCTGCGCATCGCGCTCGGGCATCTGATCCGGCGGCTGCGCGCCGAGCGTCACCGCTTCTCGCTCTCGCAGGCGTCCGTGCTGGGGCGATTGGATCGCTACGGGCCGAGCTCGATCGGCGATCTCGCGAGCGCCGAGCGCGTGCGCCCGCAGTCGATGACGCAGATCGTCGCCGATCTCGAAGCAGACGGGCTGATCACGCGCAGCGCCGATCCCAACGACGGGCGCCGCGCGCTCGTCGAGCTGACCGCGCACGGCCTGGAGACGTTGCGCGAAGACCGCCGCGACCGCGAGGGCTGGCTCGCGCGGATGATCGCCGAGGATCTCTCACCGCGCGAGCAGCAACTGCTCGCCGAGGCGCTGCCGCTGCTCGAGCGCCTCGCCGAGGACTGACGCCGGCGCGCGCTCGCCGCGCGAGTGACGGCGCGACGCGCCGACCGCGCCAAGAGCTATACACAACGGTTGGATGACGGCCGCGCATCAGGCTTACCTGCTGCAGGCGCGACAGATGCAGGCTCTGTCGTTCTCCGTGCACATCCCGCTCGTCTGCTTCGGCATCGCCTTTCCGGCGATGGTCCTGTTCGTCGAGTGGCTGTACCTGCGCTCCGGCGACACGCTCTATCTGACGCTCGCGCGGCGCTGGACGCGGATCATGGCCGCGCTGTTCGCCGTCGGCGTGATCACCGGCACGATCCTCAGCTTCGAGATGGGCCTGCTCTGGCCGAACTTCACGGCGACGTTCGGCAGCGTCTTCGGCCTCGGCTTCGCGATCGAGGGCTTCTCCTTCTTCATGGAGGCGATCTTCATCGGCATCTACGTCTACGGCTGGGACCGGCTCTCGCCGCGCGCGCACTTCCTCAGCGGCATCCCGATCGCAATCGCCGGCGTAGCCGGCTCGCTGATGGTGATCGCCGTCAACGCCTGGATGAACCATCCGAGCGGCTTTCGCATGGTCGGCGACAAAGCCGTCGACGTTCACCCGCTGAAGGCGCTGTTCGACAACAGCTTCCTCTGGCCCGAGCTCACGCACATGTACATCGCCGGCTACATCGTCTGCGGCTTCCTCGTCGCCGGCGCCTACGCGATCGGGCGGATGCGCGGCAAATGGGGCCGCTACGAGCGCACGGCATTGGCGATCCCGCTGACGATCGCCGCGCTCGCCTCGCCCGTGCAGGTGCTCGTCGGCGACTGGGCCGCCCGCGATGTCGCCACCTCCCAGCCGGTCAAGCTCGCCGCGCTCGAGGGCCTTGCGCACACGACCAAAGGCGCGCCCGAGCACCTGCTCGGCTGGTACACCGACGAAAAGGTCAAGTACGGCATCGGCATCCCGAAACTGCTCTCGTTCCTCGCCTTCCACAACCCGAATGCGACCGTCCAGGGCCTCGACACCGTGCCGAAGGACCGCCAGCCGCCGATCAACGTCGTGCGCATCGCCTTTCAGACGATGGTCGGCATCGGCACGCTGCTGGCGCTGCTCGGCGTCTGGCTGCTGGCGATCCGGATCAGGCGAAAACGGCTGCCCGAGTCGCCCTGGTTCTACCGCGCCGTCGCGCTCGCAGGCCCGGCCTCGCTGGTCGCGCTGATCGCCGGCTGGGTCACGACCGAGGTCGGGCGCCAGCCGTGGGTCGTCTACCACGTGATGCTGACCTCGCAGGCCGTCACCGGCGCCGGGCACATCGTCGTCGGCTACACCGCGCTAGCGCTCGTCTATCTCGGCGTCGCCTGTGGCGTCGCCTGGATCTTGCTGCGCCTCGCGCGCACGCCGCTGCGCCAGCGCGACCCTCCACCGCTCCCGCCCTCGACCGCGCCGGCCGCCTGATGCGCCCGCGCCGGCGCCGCTGAGCCGAGATGCACCTCTACGACGTCCCGCTGATCTTCGTCCTGATCGGCCTCGTGCTCTACGTCGTGCTCGCCGGCGCCGACTTCGGCGCCGGCTTCTGGCAGCTGCTCGCCGGCCCGCACGGCGAGCGCGTCCGAGACCACGCGCACGACTCGATCGGGCCCGTCTGGGAGGCCAACCACGTCTGGCTGATCTTCGTCCTGACCGTCACCTGGACGGCCTACCCGACCGCGTTCGGCGCGATCGCCTCGACGCTCTGCATCCCGCTGTTCATCGCCGCGCTCGGCATCGTCATGCGCGGCGCGACCTATGCGCTTCGCGCCGGCGCGCAAAGCTCGCGCGAGCTGCGCCCGATCGATCTCGTCTTCGCGCTCTCCTCGGTGATCACGCCGTTCGCGCTCGGCACCGTCATCGGCGCGATCGCCGCGCGCCAGGTGCCCGTCGGCAACGCCGCCGGCGATCTGCTGCGCAGCTGGACCGGCGCGACGCCGTTGATCGTCGGCGCGCTCGCCGTCGCCACCTCCGCCTATCTCGCTGCCGTCTTCATGGCCGCCGACGCGCAGCGCCTCGAACGCGACTCGCACGGCGGCGAGGACGAGCGACCGCTGATCGACGGGCTGCGCACGCGCGCGCTGATCACAGGCCTCCTCACCGGCGCCGTCGCACTCGCCGGGCTCGTCGTGCTGCACGCCGACGCGCACTTCCTCTATGCGCGCCTGCTGCGCGGCAGCGCGCTCGCCGTCGTGATCGTCTCCGCGCTCGCCGGCCTGACGACGCTCGCGCTCGTCGCCGCCAGGCGCTTCGAGCTGGCGCGCTACAGCGCCGCAGGCGCCGTCGCCGCAATCGTCGCCGCCTGGGCGCTCGCGCAGCGCCCGCTGCTGCTCGAAGGGCTCACCGTGCAGCAGGCCGCCGCGCCGCACGACACGCTCGTGCTCGTCGTCGTCGCCGTGCTCGGCGGTGCGCTGATCCTGTTCCCCTCGCTCGCGCTGCTGTTCCGGCTCGTGCTGCAAGGTCGCCTCGACCACGCAGACGGCGCTGACGAGGACGCCGCCGGCGCCGCGCCGGCGCGAACGCGCGAAAGTCTCGACCGGCTGCTCGCCGTCTCGCGCGACGGGCTGCTCGCACGCGCCGCCGGCGCCTGCCTGCTCGCCGGCTTCGGCTTCCTCACCGTCGCCGAAGCCGGCTGGGCGCACGCGATCGGCGTCGTCGCCCTGCTCGGCTTCCTGATCGTCGGCTTCCTCGCCGTCGTGCCCGCTCAGCTCGCCGAGCTGGAGCGTGACGAGCGCGCTGGTCAGTAGGCCGGGTAGGTGTACGTCGGCGGCGTCGTCGTGGTCGGCGTAGTCGGCGTCGGCGTCGCAGCCGGCGTGCTCGGCGTCGAGCTCGGCGCCGGTGTGCTCGAGGCGTACGGTTCGACCGGCATGCTCGGAGCGGGCGACGTGCCGGGCTGCGTCGGTTTTGCCGTCGCGCCACTTGCGCTCGTCGCCGCGTGCCAGGTGCCACCGAAGCTCTTCAGCGCCTCGCCGTTGGATTCGTCGCGGCCGTGATCGCCGGAGAAGCGGTACAGCGGCATCCCGCGCAGCGTCACTTGGAAGCGGTCCTTGCCGCGGCGGATCAGCCCGAGCTTGCCCTGCACGCCCGCGCCCGCCTTCAGCTTCGCCTCATCCGAGGAGACCGTCAGTGGCGGCCACGCCTGCAGGCATTCCTGGCTCTTGCACAGCAGCTGCCTGCTCGTCTCCGGCGAGAGCGCATAGAGCGTGCGGCCCTGCGCGTTGACGACCACGGCGGTTCCGAGCTTCGCATTCGTGGCCGAGCCGACAGTCGGCTTCTGCGAGCCGCTCGCCAAAGCTACGGCGGCAACGGCTGCGAGCACGCCGAGCGCTCCGGCAGCGACTACGTAGATCCGCGTCAAGGTCCGCTTCGACATCTTCCGTCTCCTTCGCTCGGTGTCCACTGACCACGAAGACGCCGTGTCGGCGCGAACCTTCCCGGGCCGGCAGCGCGCTACGGCTCGGTGCGGATCACGACGTCGGCGATCCCGGAGACGCGCAAGCGCAGCTCCTCCTCGAGCTCGCTCGCGACGCGATGCGCCGCCGGCAGCGACTCGCTCGCATCGAGCTCGAGCGTGAGGAAGACGACGCGCCCGGCGTCGGTCGAGAGCAGCTTGACCTCGCGCAGGCTGCCGACGGCGCGCTCGCGCACGAGCCGTTCGATCTCGCGCTCGGCGTGCATGTCGGCGCTGACGTCGGACGGACGCGCCGCGAGCGTGCGCTCCAGCGGCTCCAGGTGCGTCTGCGCGGCGGCGACCTCCGGGCGCTGGCAGATCGCGTGCTCGACGCGATCGGCGATCTGCGCCGCCTCGGTCAGCGTCAGCTCGGGCGGGAACTTCAGGTGCAGCGAGACGTTGGCGCCGTCGCTCTGCTCGATGATCGTGATGTCGTGCGCCTCTCTGACCAGCGGCTCGGCGAGCGCGATCGCGAGGATGCGGTCGCGCAGGTCGATTCCGCGCCGGCGCGGCTCGACGTGCACGACGACGTCGCTGCCCGGCAGCGCCGACTCGACGGCGTCCTCGATCAGGTTCGCCGACTGGTGGCTCTCGACGACCGCCTGCCCCGGCGGCACCGTCACGACGACGTCGGCGAAGTAGCGCCCGGCCGACTCGCGCAGGCGCAGGCGGCTGAGCTCGATGTCGGCGCCGAGCGCTTCGATCGCGCGCTCGGCCGCTTCGCGCGCCTCCGCCGGCGTGCGATCCATCAGCACGTTCGCGTTCTCGCCGATCAGCCGCACGCCGGCCGCGAAGACGATCACAGCGACCAGCAGCGCCGCGACCGAGTCGCCCTGGTCGAAGCCCGCGTCGACGGCGAGCAGGCCGGCGAGCACGGCGACCGATCCGGCCATGTCGCCGGCGAAATGGAACGCGTTCGAGCGCAGCGCCGGGCTCGCGAAGCGGCGCGCCGCTCGGCGCGAGACGATCGTACGGCTGAGGTCGACGACGAGCGCCACCGCGATCACCGCGAACTGGTACCAGTGGATCCGCGGCGGCGCCGAGTCGCGCGCGAGGTGCCCGATCGCTTCGACGCCGACGAACAGCCCGCCGGCGAGCAGGATGCCGGCCTCGCCGAGCGCGCCCAGATTCTCGGCACGACGGTGGCCGTAGGGGTGCTCCGGGTCGGCCGGGCGCCCGCCGAGGCGCACCGCGAAGAACGTCAGCACGGCCGCGATCACGTCGCCGCTGGACTCGATCCCGGTCGAGATCAGCCCGAGGCTTCCCGTCGCCAAGCCGACGCCCAGCTTCAGCGCGACGAGCACCGCTGCGGCCGCGATCGAGACAAGCGTCGTGCGCCTGGGCGTCAGCGTCTCGTTCGTCTCCGCGCCGGACGCCATCGCCAGAGACTAATCGCCGCGCTCCC
Organism: Solirubrobacteraceae bacterium; assembly: GCA_036271095.1. Taxonomy (GTDB): domain Bacteria; phylum Actinomycetota; class Thermoleophilia; order Solirubrobacterales; family Solirubrobacteraceae; genus Palsa-744. Next base: position 23,105 of record DATBBG010000044.1, read on the forward strand.
GGCAGCGAATGCCTGCAAACGCGCCTGAACGGCAGCGCCCGACTCGCGCGCGAGCGCAGACGTATCGTGAGCGTGATGGCGCACGACCACGCCGCCCACTCGCACGCCGCGCACGCGCCCGGGCATTCGCACTCGGTGCGCGCAGACGCCGATCGCCGCCGGCTCGCCTTCGCGCTCGGCCTGATCCTCGCGTTCATGGCCGTCGAGGTCGGCGTCGGCGTCGTCGCGCATTCGCTCGCGCTGCTCTCCGACGCCGGGCACATGCTGACCGACGCCGCCGCGATCGGCTTCTCGCTGCTGGCGATCTCCCTCGCCGCGCGCCCGGCTCGTGGCGCGATGACGTTCGGCTTCCGCCGCGTCGAGATCCTCTCGGCGCAGGCCAACGGCGTGACGCTGCTCGTGCTGGCCGCCTTCATCGCCTACGAGGCGATCCGCCGCCTGTTCGATCCGCCAGTCGTGCGCGGCTGGCTGATCCTGATCGTCGCGCTGATCGGCGTGCTCGTCAATGTGCTGGCCACGTGGACGCTCGCGCGCGCGAACCGCGAAAGCCTCAACGTCGAGGGCTCCTTCCAGCACCTGCTGACCGACCTCTACGGCTTCATCGGCACGGCGATCGCAGCCGCCGTGATCCTGCTGACCGGCTTCCAGCGCGCCGATCCGATCGTCTCGCTGCTGATCGCAGCGCTGATGACGCGCTCCGGCGTTGCGCTCGTGCGTGCTTCCGGACGGATCTTCCTCGAGGCCGCGCCCGTGGGCCTCGACCCGCAGGCGATCGGCAAAGCGCTCGTCGCCGAGCACGGCGTCGTCGAGGTCCACGACCTTCACGTCTGGGAAATCTCGAGCGGCTTCGCAGCGCTTTCCGCGCACGTGCTCGTCGACGCCGACTGCGACTGTCACGCCGCGCGGCGCGCGATGCAGGCGATGCTGCACGAGCGCTTCGAGCTCGACCACACGACGCTGCAAGTCGATCACGCCGGCAGCGAGCTGCTAGAGATCGAGCCCGTCCGCAGCTCGCGCGGGCGCAGCTGAACTTCAACCGAACCGAGGAGGCAACAGGCAATGGCAAACGCTCTCTACACCGCCGAGGCGCACGTCACCGGCGGTCGTGCCGCCGGGCACGGTCGCAGCAGCGACGGCGTGCTCGAGGTCGACCTGCGGCTACCGAGCGAGATGGGCGGCGAGGGCGGCGGCACCAATCCCGAGCAGCTCTTCGCCGTCGGCTACGCCGCCTGCTTCGAGGGCGCGCTCGGCACCGTCGCGCGCCGCGAGAAGGTCGAGCTGGGCGACGTCGCAATCGACTCCAAAGTCTCCTTGATCACGACCGAGTCGCGCGGCTTCACGATCGCCGTCACGCTCGACGTGACGCTGCCCGACGTCGCCGACGCGGCGCAGGCGATCGCGATCGTCGCCGCCGCGCACGAGGTCTGCCCCTACTCGAACGCGACGCGCGGCAACATCGACGTCACGCTAAGTGCCAACGGACAGCCAGTCGGCTGACGTCGGCCGGCGCGCTTGACGCGCGCGGGGAGCGGCGGCTGCCAGATGCGCCGCTCCCCGTCGTGCGTCCCCTCCTGTCCCTTGCCGCCGGTCGACCACGAACCCCGGCAGCGAGAGCTTCTCCGGACCGGAGGAAGCTAGGAATCGTCTCCCGAGTCGCCGGAATCGTCGTCGTCATCGTCGATCTTCTTGCCGCTCGGCTTCATCACATACCAGCCGGCGCCGAACGCGTTCGAGCCCTCGCCGGTCGCCTGCCCCGAGGATTTGTCGCCCTCGAAGAAGTACAGCGGGTGGTCCTTGTAGGTGACCTGCTTGGTCCCGTCCGAGCGCGTCGTCGTGCCGAGGTCGGCGCCGAGCGCGGCGCCCGAGGCCGTCGGAGCGCCTTCGGTTGTGACCGGCGGCCAGTCCGACGCGCAGTCGCCGTTGCACGTCGATTTGGAGCCCTTGTCGGCCTCGAACAGGTAGACGGTCTTCTTTTCCGGCCCGGCGACGAGGATCGTGCCGAGCTTGTTGTGCGCCGTCTCGACCGCGACGCCCGGGCTTGCAGCGGCGGTCGTCGTCGTGGCCGGAGTGCTTTCGGTCGGCGTGCTCGCCGGCGTCGAGGCGGCCGTAGAGCTGCTGCTCGAGCTGCTTCCGCATCCGGCGAGCAGTGCGACTGCTGCCGCCGCGGCCACGCCGAGCGCTAGTGGTCGTCTCACTTGTGTGTCCTCCTGGTCGATAGGTCGAGACGCGCGCCGCTGCTCGCGACCCGCTCAGACCTGCAGACGCGCTCGCGCGCAGAACCTTCCCCGGCGCTCTGTGCGAGCAGGCACGGCGGGCTCTACGCGGCGCGGTCGGGGCCGGCCCGTGGGGCCGGCCCGTGTAACGCGCGAGCTGCAACGGTGTAGGACTTGGTGACTGCCGTTGTGCGCCTACCGAGTCGGGGGCGCTGCGGGTGTCAGTCTCAGCTCGGGTGAAGCCGTTTGCCCATTCGCCGAGCCGTCGCGTCCGCGCTCAAACAGCGGCGCAGCCAGCCGATGATCCTGCCAAGCCCCACGACCGCCTCAGCGATAGCCCCACGCGCGTGCACGATCCTTTCGGGTCGCACACGGGTTTAGATTCGGACAGAAACCGCATACTTTCAGCCTCTACGGGCAGGTAGTTGCGTGGGAAACGTCGAACGAAGGCGCAGATGACCGCGCCCGGAATATAATTGACAACGCAACTATCACGGCGTATAATTCCGACTCCAAGCATCGGATTAGAAGGCTCAACATGTCAGATTTCCCCGTAAGCACAGCACCAACGATGGACCCTCCGGCCTCCGCGCCTGACGCGGAGCAGGAGACCGACGCCGCCCCTCAGCCGGCCGCGAGCGCCCCTGGGCGCCTCGACAGCCCGATTGAGCGGATCGACCTCGGTACGTCCGACACATTCATCCCAGAGGCAGTCGACCAGCTGCTCGCGCACTCGCGCCGCTACCCGCTGCTCACGCCGGCCCAGGAGATCGAACTGGCCCAGCGCATCGAGCGCGGTGATCTGCACGCCAAGGAACTGCTCGTCAACTCAAACCTGCGCCTCGTCGCCTCAAACGCGCGGCGCTACCAGAACCAGGGCCTGCCGCTCGGCGACCTCGTCCAAGAGGGCATGCTCGGCCTGATTCGCGCCTCAGAGAAGTTCGACTGGCGCAAGGGCTTCCGCTTCTCGACTTACGCGACGCTGTGGATCCGTCAGGCGATCCAGCGCGGTTTGGAGAACTCCGGCCGCACGATTCGCCTGCCCGTCCACGTCGCTCAGCGCTCCCGCAAGGTCGGGCGCGTCGAGCGTGAGCTGTCGGTGCGGCTTGGCCGCGAGCCGACGCTCGAAGAGCTCGCGCAGGAGTCCGGACTCCCGATCGAGCAGGTCGAAGAGGTGCGCCACCAGCGTGCGGCGCTCGTCTCGCTCGACCAGCAGATCGGCGAAGACGGCGACACCGCTCTCGGTGACCTGCTCCCCTCCGACGCCGAGGCGCCCGAGGAGACAGCATGGGACAACGAGCGCGAGCGGATCGTGCATCGCGCGATCTCCGAGCTGCCCGAGACCGAGCGCACCGTCTTGACGCTGCGCTTTGGCACCGGACGCGAGGAGCCGCAGACGCTGACGGCAATCGGTAAAAGGCTCGGCTTCTCCGCCGAGCGTGCATCGCAGCTCGAGCAGCGCGCGCTGAAGAAGCTCGCCGAGTCTCCTGAGCTGGCGGCGCTGCGCGAGGCTGCGTAATGCTGAGCGCCGGCTCGCCCGGAACCTGAAGAATCTCGAGGAGGCCCTGTCGAAAGACGGGGCCTCTTCTTTTTGTGCGGCGATAGCACGTGCGTATACATCGCCAATACCAGCGCTATCGCGCCGCCGGTCGCTAGTCTGAGCGCCAAGCGCGCCTGGAGGTGATCGGTGAGCGGGACCGAGAAGAAGTCGTTGTGGGAGCAGACCGTCGAGCTGACGATCGCCGTCGGCGAACGGGTGCTTGCGCCAATCGAGCGCTTCATCGGCAAGCGCTCGCTCGTCGGCGACGCGACCTTCCTCCCGCTCGAGCGCTTCCCCTGGGTCGAGCACGTCGAGGCGAACTGGCACGTGATCCGCGAAGAGGCCGAGCGGCTGCTCGAGGATCGCGACGCGCTCGCCAATTTCCAGGACATCTCGAAAGACCAGATCGAGATCACCGACGACGACCGCTGGAAGACGTTCTTCCTCTACGGCTACGGCTTCGAAGCGAAGCTGGGCGTCGAGATGTGCCCGCGCACGGCCGCACTGATGCGCGAGATCCCAGGCATGACGACGGCGATGTTCTCGATTCTCTCGCCGCGAAAGCACATCCTCGACCACCGCGGCCCCTACAAGGGCGTCCTGCGCTACCACCTCGGCTTGATCGTGCCGCAAGACGCCGAGTCCTGCCGCATCCGCGTCGGCGAGGACTTCCGCCACTGGGAGGAGGGCAAGAGCATGGTCTTCGACGACACGTTCAACCACGAGGTCTGGAACGACACCGAGGAGACGCGCGTCGTGCTGTTCGTCGACGTCTTGCGGCCGCTGCCGGAGCCGGAGTCGACGATCAATCGCTGGATCGTGAAGGCGATCGGGTGGTCGCCGTTCGTGTTGGATGCGAAGCGCAATCAGGAAGCTTGGGAAAAGCGCTATCGGGAGCGGCGCCGCGCCGAGCCGGTGGGAGAGCCGACCGTCTGAAGACGCTACGCGCGTCAGACCCCCGAGACGTCCAGCCCTGTCCCCTGCAGCAACGTGTTCGCATGCGCGTTGAGCGTCGTGAACTCGCCCGTCACGATCAGCAGCCCCAAGACGATCATCACGGCCCCGCCAATCCCGATGATCACCGGGAAGTGGCGCTTCACAACGCTCAAGGCGTCGGTCATCCTCTCGAACGCCAGCGCGATCAGCAGGAACGGGATCGCCAGTCCGGCCGAGTAGAACGCCAGCAAGAGCGCGCCGTGCGCGGCTGAGCTGGAGATCGCGGCCTGCGTCAGGATCGCGCCGAGCGTAATGCTCGTGCACGGCGTCCAGGCGATCGCGAAAGCGGCGCCGGCGATGACCGGCCCGCCGCGCCCGGCGAAGCGCATCAGCGACTGCGAGTGCCACTCGAAGTTGAGCGCGTCCACGAACGGGCTCGCGAGAAAGGCGATGCCGAGCACGATGATGACGACGCCGCCGACCTTCTCGAGCAGTTCTTTGTGCTGGTTCAGCGACGATCCGATGACGGTCGCCGAGAGCCCGAGCAGGATGAAGATCAACGAGAAGCTGGCGATGAACATCAGGCTCGGCACGAGCACGCGGCGCGCGCCGACGCCCTCCTTCAGGTCGGCCGGCGTTACGCCGATCACGGTCGAGAGGTAGCCGGGCACGAGCGGCAGCACGCACGGCGAGAGGAACGAGACGAAGCCCGCTGCGAGCGCGAGCGGGATGCCGACGCCGGTGGCGGTGTCGGAGCTAGAGGCGAGGATCAGGGCGGCGTGGATCATCGTTCGGGCGCGGCAGAGCGCTTGCTGCGCCAGCAGAAGCATTGCGCATCGACGCGCGCAGCTCAGCCACTTCGCGTTCGAGGCGCTCGACGCGCTCGCGCAGCTCGACCAGCTCGTCGTCGCGCGCCGCCGAAGGGCTCCCGCTCGTCGTATCGCCGGCCACTGGCGCGGCTGGCACGGACGCGACCGATCCGCTGCTGTCGGCTGCCGCGTCGTCTTGCTCGAGCAGCAGCGCGTAGCGCTCCTCCTTCTGCCCAGGGCGCCGGTCGAGGCGGACGACGAGCTCGCGCTCGATCAGCTGCTCCAGTGTCTCGTGGACGCCGGCGAGCTCGGCGAAGGAGTGCATCCGCTCGGTCCGCTGCTTGAGCTCGCCCGGCGTCTGCGCGCCGCGCAGCATCAGCACCGTCATCACCGCCTGTTCGCCGTCGCTCAGCGGCAGCGCTTCGGCGAGCAGGTGGCGGTACTTGGCCGCCCGGCTGCCGCTCGCGAAGCGCGCGAGACCGCGCCGCTCGAGCCGATGCAGCGCGTCGCGGATCGTCGCCTCGTCGTAGTCGACGACCGGATCGCGGTTCGTCGACTGGTTGCACGCCAGGCGCAGCGCGTTCAGCGACAACGGGTACTGCTCGGGCGTCGTGCGCTGCTTTTCGAGCAGACATCCGAGCACGCGCAGCTCACCGGCACCCAACCCCTGAATCCCTTTGACAGAGCCAAGAACGGCGCTCACCTCGGGTGTCTCCTCGACCGCATCGCCTTGAGCTTAGAAGCGACAGCCCGGCCGGCGTCGCGCCGATCGATCCGGGGCCGTAAGAACGGCGGGCCTGGCGGGTGCTGCCGAGCTCACGGCCCCAATAATGCTTACGCGATCCTGGACCCGGCGGATCACCTCGGTCGCGGCAGCGCGAATCCAGATGCGCAGGGTTGGGCAGGTTTGACTCCTCGACGGCGCGGGCAGCTTTCGGCCATGTCACGCAAAGCACTCACCCGCATGACAGCCGTTACGGGCATGGCTGCACTGGCTTTGATCGGCGCCGGCTGCGGCGGCTCGAACAAAGCGACGACAAGCGTCGCGGCGGTAAACGGCAAGGGACAGCAGATCGGCAACCTGAGCACGCCTGGAACGCCGAAAGGCGAGCAGACGGTGCACATCGTCGTGCTCGCAAAGAAGGGCGAGAAGCGCGCGGCGATGGCGTTCGTGCCGGTCTACATCGACGGACACGGGCCGTATCCGTTCGCAGTCGACACTGGCGCGAGCACGTCGCTGATCTCGCGCGCGATCGTCAAGAAGCTGAAACTGCCGGAAATGGGGCCGGAAACGGAGGTATCCGGCGTCGACGGCTCCGGCAAGGCGCTGTCGGTGCGAGTCGACAACTGGCAGGCAGGCAAGATCGCGCTGCCGCCGAGCATCGTCACGACGCTCGTGCACTCCGAAGACGAAGAACAGGCCGCGAAATCGGTCGAACCGTCGTCGAAGCAGAGCAAGAAGGCGCCTGTCGAAGGCCCCGTCGGCCTGCTCGGCTCGGACGTGCTCAGCCGCTACGGCAAGGTCGCGGTCGACTACGACAAGAGCCTGCTGATCCTCGACCCGCGCGTTCGCTAGCGCCGCGCCGAGCCGTCACCAACCGCCCACCCGCGCGAGCGCCGAGGAAAGACCACGTTTGAACGGGTCTGACATGGGCAAAGGGCCAAGATGCAGCGACTTCCTGCTCTCTCACGCGAGTTGGTCGCGAAATCGATCGAGTGGCTCGCGATCGTGGCGCTTGGCATCGGCGATGTGGCCGGCTTCTACTGGGCGCGCGTGATCACGGCGCTGATCTTCGTCGCGTGGCTCGCGTTGGTCGTCGTCCCGTGGGCGTTCTCGTGGGTGCCGAGCAGCGGCTCCGATCGCGCGCAAGCGCGACGGTAAAGTCAATGCGTGAGCGCCCAGCCATTTTCCGCCGGCCGCTCGGGCGGTGGGCACCGCTCGTCGCGTCCTGAGCTGAAGCCGGAGGACATCCCCGCGACGCCGGTCTCGCTGCGCCGGATCGGCCGCCTGTTCACGCCCTATCGGCGACGCCTCGGCTTCCTGCTCGGGCTGATCGTGCTGACGTCGCTGTCGAACGTCGTCTCGCCGTTCCTGCTGCGTGGCGTTCTCGACAACGCCTTCCCGAACCACAACGTCGGCCTGCTCTCGCTGCTCGTCGGCGGGATGATCGCCGTCGCCGTCTTCGGCGGCGTGCTCGGCGTCGTGCAGACGCTGATCTCCAACCAGGTCGGCCAGCGCGTGATGCACGACCTGCGCGCGGCCGTCTACGCGCACCTGCAGCGGATGTCGCTGGCGTTCTTCACGCGCACGCGCACGGGCGAGGTGCAGGCGCGAATCGCCTATGACATCGGCGGCATCGACGACGTCGTCACGAGCACCGCGACGTCGACCGTCTCGACCGTGACGACCGTCATCGCGACGGTCGCGGCGATGTTCGCGCTGAGCTGGCTGCTGGCGCTGATCTCACTTGCGCTGCTGCCGTTCTTCGTCTGGCTGACGCGCCGCGTCGGCAACGAGCGCCGGCGGATCCAGTCGGTGCGACAGGGCCGCCTCGCCGACATGTCGACGCTCGTCGAGGAGTCGCTGTCGGTCTCGGGCATCCTGCTCGGCAAGACGATGGGCCGCTCGCAGGAGCTCGTCGACCGTTTCAGCGGCGAGTCCGGCGAACTGGCTGACCTGGAGGTGCGCGCGCGGATGGCCGGGCGCTGGCGGATGGCGACCGTGCAGATGAGCTTCGCGATCATGCCGGCCGCGATCTACTGGTTCGCCGGCTTCAGCATCGCGCACGGCAACCACGCGATCTCGATCGGCACGGTCGTCGCGTTCACGACGCTGCAGACACGCCTGCTGTTCCCGATGCAGTCGCTGCTCTCGGTCGGCCTCGAAGTGCAGACCTCGCTGGCGCTGTTCGGGCGGATCTTCGAGTACCTCGACCTGCCGGTCGACATCGTCGAGCGCCCGAACGCGCGCACGCTCGGCGGTGGGGCGCCGCGCTCGCAGGCCGTTGCCAGCGACGTCAGCCTGCGCGACGTCTGGTTTCGCTATGCGCCGGAGGCGCCTTGGACGCTGCAGCAGATCGACGCGGAGATCCCAGCCGGCACGCGCACGGCGCTCGTCGGCGAGACTGGCTCGGGCAAGACGACGCTGGCGTATCTCGTCGCGCGCCTGTACGAGCCTCAGCGCGGGAGCGTCAGCATCGACGGAACGGACATCCGCGACGTCACGCTCGCATCGCTCGCGGCGACGGTCGGGCTCGTCTCGCAGGAGACCTACCTGTTCCACGCCTCGATCCGCGAGAACCTGCGCTTCGCCTGTCCGGACGCGAGCGACGAGGAGATCGAGGACGCCGCGCGCGCGGCGCAGATCCACGGGCTGATCAGCTCGCTTCCGGAGGGCTACGACACGCCGGTCGGCGAGCGCGGCTATCGCTTCTCGGGCGGTGAGAAGCAGCGCATCGCGATCGCGCGCACGGTCCTGCGCAACCCGCCGGTGCTGATCCTCGACGAGGCGACCTCGGCGCTCGACACGGAGACCGAGCGCGCCGTACAGCAGGCGCTCGACGAGCTCTCGCGCGGGCGCACGACGATCGCGATCGCGCACCGGCTCTCGACGATCCGCGACGCCGATCAGATCCTCGTGCTCGACTCCGGGCGGATCGCCGAGCGCGGTACGCACGAGGAGCTGGTCGAGCTCGGCGGGCGCTATGCGGCGCTGCTGCGCGGCGACGTCGAGGCCGACGCGCGCCCCGAGGACGACGCCTCGGCGGCGCTCGCCTGAGCCGGCGCGCGCCGCTCGCTCGCCGCTCGGCGCCGCGCCTATGCCGTCGCGTCGATGTTCAGCCGCACGTAGTCGACGACGACCGGCTCGCCGACCGCGGCGAGCACGTCGTCCATGAACGGCTCGCGCAGCTCTGCCGGCAATTGCTGCACGTGCGGTCCGAGCACGATCGTGGAGAGGAACTCGCGCGGCTGATCGGGTTGCTTCGGCGCCGGCTGCAGCCAGCACTCGGCCGTGTGAAAGCCGGCGCCGAGCAGGCGACGCTCGGTCTCCGCCGGCCCGGCGTAGTTCCACGGCGGCTGCCAGTCGACGAAGTGAGCAGCGTACGGTTCGCGCGCGCGGACCTCGTTGGCATGGCTGCGCAGCACGTCGATGTTGCCCTCTCCCCCGCACTGAGCGACGAGCTGCGCGCCCGGCTTCAGCGCCGAGCGCAAGCGCGCGAACAGTCGCTCGTGGTCTGAGATCCAGTGGAACGTCGCCGTCGAGAGGATCGCGTCGACGGGCTGCTCCAGCTCGAGCTCGAGCAGATCGACACGGCGCACGTCGGCGTCGGGCAGGCGCTTGTGCGCCGCTTCGACCATCGACTGCGAGGCGTCGAGCGCGATCACGTGGCCGTCGGGCAGGCGCTCGATCAAGGCCTGCGTGATCCGGCCCGAGCCGCAGCCGGCGTCGAGCACGGTCTCGTCGCCGCGCAGCTTCAGCCGATCGAGCACTGCGAGCCCGAGCGCCTCCATCGGGCCGGAGATCCGGTCGTAGCTCTGCCCGTCCCAGGTGCGCGTCTCTGGCATACGCACGTACGTTATCGCAGATGCGCCGGCCGCAGATCGCGTGTCTCGCTCCCCGGCCTCGCTCAGCCTCGGACTTGGGCGCGCTGCGCCAGCTCGGCGATCGCGCGCGAGAGCTGCCCGCCCTGCCAGGCGATCGGCGAGCGCGGCGGCGGCCCTGCGTCCTCGACGAGGAGCTGCGCGTCGGGGATCGTCCGTGCGTACAGCTCGGCGACGGCGAGCGGATGGCCGGGGTCTGCCTCGTCGCGGCTGCCGATCACGACGGTCGGCAGGTCGAGCTCGGCGAGCTGCTCGATCCGCTCGAACGGATGCGAGCGCGGCACGGCTTCGAGCGCGTCGGCGACGGCGAGCGGATGCTCGTGCGCGGCGAGCCGCTGGCGCAGCACGCGCTCGATCGTCTCGCGCATCGAGTCGGCGACTTTGCCGAAGTCATACGCCGCGACGAAGCCCTCGACGCCGCCCTCGCGCAACCCGCGCGCGAGCGCGTCCCAGCCGGCAAGCGAGCGCTCGTCGCGCGGCGCGGCCGGGTCGAACGACGGCGTGATCAGCGCCAGGCCGGCGACGCGCTCGGGACTGCGCAGCGCGAGCGCGAGCGCCGTGTGCGCGCCCATCGACGCGCCGGCGAGCACGGAGCGCTCGATCGAGGCCGCGTCGAGCACCGCCGTGAGGTCGTCGGCGAGCAGCTCGTAGCCATACGCGCCGGGCTCGGGCGCCGGCGAGGAGGCGCCGTGCCCGCGCGCGTCGTAGGAGAGCACGCGTTGGCCCGAGCGCTCCAGCGAGCGCGAGCCCATCACGACGTAGCGCCGCGTCGCCGTCAGGCCGTGCATCAGCACGACCGGGATGCCCTTGCCCGCGATCTCGCCGGCGAGCGTCACGCCGTCCGAGCGGACGCTGAGCGGACCCTCGCCGAGCGTCACGCCGCGCTCGCTCAGGCGGGTACGGCGGCGTGCTCGCGAACGAGCTCGGCCGAGCGCTCGGGGCGCTCGCAGAAGAACATGTGCCCGATGCCGTCGAGGATCTCCAGGCGCGAACCGGCGATGCGCGAGGCGATCAGGTGACCGTTCTGCACCGGCAGCATACGGTCGACGGTACCGTGGATCACGAGCGTCGGCAGCGACGCGAGCTCGGGCAGCCGCTCGTAGGTGTCGTGAGCGATGCACGCGCGCAACTGCTCCATCACGACTGGAACAGCGACGGCGCGACTGAGGGCGATCTGGCGGAAGCGCGCGTAGGCCTGCTCGTCGGCGGCCGTCTCAGGCGAGACGTTCGCCTCCCAGCCGGCGCGGATCGCGCGCTCGCGGTCGCCGGACATCATCGCCTCGGCGAGCCCGCGCATCACCTCGGGCGGCCCAAGCGAGCTGCCCGGCCCGCCGCAATAAGTGCAGCCGAGCGTCAGCGTGCGAATCTGCCCGGGGTAGTTGAGCGCAAGCTCCTGCGCGATCATGCCGCCCATCGAGATGCCCATCACGTGGGCCGAGTCGAGATCGAGCGCCGCGAGAAGCGCCGCGGCATCGTCGGCCATCTGGCGAATCGTCACCGGGCCGTCGAGCTGGCTGCTCGCGCCGACGCCGCGATGGTCGTAGGCGATCACGTCGAAGTCGCGCCGCAAAAGCTCCAGGAACGGCTCGCCCCAGTGCAGCGCCGTGCCGCTCATGCCCATGATCAGCAGCAGCGGCTCGCTGCCCTCGCCGCTGCGTGCGTAGTCGAGCTTGATCTCAGCTGCGTCGACGAGCGTCATCGCTTCGATCCTACTCGCTGAGCCGCGCGGCAAACCCGCACGCCGCACAGCAGCGGCAGCCGCGCAGCTTCCTCCCCGCCCTGACAGAATCCCGACCGCGATGAGGGGGCGCCATCTGACAATGCTCGCCACCCTTAGCGTCGCGGCAGGCTTGGCGACGCCGGCAGGCGCGCTCGCCGCTCGCCCTGCCAAGACGGATATCGCCGCGCCGAAGAACGGCCAGCTGGTCATCTCCCGGTCGTTTCCGGTCGAAGTCCGGACGCCGCGCTCGGCGCGCGTGCTTCGCGCGAGCTTGAACGGACGCCCGCTGGCGCATGCGTTGCGCGAGGAGCGCCCCGGCGTCTGGCGGACGACGCTCGCCAGCAGTCGGCTCGCTCCGGGGGCAAACCACCTCGTCGTCGCGACGGCCGATGGCGCTCACAGGCGCAGCTACGCCGCCGCAAGCTTCTTCCGCGGCCGTCGTCGTCGCAGCTTTCTGACCGTGCGCGCACCGGCAAGCGGCTCGTCGAGCGTCGTCGTCTCGCTGCGCACGAGCGGGCGCGCCGACCTGCTGCTCGATGCGCGGCTCAACGGCCGTCCGCTTCGCGGGCTCGCGCCGTCACCGGCGATCACGAGCCGCCAGATGCGCCTCGGCGCCGACGACGGGCTTCGCTTCGGCCGCAACGTCTTGCGCGTGCTCGCCGCGCGCCACGACGGCACGTTCGACGTCGAGCAGCACATGATCTTCGTCAGGCGCGACCACCCGCTCGTCGGCGCCGGCCCGGACCGCCGCACGGCGGGCGGCGCAGCGGTGATGCTCGACGGCAGCAGCTCACGAGCGGCGCGGCCCGGCATGAGGCTCGCTTACCGCTGGTTGATCGTGCGGCGCCCGAAGGCCTCGAAGGCGATGTTGCCAGGAGCGGCGAGCGTGCGGACTCCGTTTCGCCCGGATGCAGTCGGCACGTATCGACTGCGGCTGCTCGTCCGCGAAACGCCGCGCATCAAGTCGCGCGCGAGGGTCGCGGCCGCCGCCGCCGCGGCCGCCGCCGTCGGCTATGACGAAATGACCGTGAGCGACGTCGCCGACGCGCCGCCGATCGGCATTCCGATCGACACCATGCTCGCCAACGGCAAGAGCGGGGCCGAAGCCGACAGCGGCATCCGCATCGGCGGCGAAACCGACTGGCTGGGCGCTCCGAGCGGCAACGTGATCCAAGCCGTGATCCTCGACCGGACGACGCTCGAACCGCTGTTCTCGGCGTCGTACAAGGGAACTCAGGCCAACGCCGAAGAACTCGCCGCGAAGATCAAGGGCTACGACGAAGCGAGCCACGGCAACGCGCTCGTCGCGATCGCCAACCCGCGGATCAAGCCGGGCATGAATGCGGACAAGGCGTTCCTGGCGATCGTGAAGTCGCTCGGCGCGAACGTCGCGGGCCTCGAAGACGGCAACGCCGGGTGGTCAGTCGTCGGCGTGCCCGAATCGATCGAAGGCGCGTATCTCGCGCTCGGCTCGAACCCGCAGCAGAGCGAAGGCGCCGAACTGGCCGGGAGGCTGAACGGGTACCTGCAGATCAACAGCGCGTTGCAGTTCACGTTCACTCCGGCTGCGCGAGTCGCGTTCGCGACCAGCTCGACGACCGCGCCGCTGCGGAGCACGATCCAGCTCGGCTCGGCCAGCTACGCCTCGCCGGCGCAGGAAAGCTGCGCGAGCGGCTCGCTGCAGGTCGTCGTCGTGCTCGCCGAAACGCTCGCGGAGGTCTCCAACTCGACGTTCGCGACGAACGGCTGCGGCGCGGCGACGGATGCACAGAGACAGCAGCAGCTCGCGACGCTGCTCTCGCAGGTGTCGCTGACGAGCAGCGGCAGCGAAGGCGCCAAGCTGGTCTTCGTGCAGAGCAGCGGCACGCCGCGCGATCCGTCGGCGACAAGCTCGTGGAACGCGATCGCGACACAGCTCGAACGTCTCGGCGGCACCGGCGCCGTGTTCGCGTCCGACAGCGCCAGCTATGCGCTTGTCGGCGGCCTCGGCGTCGCGAACCTGCCGCTGAGCGAGTCGAGCTCCTCGCTGACCGGCGCCGCGGCGCAGATCAACGGCGTGCTGCAGCCAGACCGCGTCGGCTCCTACACGCCGACACTCTCCTCGCCGACCGGCGACACGCCATTCAACCTGGCCGTGATCGTCTACCAGCCGGCGGAAGCCTGGCCTTACTCGGAAACGGCCGAACAGCAGACGGCGCTGCGTTACATCGCCGAAAGCGTGCTGAAACTTCCCGCGCCGACGGCCGGCTCCTCCTGCTACGTGCCGGTCACGCCCGACGTGCGCTCGGAGTACTGCGAGCTGAACCTGCGACACGAATGGACCGGGAACCGGCTGACGAAACTCGAAGGCCCGTACCCGACCGGCCACGGCTTCAGCAGCGAAACATGGACGAACGTGACGAAAGAGCTCCGTCAGGAGTTTCGCGCCGTCGCGGCGGTCTGGAGCCTGGTCGAAACGCTGCAGACGCCGTTCGGCGCGGCCGGCGTGAACGCCCAGCTCGACCTCAAAGGCCTGGCGACGGAAATCGAACAGGCGCTCGCGGCGAAGCCGAAGAACGAAGCGACCGGTTTCTGGCTGAACTTCGCCGGGACGCTCGCGGGGATCGGCGCCTATTTCGCCGGCCCCAGCATCCAAGCGGCTGTCGGCACGCTGTCCGGCGCGCTGATGATCAGCGGGCAGTTTCAGTACGGGCCGGAAGGCTCGCCGCTGCTCGGCCGCTTCCAGCTGGCCGCGAACGATGTGGCGAAGAGCCTCGCGTCGAACTACGCCGACGCATCACAGGGCATCGGCCGTCTGGCCGACCTGATCGTCAGCGATCACGGCAAGCTGATGGCCGTCGCCAACGATCCTGAAATCGGGATCAACACACCGACGCTCGAAGCGCTCAAAACCGAGCTCGAACTGGGCAGCCGCCAGTGGATCTACGAGACGTTGCTGCCCGCCGCCTACGAAGCATTCGAACTGGACCGCGGCGAAGTGATGAACAACCCACTTCCCACGAACGCTGCCGAATTCGAATGCGAATGGTCCGAAGAGGATGCCGCCGGCGGCTATCACCCATTCGAAGGCGTGCCCGCCCAGGCGCAGTACGCGCCGCAAGCGCCGAGTCCGCGCCTCGGAGTTCTCGTTGCGGCCGGCTCGGAACCGCCGGGATACGGCCCGGAGGTCTATCCGAAACCGCCGCCCGCGTCGCTGCTCGAACCGATCTTCAAGCCGCAATCGCAGGGCGGGGCGAACGTGCCGCAGCCGTGGTTCTGGCGCGCGGCGTTCGGCTACCCATCCAGCTCCAAACCCGGCATACGCTGCCACTAGAGCGGCAGCGCCATCTGCGGCGCGTCGCGCGCCGCGGGCGCGGGCGCCGCTGCGCCGTGCGTCAGCCCGGCGACGCGCACGCCGAGCAGCCGCACCGGACGCGGCGGCGCGTACTCGCGCAACAGCGACAGCGCGACGTCGAAGACGACGTCGTAGTCGCTCGTCGGCGCGGCGATCGAGCGCGCGCGCGTGACCGTCGTCCAGTCGTCGAGACGCACCTTGATGCCGATCGTGCGCCCGCTGCGCGCGTTCGTCGCGAGGCTGTCGCAGAGGTTGCGCGTCATCGACGCGAGCGACTCGGACAGCTGCGCGAACTCGCGCACGTCGTAGTCGTAGGTGCGCTCGCGCGACTCCGAGACGACCTTGCGCTCGGAGCTGACGGCGCCGTCGTGCTCGAAGCGCGCGCGCCGCTGCAGTTCCGGCCCGTGATTGGCGCCGAAGCGCTCGATCAGCAGCTGCTCGGGCGCGGCCGCGACGGCGACGAGCGTGCGCAGCCCGAGCGCGTCGAGGCGGGCGGCCGTCTTCGGCCCGATTCCGGGGATCAGCGACGGCGGCGAGCCGCCGAAGCGCGCGCAGGCCTGCTCGCGGCTCAGCACGACGAAGCCGGCCGGCTTCTCGGCGTCGGAGGCGACCTTCGCGACGAGCTTGTTCGGCCCGATGCCGACCGAGCAGGTCAGCTGTGTCGCCTGCTTGATCTGCGCGACGAGCCGGCGCATCGCTGCATGCGGCGAGTGCAGGCCGCTGAGGTCGAGATAGGCCTCGTCGAGCCCGACGACCTCGACCTGCTCGACGTGCGCGCGTACGAGCTCCATCACGCGGCGCGAGACCTCGCGGTAGGTGGCGAAGTCGGGCGGCAGGAAGATCGCCTGCGGGCACAGCCGCCTGGCGCGCGCCGCCGGCATCGCCGAGCCGACGCCGTACTTGCGCGCCTCGTAGCTGGCCGTCGTCACGACCGCGCGCGGCCCGGTGCCGGCGACGACGACCGGCTTTCCGCGCAGCTCGGGCCGGCGCGTCAGCTCGATCGAGACGTAGAAGGCGTCGGCGTCGAGGTGCGCGACGCGCGTGGCGGCGGCTGCGGACATGGACGATCGAATCTACTGCCGCGACCGGCGCTCTGGACGGATCGGCCGAGATGCCGCGAGGCCGTGCCCGGCCGACCCGATCGGGTGCGGTTCGTATGCGACAAACGTCCTGGCACGTCACTGTCAAGCCGTCCTTGGATAGGCTAGGAGCCGAGCATGGATCTGACCTTCAGCGAGCAGGAGACGGCCTTTCGCGACGAGCTGCGCGGCTGGCTGGCGAGCAACAAGCCCGACGCGATGCCGACGGACGGCGGCGAGGACGCCGTCTACGCCTGGCGGCGCGACTGGCAGCGTCACCTCTACGACGCCGGCTGGGCCGCGCCGGCATGGCCGGCCGAGTACGGCGGGCGGGGCGTCAGCCTGACCGAATCGGCGATCTACTTCGAAGAGCTCGGCCGCGCGCGCGTGCCGATGGCGGCGAACGTGCTCGGCCTGCTGCTCGGCGGACCGACGCTGATGGTCTGGGGCACGGACGAGCAGAAGGAGCGCTACCTGTCTCCGATCCTCTCCGGCGAGGAGATCTGGTGCCAGGGCTTCTCCGAGCCCGACGCCGGCTCCGACCTCGCGGCGCTGAAAACTCGCGCGGTCAAGGATGGCGACGAGTGGGTCGTGACCGGCCAGAAGGTCTGGACGAGCGGCGCGCAGTACTCGAAGTGGTGCATGCTCGTCGCGCGCACCGACTCGGAGGTCGCGAAGCACAAAGGCTTGACGTACTTCCTGATGGACATGGAGCAGGAGTCCGTGCAGGTGCGCCCGCTGCGCCAGATCACCGGCGAGGCGGAGTTCAACGAGCTGTTCATCGAGGAGGCTCGGATTCCCGACGCGAACGTCGTCGGCGGCGTCGGCAACGGCTGGAAGGTCGCGCTGACGACGCTGATGAACGAGCGCGCGGGCCTCGGCTTTGCGCTGCAGATCAGCCTGCGCCAGCTGCTCGACGACGTGATTGCGATCGCCGCCGAGCGCGGCCTGCTCGAGGATCCGCTCTACGCCGACGCGCTCGCCGAGCTGCACACGCGCTGCGAGTCGATTCGGCTGCTCGCGTGGAAGGGCCTGACCGACGTCGAGCGCTACGGCCAGCCGGGCCCCGAGGGCTCGCTCGTGAAGTGGCTGTGGTCGGAAAGCAACCAGAAGCTGACGCAGCTCGCCGTCGACATCGTCGGCGCCGATGCGCTGACGGTCGGCGAGAGCTGGAGCTACCAGCTGCTGCGCGCTCGCGGCAACACGATCGAGGGAGGCACGACCGAGGTGCTGAAGAACATCGTCGCCGAGCGCGTGCTCGGTCTCCCCCGGCTGAAGACGGCGGCCTGATGAACTGCGATTTTTATGAGCTGCGGGTGGGCGAGGATTCGATCTGCGCCGCCGGATGGGCTGCGTAGCGGTATGGACTTCGGTTTCACTGACGACCAGCGCGAGATCCAGCGCACGGCGCGCGACCTGCTGGGCGAACGCGCGACGTCCGCTCGCGTGCGCGAGCACGCCGAGGCGCGCACAAGCGACGACGCGCTGTGGCGCGAGCTGTCAGAGCTCGGCTGGCCTGGCATCGCGGTCTCCGAGCAGTACGGCGGCCAGGGTCTCGGCCAGATCGAGCTGTCGATCCTCTGCGAGGAGCTCGGCCGCTCGCTGGCGCCGGTTCCGTTCCTCTCCAGCGCGATGGCAGCTTCGCTGATCGAGCACGGCGGCACGGCCGAGCAGCGCGAGCGCTGGCTGCCGGGGCTCGCCTCGGGCGAGACGCTCGGCGCGCTCGGCGCTGCGAGCGACGGCACGGCGGCGCTCGTGATCGGCGCCGACCGCGCGCAGGTGATCGTGCTGATCGAAGATGACGGCAGCGCACGCGTGCTCGCTGCCGAGGAGGCCGAGATCGCGCCGGTGCAGGCGATCGACCCGACGCGCTCTGCTGCTCGCGTGAGCGCCGGCGACGTCGGCGAGGCGCTCACCGACGAGGCTTGCGCCGGCCTCGGACGCGCGCTCGTCTCGATCAGCTCCGAGCTCGTCGGCGTCTGCGATCGCGCGCTCGGCATGACCGTCGAGTACGTCAAGGACCGCAAGCAGTTCGGCGTGCCCGTCGGCTCCTTCCAGGCCGTCTCGCACCGCTGCGCACAGATGCTGCTCGACACCGAGAAAGCGCGCTCGACTGCTGCCTCGGCTGCGTGGACGGCCGACGCGAACCCCGAGGGGCTGGCCGAGGCCGCGGCGATGGCGAAGGCAGCGGCTTCGGAAGCCGGACGCGAAGTGACGGCTGCCGCGATTCAGATGCACGGCGGCATCGGCTTCACTTGGGAGGCGGACGTGCACTGGCTGTACAAGCGCGCGCAGATCGACGCAGCGCTGCTCGGCGGCGCCGGTCGCCACCGTCGCCAGCTCGCGAGCATCCTCGCCGACAAGCTCGGCGCCGGCGCCGCGGCCTGAGCGGCGCGCGCGAGACCTGAGCGCAGCGGTGGAAGCGACGGCGGCGCGCTCGACACCGCAGAGCCTTCGCGAGCGACGCGAGGCGCTCGTGCTCGAGCACATGCAGTCGGAGAACGTGCACGACTTCGACACGACGATCGGCACGTTCGAGCACCCTCGCTACGAGCTGATCGCGACCGGCGAGACCTACGACGGCGAGGCGGAGGTGCGGCGCTACTTCGAGGAGTCGCGCACGGCGTTTCCCGACCAGCGCAACGAGCTGAACTCGCTGCACCACGCCGAGGACGCCGTGATCGTCGAGTTCTTCCTACTCGGCACGCACCTCGGGCCGCTGCGCTCGCTGCCGCCGACCGGGCGCGCCTTTCGCACGCAGATGACGTCGTTCTTCATCTTCGACGGCGATCGGCTCATCTGCGAGCGCGCGTACTTCGATCAGGCGAGCATCCTGCGCCAGCTCGGGCTCGCGCGCGATCCGAGCTCGCTGCTCGGGCGCCTGTCGCTGCTGCTCAACCACCCGCTGACGATCGGCCGCGCAGTCCTCGCCGACCGTCGCTCGCGCACGCGCAGGGGCTGAGCAGACGCGCTGCAACCGCCGTTGGCTGCGCTCATGATGCGCTAGCGCGCTGCAGCGGCGAGCAGCCGCACGCCGCCGATCTCGATCCCGTCGGGCCTGCCGGCCAGCGCCGGCACGTCGGCAAGCGTGATCTCGACGATCCCGTCGGCGCGCTGATCCTCGCTTTCGACGAAGCGGACCTCGCTGTCGCCGTCGAGCCGCAGCGTCGGCTCGCTCGTGCCGGCGGGCTCGACGCCGAGCGCGCGCGCCCAACGCGCGGCGACTGCGGTCGGGTCGCGAACGGCGACGGTGATGCCGGCGAGCCGGCCCGGCGCTGGGCTGTCGATCTGCCCGATCCAGCGCGGCCCGCCCCAGCGCCAGGAGCCGTAGGGGTCGGAGCGATCGAGCGAGACGATCGCGCCGCCGAGGTCGGCTGGATGCAGATGCGTGCCGGAGATGTCAGGCAGATCGATTCGCCAGATCACGCGCATGCCGTCCTCGGCGACGCGCGCGCGTGCCTGCTCCAGCTCTTCGAGGTCGAAGATCGCCATGTAGCCGCCGGCGCCGCGGCGGTCGAGGTAGCGCCCGGCGGCGGTACCCGGTCGGTCGGGCGAGATCACCTCGAGGAAGCAGTCGCCTAGCGCGAAGACGGCGTTGACGATGCCGAACTCAGTGACGCCGGGATCGCGGTAGGGCTGACCCAGCCCGAGCGCGTCGCGCAGCGCGCGCTCGACCGGCTCGAGCTCGGCGGCGACGAGCACGGCCTGGCGCAGGCGAACTCGACCTCGATGCTCCTCCACAGCTTCTGAGCGTACAACTGCATCGCCTCGCGGGCGCTGGATCGGCGCGCGATTCGCGCCGGCGCGCGAGCTAGGGAACGAGTCGCACGGGCAGCGTCTTCATCTGGTTGAGGAAGCCGGATTCGACGTAAGTCGGCTCGCCGTCGAGGCTGATCGCGGGAAAGCGCGCGAGCGTCTCCTCGAACAGGACTCGCAGCTCCAAGCGGGCGAGCGCGGTGCCGAGGCAGAAGTGGCGGCCGCCGGCGCCGAACGCCTGGTGCTCGGCGTCGCGCTTGACGTCGAAGCGGTGCGGCTGCTCGTAACGTGTCTCGTCGCGGTTGGAGCTGACGTACCAGAGCACGACCTTCTCGCCCTCGCTGATCTGCTGTCCATGCAGCTCCGTATCGCACGTCGCCGTCCGGCGGAAGTGCGCGAAAGCGGGAAACATCCGCAGCGACTCCTCGACGGCGCCGGGGATCAGCGAGGGATCGTCGAGCAGCAGCGCTCGCTGCTCGGGCGCTTCGATCAGCGCGCGCATGCCGCTCGTGTACGTCGCCTTGGTGCTGTCGTTGCCGGCGGCGACGAGCAGGAAGAAGCCCATCACGATCTCGTGTTCCTCGAGCTTTTCGCCGTCGACTTCGGCGTGCACGAGCACGCTCGTCAGATCGTCGGTCGGGCGCTCGCGACGCTCGGCGATCATTCGCCCGCAGCGCGCGAAGATCTCGGGGATGTCTTTCTCGAGCACGCCGTCGATGCCTTCGGGGTTGAGATCCTTGTCATCGCCGGACAGCGTCGAGTTCATCAGCCGCGCCCAGATCGCGTCTTCCTCCTCGGAGATGCCCATGAAGCTGCCGATCACGCGCGAGACGACCGGCTGGGCGATGTCGCTGACGAGGTCGCATGTCTCGCGCTCGGCGAAGCGGTCGAGCACGCGCGTCGTGATCGCGCGGATGCCGTCTTCGTGCGCGGCGATGCGCTTCGGCGTGAAACCGGCCTGAAACAGCGCCTTCAAGCGATCGTGCTTCGGCGGGTCCATGCCGATGAACATCGCCTGCACGAGCTCGACGGGAAAGACTTCGGAGACGGCCGTGACGCCGTGCGCGGAGGAGTAGGTCTGCCAGTCGCGGCTGACCGCATGGATGTCCTCGGCGGTCGTGACCGACCAGAAGCCCTTCTCGTGCGGGTACTCGCTGACGCGGCTCGTCCAGTGGATCGGGCACTTAGCGCGCATCTCGGCAAACAGCTCGTGTGGCGGACCGTCCGCCCAGACGTCGTGCTCGGCGAGGAGCACGCCGTCGAGATCGCTGTCGACGCTGGCCATTCGGACCTCCTGATCGCTCGCAGATCTGGAGCGAGCATACTGGCCGCACGGCCAGGCGTGGGACTACTGGTCGGGGCGCGACTCGACGATCAGCTCGCCGACGGTCAGCTTGCGCACGTCGAGCTGGTCGATCTTCAGCGAGCGGATCTCGCCGCGGCGGATCACGAGCTTGCCGACGGCAAGCGCTCCGATCGCGACTGCGCCGCCGGCGAGCGCACCGACAGCGAGCGCTCCCGTGGAGAGCGCGCCGACAGATCCGAGGCCGAGCCCCGCGAGAGCCTTCGCGCCGAACGGCGAGCTGCTGGTGCGGCGAGACTTCATCGCGCGGCCTTTGCCGTCGCGGTCTTCGCGGCTGGCTCGGCGGTGGCGGATCTCGTCGTCGCGCCGGTCGCCGCACTGGTTGGGGCAGCGGCAGTCGCACCGACTGGCGCGAGCGCATTTGCAGCGAGCGCCTTGCCGGCGAACAGCAGCATGTGCGTGAGGTGCTCGCGCAGCGTTTCCATCGTGTGCCCGCCTTCGTAGATCGCGCTGTGCGCGCTCGCACCGGCGGCGCGCAACTGCGCGGCGAAGGGCGCGTCCTCGGCCGGGTCGGCGATGTCGTCGGCGGCGCCGCCGTAGACGAACGCGTGCAGGCCTTCGCTGACGATAACGGGCTTTGCTGCCTTCAGCTCGCCGCCGAGGCCGTTGAAGAAGCCGAGCCAGCTCTCGACAACGGAGAAGCGCCGCGGGTTGCCGAGCGCGAGGTTCATCGCGCCATAGCCGCCCATCGAGTCGCCGGCGATCGCGCGCCCGCTGCGCCTCGCCTGCGTCGGCAGCATCCGGTCGATCAGCTGCTGCACTTCGAGCACGTAGTTCTCATACCGGTAGCGCCAGTTGTTAGCGCCTCTCCCCCCTTGGATCATGACGGCGATCAGCGGCGGGATCTGGCGGCTGGCGATCAGCTTGTCGAGCTGTTCCTGCAGGCCCAGTTCGAGAAACGCAGTCGCCGGCTGGTCGTTGCCGTGCAGCAGGTAGAGGACCGGATAGCGCTGCGTCGTGCTGGCGTAGCCCGGCGGCAGGTAGACGTGGAAGGAGCCGGTCGCGCCGAGCGCGGCCGAGCCGTAGCTGGCTGTGTCGATCTCGCTGCCGGCCGCGTCGGACTCGCCGGCGCGCAGCGTCGGCAGCGGCGTGCTCGGCGCTGCTGGCGCCGTGCGCAGGCTGCTCGTCGCCGGTGTCGTGTGGCCGAGCAGGTGGTCGAGGCCGAGCGAGCCTTGCAGCGCCAGCAGCACGACGAGCGCCGCGACGGCGCTCAACAGCGCGCTCAGCACGAGCGCGCGCACGCTCCGGTGGCGCTTGCGCGCGACAGCGCCGGCCGGCGCGCCGGCCGCTACCGGCTCGAGCTGCGGAAAGCGCGGCACCCAGGCCGGTGGCAGCGGCAGCGCTTCGGCGGCGCGGCCAGGCCAGCTCCACTCGCCGAGGCTGTCCATCCAGACCTGCGTGCGCGATGTCGTCGGCGATCCGGGCATTCAGGTGATTCAACGAACGGATCGCGCGAAACCAAAGCTCTGCACGAAGCTGCCCAAAGCCGTGCAAAGCGCGCCGGTGCGCAACTGCCGGAGCGAAATGTGCGCTCGCTCGGGCAGTCGCGCGCTCGGCGCGCTGCTCAGCGAGTGCTCCATACGGCGCCGATGCCGCCGAATCCGAGCGCGTCCTTGGTCGCTTCGGTGAGGTCGAATTCGCGCCCAGCCACGTAAGGGCCGCGGTCGACAACGGGAACGCGAATCGAGTGGCTGCCGTAGCGCAGCGTCACGAGCGTGCCGCACGGCAGCGTCTTGTTGGCGACGCCGAGCGTCGAGCTCGTCAGCGAGCCGCCGCAGGCAAGCGAGCCGCCGCCGCCGTACCACGACGCCTCGGCGATGCGAAAGACGTTGAGGCGGCCGAGGCGGCGGTGCGAGGGCTTCTCGCTCGCGTCGCCGGCGAACTGCACGCGCACGCGCTCGCTGCCGGTCTCGCTTGGCGTGTAGCGAAGCTGAAAGCGCCCGGAGTTGCCGGTGTGCGTGCGCGCGATCGTGTGCCAGCCGTGCCGGCCGATCGCCTGCAGCGTGACCGTGCGCCCTGCCAGGCGCGGAGCGAGCGTGCCGGCGACGCTCATGCGGCGTCCATCGAGGACGTTGAGTTGCGCTCGGCGGACGTGCAGCGTCGTGCTCTGCGGTGCGCCGAGTGGCGACGAGGCCAGTTGCGCAGTCGGCGAGCCGAGCTGGGGAGCGGACGAGACGATCTCGACCGGAGCCAGCGCGAGCGTGCTTTGCGCTTGCGGCGCGGGTGCGTACATGTAGTTGCGAACCTCCTTGTGGGGTTCTGCCTACGGGGTTAGCTGTCGGGCTCACGTTCCGGAGCCACGCGGAACAGCCGCGCGTCAGCCGGGCGTTACGCCCGCATCAGCAGGCGATTCGCCCCATCCAGGCCCGATACGTCAGCCCGGCGGTGGGTTCCCCGTTCGCCGCCATTGGTCGGCAGCGACTCGGCAGAGTCGAACAATCGTTCGTAGGCTAGGCGCTAGGAGACATAACGTTCTGTGACGTCGGTCACACATATGTACTAGAAGTATGTATAATGTCCGGTATGGACGCCGAGACTCCCAAGCCCAAGACCCGCGAGAACCCGCAGCGCCAGAAGTCATCGGCCTCTGACTTCTCGCTGATGGAGTTCATGCAGCGCTACCCCGACGATGCCGCTTGCCTGGACCGGCTATGGCGCGAGGGCTTCGCGCCGGACGGCCACCACGCGCAATGCCCGAAGTGCGAGCGTGAGCGCAAGTTCCACCGGACGAAAACGCGCGTCGCCTACACGTGCGACTCCTGCGGCCATCACCTGCACCCGATGAAGGGCACGATCTTCGAGGGCTCGCCGATCTCGCTGCAACTCTGGTTCTACGTCATGTACGTGATGGCGAGCACTCGATGTGGGGTCTCCGCGAAGCAGATCGAGCGCGAGATCGGGGTGACGTACAAGACGGCTCACCGCATGATGAAGAAGATCAGGACACACTTGATGGCTGACGTGGACGAGCGCCAACTGCGAGGCGACGTGGAGGTCGATGAGACGTCTTGGGGCGGCAAGCCGCGCCGCAAGCAGGGCGAAACTCGCTTTACGACGACGCCGCCACATGAGCGCCGCGCCGCTGCTGCTGCCTTCCGTGAATCCAAGCCGACGGTCCTCGGGATGGTCGAGCGCGGCGGAAGGGTCCGTGCCCGCGTGATCGCCTCACGCCACGGCGCGACTCTTAGTAGAGCCGTGACGGCAAACGTCAACCCCGAATCGATCATCTTCACTGACGATTGGGGCTCCTACAAGCCGCTGCGCCGCCACTACATCGACCACAAGGTCATCAACCACTCGGCCGGGCTCTACGTGCAGGGCGACACCTACACGAACACGATCGAGGGCGTCTTCGGCAACCTCAAGACGGGGATGCGCGGCGTCTACAAGAAGGTTTCGCCGCGCTACTTGCAGACCTACCTGAACGAGTACACGTGGCGCTACAACGCGCGCCGCTACGCCGACCCGCTGTTCGAGCAGCTAGTCGTCCGAGCTGCCAGCGAGGTCTAGATTCGCTCCGGCAGCAGTCGACCTGCCCGGCCGCTGATCAAGGAAACGACTCTCCTAGCGTAATGGGGGTATACAGTTGGTATTGCGAGCGAATCCGGCCAGCCCCGTGCCGGAGGCTCAGGTACCGGCAGTTTTGGCCGATATCACCGGGATGACAGACCGAAACGAGGAGCGAGTCCACATGGAGATGGTCAAGACGGCAGCCGCCAGCAGCGGCAGCAGCAGGCCGCAGCAGCCTTCCCCTGCCGCCCCGACGGCTCCGGAAGAGGCACCGGTCACAACGCGCAAGGACGTCGAGCAGAACACGTACACGTCGCAGCGCTCGGAACAGCTCCGAGAGGGAAATACCGTCTGCTAAATCGCGGGACTTGGTTTAGAGGTAGCGGGCGTCGGCTCGGTTGAGTTTGATCCCTCGGCGCGGCCCGGCCTCATCACGCCTGTAAGTCATCGGCGCCTGATCCATTCCGTTCCTGCGCGCGTCACAGCGAGCATTTGCGTCTCTCCGCCGCACCCTGGCACCAGACCGGGGGCTAGCCCCGTACCGTCGCTGAACCGCTGCATGTCAATCGTTGTTCGCACAAGGAACGCGGCCATGTCTGCTGCATCCTGCAGCGTCAGCGGGGTGAGCACGATGTACTCCAAGCCGTTGAGCGTGGTCTGGACCGACGCATCAAAGGTCTTGCCCGCTGCTTGGATCGCATTGATGTCGTAGCCCTTGATTAGCCTGCCGATGACGTCAACCTGTCCTCGCCAGAGGGCGCCCCGTGACGCCGTAGTGACTGGCGTCTCAGTCACGCTTGGGCCCGGAATCCCGATCTCCCAGACGCGGCCGATTCCGGCGGCGTCGTAGCCGGCGAGTACGAAGCCGAGCGGCCAACCGGTACCCGGTTGGGTTGCGCCGAACTGCGCCTCGTATCGCTCGTGGAAGAAGGCTCCAAGCTTGTCTGCGGTTGTCTTGCCGTCTATGCACTCATCGCGGTCAGTGTTCGCCAGGAACTCGTCCATCAGGCCGTTAATGGTCCTGTCGCCGATAAGCGCCATGCCGTAGGTGGCGACACCAAACTTCTGGTTGAGCGCAAATACCTTGTCGGCTGTATCGGAGCTGATGCGGTGCCGCCCACCGTCGCTGAAGGTCGTACGGCTGTCGGCAGCCAGCACTATGCCATCGGGAGATGCTGCGGCTACGACGATCGTCACGCCGGAACCTCCTGCCTCGAATTCTCGGATCGAGCCTCTATGGCAGGCGATCCTACCTGCCAGAACCGAACAAGGAAGCCGAAATCACGTGGGCTTGACTGGGCCAGGCCGATCGGTGCCCTTGTCGCGACCCCCAACCGCACGTCGGACCAGCTTCTCGAAGTCGTCCTCGCTCGGGGTAGGTATCTCGATCGGCTCGTAACGCTTGCCCGTCTTCGGATCGATCCCTTTGGGCTGCGTTAGCTGCGTCTTGGGCGTAGGCTCGGGCTCGTGATCGTCGGCCATCTACGGCGAGGGTAGCGCGGTGGACCGCTGCATCTTCTGCGGTGAGTTGTTCTCGCCGCAGCGCAAACGAAGCGAGGAGCACGCCGCTCCTCAATGGTGCGGAGAGCTACTGGCCGAACACCTCCCACCGCCACCGCCCGACGCACCGACCCCGGAACACTTCTGGATTCTCGAAACGGCCGACGGCCGTGAGGAGGTATTTCGCGGAACGCGCGACCCATTTACGACCGTCGCAAAAGACGTGTGCGTGCCCTGTAACACGGGATGGATGGAGGAGCTAGAGGACTGGGCGAAACAGTGGCTCGCAGCGCCGGTCATCGGGAAAGGTCGCGCCCTGCGCTTCTGGCGGCAAGCTTGCGCGGCGAGCTGGGCCGTAAAGACAGCGCTTGTATGGGAGCTGGTTGAAGCCGAGCACCGGACGGTGCCTCTAGACGTGCTTCGTATCTTCCACCAGCTGCAGCGGCCCGGTGGCCGCCAACAAGTCTGGCTCGGGCACTACCAAGGCAGCCAGCCACACCACTCATTCCGGCGAACCGCCGCGCACCTCATCAGCTCGCCGCCACAGGGGACCGAGAATCCACAAGACGCGCACGGCTACCTGTTGGCCGTGACCATCGGTCAGCTCGCAATGGTCACCTTCGGGCACACGCTCGCGGTCCCTCTCGCCTCCTATTCGCCCGGCGATGCCCTCCCGGGCATTCCGCTCCATGAGCAGTTCCCAGGCAAGCTCATCCAGATATGGCCGCTCACAAACGAGGCCGTTCGATGGCCACCTCCCGCCATCATTGACGACGCCACACTCGACTTGATCGCCCGGTCGCTTGGGCAGCCAATGCCAGAAGCGGGCAAGTAGCCGCATCTACCGGGCCTCCGGCTGAGCTACAGCACGATCTCCTCTGTCGTGAGCGCGGCGCGCGTCGCCCACGCGAACTCGCCGCAGCGATGCACCAGCCCCTTTCCTTGAAGGCTCCGGAGTGCATCTTCTGTCCTGAGCGGGTGCCCGATCTCTAGTTGCAGCTCGTGGAGCGACCACGGCCGCTGCTCGTCGCGCACCGCCAACATTGTGTAGATGGCCGATTCGATTGCGGCCAGGGTTTCGTCCGGCTTCGGCGTACTGGTCTCCTGCATGGGAAGGCCTGTCCTTTCCGTGCCACGGGGGCGGGCTGTTTGCGCAGCGCCGCCCCAAACGTTGAAGTGGCCGGAAGCTAGGCCGAGGCGGGACGGAGACAGTACCTACCTGTAGTACACATGTGTGACGTCGGTCACACTTGGGCAGCCGCTGTATAAGCTGCCAGTGGTGCGATTCTCCGGCCGACCGGTCTCGCTACGACCCCCATCCCACGATTTGGCCCCGGCGCGGTGGCGAGACCGCCCGGGACCGTGACACCGGAGGTGAAGCTCCGATGCACCACAAGCGTAGCCCGCTGCTCCTGGTCCGGCCGACGAGAGCAGCGACAACGGGCCGCCAGGCCCATGCGTGCGTAGCCGTGCGCGCTACGGCGTGATCCGCCAGCGCCCCGGCGGGTCTCGCTCCAAACGAGCGCGACACGCAGGGCACTTGCGCTTTTCGGTCGGCCAGCCGTCCGCGCGCACGCCGATCTCGCGGTCGCGCGCCTGCGAGGCCTTGACGATCGTCCCGCTCCACCCTGCGGGCGGGACTTCGCGGTTGCAGATGGGGCACGAATAGCTGCTCAACGCACGCGAAATACCCGGCATCAGGCGATCAAAACGACGGCTTTTGCAGGCAGAATCCCTCCTGCTGTATCTCGCCTACACCAGTGGACGACGCGCCTCCGCGCGCGCTGTACGTACGGCTGCGTAGCGCAGTGCGGTCGACGCCGGCAGAGCGCCAGTATTCTGCGGCGATCTCGGTGTCAAGGGGGCGCCGGACGACCGAAAGAAGGCTGGATGCAAGCTGCACGTAAATGGCACGGACTCGCCACCGCGGGGAGCATCCTCGCGCTGCTCGGCGGCCTGGCCGCGATCACGCCCGCCAGCGTCGCGGCGGCGACGGTGCACAAATGCCCGAATAAGACGATCGTCATTACCGACACCACGTCAGAAGGCGTCAATCACATCCCGATGCCGATCAAGGCGATCACGACTCAGGGCATCGGCTGCACCGGCGCGTACAAATTCTTCAGCGCGCTGTTTTCGCCCTCGAGCACAACCTCGGCCGGCGTCACGCCCGAAAAATACAAATGCGTGATCGCAAAATTCAAAGCACCGGTCGGCCTCGTCCCGGAGGCCTGCACCAAGCCCGGCATAAAGATCCAGTTCGCCGTCCAAGGCGGCTGACGAGAGCTGACTGAAGCGCGGAGATCCGGCGCGAGCGGCTAGGCGGCCTCAGGGCTCGCCGACGCCGTCAGCGCCGGCCCTGCAGCGCGCCGCGCTCGCGGCTCGCCTGACAGCTCCGGCAACTCGCACCGCAGCTGCGCCTCGACACGCGTCTCACCGTCCTGCCAGACCGCGACGCGACGCCGTCCTGCAGCCTTCGCCGCATACAGCGCGCGGTCGGCAACGAGCAGCAGCGACTCCGGCGTACGCTCCTCGACGGACAGCGCTGCGACACCGGCGCTCGCGCTCAACGCCGGCCCCTCGCCGCCGGCCCGCTCGCGCAGCTCGCGCCCGATCCGCTCGGCAAACGCGACACCGTCCTGCAGGCCGACTCCGAACAGCACCACGGCGAACTCCTCGCCGCCGACGCGCGCGAGCGTGTCGCCGCCTCGCAGCTCGCGCTCGAGCAGCGCGGCGAAGTCGCACAGCACGCGATCGCCGGCCGCATGACCGTGGCGGTCGTTGATCTGCTTGAAGTGGTCGAGGTCGAACATCGTCAGCGCCAGCGGCACGTTGCTGCGCAGCGCGCGATCGCACTGACGGTGGAACTCGACGTCGAACGCGCGCCGGTTGCGCAGACCGGTCAGGTAGTCCGTGTCGGCTGCGCGTACGAGCTGGTTGATCACCGCCGAGACGTGATCGGCGAGCAGCTTGACGACGAGCGTCGTCAGCGTCACCGAGACGCCTGCCGCCATGAACATGCCGAGCTTCATCGGGTCGTGCGACCAGATGAACAGCGCCAGCCCGAGCGTCGCCCACATCAGCGCGAGATCGGCGATCACCTCACGGCGCGAGCAGAAGTAGGCCGAGAAGACCATCGGCCACAGGTAGAAGAACGGAGTCGCCTCGATCGGGCGCGTGACGGCCATCAGCGCGCTGACGAGCAGGATTCCGTAGACGACCGCGATCCGCGAGACCCAGCGCCGACCGGGCCGCAGCAGCCAGACGAAGACCGCGCCGATGATCGACAGCCCCGCGATGACGCGGATCGCCGGGTGGTCGCTCGTGTTCGGATCTGGCATCGGCAGCGTCGCCAGCAGCACGGTTGAGCCGAGCACGAACATCACGACGCCGACCCAGCGCATCAGCTCGTCGGCCGAACTCGGGTCATAGACCCGCTCGTCGATCGACCGCAGTGCGGCGCCCAGGCGCCCGCCACCGAGCTTTGTGCTCGCCATGCTCCACATCTCGGCCGGCAGCTCAGACGCCTTGAGCGAGGACTGCACGATCCGCCAATCGTTGACGGCGACTGGACAAACAGCGACAATCGAGCGAGATGGCCAATCCCGACCGACTGACCGCGCTTGACTCGACGTTCCTGCACCTGGAGGACAACTCAACCGCGCACATGCACGTCGCCTCGGTGATGGTCTTCGAAGGCGCCGCGCCGACGCCGCAAGAGCTCGTCGACCACGTCGTCAGCCGCCTGCACCTGGTCCCGCGCTACCGTCAGCGCCTGGCGTTCGTCCCCTACGGCCAGGGCCGGCCGGTCTGGGCCGACGATCCGCATTTCAACCCGCGCTACCACATCCGCCACACAGCGCTGCCGAAGCCGGCCGACGAGGACGCGCTGAAGCAGCTCGCCGGGCGCCTGTTCTCACAGCGCTTGGATCGCTCGAAGCCGCTGTGGGAGATCTGGCTGGTCGAGCGCATGGCCGGCGAACGTTTCGCGCTGGTCGCCAAGACCCACCACGCGCTCGTCGACGGCGTCTCCGGCGTGGACATCACGACGGTGCTGTTCGACACGGCGAAGGATCCGGTCCCGACCTCGCGCCCGCCGCTGCCGTGGACGGCGAAGCCGCTGCCCGGCCAGGCGAAGCTGCTCGGCGAGGCGCTGCGCGAGCGCACGACGATGCCGACGGAGATGGCGCGCGGCGCGCGGCGGCTGCTGCGCGCCCCACGGCGCGCCGTCACACAGGTCGTCGACGGCCTCACGAGCATCGGCGCGACGACGATCGCCGGCGTCAAAGCGCCGGCGCCCGACAGCCCGTTCAACGTCGACATCGGACCGCACCGTCGCTACACCTTCCTTGACGCCGACCTCGACCAGTTCAAAGCGATCAAGGACTCGCTCGGCGGCACGCTCAACGACGTTGTGCTGGCCTCGGTCAGCCTCGCGCTCGGCCGCTACCTGCGCCGCGAAGGCGTCGACACCGAGGGGCTCGAGCTGAAGGCGATGGTGCCCGTCTCGATACGAGCCGACTCCGATCGCGGCGCGCTCGGCAATCAGGTCGCCGCGATGTGGGCGCCGTTGCCCGTCGGCGTTGAGAACGCTGCCGAGTGCCTGCAGCAGATCGCTCGCGCGATGGACGATCTGAAGGCCTCCGGCCAGGCCGTCGGCGCGCAGGTGCTGACGAACCTGGCCGGCTTCGCGCCGCCGACGATCCTCAGCCAGGCGGCGCGCCTGCAGGCCCGCCAGCGCTTCTTCAACCTCGTCGTCACGAACGTGCCCGGCCCGCAGTTCCCGCTGTACGTGCTCGGCCGTCGCCTGCGCGTGCTCTACCCCGTCGTCCCGCTCGCGCGGCGCCAAGCGCTCGGCATCGCCGTGATGAGCTACGACGGGCACCTCGGCTTTGGCCTGCTCGGCGACTTCGACGCGCTGCCCGAGCTGGAGTCGATCGCCGTCGACCTGAAACGCGCGATCGCCTCGCTCGCGCGCGCCGCCGGCGTGACCGCGCCTGCGAAACAGCGCGCGAAGAAACCTGCATCGAAAGCAGCGCCACGCAAGAGCAAAGCCGCCACCGGCCGCTCGGCGGCCGCGCGCGGCGCCGACGCGAGCTGACTTGCGCCTAGCCCTCTGCCAGATGAACGCCACCGTCGGCGACATCGCCGGCAACGCCGCGCTGATTCGCGCCGGGCGCGCACAGGCGCTGGAAGCCGGCGCCGACATCGTCTTGTTTCCCGAGCTGGCGCTGACCGGCTATCCGCCTGAGGATCTGCTGCTGCGCGAGAGCTTCCTCGCCGCCTCGACGGCGACGCTGGACGAGCTCGCCGCCGAGACGCACGGAATCGTCGCCGTCGTCGGCTTTCCCGAGCGCGCCGAGGACGTCTACAACGCCGCCGCCGTGCTCGCCGACGGCGTCGTGCACGCGGTCTACCGCAAGGTCTTCCTGCCGAACTACGGCGTCTTCGACGAGGAGCGCTATTTCCAGGCCGGCGCCAACGGGGCCGTGCTCGACATCGGCGAGCAAGCGGGAGCCGGCGCGCGCATCGGGCTGACCGTCTGCGAGGACATGTGGGAGCCGGGTCCGCCGGCTAGCGACGAGGCCGTCGCCGGCGCGACGCTGCTGCTGAACATCTCCGCCTCGCCCTACCACGCCGGCAAGGGCGTCGAGCGCGAGCGGATGTTCGCGCAGCGCGCGCGCGACAACCTCGCCTGCGTCGCCTTCTGCGCGCTCGTCGGCGGGCAGGACGAGTTGCTCTTCGACGGCCATTCGTTCGTCGTCGACCACACCGGCGCGACGATCGCGCGCGCGGCGCAGTTTCGCGAGGAGCTGCTGATCTGCGACGTCGACCTCGAGGCGGCCGCTGCCGCGCGGCTGCGCGACTCCGGACATCGCGCGGCCGGCCGCTCGCCGCTATCGAAGGATCGCCCCGCGCGCGTGTCGGTCCTCCCCGGTCTGCCGGCGAGCGCTCGCGCCGACGCCGGCGAGCACGGCCCCGGCGGCCCGCTCGCGGCCCTGCTCGATCCGATCGAGGCCGAGATCTACGCGGCGCTGATGCTCGGCCTGCACGACTACGTCGGCAAGAACGGCTTCCAGCACGTCGTGCTCGGGCTCTCCGGCGGGATCGACTCGGCGCTGGTCGCCTGCCTCGCCGTCGACGCGCTCGGCTCCGAGCGCGTCAGCGTCGCGATCATGCCCTCGCGCTTCTCCTCCTCCGGCACGCAAGGCGATGCGCGCGCGCTCGCCGCCGCGCTCGGCGTGCACGCGCACGAGCTGCCGATCGAGTCCGTCGTCGAGTCCTACGAGGGCACGCTAGGGCCGCAGTTCGAGGGCCTCGAGCACGACCTGACCGAGGAGAACCTGCAGGCGCGCGTGCGCGGCAACCTGCTGATGGCGCTCTCGAACAAGTTCGGCTGGCTCGTACTGACGACCGGCAACAAGTCGGAGATGTCAGTCGGCTACACGACGCTCTACGGCGATCTCGCCGGCGGCCTCGCCGTGATCAAGGATGTGCCGAAGACGCTCGTCTACCGCCTCTGCGCGTGGCGCAACGCGCCCGACGCGCTGCCCGGCCACGTCAACCAGCCGATCCCAGCTTCGATCATCGAGCGCGCGCCCTCGGCCGAGCTGCGCGAGGACCAGCGCGACGACGACTCGCTGCCGCCATACGAGCTGCTCGACCGGATTCTGCACGGCTATGTCGAGCTGCACCTAGGGCGCGAGCAGCTGATCGCCGAGGGCCTGCCCGAGGCCGAGGTCACGCGCGCGATCCGGCTGGTCGACCTGGCCGAGTACAAGCGCCGCCAGGCACCGCCTGGGATCAAGGTCACCGAGCGCGCCTTCGGCCGCGACCGGCGGATGCCGATCACCAACCGCTACCGAGGCTGACTCGCGTGCCGGAAGCCCTTCTTCGGCGCCACTCGCCGCGGCGCCCTTACAAGCGCCCGCGCGCCGCGCGCCGCGCACTCGCGACCCCGCTCGCATTGCTCGCCGCCCTCGCGGCCGCCGTCGCGATCGCCGGCTGCGGCGACACGCTGCAGGACCAGCCGATCGCGCACAGCACGCTCGAGGGCCTGCTCGTCGCGCCATACCCCGTCTACTGGCTCGGCGGCTCTTTCCAGGGGATGCAGATCACCGAATCGACGCACGACCCGAGCGGCGCCTTCGCCGTCAACTACGGCGACTGCGTAGAAGGCGGCGAGAGCACCTGCGTGCCGCCGCTGCGCGTCGTCACCTCGCCCGACAACAGCTTCGTCGCCGGCGGCGCCTCGCCACAGCAGCGCGCAGCCGTGCGCGGCGTGCAGGCTGTCTTTGCCCAGCGCGGCCACACGATCGAGATCGCGACTGCCGGCGTCGTCATCGGCATCTACGCCGACAACGCCAAGCTCGCCGCCACCGCCGCGCAGACGCTGGCGCCGATCAACGAGGTCGGCGCGCCCGGCGAACCGCTGCCCGCGCGGCTGCCCGACACCGGCTTCGGCTCGACGCCGCTTCCCTCGCAGACGCCCTCGCCGCTGCGCGCGCTGAACTAGCTGCGCACAGCCGCAGCGTCGGCCGGCAGCGGGCGCACGGCGATCGTCATCCGCGTGATCGCGCACGTGTGCCCGGCGTCGTCGCTGAAGCGCACGTCCCAAACCCACGTCGTGCGGCCGCGGTGCAAGCGCGTCGCTTCGGCGTGCACGAGGCCGTCGGTGATCGGTCGCAGGAAGCTCGTGCTGTTCGACAGGCCCATCGCCGTCTCACCGCGCGGCATCACCGCGAGCGCCGTCGCCAGCGACGTCATCGCCTCGGCGATCGAGGCGTAGACGCCGCCGTGCACGAGGCCCATCGGCTGCTTCAGCTCCTCGCGCACGCGCACCTGCGCGTTGACGTGCTCCTCGCCGTAGTCCAGCAATTCGAGGCCGTAGAGCCGATCGAAGCCGCGGATCGAGGCGTCGAGGTGCTCTGCACTCGGCTTGCCCATCCCGGCGCCACGATAGCCTAAGCGACTTGCTGCAGCGCGCCGCGGCGCGGCGCTTCTGCGCACGAGAACACTCGATGAGCCGACTGGACGACCTACCTCCCGACCAGCGCGCGACGCTCTCGCTGCTGCTGCGCAGCCGCAAGAGCTACGCCGACGTCGCCGCGCTGCTCGAGATCCCCGAGCGCGCCGTTCGCGATCGCGCACATGCGGCGCTCGCGGTGCTCGCGCCGGCACAGGCGCGCGCGCTCAGCGCCGAGCAGCGCGAGGAGGTCGGCGACTACATGCTCGCGCAGCGCAGCGCCGTCGCCGAGCGGCTCGCCACGCGCACCTATCTCGACAGCTCGCCGGCTGCGCATGCCTGGGCGAGCGCGCTCGCGGCCGAGCTGCAGCCGCTCGCGGCCGAGCCGCTGCCGGAGATCCCGCCGGCGCGTGACGACTACGCGACGAGCGTCGCAGCGGAGTCAGCCGGCGCTGCCGGCGGCGCGTCGCCGAGCACGGCGTCGGGCACACCGCCGCGCCTGCCCTCGCGCGCGAGCTCGCGCCGCGCCGGCGCCGTCCTGCTCGGCGTGATCGCCGCCGTCGTGATCGTCGTCGTCGTGATCGTCGTCAACGGCGGCAGCTCCTCCAAGCACGGCTCCGGCGCTTCCGCAAGCGCGACCTCCTCGACCGCCGGCTCCGGCGCCGAAACCAGCACGAGCGGCGCGAAAACCGCGAAAGCAAAAGAAGACAAGCGGATCACGCTGGTCTCGCCCGATCCGTCGAGCGACGCCGCCGGCATCGCCGAGGTTCTCTCCGAAGGCAGCCAGTACGCCTTCTATCTCGCCGCCGAGCACCTGCCGCCCTCGAAAGGCACCGGCTTCTTCTACGCCCTCTGGCTATACAACTCGCCGAGCAGCTTCGAGGCGCTCAGCCGCGCTCCGGCGGTCGGCTCCAGCGGCAGTGTGCAGGGCGGCGCGCTGCTGCCGAAAGACGCCGCCAAGTACCACACGATGCTGCTCACGCGCGAGACCAGCAGCAAGCCGACGAGCCCCGGCCCGATCGTCCTGCGCGGCAGCTTCGCGCTGCACTAGCCGGCGAGCAGCTTGCCGGGGTTCATGATCCCGGCCGGATCGAGCTCCTGCTTGACCGCGCGCAGCGCCTGCAGCCCGGTCTCGCCGATCTCCGCTCCCAGCCACGGCGCGTGGTCGCGACCGACGGCGTGATGGTGCGTGATCGTGCCGCCGCCGTCGGCGATCGCTTGGCTGGCCGCGCGCTTGGCCTCGCGCCATTGCGCCAGCGGATCGTCGACGCGCTGGCGGGCGAGGAACGTGAAGTACAGCGAGGCGCCGGTCTCGTACAGGTGCGAGACGTGGCACATCACCAGGCCCGGTGTGCCGCCGTCGATGAGCGCCTGCGCGATCGCCTCGCCGACGGCGCGATGCAGCCGCCGCAGGTTCGCCCACTGCGTCGCCGTCTCGAGCGTCTCGACGATCACGCCGAGCGTCAGCAGCTCATCGCGCAGGTAGGGCGCCGCGAAGCGCCCCGCCAACCAGGCCTCGCCGGGCGAGCGCCCGACCGGCAGGCCGCCGTGCTCGCGCACCAGCTCGATCGCCCGCGCGCGCCTGGCACGCGCGACGCGCTGCTCCCCCTCGAAGCCGAAGATCGCAAGGCAGCCGCCGGCATAGCCGCGCGCGCCGAGATACAGCCGGCCGAGCTTGCCCTTGATCCCGCCACTGCCGGCGAGCGCCAATGACATCCGCGTCTCGGCCTCGTCGGAGAGCCGCGCGACGTCCGGCGACGCGCCGGCTTGCGCAAGCGTGCGCAGCGCTTCCACGCCGGCGGCGAAGTCCTCGAAGAAGACACCCTCGTAGATCCGCTCGCGCGGAGCCTCGCGCACGCGCAGCGAGAGCTCGGAGATCACGCCGAGCGTTCCCTCCGAGCCGACGACGAGCTGGCGCAGCGACGGCCCGGCGGCGCTCGCCGGCTGCGCCGCCAGCGCGATCTCGCCGATCGGAGCCGCCAGCTTCAGCCCGACGATCATCCGCTCGATCGCGCCGTAGCCGCTCGAGGACTGCCCAGCCGAGCGCGTCGCCGCGCAGCCGCCGAGCGAGACGAACTCGTAGGACTGCGGATAGTGCCCGAGCGTCAGCTCGTGGCGCGCCAGCTCGCGCTCGAGCGCCGGCGCGCGGATGCCGCCCTGCACCGTGACCGTGCGCGACTCGCGATCGAGCTCGACGACCGCGCCCATCCGCGCCGTGTCGAGCGCGATCACCGCGCCATGCTCGCCGCGCAGCGGCGCGACGCCGCCGACGACGCTTGTGCCGCCGCCGAACGGCACGACCGCGATCGACTCGCGCGCGCACAGCGCCAGCAGCGCTCGCAGCTGCTCGCCGTCGCCTGGCAGCACGACGGCGTCGGGAGCGCCCTCGGGGCTGCCTTCGCGCAGCCGCACGAGATCCGGATAGCCCTTGCCGGCGGCGTGCAGCACGCGTTCGCCGTGATCGTCGCGAACGCCCGACTCACCGACGATCGCGCGCAGCTCGGCAAGAGCGCGCGCGTTCAGCGCCGAAGGCTCTAGCTGCACGTTCGAGAGCGCGACCGGCGGGCGCGGCGCCGGCGTCGCGCCGACGTTCTCGGCGAGGAAGTCCAGCGCAGCGCTCGGCAGCGTCGAGGAGTGCGACGCCTGCCCCCATCCCCACCAGCGCATCTGCGGCGCCGCGGCGGCCGTCTCGCGCTCAGCCACCGATCCGCTCCAAGCCGTCGAGCGCCTGCTCGACCGTCGCCGCAGCCGCACGGCGGACCATGAAGCCGCCGAAGCGCGGAAAGAACCCGCTGAGGCGCTGATCGAGCTCGATCGTCACGCTCGTGCCGGCCTCGTGCGGCTCGAGCCGCACGCGCGTCTCGGCCGAGCTGAACAGCCGCTCGAACGGCGTGCCTTGCAGCTGCTGCTCCCAGACGAGCATCTGCGCGTCCGCCGGCGAGCGGCGCAGGCGGAAGTCCGCGCGCACGAGTTTGCCCTTCGACGTTTTCATCACCTCCGTGAAGGCATCGTCCTCAACGTCCTCGACGCGCTCGACGCGCGGCCACCAGCGCGGCAGATGGTGCGGGTCGCTGACGAGCTCCCACAGGCGCTCCTGCGGCGCGGCGATCGTGCGGCTGCGGCGCGCTGTCGGCACCGTGGCGCCTAGGATCCGTAGCTGATCAGCGCGTGCGTCTCGCGCGGCGCCAGCCGCTCGCGGCCGCCGAGGAACGCCAGCTCGACGATGAAGCCGCAACCGGCGACGACGCCGCCGAGCCGCTCGACCAGCTCGCACAGCGCCAGCGCCGTGCCGCCGGTCGCGAGCAGGTCGTCGTGGATGAGCACGCGCGCGCCGTCGCGCAGCGCGTCGCTGTGCACCTCGAGCTGGTTCGAGCCATACTCGAGCTCGTACTCGGCGCTGACCGTCTCGTAGGGCAGCTTGCCGGGCTTGCGCGCGAGCACGAAGCCGGCGCCGAGCTTCAGCGCGAGCGCCGGGCCGAGCAGGAAGCCGCGCGCCTCCGCCGCGATCACGCACTCGACATGCAGCGGACGCGCCAGCGCCGCCAGCGCGTCGACGGCGGCCGCCAGCCCATCCGCGTCGGCGATCAGCGGCGTGATGTCCTTGAAGTTGATGCCCGGACGCGGGAAGTCGGGGATCTCGCGGATCAGCTCCGACAGTCCCGGCTGCGGCTGCGGCTGCGCGCTCATCGACTCCGGCGCCTCAGCGAACGATCTTGCGCAGGTCGCGCACGAGCAGCAGGTGCTTGAGGTGCGTCGCGACCGCCGCCAGGTTCTCGAGCGCCTCGACCGCCTCCTTGCGTCGCTCGGGATTGCGCGAGCGCAACGACGGCGCGAGGATCTGCTGCAGCAGATTCGCCTCGCGGTCGGCCGAGGAGCGGAACACGCGCAGGTTGCGACCGCCGACGCCATAGAGCGCGAGCTCGGCGACCGCGGCGATGATCTCGCGCTCGGTCTCGTCGAAGTAGCGCACGCCGCCGCGCATCTCCCCCTTGACGACGCCGTACTCTTCCAGCTCGCGCACGAGCTTCTCCTCGGCTTTCGTATCCTCGAGCACGTCTTCGAGCGAGTACAGCGCGCCCGTCGCCTCGCGCACGCTCACGCTCGGCCGCAGCGCGCGCATGCCCTCGCGCCCGACGCGGCCCGGCGCCGGCGGCGCCTCGCCCTCCGAGCGCCCCGCCGCGAGCTCCTGGCGAATCACGCGCAGCGGCAGGAACTCGTCGCGCTGCATCCGCAGAATCGTGCGCAGCCGCGCGACGTCGCCCTGGCCGTAGAGGCGGTAGCCGCCGGGCGTGCGCCGCGGCGTCAGCAGCTTCTGGTCCTCCAGATAGCGGATCTTCGAGATCGAGATGTCGGGAAACTCCTGCGCAAGCGCCTTGCAGACGGCGCCGATCGTCAGCGACTTGGCGCGAGCGCCGCCGTCCTGCTCGCCGCCGGCCTCGCGCGAGCGCGCGCTGCCTGTGCTCGCCGTCGCCGCCTCGAGCTCCTCGACCTCGGCCTGTGTGGCGCGCGCCGCCATCAGCGCACGTGGAACGTCAGCTTGTACTTGCCGATCTGAACCTCGTCGCCCTCCTCCAGGCGCTGAGACTCGATCCGAGAGCGGTTCACGTAAGTCCCGTTGAGCGAGCCCATGTCATCGAGATACCAGTGATCGCCGCGACGGATCAGCAGCGCGTGGTCGCGCGAGACAGTCACGTCGTCGAGGAACACCTCCGCGTCGGGGCGGCGGCCGATGCTCGTGCGCTCGCGGTCGACGGCGAAGCTCTCGCCGACGCGCCCGCCGCCGGCGCGGATGACGAGCGCCGGTCCACGCGCCGTCACCTCCTCGATCTCGACCGGGACGAGCTCGCCGTCCTCGTCGATCCGGTAGGTAGCCGTGACCGGCTCGCCGCCGGACTCCTCGCGTGGCAGCAGCGCGCCACAGCGCTGGCAGTAGTTGGCGCCCTCGACGTTGACGAAGCCGCACTCCGTGCAGTGCAGTGCCATCGGTCCTCGCGCGCTAGACGATCCGCGCGATGACGCCGAGCGTCTTCGCGGTCTGCGCGTCGCGCGCGGGCTCCAGGGCGTGAGCGGCCGGCGCCATCAGGACTCCTGACC
The DNA here is from genome assembly GCA_036271095.1 of Solirubrobacteraceae bacterium. Lineage (GTDB taxonomy): Bacteria > Actinomycetota > Thermoleophilia > Solirubrobacterales > Solirubrobacteraceae > Palsa-744. The sequence goes on from DATBBG010000044.1 coordinate 62,527, forward strand.
GTCGGCCTCCTGCGGGCCTGCGCCCGCGAGGATGTCGGTCAGCTGCTGCACGTCGTCGCCGGTGATCAGCACCTCGCCGCCGTCGTGTTTGCGACGCAGGCGATTGACGAGCTCCGCGCGCAGGATGTCGATCTTGCCGTGCAAGATCCGCCGCTGGTAGGAGATCTCTGTCTCTTCCTCGGTCAGCTGACGGATGACGTCTTTCAGTTCGACATCCGAGAGCGAGCCAAGGTCGGGGAACGTCTCGTCCATCGTCAGCTCATCTCCTCGTGCGCGCTTGCGCCGGCGCGGGCGCGATGCCCGTCGACCGCCGGCAGGGAGCGAGCAGTATAGACCAAACGTCAGGCTGAGCTTGAGACTATGCAGGCGCTCTTGCGCGCAGCTCGCCGGCGCCCCGCTGCAGGTACAGCGCCGTCGCGAGAAGCGCCAGCGCGAGACCGACATAGAGCATCACTTCGCCGACTTTGCCGAGGCCGACCATCGCGAAGAAGAACGAGCCCATCACCGGCGCCACGGCGAGGCGGCCGGGCCAGTTGATCCGCAGCTCGACGCCGTGCGACAGGCCGTAGCGTCCGAGCACGATCATCGCCAGCTCGCGCGCCGCGAGCACGGCGAGCGCCCACCGCGGCAGCAGCTCGAAGCGCCAGCAGACGACCGCGCCGGAGACGACCAGCAGGCGGTCGGTGACAGGGTCCATCAACGCGCCGAGGCGGCTGTACTGGCGCGTGACGCGCGCCGCGATGCCGTCAGCGTAGTCGCCCCAGCCGATCACTGCGAACAGCGTCGCCGGCCACGCGCCGACGCCGTCGGAGCTCGACAGCGCGACGACCAGGAACACCGGGATCAGCGCCAGCCGGACGAAGCCGATCGCGTTCGGGATCGTCCACGGCCGCAGCGGGCTGCCGCTCTGCGTCGCCGCCGGCGGCGGACCCGAGCGGTCGAGACCGAACAGGCGGGCGACTGTGAGCGAATGCCGCCGGCCCTCTACGGGAGGCTCTGCCACAGCTCGTCCACCGCGCGCAGCAGCGCCGCCGGCTCGGCGCTGAGCGGGAGCGCCGGCCCGTCCTTGCGACCGCGCCGAAGCTGCACCTCGATCTCGCCGGACTCGAGCGAGCGACGCCCGACGGTCAGCCGCAGCGGGCAACCGAGCAGCTCGGCATCGGCGAACTTCTCGCCAGGGCCGGCATTGCGATCGTCGTAGAGCACCTCGACGCCGCCCTCGAGCAGCGTCTCGTAGACCTTGTCGGCGACGTCGCGCTCGGGCGTGCCGGGCTTGCCGAGCGCAACCAGCTCCACCGCGAACGGCGCCAGCGCGCGCGGCCACGAGATGCCGTGCTCGTCGGCAAACTGCTCGACTGCCGCCGCGACGATCCGCGCCGGGCCGATCCCGTAGGAGGCCATCCAGATCGCGTGCTCCTCGCCGTGCTCGTCGAGATAGCGAGCCCCGAGCGGCTCGGAATAGCGCGTGCCGAGCTTGAAGATGTTGCCGATCTCGATCGCCGGTTCGACCCTCAGCGTCTGCCCGTCGCGTACGTATTCCTCGCCGCGCTGCTCGACTTCGGGGCTGCTGCGAGCGACCTCGAGGTTCGCCGCATAGCCGGGCGCGAGTGCGATCTCGTCCTCGCCGGCGGCGCACGGCGCCATGTACTCGTGCGCGCCGACGCCGCCCATCACGCCGACGTCGCCCTCGACGCGGTAGTAGCGCAGCCCGGTGCGATCCATGATCCGGTCATACGCGCCGACGTGCAGCTCGTAGCGCTCCTCCATCCCGGCCTGGTCGCGGTCGAACGAGTAGGAGTCCTTCATGATGAACTCGCGCGTACGCAGCACGCCGGCGCGCGGGCGCGCCTCGTCGCGCTCCTTGACCTGGAAGTGGTAGAGGATCAGCGGCAGGTCGCGGTAGGAGCGCACGATCTGCGAGACGTGGAAGGTCACTGCCTCCTCGTGCGTCAACGCCAGTACCAGCTCCGAGCCCTTGCGGTCGGTCAGCTTGAACAGCTCGTCGATCTCCAGCCGCCCGGTCTTACGCCACAGATCGGCCGGCTGCAGCACCGGCAGCAGCAGCTCCTGTGCGCCGATCGCATCCATCTCCTCGCGCACGATCGCGACGACGCGCTGATGCACGCGCCAGCCGGCCGGCAGCCAGCTCCACATGCCCGCGCCCATCTGGCGTACCAGCCCGGCGCGCACCATCAACTTGTGCGAGATCGCCTCCGCGTCGGCAGGCGGCTGCTTCTCGGTCGGCAGGAGGTATTCGGAGAGACGCGTCATCGCTAGCTCGCGCCTCGATCTTCGTGCGCGGCGAGACGAGCGTATACGGCGAGCGCGCTCGACGCCCAGCGCGCGCTCAGGCGCCGAGCAGAGCCGCCTCGATCTCGCGCAGACGATCGGTGTCGCCGCGGATGCCGGCGATCGCGTCGTTGTAGATGAACGCCTCGCCGAGGCGCACGATCGCGTAGGCGAGCGCGTCCGGAGCGATCGACGGCTCGAAGCGTCCGGCCTGAACCTCGTCTTCGATCAGCCGCTCGATCGCCGCGACGACGCGCGGCTGCACGATGCCGCCGCTCGACGTCAGGATCCGCAGCGCGCGCTCCTGCTCCTGCTCCAGCAGGAAGCGCATCCCGGCAGTCGTTGCGATCTCCCGGTTGAAGCCGTCGAACGCCTCTAGCAGCGCCCCCGCGCCGGTGCCGGGCGTCGCCGCGCGTATCGCCGCGACACGCCGCTCGGCGAGCGTCGCCAGCACTTCGCCGAGCAGCGCCTCACGCGTCTGAAACCAGCGATGCATCGTCGCGCGCGCGAGACCGAGCTCGCGCGCGAGCGCCTGCACGTCGATGCGCTCGCACGAAAGGAAGCGCTTCGTCGCCAGCTCGAGCGCGGCCTCGCGCGTGGCGGCGGCTGGTCTCCCCCGGCGACCGCGGGCTACCGTCGTCATCCCGTGAGGTTAGTCGCCTGCGCTGCCTGCGTGTGGCGCGGCGGACGCACGGGCACCGCGCCTCGCGCAACGCCCGATCAGGCCCGCAGTCGTGCTCGCGCCCTTTGATAGAACAGCGAGCAACCGCAGACTTCGACGCATCAACGACAAGGAGCCCAGCACCATGGCCTACTCCGTTCCGCCGCTTCCCTACGCCTACGACGCGCTCGAGCCGCACATCGACAAGGCGACGATGGAATTCCATCACGACAAGCACCACCAGGCTTACGTCGACAAGGCCAACGCTGCGCTCGAGGGCACCGAGTGGGCCGACAAGCCGGTCGAGGACGTCCTCAAGAGCCTCGACAGCCTCGGCGACAAGAAGGGGCCCGTCAAAAACAACGGCGGCGGCCACTACAACCACTCGCTGTTCTGGGAGAGCATGAGCCCCGACGGCGGCGGCACGCCCTCCGGCGAGCTCGCCGCGGCGATCGACTCGACGTTCGGCTCGTTCGCTGACTTCCAGGCGAAGATCAAGGAAACCGGCGTCAACCAGTTCGGCTCAGGCTGGTCGTGGCTCGTGCACGACGGCTCCGGTCTCGCGATCGTCGGCAGCGCCAACCAGGACAGCCCGATCTCCGACGGCAAGACGCCGCTGCTCGGCGTCGACGTCTGGGAGCACGCCTACTACCTCAAGTACCAGAACAAGCGCCCCGACTACATCGAGGCGTGGTGGAACGTCGTCAACTGGGACAAGGTCGCCGAGCGCTTCAGCGCGGCGAGCTAAGTACGGCTGAAGCGTCGTCCGGCGACTGGAGAGACGGCCTCGTCCATCTCCGTCGCCGGCGCGGCGCCAGCTGGCTCGAGCATCTCCTCGAGCACGGCCTCGGCAGCCTCGTCGTTCTCCGCCGCTGCCGCTTCGAGCGCGGCGATCCGCTCCGGCGTCATCGCCGTCTCATCCTCGTTCTCAGCCAGCCAGCGGCGCGCCTCGGCCGCAGCCGTCTCGTCGCGCTGGACGGTCTTGCCGGCGGCGTAGTAGCGGTCGATCTCCTTGAACAGCTCGTCGACGAGCTGCTCGGTCGGCACCTTCTTCAGCGGCTCGCCCTTGGAGTAGATCATGCCCATGTCTTTGGCGCCGGTAATGCCGAAGTCGGCATGGCGCGCCTCGCCGATGCCGTTGACGGCGCAGCCGAGCACCGAGACCTCGATCGCGTCCTCGTAGGCTTCCAGGCGCTGCTCGACTTCGACGACGACGCGATCCATGTCGAACTGCAGGCGCCCGCACGTCGGGCAGGCGATCAGGTCGGGGCCGCGCTCGCGCAGCTTCAGCGCCTTCAGGATCTCCCAGGCGACCTTGACCTCCTCCTCGGCGTGAAACGTCGAGAGCGAGATCCGGATCGTGTCGCCGATGCCGTCGGCAAGCAGCGTGCCAAGCCCGACGGCCGACTTCAGCGAGCCCGACCACTTCGTGCCGGCCTCGGTCACGCCGAGGTGCAGCGGGTACGGAATCCGCTCGGACAGCAGCCGGTTGGACGCGATCGTGTTGGGCACCGACGTCGACTTCATCGAGACCTTGAAGTTCTCGAACTCGAGGCGCTCCATCAGCTCGACCGTCTCGATCGCAGCCGTCACGAGCGCCTCGACCGGGTTGTCGTACTCCAGGTCGCGCAGGTGCTTCGGCAGCGAGCCGGAGTTGACGCCGACGCGCAGCGGCGTGCCGTGGACCTTCGCCAGCGCGATCACCTCGGCGACCTTCTCCGGGCCGCCGATGTTGCCGGGGTTCAGGCGTACGCAGTGCGCGCCCGCTTCGATCGCCTTCAGCGCCAGCGTGTGGTTGAAGTGGATGTCGGCGATGATCGGAATCGGCGACTCGGCGACGATCGTCTTCAGCGCCTCGGCGTCCTGCTCGCGCGGCACTGCCACGCGCACGATGTCGGCGCCGGCCTCGGCGACCGTGCGGATCTGATCCATCGTCGCCGGCAGGTTCGCCGTCTCGGTCTTCGTCATCGTCTGCACGGCGACGGGCGCGCCGCCGCCGATCGGCACGGGGCCGACGTGTATCTGGCGTTTGGAGGCCATAGGCTGATTCTACGATGCCCGGCGTCTACGACACCGCACGCGGCCCGATCGCACGCTTGGCCTCTCCCCTGGCGGCGCGTGCGCGCGCCCGTCGCCATGAGCGCTTCTTCGCGCTCACAGGCCTACGGCAGGGCGCGCGCGTGCTCGATCTCGGCTGCGGCGCGCTCGGCTTGCGCGGGCTCGAGCCGCAGCTCGACATCACCGGCGTCGACCTGCACGAGCGCCCCACCTACCCCGGCCCGTTCGTCCGCGCCGACGCCTCCGAGGATCTGCCGTTCGCCGATGACGAGTTCGACCTCGTCTACTGCTCGAGCGTGATCGAGCACGTCGCGCCGGCGCGGCGCCAGCGTTTCGCCGGCGAGCTGCGTCGCGTCGGGCGCGGCTGGTTCGTGCAGACGCCGGCCTTCTCCTTCCCGCTCGAGCCGCACGCGCTGCTGCCCGCCGCGCACTGGCTGCCGGTGTCGCTGCGCAAGCGCTACTGGCGCTATGGCGCCGCCGGGGACTGGGAGGAGATCTCGCTGCTGCGCCGCGCCGAGCTCGAGCGGCTGTTCGGCCCGGCGCTGGCCGAGCGGGTCGGCCCACTCGTCAAGAGCTGGGTCTGCGTGCAGCCGCCGGCCGGCTGAGCGAGTTCGCGCGAGCGCCGCACCGGCCCGTCCCGGTCTTGCGAGCGCCGCTCGCAGCCGGCGGGCGCGAGCCGGCCGCCGCTCAGCCGCCGAGCCGGCCGATGTCGTTGCTGACGCCGTTGATCACGAGGAACAGCAGCAGCACGATGCCGACCGAGCTGTAGCGGTACATCGCGGCGAGCGAGATGCGCTTGCCGCGCACCTTCTCGGCGACCGACCAGAGCACGTGCCCGCCGTCGAGCGGCAGGAACGGGAACAGGTTGATGACTGCGAGCACGAGCGAGATGTAGCCGAGGAAGACGAGCGCGACGCCCGAGCCGGCGACGACCGTTTCGTGCGCGTACTTCGTGATGCCGACGATGCTCGAGACTTCTTTGCGCGTCTTCGAGCTCGTCAGCGCTTTGACGAAGCCGGTCAGCGTGCCGGTCGTCGCGTGCCACATCGCCGCGACGGCCCCGCCGGCCGCGCCGATCACGCCAGAGGACTTGGCGGCAACGCCGAACTCGACGCCGAGCAGCATCCGTTTTTCGGCTGCCTGATAGCGCGGATAGACCGACAGATGAAGCGTCTTGCCTTTGCGCAGCACCGTCAGCGCGACAGGAGTCGCCGCGCGGCAGCCTTCGACGAGCGCGCCGGCGCAGCGGTGCGCCTCGATCTTGCTGCGCGCGACTTCGCCGTCGACACGCCGGCCGTCGACGGCGGTGATCCGATCGCCCGGCCGCAGCACGCTCGCGGCGGGCTCGCCGCGCTCGATCGCCTGCACCGACGAGGTCGCGACGACGGCGTTCGTCGACGGGTCGAGGTTGTACAGCGCCGAGGCCCCGCCGAGGCTGCCCGAGAACAGGATCGCCCAGAACAGCACGAAGGCGATCACGATGTTGACGCCCGGCCCGGCGACGATCACGGCGATGCGCTTCCACGGCGGCTGGCTGTAGTAGGCGCGGCGCGCGTGCTCGGGCTCGAGCTCCCCGATTTCCTCGGGGTTCATGCCGGTGATCTTGACGTAGCCGCCGAGCGGGAGCGCGCCGAGCGCGTACTCGGTCTCGCCGCGTTTGATCCGGAAGATCGTCGGCGGAAAGAACAGCGAGAAGCGCTCGACGCGCATGCCGACGAGCTTTGCAACGGTGAAGTGGCCGAGCTCGTGCAGCACGATCAAGGCCATGATCCCGAGGATCGTCAGGATCCAACTCATTGCCGCATCTTCGCAGGCGTTGCCGCTCGTTCCGGCAGTTCGCCTCCCGGCCGCCACACGCCTGCCCAGCGCGAAGCGATCAGAAAAACGGGGTCACGCGAGCGTCGCGACGAGCTCCGAGGCGACCGCTCGCGCCTGGCGATCGGCCTCGTAGAGCGACTCGAACGCACGCACCGGCTCGGAGCCGAGCTGCGCGAGCGTACGCTCGATCACCTCGGAGATCTCGAGGAAGCGCAAGCGTCCAGCGAGGAACGCATGCACGGCGATCTCGTTGGCCGCGTTGAGCACGCACGGAGCCGTGCCGCCGGCGCGCGCCGCTTCGCCGGCCAGGCGCAGGCACGGGAAGGCGTCGAGGTCGACCGGCTCGAACGTCAGCTCGCCGATCGCGGCAAGATCGAGCGGGGTGATCGGCAGATAGGCGCTTTCGCCGCGGTGCAGCGCGTAGGAGATCGCGATGCGCATGTCCGGCGGGCCGAGATGCGCGAGCATCGCGCCGTCGGCGAGCCCGATCAGCCCGTGCACGAGCGACTGCGGATGCACGACGACGTCGATCTTCTCGTAGGGCGTGCCGAACAGGTGGTGCGCCTCCATCACCTCCAGGCCCTTGTTCATCAGCGTCGCCGAGTCGATCGTGATCTTGCCGCCCATCGCCCACGTCGGATGCGCGAGCGCCTGCTCGACGGTGACCTCGGCGAGCTCCGCGCGCGAGCGTCCGCGGAACGGGCCGCCGCTGGCCGTGATCGTCAAGCGCTCGACCGCGCCGAGCGGCTGGCCGGCGATCAGCTGATGCAGCGCCGTGTGCTCGGAGTCGACCGGCACGATCTGCGCTCCGGTCGCCTCGGCCAGCGCCATCACGAGCTCGCCGCCGACGACGAGCGACTCCTTGTTCGCGAGCGCCAAGTCGATGCCCTCGCCGAGCGTCGCAACCGTCGGACCGAGCCCGGCCGAGCCGACGAGCGAGTTGAGCACGAGCCGCGCGCCCGACTCGACGACGAGCCGCACGAGACCGTCGGCGCCGGCGAGCACTTCGCCGTCGGTCCACGCCTCGGCCGCGCGCGCCGCTGCGTGCTCGTCGGCGAGCGCGATCCTCCTGACGCCGTGCGCTTGCGCCTGCACGATCAGCTCCTCCCACGAGCGCTCAGCCGAGAGCCCGACCACTTCGAGCTCGTCCTCGCGCGAGCAGACGTCGAGCGCCTGCGTGCCGATCGAGCCGGTCGAGCCGAGGATCAGGATTCGCCGGCGCTCAGCCATCGGTCTTGCTCAGAGTCGCTTAGATCGCCT
>DATBBG010000045.1:0-80280 GCA_036271095.1 Solirubrobacteraceae bacterium
CTCGTCGAGCTGAACGACGTCGTCCTCGACGTCGGGCACGCTCGAAGCATCCGCGTCGCCGACGCCAGGCGCGTCGGGCTCGGCGGGCGCTCCGCCCGCGCCGCGCACGAGCGCCGCCTCGAACTCATCGGCCTCGCCCGAAGCGTGGTCGAGCGCGCCCGGAACGTCCGAGCGAATCGGCTGCTGCGGCTTCGACGGCGGCCGTCGCGAGCCAGGCGCGCGACGCTCGCGGCGCTGCTTTGCACGTTTGCGGTCACGAGCCACGGCTGCGCTCCCGCGCTAGCGAGTCTCCCGGTGGCTGGTGTGCTTGCGACACCAGCGGCAGTACTTGCGCAGGCCGATCCGATCGGGGTTGTTGCGCTTGCTCTTGTTCGTCTGATAGTTGCGGTGCTTGCACTCCTCGCAAGCGAGCGTGATAGCGATCCGGACGTCTCCGCGAGCCATGTTCAGTCCCAGCGTAAAAGGTTTGCAATACGGGTCCGGACGAAGAAAAACCCCGCCCAGACGCGAGGTATCGCCCAGTCTAGCGCGCTTGCTCGGCCCGTGGGCGCGACGCTGTGCGAGCCTACGCTCGCGAGCGCTCGCGTGTGGCCAAAGCGTGTTTCTCTCGCCTCGCCACGGCGCGGCTACTCATACAGCGTCAGCGTGCCGAGGATCACATACAGCGCGACCAGCGCCCAGCCCTCGAACGCCGCCGCCTCGCCGTCGCCGGTGATCTGCGCGAGCGCGAGCACGGTCAGCACGAGCGCGCCGATGTAGACCGGCGCGAGCGAGAACGTCAGCGTCGTGCTGAGCGCAAACGAGACGAGCACAAGCACCGGAAAGAGGAACGCCGCAATCTGCGCGACCGAGTTTTTTACGACCGAGATCGCGAGGTCCGAGCGGCCTTTCCATGCAAGCGCGATTCCGGCCGCGTTCTCGACCGCGTTGCCGGCGATCGCGACGATCACGAGCCCGGCGAACGCTTGCGAGATGTGCAGCTGCTCGATCGACGGTTGCAGCGCAGCGACGAACCAGTCCGAGACGAACGCCGAGGCGGTGCCGCCGAGCAGCAGCAGCGTCAGCGTCAGCCTGAGCGCGATGCGCGGCCGACGCGACTGCTGCTCCGCCGCGGCCGGTCCGGCGGAGGCGTCGGCGTGATCGCCGGGCGGAGCCGCCGAGCGCTCGACTTCGCCCGGCGCAGTGTCCGAGCGCAGGTACGGCACGACCCACGCCAGATAGACGATCAGCAGGCAGATCGCTCCAACGATCGAGATCGCCTTGACGTGGTGGCTGGCCGGATCGTGCGAGCCGAGCGAGAGGCCGAGCAGCACGATGATGAAGACGGTCACCTGCAGCAGCGTCGCCGTGTCGCGAGGCAGCTGCTTGGAGAAGCGCATGATCCCATCCGGCGCGCGGCGCGCGCCGACGACGATCACGAGCCCGAGAACGAGCAGCGCGTTGGCGAGGATCGAGCCGACGATCGCCGTCTGCGCGACGACGAGCTCGCCCTTCTGCAGCGCGAAGATCACGACGAACAGCTCCGGCAGGTTGCCGAGCGTCGACTGCAGCATGCCCGTGACCGCCGGACCAAAGCGATCGCCGAGCTGATCCGTCGCGAACGAGACGATCCAGGCCAAGCCGGCAAGCGCAACGGTCGCCAGCGCGAAGCTCAGCACTGCCGCCCAGCCGCTGTAGCGCGCGACGCCTGCAAGCGCCGTGAACGCGGCGACTGCGAGCAGCGCCGCGCGCTCGAACGGGGTCAGGCCGGCCATCGTCCGTCGCGAGCATAGCCTTCACGACAGACCCTGACGCGCGCCGCAGGCGCGCCCCACGCGCTGCACATCAGCGGCCGCGAGGCCGCCATCATCAAAAACGTCGAGAGCGCCCTCAGTGGCTCTCGAGCACGCGGTCGATCAGGCCGTAGTCCTTCGCCTGCTCGGCCGTGAAGAAGCGGTCGCGCTCCATGTCGCGGCGCACCTCCTCGGTGGGTTTGTTCGTGTGCTTCGCGTAGATCTCGTCGATCCGCTCGCGGATGTTGAGGATCTCGCGCGCGTGAATCTCGATGTCCGTCGACTGCCCTTGAAAGCCCGCCGACGGCTGGTGGATCAGGATCCGCGAGTTCGGCAGCGATGCGCGCTTGCCCGGCGTGCCGCCGGCGAGCAGCAGCGAGCCCATCGACATCGCCACGCCGACGCACATCGTCGCGATGTCCGGCTTGACGAAGTTCATCGTGTCGTAGATCGCCAGCCCCGAGTAGATGCTGCCGCCGGGAGAGTTGATGTACATCGAGATGTCCTTCTCGGAGTCCTGGCTCTCGAGGTGCAGCAGCTGCGCGACGACCAGATTCGCGACTTGATCGTCGATCGGCGTGCCGAGGAAGATGATCCGCTCGTTGAGCAGGCGCGAGTAGATGTCGAACTCGCGCTCGCCGCGCGCCGTGCGCTCGATGACCATCGGGATCAGTGGCATGTCCGCCACCCTAGCGGGCGCGTGCGGCAGACCGGCTGCCAGCCAGCCGCCGCCGGACCGCCCGGGGCGGCTCGGCGCGGCGGCGACGCTAGCCGGATGTGCGAGTTCGCACGGCAACGCTCGCGGGCAGTTGCAAGAGCCCCGATGTCAACGACAGAGAGGAGCGCTTCAATGCACTCCCGCTCGATCACGATGAACGCTTCCATCCGCAACCGCATCTCGACCGCTGCCGCAGCCGTGGCGCTGCTCGCGGCGCTCGTGCTCGCCCCGAGCGCCGGCGCGATGACGAGCCACGCCGGTTGGCCATCCGATCAGCACCTGGAGATGGACAAGGGAGCGGCCGGCCAGGAACACACGCTGAGCGGCATCAACGGCATGCACAACTACCTGCTCGGCGGCTACGGCAACGACACGATCTACGGCGGCGACTCAGGCGACGTGATCTGGGGCGACTACCACCCCAGCGGCGAGTCGACGCAGACGGTCGTCATCCACGCCGGCAACGGCAAGAACTACATCTACGCCAACGACACGGTCAACTACGTCTGGACCGGCACGAACCCGCAGACGGTCGTGCACGCGCACGAGGACTCAGGCGTGATCCACTGCGAAAACCCGCATCAGACCGTCTACACGAGCCACCACGCGCTGCCGCACTACAAGCTCGACGGCTGCAAGCACGTCAGCTTCTACTCGGTCGGCTACTGAGCCGCGCGCGTGAGCCGCGCGCGCCGCGCCGCGCCGTCGCGGCTCAGACGTTGACCTGGTGCATGATCGACTCCGGATAGCGCGTGCCGGCGGCCGGCGGCAGCGCCGCTGCGATCTGCTCGACTTCGGCCTCGCTCAGCTGCACGTCGGCGGCCGCAAGGTTCTCCTCGAGGTAGGCCACGCGCTTGGTGCCCGGGATCGGCACGATCTGCTCGCCGCGATGCAGCACCCACGCGATCGCGAGCTGGCCCGGCGTGATCCCGCGCTCGGCAGCGAGCTCGCGCACGCGCGCGGCCAGCTCGAGGTTCTGTGTCAGGTTCTCGCCGTTGAAGCGCGGGCCGTGGCGGCGGTAGTCGCTCTGCTCGAGCTGATCGGGCGAAGTGAAGCGCCCGGAGAGGAAGCCGCGGCCGAGCGGCGAGTAGGCGACCAGCGCGATGCCGAGCTCGTTCAGCGTCGGCAGGATCTCGGCCTCGACGTCGCGCGTCCACAGCGAGTACTCGCTCTGCACGGCTGCAATCGGATGCACCGCGTGCGCGCGGCGGATCGTCTCGGCGCTGGCCTCCGAGAGGCCGAGGTAGCGCACCTTGCCGGCCTGCACGAGCTCGGCCATCGCGCCGACGGTCTCCTCGATCGGCGTGCTCGGGTCGACGCGATGCTGGTAGTAGAGGTCGATGTGATCCGTGCCGAGGCGCTTCAGCGACGCCTCGCAGGCGCTCTGCACGTACTGCGCGCTGCCGTCGATCACGCGATCGAGCAGGTTGCCCTCTTCGACCAGCTTGATGCCGAACTTCGTCGCCAGAAAAACCTCGTCGCGGTGCTCGGCGATCGCGCTGCCGAGCAGTTCCTCGTTCGTGTACGGCCCGTACATGTCCGACGAGTCGAGGAAGTTGCAGCCGAGCTGCAACGCACGCGCGATCGTCGCGCGTGCCTCGCCCTCGTCGGCGTCGCCGTAGAACGCCGACATGCCCATGCAGCCGAGTCCGATCTCCGAGACCGCCGGACCGTCTGCTCCGAGCGTGCGCGTCTTCATCGTCGGCGTTCCTTTCGCTGGCGGGATATTGTCGTCGGGCCGTGTTCCCACTGAACCTACCCAATGTCCTGACCGTGCTCCGGATCATGCTCGTGCCGGTGCTCGTCGTCGCGCTGCTCGGCAACACGCCGGCCGGCGACGTGCTCGCGGCGGTCGTGTTCGCGCTCGCCTCGCTGACCGATTTCGTCGACGGCTACCTCGCGCGAGCGCGCGACTCGATCACGAACTTCGGCAAGCTGATGGACCCGCTCGCCGACAAGCTCTTGATCGTCGCAGCGCTCGTCGCGCTGGTCTCGCTGCACCGGCTCGCCGCCTGGGTCGCAATGGTCATCATCACGCGCGAGCTCGCCGTCACGGTGCTGCGAATGGGCGCGACACAGGCAGGCGTCGTCGTCGCCGCGAGCATGTTCGGCAAGGTCAAGACCTGTCTGCAGATCGCCGCGATCCTCTCCGTCATCGCCTTCCACGGAAACCCGCTGTGGGTCTCGGCGCTGCTCTACGTGACCGTCGCCGTGACCGTGCTCTCGGGGCTCGACTTCTTCTTCGGGCTGCGCCGGCAGATGGCCGACGCGCAGGCACGCGCAGCCGGCAATCGCGCCTCCAGCAGCTAGCTCGGGCTGCCGGCAGCCTGCTCAGGCGGACGGGCTCAAGCGGACGCCTCAGGCAGACGGAGCGTGGCTGGAGCGACCGGCGTCGAGCCACTGCTCGAGCGTCGTCTGACGCGCCGTGAGCGCTCCGGAGTCGAGCTCTGAGCGCAGCTCGGCGAGCGTGCCGTGGCGCTCGGCAACGACGTTGTGCTGATGGATCGTCTCGAGGTTCTCCTGACGCGCCGAGACGAAGCTGACGCCGTCGAGCTGTGGCAGCTCGCGCACGACGCCGGCGATCATCTCGCGCACGCAATCCTCGACGAAGCGCGGTCGCCGGTGCGCCTTTTCGACGACCTCGACCTCGTCGGAGCGCTTCATCAGCTCGTAGATCTCAGACGACATGCTCGACTCGGCGATCCGCAGCAGCGTCTTCGCGTCGATCTCCTCCTCGCAGCCCTCGACGCAGCCGATCTGCAACGTCGCCAGCCCGCGCTGGTTGTGCGTCGCGACGGGCACGTGCTCGAGGATCCGCTCGATCTGCTCTTCGTCGAAGCCGTCGGCGCGCAGGCGCTCGCTCGCACGTGCAGCGATCAGCTCTTGCGCGCACGGGCACGCCGTCATGCCCGTCGCCGAGACGCCGACCGTGCGCCGCGTGCCGTGCGCAAATGCAACGGCGCGGCCATGCAGCGTGTAAATCTCCTGCGTCTGAATGTTGGAGACAGGCGCAGGCTTGTGCTCGGGGTAGCGCGCAGCGATCGTCACCTCCGCGCGCTCGGCCTGCTGGCGCGTGCGCACGAGCTCGGCGATCTGCTGCGCGAGCGTCTCCGCGCGAAACGGCGACTCGCTCAGCACGACCTCGCCGATCGCCTCGTTGACGACCTCCTCGAAGCGCGACATGTGCGCGCCCTTCTGCTCGCGGCTGAGGTCGACGAAGCACTCCAACCGCGCGAAGAACAGCTCGTCGCGAATGCGAATGACCTTCTCGACGCCCGTCACGCCGACGCGCGAGAGCCCGACTTGCACTCGCGGCGCGCGCGCCTGGACGTCCTCGCCGTCGCGCTCGCTCGCCCGCGGAACGGTGCTCGAACCGATCGCCTGCACGTCGGCCAGCGTAGCGCGAGCGGCCTGCTCGGACGGCCGTCCAAGGGAGCGGTACTCATTGACCGTAGATTCTGGTATCAATCCGCACTCGGCCAAACGGACGATCAAGCGGCGGGAGCCGGATGATCTGGGGGTCCAGGTTGAGGGAGAAGTCAGAGGGTGCAGTGATCGCGGACTCCGTGGTCGAGATGGAGGAGATGCAGGGGCTACTCGCGAGCGGTCGCGATAGGGGATTCGTGACCGCCGCGAGCCTGCAGTCGGCGATCGAGGACGCCGAGCTCAGCAGCGCACAGGCGCGCGACCTGTTCAGCTACCTCGAGGAGCACGGCATCGAGATCGTCGATGCCGACGAACCGGACGAACCGGCAGCCGAGCTGGAGGCCGGCGGCCAGACGCCGAACGGCGAGGCGCGTGAGTCCGACGAGGCCGTCGACGAGAGCGACGTCGCCGAGGAGGAGTCCGACGAGGAAGCGCGCGGAGTGCGCGCGCGCCTGCAGGAGCTGAAGCAGGCCGAAGCCGACCTCTCAGCCGACCCGAGCCTCGACTCGTTGCGGCTGTATCTGCGCTCGATCGGGCGCGTCCCACTGCTGACCGCCGAAGAGGAGGTCGCGCTGGCCAAGCGCATCGAACGCGGCGACATCGCCGCCAAGCAGCACATGGTCGAGGCCAACCTGCGGCTCGTCGTCTCGATCGCCAAGGGCTACGTCGGACGCGGGCTGACGTTCCTCGACCTGATCCAAGAGGGCTCGCTCGGGCTGATTCGCGCAGTCGAGAAGTTCGACCACCGGCGCGGCTACAAGTTCTCGACGTACGCGACTTGGTGGATTCGCCAGGCCGTCAGTCGCGCGCTCGCGGACAAGGCGCGCACGATCCGCATACCCGTGCACATGGTCGAGCGGCTGAACAAACTGATCAGCGCCGAGCGGATGCTGATCCAGCAGCTCGGCCGCGAACCGAGCGCCGAGGAGATCGCGCGCGAGCTCGAATGCGAGGTGCGTGAGGTGCGCGACGTGCAGCGCCTCGCCCAGCAGCCGATCTCGCTGGAGAAGCCGATGGGCGAGGAGGACGACTCGGCGCTCGCCGACTTCGTCGAGGCCGTCTCCGCCGAGTCGCCCTTCGAGATCGCCTCAGAGGCGCTGCGGCGCGAGAACATCACGCGCGTGCTCGCCTCGTTGCCGCGCCGCGAGCGCGAGGTGCTCGAGCTGCGCTACGGCATCGTCGGCGGCCGCGCTCGCACGCTCGAGGAGGTCGGACGCGCGTTCAACATCACACGCGAGCGCGTCCGCCAGATCGAGAACCGCACGCTGAAGAAGCTGCAGACGCTGCCCGAAGCGCAGCAGCTGCGCGAGGCTTCGTAGCGGCCAGCGGCAGCGGTGTCGGGCGCCCGACACCGCCGCTCTGAGCGCATCAGGATCTCGCAGCGCCGACGGCGCGTTGCGTCCCAAGCGCGGCGTACGTTGCGGCGATGCAACGAATCTCGCCGCGACGGCAAGGCGACCTTGGCGAGCTGTCGGCGATGGAGTGGCTCGGCTCGAAGGGGTATGGCGTGTACTACCCGGTCGGTCATAGCCCGGACACTGATCTGATCGCCGATGATGGGAGCGCACTGCTGCGCGTCCAGGTCAAGACGACCACTCAGATCAACAAACGGCGGTGGGTCGTGACCATCTGCACGCGAGGTGGAAACCAGAGTTGGAACGGGCTGGTCAAGCGCTTCAGCTCGTCACGCTGCGACAGACTGTTCGTCACCGTCGCCGACGGGCGGCGCTGGTTCATGCCCGCGCACGCAGTAGGTGGCGGCAGCGCGATCCTGCTCGGCGGCCCGAAGTACGCCGAGTACGAGGTTGAGGCTGGACGCCCGCTGATCTCTGAGCGGATCTGATCGATATCCTCCCCGCCCCCGGCGGGGTTCCCGAGCGGTCAAAGGGGTGCGGCTGTAAACCGCATGGCTCAGCCTTCGAAGGTTCGAATCCTTCCCCCGCCATTCGCGTCGCCCAGCGCGCACGGGCGCACGATCAAAGCTCCTACTCGGCGCCCCGTTCACCGGCACCGAAGCGGCGTGCGAGTTCATGCGCGTCGGGTGTGCTGACGAGCACGCTCCTGAGCGGATCGTGATTGCGCACCGAGAACGACAGCGCCGGCACGCCACGACGCACGACGAACGCCCGGTCGAGTCGGATCGTGCGCGCGACGTAGTAGAGCCACGGCAGCCGCAACCCGGCTTTCAAGCCAGTCCCCATCGCCGCGCGGACCGGATCGTCGACGACGCTCACGTCGCTGACGTCGGCGAGCGGGACGCTGATGTCTTTCATCAGGCCGAGCACCTTCTCCCAGCGCGAGAGCAGCACTTCGATCGAGTCGTCGGTCACACGCACGCGCACGTCCGGGAGCCTATCCGCGCACGCGAGAGAGATACGCTTCTCGACGGGTAAGGAGAGAGCGTCACGACAGAAAGAGGTGCAGCATGGAGTCCTCGCAAACGCCTGCACGCGTGCTCGTCGTCGCGTACAAGACCGCTGCAACGAAGCCGCTGCTCGACGCCGTGCGCGAGCGTGCACAGCGCGGCGGCGCCAGCTTCACGCTGCTCGTGCCGAACGCCGCGCCAGGCCTGCACAAGGTCGTCGATCCGGAGGATCAGGGCGGCGGCGAAGCGAAGACCGTGCTCGAGCAGGCCGTTCCGGCGCTCAGCGACGCCGCCGGCGCCCCTGTCGAGGGCATTGTCGGCTCGACCGATCCAATCGCGGCGATCGAAGATGCGATCAACCTGCGCGGCTTCGACGAGGTCATCATCTCGACGCTGCCGACGAAGATCTCGCACTGGCTGAAGCTCGACCTGCCGAGCAAGGTCACCGGCATGGGGCTGCCGGTGACGACCGTCACGCCGCAAGACTGACTGCTGTCGACAGCCGCCTACAGCTCTGCTCCATCGCGCGATCCTGCCGAGCGGTACAGTGCGCTCTCCCGCCCAGCTAGCTCAGTTGGTAGAGCACTTCCATGGTAAGGAAGGGGTCAGCGGTTCGAGTCCGCTGCTGGGCTTGAGCAGATTCGGGGGCTCACGGGGGAGCCCGCTCCCGCCATGCTCAAGGTTGGGGTCAGCGGTTCGAGTCCGCTGCTGGGCTTGAGTAGGTTTTCGCAGGCATCACGCCTCGCGCTTTCGCGGAAGCTCGGAAAAACGATCTAAACCTCCTCGTCAGCACTGCCGATGTGCTTGAGGCAGTGGCTGACGCGAGGCAACAGAGCCGATCAATCCGGGCGCCAGCTCGCTTGGCGACGCGTGCTACTGGAGTCGGCCTGGTCGCCGGCGCGGCGTTCGTCGTGCTCTCGCTTGCGCTCCCGCATCCGGCCGGCGCAAACATCGAGGCTTTGATCGCGATCGCGACTGCGATGCTGCTGGTCGGCTTGTTCTGCTGGGCGCTGTTCGACAGGCTGCCGCCGCTGGCAACGCATCTCGCACTTGCTGCCGGCGCGGTAGGCGTCGCTGCGACGATCCTCGAGAGCAGCTTGGCTGTCGGTCAGTACTCGCAGATCTTCATCTGGCTGATCCTCGTCTCGGCTTATTACTTCCCGCGCAAGATCGCTGCGGCTCACCTCGCTTGGGCGCTCGCGGCGTACGCGATCGCGCTGTTCAGCGTGCAGAGCACCGGCGGCTACTCACCGCTGACGCGCTGGCTGTTCACGGCCGTCTCGCTGACCGGCCTGATGCTGCTGACGAACGCGATCGTCGCGCGGCGCTCGCGCGCCGACAAGCGCGCGCGGCGCTTCTTTGAGCTCTCGCACGACATGCTCTGCACGACCGACATCGGCGGTCGCTACGTCGAGCTGAACAACGCCTGGCAGCAGTCGCTCGGCTACGGCCTCGACGAGCTGCGCGCGATCGCGTTTATCGAGCTGGTCCATCCGGAGGATCGTGAGCGCGTTGGCGCGCTGGCGGCTGCCGCATTCGGCGGCGCCGAGCACGGTGTGCTCGAATACCGCGTGCTGGCGAAGGACGGCAGCTGGCATTGGCTGCGTTCGAGCTCGACGCTGGCCGAGGACGAGGGCCTGCTCTATTCGCGCGCGACCGACGTGACCGAGCTGAAGCGGATCGAGGCCGAACGCGAGCAGCTGCTGCGCGAGGTCCAGTCGCTAGCGCGCTCAGACGCGCTGACCGGCCTGCCGAACCGCCGCGCGCTCGACGAGGCGCTGCCGCGCGAGTTCGCGCGCGCGAGCCGCGCGGAATCTCCGCTGTGCGTGGCGCTGCTCGATCTCGACCACTTCAAGGCCTACAACGACACGCACGGCCATCTCGCCGGCGACGAAGTCCTGCGCGAGTCGGCGATCGCATGGGAGTCGAGCTTGCGCGGCGAAGACCTGATCGTGCGCTTCGGCGGCGAGGAGTTCCTCGTGCTGCTGCCCGGCTGCTCGCTCGAGCAGGCAGCGGAGACGATCGAGCGCCTGCGCAGCGCGATGCCGCGCCGCCAGACGTGCTCGGCCGGGATCGCCTGCTGGGACTTCTGCGAGTCGCCGGACGAGCTCGTGCGCCGCGCCGACGACGCGCTCTACGGGGCCAAGTCGGCCGGGCGCGACCGGCTACTCGCATCCGTCTGAGTGCGAGCGACTGCCGGGCTGGTTCTGAACAGTCCTGGCTAGTGTGAGTCGACGATGTCGCTCAAGCATCCAATCGAGCGCGGCGACGAAGATCGTCGCGGCCTCTTCGACCGTGCTGCTCAGCGCGCGTCCTACTTCTCGAGCTCGCCGCTGTTCTTCACGTTCTGCGTCGCGCTCGTCCTCGCCTGGTTCGGCGGCTACATCTTCGGCGCGAGCTCCAGATACGAGCAGGCGCTCGGCACCGCGCTGACGGCCGTAACGCTGCTGCTCGTGGCGCTGCTGAAGAACGCTGAGCTCCGCTCGGAGGCGGCGATGCAGAACAAGCTCGACGCGCTCGCGACGGGTATGCTCGAGGCGATTCGCAACGAAGGTCAGCAGGCTGACCCAATGCTCGAGCGGGCGATCGGCATCGACGAGGAGCTTTAGCAAGGACTGTCAGGACTATTCGTCACTGCGGCGCGCCTGCGCCACGCTCTTGTCGCGACGATCGCGTCCGTAGAGCAGGCGCTTGGGCAGCGGCACCGGACTGACCTTTTCGGCGGCGTCGCCGGCGAGGCGCCGCGGCTCGAGCAACGCGAGCAGCTCGCCCAGCTCGCTGCGGTCGTGCTCGCTCAACGAGCTGGGACGGCCGCGCGCCTTGCGCACCAGCTCGATCAGCCGATGGCGCTGCTCGCCGTCGAGCAGCTCGAGGTGCTCCTTCGCGAGCAGCGCGACCTCGCCTGCGGCGAGCAGCCGCATCACCGGAACGCCGCGCACCAGGCGCTTGACCGGCGTATGCGTGAGCAGCGTGCGGAGCACTAAGCGAGCGCTACCCGTCGCACGCGCGGTCGAAGCACGCGCTGCGTCGAGCCAGCCCCGGCCGCCGCCATCCCGATCATGCCGCCTCCCGATCCAGCCACTCGGCGACGGCGTGCGTGCGGTAGTCGAATATGCGCTGCAGGTCGCGCCGCACGAACGCCGCGTGCGCGAGCTCGCCGAGCGGGCCGAACGGCAACGCGTAACGCACGCGATCACCGATCACGACAGCGTGCTCGCCGGCTGGTTCGAACGTGTGCGTGTGCTCCCACAGCGCATACGGCCCGCGCAGCTGCACGTCGACGAAGCGCAGCGGCGGCTCCCATGCCTCGATTCGCGTGCGCCAGCGGACCGTCGCGCCGTGCAGCTTCAGCCGGTACTCGATCAGCGTTCCCGCGCGCATCTCGATCGGCGCTGGCGTCGTCACGCGAAAGCCGAGCCACGGCGGCGTGATCCGCTCGAGGTTGCGCGCTTCGGAGTAGAGCTCGAATGCCCGCTCGAGCGGCACCGCCAGCCGCTGGCTGCGCTCGAGGATGTAGACGTTCGGCACTGCACTAGTCTCCCAGCATGGTCGCCTCGCAGAGCGGGCAAATGCATGCCGCCGTGCTGCTCGGGCTCGCGACCGGTCTGCGCGCGTTCAGCGCGCCGAGCGCGCTTGCGCTCCGCCGCCGTCCGCTGAACGCCCCTCGCCGCGCGCTCCTGCTCGCGGCCGCCGGCGAGCTGGTCGCCGACAAGCTGCCCGCGACGCCGAGCCGACTCGACCGCCGCGGGCTCAGCGGGCGCGTGCTCAGTAGCGCGATCAGCGGTCAGCTCGTTGCCGGCCCAGCCGGCGCCGCGCGCTCCGTCAGCGCGGCGCTCGCGAGCGCCGTCGCCGGCGCGACTGTTCGCGGCCGCGCACCCGGCGTGCTCGCGGCGCTCTGCGAAGACTGCGTCGCGATCGCGCTCGCTTCGGCCGGCGCCGCGCGCTCGGGCCGCTGATCGGCGACGTCGCCGAGCGCACGCTCTCTGGCAGACTCTCGCGCGTGGCGGAGACGAACGAGGCGATCACGCCCGAGCTCAGCAGGCAGATCCTCCCCGGTTCGTTCCCCGGCGACCTCGGCATCGAGCTGACGGAGATCACCGACGAGCACGTTCGCGGCCGCGTGCAGATCGACAAGCGCCATCTGCATCCGATGGGCTACGTGCACGGCGGCGCGTGGGTCGCGTTCGCCGACACCGTCGCGGCGTGGGGAACGATGCGCAATCTGCCCGAGGACCGGGGCTTCACGACGGTCGAGCTGAAGGTCAACGTACTCGCCTCGGCAACGGACGGCGACGAGCTGACGGCGCTCGGAACGCCGCTGCACATCGGCTCGCGCACGCAGGTATGGCAGGTGCAGGTGCATCGCGGCGAGCGCCTCGCGGCGCACTTCGTCTGCACGCAGATCGTGCTCTAGCCGGCCGCGCGCACTCGCCGGACGCGGCGCCGCTCGTCAGGCTTCGGGGCCCGCCGGCGCTGCGGCCGGAGCCGGCGACGCACCGCCGAGTGCGGCGCGGTCGCGCTCCTTGAAGAACTCGGCGCCCTCGATGCTGACGTGCGGCACGATCCGATCGAGCCACTTCGGCAGCCACCAGTTGACCTTGCCCATCAACAGCATCAGCGCCGGCACGAGCAGGCAGCGCACGACGGTCGCGTCGAGCACGACTGCGATCGCCAGGCCGACGCCGAACTGCTTGATCGTCGGATCGCCGTTGAGCACGAAGCTGCCGAAGACGAAGACCATGATCAGCGCCGCGGCGGTGATCACGCGCGCACTCGTGACCAGCCCGGAGACAACCGAGCTCTGGTTGTCCTCGCCGGCGTGCACGTGCTCCTCGATCTGGCTGACGAGGAACACCTCGTAGTCCATCGACAGCCCGAACAGCACGGCGAACATGAACAGCGGCACGTAGGAGACGATCGGCACCGGCCCGCTGAGGCCGATCACGCCCGACAGCCAGCCGTACTGGAAGACGGCCGTCAACACGCCGTAGGCGGCGCCGATCGAGAGCAGGTTCATCACGGCGGCCTGCGCCGGGATGATCGCCGTGCGGAAGGCGAGAATCAGCAGCAGGAAGCTCAGCAGGATCACGACGAGGATCTGCAACGGCAGCTTTTCGCTGATGCGCGAGGCGAGATCGATATAACCGGCCGTGCTGCCGCCGACGTCGGCCTTCATGTCGGTGCCCTTGTCGGCCGCCGGGATCACTTCCGAGCGCAGCTTTTCGACGAGCTGAGCGGTCGCTTCGACGGCTGGCCCCTTCGCCGAGATCACGTTGAAGAACGCGCTCGTGCCGGTTTTGTCGATCTGCGCCGGCGTGACGGCGACGACACCGGGTGTCGTAGAGATGTCCTTCTGCAGCGTCTGCAGCCGCGGATCGCCTGCCCGTGGATCGCTCTGCGACTGTGAGCCGGACTTGGAGGACGACTTCGACTTGCTCGATCCGGAGCTCGCGCTCGAGGGCGCCTTCGCCGGAGAACCGAGCGAGACGGCGACGATCAGCGGCCCGTTGATGCCGGCGCCGAAGTTCTTCGCGAGCAGGTCATAGGCTTTGCGCGCGGTCGTCGAAGTCGACAGCGCGGCAACGTCCTGCTGACCGAGGCTGAGCGACAGCAGCGGAATCGTCAGCGGGATCAGGATCGCGAGCGCGGCGAGTCCGGCGATCCACGGATAGCGCGCGATCTCGTGCGCCCATTTCGCCCACAGGCCTTCGTGCGCCTGCTCGTCGGTCGGCGGATGGCGCACGCGCCCGGAGTTGATCCGCGGCCCGACGATCGCCAGCGTCGCGGGCAGCAGCGTGAGCGCTGCGAGCACGGCGACGACGACGGCGATCGCGGCCATCAGCCCGAGCGTCGTGATCAGCGGGATGCCGGCGACGGCAAGCGAGATCAGCGCGATCGTGACGGTTCCGCCGGCGAAGAAGACGGCGCCGCCGGAGGTCGCGGCGGCGCGCCCGATCGACTCCTCGATCGAGAGCCCGTCCTTGATCCCGCGGAAATGTCGTGTGACGATGAACAGCGCGTAGTCGATGCCGACGCCGAGGCCGATCATCGTCGCGAGCGTCGGCGCGACGGTCGGGACGGTCAGGGCGTGGCCGAGGATGCGGATGATCGCGAGCGTCGCGAGCAGGCCGAAGATCGCGTTGAGGATCGGCAGCAGCATCGAGACGATCGTGCCGAACGTGAACGTGAGGATGACCATCGCGGCGATGATTCCGATCAGCTCGCTCGACTCCGTCGCCGGCTTGGACACCTTCTGGCCGAGCTGGCCGCCGGTCTCGACCTCGAGCCCTGCGGCCTTCGCCGGGTTGGCGCCGTCGATGATCGTCTGCACTTCTTCCTCGGAGAGCGAGCCGGGGCTGACCGCCAGCGTCACCGACAGATAGCCGGTCGTCTGGTCCTTGCTCAGCGCGCTCGCGCCTTGCGGCGTCAGCGGGTTGACGACCGACGCTACGTGCGGCTGCTTCGCGACGCCGGCGGCGGCTGCATCGACGGCTTCCTTGTTCTTTGCGTCTGTCAGCTTGCCGGCGGCGGCGTGGATCACGATCGGGCTCGAGCCGTTCGACTGATCGGGGAACGACTTCGCGAGCGCGTCCGTCGCGCGCTGGCTGTCGGTTCCCGGCAGCGACAGGTTGTCGTTCGTGTTGTCGCCGAGTTGGTGCGAGACGGCGACGATCGCGATCGTGGCAACGAGCCAGACGGCGAGCACGACGAACCGGCGGCGGACGCAGAATTGCGCAATTGCGTAAAGCATCGCCGTCATCGCCGGTGCATCCCCCTGAAGTCGCCTGGCCTGAATTGCGCATCCTATGCCGAGGCGGGTGTCTGCGCGTCACGCCCTGAAGGGCGGCTCGCGCCCGTCAGGTCGTGGCCGAAGCGACGTCGACGTTCTCGAAGACGGCAGCCATCCCCTGGCCGCCGCCGATGCACATCGTCTCGAGGCCGTAGCGCGCGCCGCGCCGTCGCAGCTCGCGCAGCAGCGTCGTCATGATCCGCCCGCCGGTCGCGCCGATCGGGTGCCCGAGCGAGATGCCGGAGCCGTGCACGTTGACGCGGTCGAGCCCGTCGCGGAGCTTCCACTCGCCGATCACGGCAAGCGCCTGCGAGGCGAACGCCTCGTTCAGCTCGATCAGGTCGATCTCGTCGAGCGTCAGGCCGGCGCGCGAGAGGGCGCGCGCGGTCGCCGGCAGCGGGCCGATTCCCATCGTCTCCGGCGGGACGCCGGCGACGGCCCACGAGACGAGCCGCGCGAACGGTTTCAAGCCCAGCTCGGCTGCCTTCTCGGGGTGCGTGACGATGCAGATCGCGGCACCGTCGTTCTGCCCGCTGGCGTTGCCGGCGGTGACGGTCGCGTCGGGATCGCTGCGGCCCATGATCGGGCGCAGCGCACCGAGCTTCTCGAGCGTCGTCTCGGAGCGCGGATGCTCGTCGCGGTCGATCACACGCTCGTCCTTGCGCGTCTTGACGGTGACCGGCACGATCTCCTCGGCAAACGTCCCGTCTTCCTGCGCAGCGACAGCACGCTGGTGCGAGCGCAGCGCGAGCGCGTCCTGGTCGGCGCGCGAGATGCCGTACTCGCGGCGCACGTTCTCGGCCGTTTCGATCATGCCGCCTTCGACGACGTGGCGAAAGCCGCCGGCGGTGACGCGCGGACGCGCGAGCCGGTCGGCGAGCTCGACGCCGCCGCCTTTGACGCCCCAGCGGATACCGATTGCGTAGAACTCGGCCTGGCTCATGCTCTCGGCGCCGCCGGCGAGGACGAGCTCGCTGGCGCCGGTCTGCACCTGCATCGCGCCCTGCACGATCGCTTGAAGCCCGGCGCCGCAGCGGCGGTCGACCTGCATGCCTGGTACCTCCACGCCGAGCCCGGCGTCGAGCGCGGCGACACGGCCGATCGCGGGCCCCTCGCCGTTGGGATAGCCCTGGCCGAGGATCACGTCGTCGATCTCGCTCGCCGGCAGCGACGTGCGCTGCACGAGCGCTTCGATCACGGTCGCGGCGAGCTTCGCCGGCGGCACGTCGCGGAAGACGCCGCCGAAGCCGCCGACGGCGGTTCTCAGCGGCTCGCAGATGACGGCATCGCGCATCGCGCGCCAGCCTGACACAAAGCGCGCTCGAGCGAAGGGCTAGGCGAAGTCGCGCCGCACGAGCCGCGCGATCCGCCGCTGCAGGCGCGCTTGGCGCTTGGCGCGCCTGGCCGCGGTCAGCTCGCCGGCGACGACTGCCTTGTCGAATCGCTGCTGCTTGGCGGCGACGAGCGCGGCGACGAGGCCTGCTTCGGTCTTGCCGGCGCTCGCCGCCGCGAGCTGCGCAAGCGTCTTGCCCGAATGGAGCTCCGCCTGCAGCTTCGACGGGGCGAGGCCGAGGTAGCCGGCGGCGACCGTGCCGACGCTGTGCGAGGACGCGAACAGGACTTGCAGATGTCGTTGCGCGCCCACGCGCGTCGCGCGCGCGCCGTCGACCTCGCGGGCGGAGTGCTTGCGCGCGCTGCTCTGCCCGGTCGCCGAGACTGCGGCGAGCGCGCCGCCGGCGAGGAGCACGGCTACGGCCGCTGCTGCGATTACCTTCTGTCGGACGCGCCTACTCACCGACAGCATGCTCGCTCCTCTTCCTAAACACGGCTCGCGTACGCAGTAAATGGTACGTAAAAGCCTCAAGTCGACGGGCGAGCGGCTGATACCGGCCGAGAACGCGGCGGGAGTCGTCTACGGCGTGATCACCGTCGGCGCGCTGATGGCAGCCGAGAGCGGCCGCCACGAGAGCTACTTCGACGCGCTCGCCTCGGCGGTGTTCGCGACGCTGCTGTACTGGCTCGCGCACGCCTACGCGGACCTGCTCGGCAGCCGCTTGGAGACCGGCGAGCAACTGACGGCCGGAGCGCTCGGACGCGCGCTCGTGCACGACTGGGCGATCGTCAGAGGCGCGGCGATCCCGCTGCTTGCGCTGGTGATCGCATGGCTCGTCGGCGCGAGCCAGGAAGCGGGCGTGACGGCGGCGCTGCGTACGGCCGTCGCAGCGGTCGTCGTGTTCGAGCTGCTCGCCGGCGTGCGCGCGAAATCGACGGTCGGCGAGCTGCTGCTGCGGGGCGCCGTCGGCGTGACGATGGGCGTCGTGATCCTCGCCGTCAAGGGCATCCTGCGCTAGCTGCATGCGCGCGCCGCCGGCCGGGCGGGCGAGGCGCCTCGAGGACTGCTCGCCTGAGACTCCAGGCCTTGACTTTAGGAGACTGTTTGTCTGTGGAAACGTGCTAGCGTCGCGACGGTTCCATGTAGACAAAGAATCGCTGACGTGAAACGATCCTGACAGCTGGATTCTATGTCATGACCCATTGGACGGTTAAGTCTGGGGGATCGAATGTCACGGACGGAGAGGATGCAGACGCAACACAGCGCGACCGGCAATGGGACGCTGGCGCCGATCTATCAGCGCCTGCCGCATGGACCGCACAGGCTCGGCGCGGAGGAGGTCGTTCGCAACCAGCGCCGCCGCATGCACGGGGCGATGATCGAGGCCGTCGCCGAGAACGGCTACGAGCGCACGAGCGTCAAGCAGGTCGTCAGCCTCGCGGGCGTCTCGCGACGCTCGTTCTACGAGCAGTTCGCGAACAAGCAGGAGTGCTTCCTGGCGACGTACGACGTGATCACGACGCGCAGCGCAGGACGCGTCAGCGCGGCTTATCGCGCGGCTGACGGCGACGTGCACGAGCGCCTGCAAGCCGCGTTCGACGAGCTCGGCCAGGCGATCAGCAGGAACTGGAAGAGCGCGAGCCTGGTGATGCTCGAGGCGCCGAAGGTCGGCGCACCGGCGCTGCTGCGCCTGCGCCGCGCGTCGGCGACGTTCGAGCAGATGCTCGGCAGCTGCCTCGAGCAGACGACCGAGACGGGGCCGCTGCCGGGCCCGGTGATCCGCGGCATCGCCGGCGGGCTGCACGCGGCGATGTCGCGCTGTCTGCGCGAGGAATCGGCGAAGACGGCGCCGCTGCTTGCCGACGAGATGTTCCGCTGGACGCTGCTGTTTCAGACGCCGGCCGCCAAGCAATTGGCCGAGCGGCTGTCCGAACGGGCGCGCCGCGCGCTCGCGCAAGGCCGCAAGGCGCCGGTCGACGATCGACTCGGCGGCCCGCTCGCGGCGCGGCGCGACGAGCGCGAGCGACTGCTCGAGCACGCCTTGCACCTGGCCGTCGTCGAGGACTATCGCGAGCTCAGCGCGCCGCAGATCGCCGACGCGGCGGACGTCTCGATCGACGCCTTCTTCGAGCTGTTCGACGGCAAGGAAGAGTGCTTCCTGGCGGCGCTCGACATGCTCGGCGAGCAGCTGCTCGAGCTCGCGGCCGATCCCGACCTGCTCTCGGCCGAGTGGCCGTATGCGGTGCGCCGGACGATCCGCGAGCTGATGAGCTACCTGGCCGAGCATCCGATCTACGCGCAGACGATCGCCGAGAGCGCTTACGCGGCCGGGCCGGGAGCGATCGAGCGCAACCTCACGCTGGCGCACGGGATCGCCGTGCGGCTGACCGAAGGCGCGCCCGAGCAGGCGCGCAGCGCGCTCGCCGTGCAGGGCGTCGCCGGCGCGCTGTCGCACACGGTGCGCTGCCACGTCGCAAGCGGGCAGATCCAGCTGCTGTCGGTGCTCTCGGACTACCTCACCTACATCGTGCTGACGCCGTTCATCGGCGCCGAGGCGGCAGCGGCGCTGGTGATCGAGGACGCCTGAGCGACGCCCGCTCGCGCGGCGCGCCCGCCAAGCCCCTACCACGCGTACTCACACGCCCGCCAGCCCGCTCAGGCGGCGCGCGTCAGGGCTTCTTCTTGCGCTGCTGCAACCGTTCGGCGAGGTAGGTGAGGACGATGCCGAACAGAACGGAGATGACGATGACGACGATCAGCGGCGCCTTGCCGGAGCCGAAGACGTAGCTGACTTTGACCTCTTTGAGGTTGAAGACGGCGAACAGCGTCAGCAGAATCGCAAGGACGACGATCGCGCCGGTGCGGGCGACCTCGCGCTGGCTGCGCTTGGCCTTGCCGGCTGCCGGAGTCGGCTGCCCTTTGCCGGGTATCTGCGCGGAGGTCGACATCTAGCTGCTGATCCTACCCCTACGCGATCAGCCGGTGCTCACGAGGCGGCGGAGGAGCGCAGCTCCTCGGCGACCCACTGGCAGGCGACGGAGAGATCCTCGACGCCGAGCGCGGCGGCGACGTTGAGCGCCATGCCGTGGCGGAAGAAGTCGTCGATCCGCTCTGGCTCGGCGCCGGAGAGCTCGCGCACGAGCTCGACGAGCTCGGCATAGCGGCGGCGCACGCAGGCGCGGACGACGTCGTCGTTGCAGGCGGCGTAGGACTGGTGCTGCAGCATCAGGTAGTCGCGATCGCTCTCGAGCAGGCCCTTGTAGCCGTGGCCCATCGCGTCGAGCGTGTCCTCGCAGTCCGCCGGCGCAAGCCCGTCGGCGAACTCGGCGGCGGCGGTGCGGAAGCGCTCGGCGACACGGTCGAAGCCGCGCTCGAGCGCGGCGAGGAAGAGGTCGCGCTTGCTCGGAAAGAGGCTGAAGACGTACGGCTGCGCGACGCCGACGCGCCGCGCGATGCGCTCGACCGGCGTGCCGTGCAGGCCGCCGTGCGCGAACTCGTGCACGGCGGCTGCGATCAGCTCCTCGCGCCGCTCGGCTGCCGGAACACGCCGGCGGGCCGGCTGAGTCGTTGCGCTCACGCGTCCCTTCCTACCACGACTGGCGTTCGACTGCCAGTGCTTCGGCCAGCCTCGAGCGCCGGCACGGGAGCGCCGCTCGCACGGAGATCGAGGGCGAGAGCGGTCTCGGCGAGGCCGTTCTCGTCGGCGACAGCGGCCTTCCGGCGCGTGTCGAACGGCAGCGCGAGCACGATCAGCGCGCCGACGCCGAGCACGGCGACGCCAACCCAGATCGCCGGGATCAGACCGTCGACGAAGGCCTGCGGCGAGCTGTAGCCGCCGGAGCCGGTGAAGACGGTCGCGAGCACGGCGACGCCGAGCACGCCGCCGACCTCGCGGATCATGTTGTTCGCGCCCGAGGCCTGGCCGGCCTGCTCGGCGCGCACGGATGAGAGCACGGCGTTGGCGGACGGCGCGAAGACGAGCGCCATGCCGGCGCCGGCCATGAAGAACGGCACGAGCATGCGCGAGTAGGCGAGGTGCGTCGCGGTCATCGTGTTCAGCCAGGCGAGCGCGCCCGCCTGCAGGCTGAGCCCGGAGAACATGAACAGGCGGCTGCCGAAGCGCTCGGAGAAGACACCGGCGAGCGGCGCGACGAGCATCGTGCCGCCGGTCCAGACGAGCAGCTTCAAGCCGGCCTGGAACGGGCTGTTGTGAAGCACGTTCTGCATGTACTGCGAGAGGAAGAAGATCGAGCCGAACATGCCGAAGTACATCGTCAGCGAGGCGACGTTCGTGACGGCGAACGAGCGCTCGGCGAAGAACGACATCGGCAGCATCGGCTCAGCCGTGCGCCGCTCCCAGGCGACGAACGCGGCGAGCAGCGCCAGTCCGGCGATCAGCGCGGCGAGGATCGACGGGCTGCTCCAGCCGAGCGACTGCGCGCGGACGAGACCGAAGACGAGGCCGAATAGGCCGGTCGAGGCGAGCGCGAGGCCGGGCAGGTCGAGTTTTCCGTACGGGCCGCGGCTCTCTGAGAGCCAGCGCGCGGCGAGCGGCGCGAGGATGATGCCGATCGGCACGTTGATCCAGAAGATCCAGTGCCAGGTGAGGCTCTGCACGACGGCGCCGCCGACGAGCGGGCCGAGCGCGACGGCGATGCCGCTGATGCCCGACCAGACGCCGATCGCCATGCCGCGGCGCTCGGCCGGGAAGGCTTCGGCGAGCAGCGTCAGCGTCAGTGGCGTGACGACGGCGGCGCCGGCTCCCTGGATCGCACGCGCGGCGATCAGCAGATCGGTGCTGCGCGCCAGGCCGGCGAGCGCAGAGGCGCCGGTGAAGACGGCGAGGCCGAGCAGGAACATGCGCTTGCGCCCAAAGCGATCGCCGAGCGCAGCGCCGGTAAGCAGCAGCACGGCGTAGGCGAGCACGTAGGCGTTGACGGTCCACTCGAGCGACTGGATCGACGCGCCGAGGTCGCGATGGATCGTCGGCAGCGCGACGCTGACGACGAGATTGTCGAGCACGACCATGAACAGCGCTACCGAGACGATCGCGAGGGTCCAGCCGTTTCTACGCGAGGTGCTGCTCATCGTCGCTCCTTTCGTCGTTCCAGAGCGATCTATATTAGCAGTCGCTAATAATTACTTATCAGCGGCCTACCGGCCGCTCCTACGAGTGTCGATCGAGCGGCGCGTGAGCAGCCGAGTGGCGCTCGCGCGCAAGGCCGATGTCGAAGCGAGGAGGGCACGGCTGAGTGGCGAATACGATGGGACGATGAGACGCTCGGCATCCAATGCGCTCGTGCTCGCAGTCGCGCTGAGCGCGGCGATCGTGCTCGCGGCATGCGGCTCCTCGACGAAGACCGTGACGGTCTCGAACGCGCCGCCTGTCTCGACGGCGACGACGACAGCTTCGACGCAGACGCAGACGACGAGCACGCAGACCTCGCCGACGCAATCGCAGACGACGAGCACGCCGGCGAGCACTGGCACGACGACACGCACGGCGCCTGAGCCTTCGTTCACGCAGCAGGAAGCGAAGGCCGAAGGCGTCAGCGGCGCGGCGACGGTCGTGCGCTCGCGCGGATACACGCCGAACGACACGTCGGAATACCACTCGAACCAGACCTTGCGCGTGCTCGTCGGCACGCAGACGGGATCGAGCGACGGCTACGGCCAGCAGGCGTTCTTCTTCGTCGACGGCCGCTACCTCGGCACCGACGCGAAGCTGCCGAGCGCGACGGTCAAAGTCGTCGACCAGGGCGATACGGAAGTGACGCTCGCGTACCCGATCTACCGTCAAGGCGACCCGCTCAGCAGCCCGAGCGGCGGCGAAACGCATGTGACGTTTCAGCTGAACAACGGCAAGCTCGTGCCGTCCGGCAAGATCCCGCCGGCGAGCTCTCGCAACTAGGGCGTCAGCGACCGGCGCGGGACGGCGTCCTAGTAGTAGGTCGCCTCGCGTACCGGAGGAGCACGCCACGCGAACTGCTTGTGCCCGTCGGGCACGTCCTTGTCCCGCTTGATCGCTGGCGCGCCAGCGCGATGCCTCGTATGGTGGAGCTGACGACTTTGACACTCGAACAAAGGGATGCAATCGATGAGCGCAACGATCGATGGGCGCGCGGCGCAGCTGCTGGAAGCGAAGAACTTCTGCAACGTCTCGACGCTGCGGA
This sequence comes from Solirubrobacteraceae bacterium, assembly GCA_036271095.1. Lineage (GTDB taxonomy): Bacteria > Actinomycetota > Thermoleophilia > Solirubrobacterales > Solirubrobacteraceae > Palsa-744. Next base: position 22,578 of record DATBBG010000045.1, read on the forward strand.
AGGACGGGTCGGTGCAGACGGCGCCGGTGTGGGTCGATGTGCAGGACGGCTTGGCCGTGCTGAACTCGGCTGAGGGGCGCGCGTGGCCGCGCAACCTCGAGCGCGACCCGCGCGTGACGCTGGCCGTGCAGAACATGGAGAACCCTTACGAGTACGTCGAGATTCGCGGCACGGTCGCCGAGCGCACGACGGACGGCGCCGACGAGCACATCGACGCGATGGCGAAGAAGTACATGGGCCTGGACAGCTATCCGCTGCGCCAGCCGGGCGAACAGCGCGTGATCATTCGCGTGCAGCCTGAGCACATCTACATGCAGGCGCCGCCGTCCTGATCGGCGGCGCTGATCGGTGGCGCCGATGAGGCGCCGCCGGTCGCTCGACGTCGCGCTTGCTTCGGCGGCGCGAATCAGCTGCGTCGCAGCAGCCGGCGCCACAGCGCGGGCGCTCGCGGCTGTGTGCGCAGCCAATCCTCGCGCAGCGGCAGGCGACCGCTCTTGCGCGCGGCGAGCACGCACTCGCTGTGCGCGTGGCGGCGACGGCGCGTGTCGCCTTCGGGCGCAATCAGCATATGCTCGCTGAGGGCGGGCAGATGATGACCACAAAACGGACAGCGATACGTCGCCGGCTTGCGATTCGCCGCTCGGCGCACCGTCCACCATGGAGCGTTCGGCAGGCTCGACATGGCTCGATTGTCGCGCCTCTGGCGGCAACGCTCGCGGCGACCGTCGCGGTCAGCGTCGGCGTGGGCGTAGCGCTGGCGCGCGCCGAGCGCGAGCGCCGGTCCGAGCGCGAGCGTTGCGCGCGCGAGCGGCGCTTCGGGCTGCTCGCGCACGAGCGACTCGGCGACGGCTTGCGCCGGATCGCGCTCAGTCAGCTCGAGGTCGCGATCGGAGCGCTGCGCGAGCAAGGCGATGGCACGCCGCAGCAGCGCGTGCACGAGACGCGCAAGGCGCTCAAGCGGCTGCGCGCACTGCTGCGGCTGCTGCGCGCACAGCTCGGCGAGACGGCGTATGAGCGCGACAGCGCGGTGCTGCGCGACGCCGGCAAGCGCCTGGCGCGAGCGCGCGACGCGCAGGTTCTGCTGAGCACGCTCGACGAGCTGATCGCGCACAATCCGCGCCGGCTCGGCAAGCGCGGCGGCGTGCGCCGCCTGCGCGCTCGCCTGCAGAGCGAGTCCGACGGCGCGGCGGCGCTGATGCTGTCAGACGGAGCGACGCGCCTCGACACGCTGGCGCAGCTCAGCGCACTGCGCTCACGCGTCGAGGACTGGGAGCTGACCGACGTCGCCGGCTTCGCGGCGGTCGAGCCGGCGCTCGCGGCGCTGTATCGCCAGGGCCGACGCCGGCTGCGCCGCGCCGAGCGCGCGAAGCGCGATCTGAACGGGCGCAAGCTGCACGAATGGCGCAAGCGCGTCAAGGACTTGCGCTATGCCGCCGAGATCCTGCGGCGTGAGGACGACGGCGAGCACACGCGCAAGCGCGGCGGCGGCAAGTCTGCCAGGCGCAAGGCCAAGCAAGCCCGGCGGCAGGCGGCGTTCATCGGCGTCGTCGCGGAGCGCGCGGACGAGCTCGGGGAACTGCTCGGCGAAGAGCACGACCTCGCGGTGCTCGCTGCACGCGTGCGCGTCGAAGCGAAGCGCGGCGGCGCTGCTGCGCTCGGCGCACGATCGCGCAAGGCGCTGCTGAAGGCGATCTCGAAGCGGCGAGCGCGGCTGCGCAAGCGCGCGCTGCGCGACGGCAGCCGCCTGTATCGCCGCCGCCCGAAGAAGTTTGCCGTTCGCGTGCGCCGCGCGGCGGCGCGCTAGACGCCTCGCTCAGTCGACGCCGACTTCGCTCAGTCGACGCTGACGATCGTCAGCTCGCGCGTGCCTTTCGGCAGCACGACCGACGTCTTCTGGCCGGCGGCGCGGCCGAGCAGCGCTGCGGCGACAGGAGATTCGACCGACAGCCTGCCCTCGCCGGGAGCGGCGTCGTGTGAGCTGACTATGTGCCAGGTCTGCTCGCGCCCGTCCTGGTCGCGAACCTGCACGGAGGAGCCGAAGCCGACGACGCCGGCGTGGTCGGCGGGCTCCGCCTCGACGATCACAGCGGCACTGATCCGCTCGCGCAGCCGCGCGATCTTCGTCTCGAGGTGCGCCTGGTCGTTCTTGGCGTCGTGGTACTCGCTGTTCTCCTTCAGGTCGCCCCACTCGCGCGCGGTTTTGATCCGCTCGGCGATCTCGCGCCTCCCCTCGCCCTCGAGCACGGAGAGCTCGCCCTTCAGCTCCTCGAGGCCATCGGCGGTGATCAGGTTGGCGGCGTCGGACACGCGCAGAGCCTAGCGCGATGACGTCACCGTCGAGCGCGCTGGCCGATGCTCGGTCGATCGCGGCGCCGACTTCGTCGCGACGGCGCTAGAAGTACGTGCTCGGCGAGGAGGAGAGCAGCGCGTAGATCTGGACGATCGCGGCCTGGTAGAGCAGCTGCGAGGAAGCGGGCGAGCCGGCGACGAAGATGTTGTCGCTGAGGCGCAGGTGCTGCCAGGCGTAGTCGACGTAGGCCTGCGCGAGTTTCGGCCCCGGCGGGTCGTGCGTGACCGAGTCGAGATAGAGGATGTTGCGGAAGTAGACGGACGGGAAGAACGGGTTCTCTTCGCCGAGCCGCTGCGGCGTGAAGTAGGCGAGCGCGGCCTGCGCGGTCTGTCGCGCCTGGTAGAGGTAGCCGCTGTTGCCGGTTGCCTGGTAGAGCAGCGTGCCGGCGCCGATCATCGTGCCCTGGTTGTAGCTCCAGTCGGTCTGGTCGATGACGCCGTGCTGGCGGATGTGATCGGCGTACAGCCCGGTCGGCTGCAACAGGCAGCTGCGCACCCAGTTGTAGGCCTGTTCGGCGAACTGCAGGTACTGGACGTTGCCGGTGATCTTGTACAGCTGCACGCCGAGCTCGGCGGCCGGCGCGGTCGTGACGGTGTTGCGTTCGACGTTTTCGATGCTGTTCGAGAACGGGATGCCGCCAGGACAGGCAAGCGTCGGATCGGCCGAGAAGCCGGCGATCTCGAACGCCATGATCCCCTCTGCGTAGCCGAGCGCGCCGGGGTTGTGCGTCTGTTTGTAGATGCGCGCGAGCTCGATGCCGACCCAGTCGTTGTCGTCGTAGTACTTCGTCCCGCCGGGGCCGGTCGGCGGCGCGACGGTCCCATCGAAGCCGGCAAGCGTGCTCGTGTAGGTGCCTTCGGGCGCGCCGGAGTTGTTCGTGTCGAGGTAGTCGCGCAGGCCGATCAGGCGCGCGTGCAGTTCGGCGGCGAACGAGATCGGCAGGTGCGCGACGTTCGACATGCTGACGGTCGCAGCAAGCGCCTGCGAGAACGGCCAGAGGTAGGAGAACGGTTCGCCTGAGTACAGGCCGGAGCCCTCGACGTAGTAGTAGCTCTGCATCGCTTCGAACGCGCGCAGGGCGCGCAGCGGGTCGCCCTTGAGCACCGGCTTACGCGGCTTCTTGCTCGACTTCGAGCTGCTGCTCGGCGCCGGGCTGCTCGTAGGCGTCGAGCTGCTGCCGGGCGTCGAGCTGCTGCCAGGCGTCGAGCTGCCCCCTGGCGTCGCCGTGCCACCAGAGCTCGTCGCGGCGCGTGCGTCGGCGTGCGGGCGCGAGACGCCGCCGCCCGGATACGGCGAGACGCGCGCGGCGGCGTGCGCGGCGCGCGGCGCTGCGGCAGCGGCTGCTGACGATGCTTGCGTGAGCGCTGCGAGCAGCGCGACAGCGGCGAGCGCCGGGCGCGCGCGAACGCGAATCGATCGGGTCATCACTGCAAGGAGAACAAACGGCGCGGTCATTCGATTTGGTATGCATCGGCGATGTCGGTGGACTACGTGACCGTCGGGCACGTGACGGTCGACGTGCTGGCCGACGGCTCGCGCCGTCCCGGCGGCAGCGCGTTCTACAGCGCCTTGCAGGCCGCACGGCTCGGCTGCCGCGCGGCGATTCTCACGCGCGGCGTGCGCGGCGAGATCGAGTCGCTGCTCGAGCCCTATCTCGACGAGCTCGAGCTGGAGGTGATCGACGCGCCGCGGACGACGACGTTGCGGACGCTCGGAACAGGCGTCGAGCGCGAGCAGGAGCTGGTCGCCTGGGCGGGACCGATCGCACGCGAGGAAGTCGTCGTCGACGCGGCAATCGTGCACTTCGCCCCGGTCGCGCGCGAGACGCCGGACGGCTTGTGCGGCAGCGCGCGCTTCGTCGGCGTCACGCCGCAGGGCCTCGTGCGCGACTGGCCGGCCGGCGGCGGGCGCATCGTCGCGCGAGCGCTGGAGCGCGCACTGCTGCCGCCGCGCTGCGATGCGTTCGTTCTCAGCACGAGCGAGCGCGAGAGCTGCGCGACGCTGCTGGCGCCGGCGGATGACGAGCCGAGCGATCGTGCGCAGGCGCAGCTCGTCGCCGTGACGGCAGGCGCTGCGCCGACCGAGCTGCAGCTGCCCGACGGACAGCTGGTGCGCGTGGCGGTGCCGCTCGTCGAGCGCGCGCTCGACGACCTCGGCGCCGGCGACGTATTCGCGGCGGCGTTCTTCGTCGCGCTCGCCGAAGGCTCAGCGCCGGTGCGAGCCGCGTCGTTCGCCAACGCAGCAGCAGCCGTGCGAATCGCCGGCGAGGGGCCGCAGGCGATCGGCGCGCGCGCGGCGATCGAGCGGCGACTGTCGCTCGCGGCTTAGCGCTGCAGCGCAGCGTCGATCAACTGCGCCAGCTCGTCCGGGCCGACCTCCTCAGCGCAGCCGCAGGCGCGCGCGGCGAGCTGCAGCGCTCCGCCTACCGGCGCCAGCTCGACGGTCGCGATGCGCGCGCTCGGCGCATCCGCTTCGACGGCGGCGACTAGCGGGTCGACGAAGACGGCGCCGGCCTTGTAGGCGCTGCCGATCAGCCCGACGGGGAACTCGGCGCCGTCCTCGCCGAGGCGCGTGTGCGCGATCACGGTGAGGATCTGACCGGCGAGCTCGTGCGCGCCGCGCGTGTAGAGCTCGCAGGCGACGACGTCGCCGGCGTCGGCGAGCCTGCCGGTCTCAGCCGCAAACGAGGCGATCTCGCCCTTCGTCAGCGGCTTCGAGTAGACGAGCGCGGCCAGCGCCTCGACACTGCGAGCGTCGAAGAACTCGACCGCGGCGTCGCTCAGCGCCGTCTCCGGGCCGGAGCCATCGCGATCGGCAAGCGCAGCGCGGATCGAGGCGACGCCAAGCCAGTAGCCGCTGCCCTCGTCGCCGAGCAGGTGGCCCCAGCCGCCGACGCGCCAAGTGCGCCCGCCGGGGCCGACGCCGAGAACGTTCGAGCCGGTGCCCGAGATCGCGCCGACGCCCGGGCGCGCGCCGGTCGCGGCGGCCCAGGCTCCGACGACGTCGTTGACGACGATCCAATCGTCGTTGCGCGCCGCCTGCACCTGGCGTGCGATCGCGTCCGTGTCGGTGCCGGCGACGGCGATGACGGCTGTCGCGAGCTCTCGCTCGTCGATGCCGGCGCGCTCGATCGCGCCGGCAGCGACGTGCAGCAGCGCCTCGACTGCGGCCTTCGAGCCGACTGCGTCCTCGTTGCTCGGGCCTCCCTCGGCGAGGTGCACGGCGTGCTGCTCCAAGTCGAGCACGGCAGCGAGCGTCTTCGTCGCGCCGCCGTCGATCGCCATCACGTAGCGCCCTCGCGGTAGCGAGCCTGGGTGCGCGAGCGCGCGCGGCAGCTCGACCAGCGAGTCTCGTTTCATCGGCGAATCCTGGCAGGTTCGCTGCTGCGATTAGGATCGCGCGAGATGCCGACGAGCGCGATCTTCCCGCGCGCACGCGCGCGCAGCGGGATCTACGAGTCGTTCTACCTGCGAGCGGTCGCGCCGGATCGGCCGCTCGGCGTCTGGATTCGCAACACCGTCGAGAAGGCGCCGGGCGCGCCGGCGCGCGGCGCGATCTGGTGCACGGTCTTCGACGGCGCTCGCGGCCGGCCGCTGATGCGGAAGTTGAGCGGCGGCGGCGTCAGCACACCGGCGCCGGCCTGGATCGCGATCGCTGCAGGCGACGCTCACGAGTCGGCACAGCACGCGCAGATCGGCCCGGAGCGGGCCGACGGGGCCTGCGGCGAGGTCGCTTGGTCGTTGAGCTACTCGGCGCTCGCATCGGAGCTCCGCCACCTTGCGCACGCGTGGCTCTACCGCGCGCCGCTGCCGAGGACGAAGCTGACGAGCCCGGCGCCAGACGCGCTGTTCGACGGCAGCTTGACGATCGCGAGCGATCGAACGCTGACGCTGTCGGGCTGGCACGGCATGCTCGGGCACAACTGGGGCGCCGAGCACGCCGAGCGCTGGATCTGGCTGCACGGCGTCGGCTTCGCCGAGGACCGCACGGCATGGCTCGACGTCGCGCTCGGTCGCATCGCGATCAGCGGGCGGCTGACGCCGTGGGTCGCAAACGGCGCGCTGTCGCTCGATGGGCGCCGGATTCGGCTCGGCGGCCTCGGCGCGCGCGGGCTGCACGTGCGCGAGAGCGTCGAGGGCTGCACGCTGCGGCTTCCCGGCGAGCGCGGCGCGACGGTGCAGGCGCGCGTCGAGGTGCCGCGCGAGAGCGCGGCGGGCTGGCGTTACGGCGACCCGAACGGCGGGCCCGGCCACGACGTCGTCAACTGCTCGATCGCCTCGCTGGAGTTGAGCGTGGAGCTGCCCGGAGAGGGCGATCCGCGATCGCTGACGAGCGCGCACGGCGCGGCCTACGAGCTTGGCATGCGCGAGCGCGACCACGGCGTTCCGATCGCGCCGTTCGACGACGCTTGACGAGCGTGAGCCCGCGAATCGGCGAATCGGCGAATCGGCGAATCGGCGAATCGGGCCAAACACACAACCGGGCCGGTGAGGGTGCACCGGCCCGGTTGCGGGAGGTATCTGTGGAGCGCATCCGCAGCACTCGACAGACAGGAGGAGCGAGACGAAACGTCGCTCTGTGTGGATTGCTCATCAATCGTATCAGGATTATGGGTATTGTCAACGGCGACACCCCTGCGACGTCCTATCGGGAGCGCGAAGATGAGCACGGTGCGCGACATCAGCCGCCGCGCCGGGACGTCGTCGGCGCAGGCACACCGGCACATCGCTGCGGGGTAGTCTCGGCGGCATGAGCCGACAGCACGGCACGGGCTGCCGCGGATGAGCTACGCAAAGGGACTGCAGCAGGTCGGCGACGGCCTATACGCCTACCTGCAGCCGGATGGCGGCTGGGGCTGGAGCAACTCGGGGCTGATCGTCGACGGCGAGCAGACGCTGCTGATCGACACGTTGTTCGACCTGCGGTTGACCGAGCAGATGCTGCGCGAGATGCGACGCGCGGTGCCGGCTGCCGCGAGGATCGACACGCTCGTGAACACGCATGCGAACGGCGACCACTGCTACGGCAATCAGCTCGTCGGCGACGCGCTGATCGTCGCGAGCGAGCACACGGCGCAGGAGATGAGCGAGCTGCCGCCGACGGCGATGGCTGCGCTCGTCGAGCAGGCGCCGCAGCTTGGCGAGCTCGGCGAGTTCTTCTTGCGCTGCTTCGGAGCGTTCGATTTCGACGGCATCGAGCTGACGCTGCCGCAGCGCACGTTCAGCGGCGAGCTGACGCTGAGCGTCGGCACACGCGAGCTGCAGTTGATCGAGGTCGGACCGGCGCACACGCGTGGCGACACGCTCGTGCACGTCGCCTCCGAGCGGGTGCTGTTCACCGGCGACATCCTCTTCTCGGGCGCGCATCCGATCGCATGGGCCGGCCCCGTCTCGAACTGGATCGCCGCATGCGAGCGGATCCTCGCGCTCGATCCTGCGGTGATCGTGCCGGGCCACGGTCCGCCGAGCGAGACCGCTCAGGTGGCCGAGCTGAAGGCGTACTTCGAGTATCTCTACGAGCAGGCGCGCGTTCACCACGACGCCGGCGCGACGCCGCTTCAGGCGGCGCGCGCGATGCGCTGCGACCGCTGGGCCGACTGGCGCGAGAGCGAGCGTCTCGTCGTCAACGTCGCGAACATCTATAGCGAGCTCGACGGCGCGCACGAGCCGGTCAACGCGCTCGTTGCGTTTCAGCAGATGGCCGAGCTGGCCGCGTCGGATTGAGTCCGCCGCGCACTGCAGCCCGCTCCTTGCGCTGACGCAGCGCCAAAGAAGAAGGGCGTGAGAGACGAGCGCCGGCCCGTCTCTCACGCCCTCACGGCGCCGCTATGCGGTCACGGCCTGCGTCAGGCTTCGGGCAACGTGTCGAAGCCGATGCTGCCGCCCTTCACAGTGATTTCTTCGATTTCGGCTTCGAGCTTCGACGTCGTTTCGACGAGGCCCGTTTCCGAGTTGAATTTCGCTTCTTCGCCTTTGACGTATTCGCACTGCGGGCCTTCAGGTTTGAAGGTCGTTTTGATGCCCTTGAACAGCATGAACACTTCGAGTCGTTCACGGACGCCGCTGGGGAATTTTTTCAGCCCGTTTTTGCTTTCGATCGTTTCAGTTTCGGTCGAATATTCGGCGTCTTCGTATTCTTTGTTCGGGTTTTTTTCTGCGCCGAGCGGGATTTCCTGTTCCGGGATGTGATATTTGCAGTGCGCCGGCTTGATGCTGACTTCGGCTTCGTCTTCTTCGATCGTCACGACTCGCGCCGAGCCGTTCGCATGGAAGTTGAGCACCAGCGGCTTCTTGAAGTTGACGTGGGGATGCGAGATCGCGTTGCCCTGATGGTCTTCATGCGTGCATTTCTTGAAGCCGAGCGTCATCTTCAGCGACGTCGAACGTGCTTCGACGGCTTCTGCTGTGCCCGACAGTGCGCCGCATTCGATCGTGACTCCAGCGATCTTCAGTTCGTCGACTTCGCCGAGCCCCTTCGCCACGACTGGGCTTGCGGGCGAGATCGTCTGACCCATCTTGAATGCTGTGAATTCTCCAAAGAAGTGTTTTTCTACTTCTTTCGCAAATGCGGGCCCCGCCGAGGCGAGCGCAACCGCCGCCGTCGCGATGCCGATGACAATCCTGACGCGTCTCATTCTCCAAGTCCTCCCTTTCGCCCACCATGGAGGGCTAATCGGTCAAGCTGCGGTCGTCAATCCCTCGGCCCTGCTCGCGCAGCTGTCGCCACCCCTGCACACACGAGTCGGGGGGCGGAGACTATCACGGGCAGGCGGTCCCGAAAAGTAGATTCACTCAACCGGCCGAGAACGGCTCTGCGCCTAGTGTTGTATGTCGCTCGAGGCGCTCTGCGCGGGGATGTAACCGAGCAGTGCGAAGTTCTCCAGTGCCTTGTCGACGCTCGCTTCGGCCGCCGAGACACGGCTCTGCGCGGCTTCATAGGCCGGAACATCGCTCGCGGCCGCAGCCGCGGCGAGTGCTTCGTAGCCGGCGCGCGCCTGCTGGATCGTCGCTGCGAGCGCTTCCTGTGACTGCTCGACGGGCGTGCTCGGTACGAGCTTGGCGAGCGCCTCGCCAGCTTCGCTGAAGCCGCTCGCGAGACCTCGCGCGAGCTGTGCTGCGCGCGCCGCTGTGATCTGCGGATGCAACTCGCGCTTCAGCGACACGCGCACTCGGTCGAGCGTGACGATCGCAGCGCTGATTTCGGCTGCGTACTTCGGTTCCGGCGTCAGCTGGTAGGTCTGCGACTGCCCGGCGACGGTGACGGCCGCGACGGTCTGTTCACAGGCGCGCATATACGGCGAGTTCGTCGACGGCGCGTAGCAGGCAAGCGCCGTCCAGGCGCCTTCGGCATTGGGAATCACGAACAGCGTCAGCGTCGGCGCGAAGCCGGGCACGCTCAGTCGCGTATATCGATACGCCTGCACTTCGATCAGGTCGACGAGCGCGATCCGAGGCAGCCGCGCCAGCTTCGCGACGAATGCGGCCGGCAGCGGCCCCGGCTCGCCGAGCGGGAGCGATCCGACGATCAGCCCGGCCTGCGCGGCTCGACCATGCGGTGCGACGCGCCTCGCCTGAGCGAGCGACAGTTCTGCGATCTGCGGTCCGCTCGTGACCGGACCCCAGCCGAGCGGGTACTGGAAGACGACATCGCCGCTGCGCGCCGTACGCGCCGTCACCGAAGGCGTGCTCTTCGAGCGCTGGTGCCCGACGAGGTAGCCGAGCACGGCGACGAGCACGAGCAGCGGCACGACGAACGTCGGCAGGCCGGCGCCGGCGGGGCGGTAGCGAATCGGCTCGAACGCGCCTGCCGGCCGTCCGCTTCGCGAGAAGCGCACGGCTATTCGGAGCTGTCGAAGGAGCCGTTGCCCGACGGCGCAGAAGACGGCGCCGAGCCGCCCGAGCGACCGGCCCCGCCGGAGCTGCCGCCGCTCGACGTCGGCGCTGCCTGCTTCGTCGCTTCGGCCGGCGCCGGTGAGCTGGCGCGTGTCGTCGGCGCGACGACCGGCGTGGCCTGGGTGCTGACTTGCACCGGCAGCGAGGAGACGACGACGGGTGTCGGCGCCTGTGCCGCCGTCGTGCTCGCGCGCGGCGTCGGGCGCGGCTTCGGGACGATCGCCGCCGGCACGGCACCGGCCGTCGGCGGGCCGCCGCTGAGGCCCGACGGGATCGCCGGGCGCGAGGAGGGCGCTTCGGTAGCAGTCGCGCTGACAGCGTCGGCGGCGCCGCTCGAGGTGAGTCGGCCGATCGCGAAGAAGCAGGCGAAGATCAGCGCGATCGCAACCACGAGGACGCGCCACTGCCCTCGCATCGTCGCCGCCGGGCCGCCGATGCGAACGTCGAGCCAGCGGTAGCGCAGCGTCGTCATCGCATGACGAACAGTGCTCATGAGCTCGGGCAGGCCGACGGCTTCGAGCTAGCCGGCTGCAGGCACGCGTCGGTTCGCACTGGGAGTCGCTTGCGACGGATCGCAAAGCTCGTGTACTTGCCGATGTCGCCGGCCTGCGTGACGCGGATCTGCAGGCTCGCTCCGGCTCTCAGCGGCCGCTCGAAGCGAGCGAACGCGAGCGTGACGGCGCCGGCGCGGCTGGTGCTCTTGCTCGACGCTTTCGCGACGCGGCTTTCGGCCTTCGTCTTGCAGCCGCCGCCGACGCATGCGATCGAGACCTTCGCCCCGAGCGGCGCCTGCACGGTGAGCAATCTGACCTTGACTCCATAGGAGGTCTCCGATCCGGCGATCCGCACGATCGGGAACGGCTGCATCAGCTTCGGCGCGGCCGCGAGCACTTTGATCGTCTCGGTCGCCGTGCTCGAGAGTCCGTTGCCGTCGCTCACGCGCAGGCTCACGGCGTGCGAGCCGGCGCTCGCGAAGCTCGTCGTCATCGCCGGAGGGCCCAGCGCGAACTGGCCGTTGCCGGCGACGTCCCAGGCGAACGATCCGATCGCGCTCGACGGGTCGGTCGAGCTCGACACGAGCGACACGCTCTGACCGACGCTCGGCGTCGCCGGAACCCACGTGAACGAAGCGCTCGGCGGCGACGGCGCGGGCGGAGTGGACGGCGGCGGTGTGGACGGTGTGGTGACCGTGAAGTTGGCGGCGTTGCTCTGGCCGGCGTTGCCGGCTTCGTCGAATTGCCTGGCGATCACTGCGTATTCGCCGACCGGCAGGCTCGCGAACGTGGCCGACCACGAGCCCGCGGTGCGATTGATCATCAACGTCTCGAACGCCTGGCCGGGTTCGCCGACGGCGGAGCCGGCGAAGAGTTCGACGGTGATCGCCTGACGATCGCCTGGGGCATCGCCGGCTTCGCCGGAGAGCATCTCGAGGCCGTTGCTCTGTTCCGGACCCCCGAGCGTGAGGACGGGCCGGACCGTGTCGACGGTGAACGTCCGCGCGATGCTGACGCCTTCGTTTTTCGCCTGATCGAACTGTTTCGCTTCAGCCGTGTAGGTGCCGTCGCGTAGCGCTTCGACCGGTCCGACCGTCCACGTTCCGCCGCTGTCAGTCGCCTCGGCTTTGCGGATCGCCGTACTGCCGAGTTCCTCGGTGCGTTCGAAGAATTCCAGCGTCACCGTCGGAAGATCGTGTTCGGCGGTGCCGACGCCGCCGCTGAAGCTCGGGGTCGGATCGTTCGTCCACGTCGGAACGGAGTTGAGCGACACTGCCGGGCCTTTCGTCTTGACCGTGAACGTCGACGGTTCGCTGACGCCACGATTACCCGCGTCGTCGGTCTGTTCGGCGACTGCGGTGTAGGTGCCGTCGGCAAGCGCCGTCGCCGCCGTGGTGGACCAGCTGCCGGCGCTCGGCGTGACTTTGATCGTTTCCACGGGCGATCCAGTTGCGGCTGTGCCGTCGTAGACCGCGACGGTGATCGGCGTGACGTCCGAGGTCGACCCGCTGAGGGTGGGCTTCGTGCTCGCGACTACTTCCGCCAGCGGTGTCAGCGTCACGGCCGGCTTGACCGTGTCGATCGTGAACGTGTGCGCGACGCTCTTGCCGACGTTTCCGGCCTGGTCGCTCTGCGTCGCCTGCGCGGTGTAGGTGCCGTCGTTGAGATGAGCCGACGAATACGACCAGCCGCCGCCGCCAATCGACGGCGTACCGCTCGTTTCGACGCTGCCCGATGTGGAGGAGCCTGAGTAGACGGTCACGGTGACCGTCGTGGCGTCGCCGGAGGCGGTGCCACCAGTCCCCGAGAACGTCGGCGTCGCGTTGTTCGTCGGCGTGCCGATCGCGTTGAGCGATACCGACGGCGCGGTCGTGTCGACGGAAAACGTGCGCGCGACGCTCTCACCGACGTTGCCGGCCTGATCGCGCTGGCTCACCTGCACGGTGTAGGTGCTTGCGTCTTTGAGGCGGCCGGAGGCGACCGCCCACGACCAGGCGCTGCCGCTCAGCGAGGGTGTGCCGCTCGTGACGACGCTGCCCGATGTGGAGGAGCCGGAGTAGACGGTGACGGTGACCGTCGTGGCGTCACCGGAAGCGGTGCCGCCGGTCCCCGTGAACGTCGGCGTCGTGTTGTTCGTCGGTGTGCCGATCGTGTTGAGCGAGACCGATGGCGCAGTCGTGTCGACTGTGAAGGTGCGTGCGGTGCTCTGACCGACGTTGCCGGCGTCGTCGCTCTGCGTCGCCTGCGTCGTGTAGGTGCCGTCGGCGAGCGCTGCCGGCGTGAACGACCACGTCGAGCCGCTGAGCGACGGCGTGCCGACCGCCACGACGCTGCCGGACGTCGAGGAGCCGGAATAGACAGTCACGGTGACCGTCGATGCGTCGCCCGAGGCGGTCCCGCCGCTGCCGCCGAACGTCGGCGTCGAGTCGTTCGTCGGCGTGGTGATCGCATTGAGCGAGACCGACGGTTTCGTCGTGTCGACGGTGAAGGAGACCTGCGCAGCGCCGCGTTCGCTCGTTTCAGCGTTCGTCTGTTCTGCGACGGCTGTGTAGCTGCCGTCGCTCAAGAACGAGGCGGCGACGCTCCATCCACCGCCAGTCGAGGGCGACGGCAGCGTCTGCACCGGGACCAGCGGTTCGCCCGCGGCGTAGATCTCGACAGTGACGCCGGCGCCTTCGTAGTTGGTCGTGCCCGCGATCGTCGGAGTCGAGCTGGCGATCGCGCTGCCTTCGCTCGGGCTCGCGATCGCGAGGCTCGGCGCGGCGGCGCTGGCAGAGGCGAGCGGGGCGACGAGCATCACCGCGAGCGCGATTGCGCTCGCTCCGATGAGCCTGCCGATCGACTTCCTGCCGTATCCCCTACCGACCATGTCGCCTTCGATTCGAGCTGCTTGTCTTCGTCGCTGGAGCAACGTTCGTCCGCGGCCAATCCGTCGCGCCGGTGCGCATGATATGTCCGAAGCTGCGAACTTGGCGCCAGCCGGCGCCTGCGCGCGAACGCCTCGGCCGGCCGGAGCGAGCTCAGCGCCGGGCGCCCGCCACGAGAAGACGTACGACCGAGCGCGCCCGAGAGGATTCGAACCTCTGACCTTCGGTTCCGTAGCGCGAGCTGTGCGTATCCACACAAGCTCTATACGCGCTCTACCTGTAGGCGCTACCTGGCTTTCCAGCCTACACGAGAGCTACGTGAGATCGACGTGCGCTCGGGCTGGCAAGGGCGCTACAAGGGCAAACCGGCGTCCGTGTCGCCTGAGAACCTGGAGTCGTGGCTACCGAGCGCTACAGCGCTAGAGGCAAGTCCGTAGACGAAATCCTCAAGGACTACGAGGATCACGCGATGGACAGCACGCACTCGGGCAACACGACCGAGTACCTACAGGCGGCGCTCGCAGTCGCAACCGCCCGAGCGCAAGAGGCTGCTGCGCAGGCTCAAGAACGCTGGGCGAAGGTCGCCGCCAGCGCAGCGGTAGCCAGCACGATCGTCGCCGTAGCTGCGGTACTCGTCGCTCTGCTGAAGGGCTAGCGGCCTAGGCGTGCAGCTTGACGCCGGTGTCGCGGCGCTCGTACGCGCGCATCCATGCCGTGCGCGTCGACTGGATCGCCTCTAGCCATTCGTCTCGCTCTCGCTCGTTGGGCGCGACCAGCAACGCCGCATCTAGCGCCGGGCTGTAGGCGTGCGTGAAGAACAGCCCGGCACGGCGGAACAGCGTCAGGCCATCGCGGAATACCTCGATCGGCTCAGGCGGGCACTCGTGGGCGGACGAAGACATTCGAGAGCAGGATCGGCGAGGCCAGGTCAGACAGACCCTGCGACCTCCGTCCGCCCACGACTACACGCAGGAATGCACTCGCGGGCGGGCAGAGCCGAGCCGGGGGAAGGAGAAGCAAAAAACCCCGCTTTTCTCTGCCCGCCCACGACTACATTCCCGCCAGCCAGCCGCACGTTGCCGCCGCACGGAGCGCCGCTAGCTGCTCCGAGTGCGGCAGCTCATAGATGCTGTCGATGTCTTCGCCGGGCGGGATAGCGCCGAGCAGGAACTCAAGTGCCGCCCATTCATCCCGGCGACGCAAGTCTCGTTCTACTTCGAGACACGCTCGGGCCAGCTCTATGTCCTCCGGCGTGCAAGACTGGCACAGCGCTTCGGTCACGGGTCCGAAGTAGCTGCGCGGCTCCGCGTACTCGTCGGGGAAGCCGTCAACCGCCGCGAGCACCGGCATGATTGCGCGCAGACGCAGCGCTCTGACCTGGGGGTCGTCGGCGCTCATTGCCGACCTTTTTTGATGGTGAGGCTCTTGACCACGAGGTCAGCCAGCACGTCACCGTTAGGGAGTACCAAAACGGCCTCTAGCCCTGGAAGTACCTGTTCAGCGCGGTTCGTTGGGTTAGGGGTGTGTGCACGCACCGCTCCCATACTGCTAGCACTGCCTGATTCAACCCGAGAGCCACCCGGCAGCCATACTGTCTCGCCAGGGCCGTTCTCATTGATCTGAGCAAAGCCACTGTACGGCATGATGCCGCCGAGCGCGAAGTGCGGCATCCCCTTGAATGCGTCTTCTATGCCGTGGGCCAGCGGACCGCCGATCAATGGTATTTTCCCTACAGTCCCCTGGAGCAATGCCGATGGCAGATGTTTGGCCTCGTCTCTGATGTGGTCGAACACCCACTTAGCCTTAGCCCACAAGAAGTCGAATGGCGAAGCCAGCGCATGACCTATGGCGCCAACCGTGCTCACGACAAAGTCCTTGACAGCTTTCCAATGAGTGATGAGCATGTAGATGCCGAGCGCCAGCTGACCAATCGGGCCAAGCATCGTCAACAGAACCGCAGCGATCACCTTCCAGTTGCTCAACACCCAGTTCTTGACAGCATTGAAGTGCTGGATCAACTCGACGACGCCGATAACCAGCGCAGCAACGGCGAGCAGGATTAGCCCGACCGGGTTCGCGTCCATCGCTATCGCAAGCCCGAGGAAAGCGTCGGACAACGCGCCGATGCCGATCGTCTCGGCCGCTATCGCCGCGAGCATCACCCCGCCCTGCACCACGGCGAAGGCCGTTGATGCGAAGGCGCTGGCCAGTACGGCCGCTTTGTAGGCCAGCCACGCGCCGGTCAACAAGGCGATCATTGGGATCAGCAGTTTGCCGTGATCGGTTAGCGCGAGAATTGCAGACAGCGCGAACCCCGCTGCTCCGGCGAAGAACCTGATTGCGCTAGACGCTGGACCTTCCATCGTCTGCCCGAACTTGACCATCTCTTTCTCGAGGTTGGACACCGCTTCCTTGGCTTTCATCAGCGGCTCTTCCATCGTGCGTCGCAACGCCTGGCCGAAGCTTCCGCTCGTACTTTCGATCTGCTTCTGCTTCATTTCCAGGCGCGGGATTTCGTCTAGCAGTGTGAGCAGTACACGGCCACGACCGCCCGGCAATATGTTGCCGAGCGTCTCAAGCTGCTGCGGACGACCCCCAACAGCCGCGATGCGATCGTGCAACAGCTTCAGCGCTTCGATCGCGCCGTTGGGACCGCTCAACTTATTAACCAACATTTCCTGCGACAACCCAAGACTTTCCAGTGCCTCCTTGGCCTTCGTGCTGGGGTCGTACAGGAAGTGCAGTGACGTCGCTAGCTGTGCTGCCGCCGAGCTAGGCGCGTACCCCTGATCCGACAAGATGGCGAGCGCAGCGCCCACTTGCTGAATGCTGAGTCCGGCCAGCTTGGCTGCTGGGAGGATGCCGGTGCCGAGCGCCTGCACTAGCTGCTCCATCCGCATGTTCCCGGCGCCAACAGTGGCGTTCACGACGCCCATGACGTGATTGAAATCGCCGCCACCCTTGATGTTGGCGGTCCAAGCAGCGCCTAGAGCGGTAGTGACGTCCTCCAGGTTCGCGTTACCGATCGCTGCTCCGTGCGCCGCAGTTTCCAGCGCCTTGAACGCCATCGCTCCGCGCAGGCCGACGCTCGACAAGTGATACAGCCCGTCCGCGAGTTCCAGCGGACTCTGTACGACGCCTTTGAGGTTGAGGATCGAAGTCCTGAACGAGTTGACTTCGGCCTGACTCGCACCCGCTTGGGTGTGAATCATCTCCAACTGGCGGTTGAAGTTGAGAGACATCTTGACCGACTCAGCCGCCGTAGCAACGAGCATCAGACCGAGTCCGCCAACCGCTCGATTGACGAGTGTTACTGAGGCAGCACGCTTCGCGTCGGCTGCCGCCAGCTCGTCAGAACTTGCGGCAGCCTCGCGCGTTGCGGCCGCGTAGCCTTTGATCGCGTCCTGCTCCTCGCGAGCAGCAGCAATGAAGGCCGTCTTGCCCTCCAGCTTTACGAGGATTCCTAGAACCTCTTGGCTGGAAGACATCAGATGCCTAGGACTCGGTCGATCGCGGCGTCTACCGCCTCGGGGTCATCGGGGTCATCGAGCTTCGTCAGCTCCTCGCCGATCCGCCCCACGTTCTCGATGTAGCGCTGACCGATGCGCTCGGACTCCTGTATGTAGTCCCAATCGCTCTGAGTGACTTGCAGCGCGAGCCCGGCCGCGTTCTGCGCCAGCAACGCCTTCTCCGTACGCGACAGGCGCTCCGCTACATACTCGGGCAGTGAGCCCAGCCGCGTGCGATCGGCCGTGTAGCGGTCATCCGCGTCCAGCCAGCCGGACCCGTCACGCAGCACGTCCGCCAGCTCCGGCGGCGCGTGCTCAACGTGATAGCCCCACGCCGCGTCTTTCTTGACCTGGTTGCGATGACGATCCGGCAGCGCGTAATACATCGCGACGATCCGGTCGGGGTCCAGAATCCCAATCACATCGAGCAACGACCTGCTCATTTGCCCGCGCAGCACCATCACCGTATGCGCACAGAGCCGGTCTATCTCCGTCGCACCCATCACCAGCGTCTTGTCCACCGAGTTGAGCGGGACGGGCGCGTCCATCACGCGTGACACCAGCTCGCCCGTGTTGGTCGTCATGAACTCGGGATGCCTGCCGAGCAGCATGTAGAGCCGCGCGAGCATCGCGATTCGCGTTGTGCGGTCCATGACGGGCTAGCCCAGGTCCACGATGCGCGAGGTCTTGCCTTCACGCGCAGCCGTCACCCGCTCCTGCTCCGAGGCGCTGAGCAACGAGTCGCCGGAGGATGCAGCCGGTGCCTCGTCACGCAGACCGAGCGTCGCAAGGAACGTGCGGCAGCCTGCGGGGTCGGCGTCGTACGCGGCGGCGTAGTGGCTGCGCATACCTTGACTTATGCAGCCGGCATGTACGGCGCGATCGAGCAGCGCCTCGCGATCGAGGAAGGCGTTAGCGCGCTGCGTCGTCTCCTCGCTCACGCCGGTCTGCTCAGCCGCCTTGGCCTTAGGTTTGTAGTTGCCCTGCGGCTTGGCCGCCGCTGCGCGAGCAGCACTCGCCGCTGCGCGGGCTTGCTGGCGTCCAGCCATGCGGTCGGCAGGAGGGCCGCTGAACTGCGCTACCAGGCGGCTCATGACGACACCCCGCCAACAGTCGGCAGCGGCGCAGCTGGGTCGCCTGACGCCTCTGCGTCGCCTGCGCCGAGCGAGCTTTCGTGCTCGCGTTCGCGTTGCTCTCCCTGCTCATCGCTGATCTTCGTTGACGTACCCGGCAGCCCTCCGGCGTAGGACTCCTCTTGCAGACGCTGCTTGTCGGCTGCCTGATCTGCCGGGTGAACAGACTGCGGCGGGGGAATCTCGCTGTAGGGGAAGAACGACGGCGGGAACTCAGCGCCAGCCTGAGTGCGGTCCAGCCAATGCTCCAGCCGGAACGACGAGCCTTTGCGCGCGTGTACCGCACGGAGCTGGTTCTCCAACTCCTCGACTTCGGCGTTGAGGTCGGACTCCTGCGACTCGATCTGCGCCAGCCATTCGGGCCGCTTCTCGAGCACGACCGCGATGGCGTGATTGATGTGCTCGACGAGCGCTTGATACGCCGCCTTGCTGCGTGCCCCCGCAACCTCCAGCTCGGCTTTCAGCACCTCACTGTTGTCCTCGACGGCATCTGCCGACGTGCCGTTGAGCATCGCCTCGCGGAGATCGGCTTCGCGTTGCTTCTTGGCAGCCTCGATCTTTTCGGTGATCGCGACGGTCTTTGCGCCCTCCGCGTTGCGCTGCTCGTACAGCCGCAGGTATGTCTCGCGCAGCTCGTCCAGCTCAGGGAACGGCGCGTCGTCCGGTAGCCAGCCGGGCTTGAACACGGCGGGAGCGGTGTCGGCCCCGGTGATACGTACAGGTGTAACGGTGTCGGTCACTAGCGCTCCTCAGTACGGTGGTTGTTCACCTACCGTACGCCAGCGCCGACGCAGTTTTTATCCAACTTCCGATTACGGTGAAGTTGGAATCGTGACTCGCTGTCAGGAGCCGTACGCTTACTCACATGATCACCCCTGAGCAGCGCGACCAAGTGGCGATGTGCGGAGCGAAAAAGAAGAATGGCGACTTGTGCCGCGCGTTCGCCGGTCAAGGCACCAAGCACCCCGGCAGTGGTCGCTGCAAGTTCCACGGCGGCAGCGTGCCGAACCACGACAAGCGCGCCGTTACGCTCGCCGCGAAGCAGCGGATGATTACGCTCGGCGAGCCGGTGCAGGACGTATCCGCGATCGGCGCGTTGCTCTCGGAGCTATACGCGAGTGTCGGGCACGTCGCATGGCTGCGCGGGCAGATAGCCGATATGTCCACGGACGACCTCGGAACCGTCGAGGGCCAAGTGATCGTGCGGCTGTACGACACCGAGCGCGACCGCAAGACGCACATAGCCGAGATGTGCATGAAGGCAGGCGTCGAGGAAGCACAGGTGCGCGTAATGGAGGCGCAGGTTGGTTTGCTCGGCGCGGCGCTGAGCAAAGCGGCCGACACGGCCGGGCTGAGCAAGCCCATGCGTCAGCGGCTCGGGCAGGCGCTCCGCGAAGAGCTTGCGGCCGTGCAAGCGCCAGCTCTACCGGGCTAGACCTCAACCCGCACCAAGCTCGACAACGCACGGAGCGTGGCCTGTAGTACGCTTCCGAGCACGTAGCTGTTTGGGCACCGCAACGAGCACTCCGTACGAAGACGTCTACGGAGCGGAGCAGAGCTCCCAATGCCGAGTGTCGCAAGCCGGAAGCAGGTGGGTATCCGGCGCTCCTGGGAATGACAGCCCCGATCACCAGTCAACACTGGCGGTCGAGGGTGACCGCCGCATTCCCAAAGGAGCGAATATGAGCGCGATACAAAAGCGGTGGCTCAGCAAGCAGGAAGCTGCCGACTATCTAGACCTAAGCCTGATGTCTCTGCGCCGGTTGCAGGAGCAGGGCAAGATTCACGCGCACAGGAGCGTGCCAGGTCGTGCGACCTACGACTTGCACGAGCTGGACACCTACATGGAAAGCTGCCGAGCCGAGTCCGGGACTCAGTCTTGACATGGCGGCTCGAAATAGCGGGAGCGCCCGCCGTCGTTCGATAGACGGCGCACGCCCCAAAAACGACCGTACGGCTACCGCTAGAGGAGCGGAGCCTGATAATAGCTCGGAACCTGCCATCAGCAGTTTCCGGTTTGAGTGTCCGTTGTGCGGCGGTCACGGAAAGGGCCGCGCCAACGTCAGCGCGCGTACTGGCGAATGGGTTATCTCGTGCTGGTCGTGCTCACAGAGCACTTACCTGTTCGAGCTGGCAGAGGCGCTCAGCGTACATGCGTGGCTGGAGCTGAAGGAGCACCCAGAGCGTTGCTTGAAGCCGTACATCACAGCTGAAGGCTCGCGACCTTCCGAGCCTGCGCCGCTGCCGAGCGAGTACGACATACGCGCCTGGCGGCAGATGCTGTTGCGCGACGACAACGCGACGGCGTACCTGCGCGACGTGCGCGGCTTGTCACCGGAGATCATCGCCAAGGCGCAGATTGGTCATAACGGACGAGGATTCACGATCCCGATCAAAGACGTCCGCACGCGCGAGCTCGTCAATCTGCGCATTCGGTTCTGGCCCAAGCTGCCGCTGTCCGGCGCCAAGTACCAGGGGCTAGCCGGTCACACGCTTGAGAACGGCGGCGTGACGATCTATCCCGGTATGCCCGGCGGCAACGCGCTAGTGCTCTGCGCGGGCGAGTTCGACGCGCTCGTGCTCTGGCGACACGGCCTGCCGGGTATCACGGTCACGTCTGGCGCAGCTACCCGCTGGCGCAAGGAGTGGGGCTGGATGGTCAAGGGCAAGCGCGTAGCCGTCATCTACGACGCAGACCCGCGCGAGGAGGAGCAGGCGCTTAGCCGCGCGGCCGAGCTGCGCGCTGCTGGCGCTGACGCTTGGCGCGTGCGGCTGAGCAAGGGCGGTCTAGGCAACGGCGAAGACATCACTTCGTGGTTTACGGATCAGGGACGGTCGCAACGCGAGCTGCTGAACCTCATCAACGTCGAGCGCCACGGCAAGCTTCGCCGGAAGAAGGTGGCGGCATGACGGTGCCTAGTTTCGACGCAGAGATAGCCACTGATGAGCGGCAGCAATGGACGGTCGTACTGCAAGACGATCGCGAGTACAGCGTCCTCGCTCAGCAGCTTTGCTGGGGGTACGACGGCCGACTAGAGGATGGCGGCTCCTGGCGCACCGGCACTGTGCTGGCCGTCAACGAGGACGCATACGCATGGGACCCCGCAGCTTTGTGGGCTTGCTGTCCGCAGGGCGCGGGTTATCTGATCACTCAGAACAGAAAGGCTCAATCAATGGCTCCGCCTCCACAGGCGACGCTGCTCGTGGGGATGGCGAAGAACCAGTACGACTTCATCGCCGACGAACGGGGTCAGCCTCATGCCGTACCAAAGACCGGCCCGCGCATCGCTCTACCTCTCCACGGTAAGGGCCCTCTGAGCAAACGACTCATGCTGGACTTCTTCAACAAGGCTGGCAAGCCGCCGAGTAGCAACGCACTCACCGGAGCCATCAACGTCCTAGCGGCCGAAGCCGAAGGCACCGAACGCACACCTGTACATCTGCGGTCGGCTCGGCTTGACGATGGCGGGCTTGCGATCGACATGGGCGACGCAGAAGGCCGGTGTGTTGTGATCCGCGATGGTGAATGGAAGGTGATGAAGCACGCGCCAGAAGGCATCGTGTTTCGCCGCACCACACTCACCGGCGCGATGCCGCGCCCAGCCAAGAACGGCAACCTCAACCTGCTACGCAAGCTCATCAACATCAGCGATGAGGGTTGGGACATGCTGCGGGCGTGGTTGGCGATGGCGCTGCTGCCCGACGTGCCCGTGCCAATTCTGTCGCTGACAGGTACGCAAGGCTCCGGTAAGAGTTCGCTTGCGCGGGCTGTGATCGGGCTGGTAGACCCCTCCCCTAGTCCGCTCCGCACGCCGCCCAAAGCGTCCGACGAATGGCACACGGTTGCGGCGGCTAGTCGTGTGATCGGCTTGGACAACATCTCGTCAATCCAACCCTGGTTTAGCGACCTGCTCTGCCGTACCGTCACCGGGGACGGCGCAGCCAAGCGCCAGTTGTACACGGACGACGAGATCTACGTGACCAACTTCCGGCGGGCAATCGTGCTTACGTCGATTGATCCTGGCGGGTTGCGTGGTGATCTGGGCGAGCGGCTGATGCCTATTGAGCTAGGCGTCATCAGCTCAAAGCAGCGACGCGCAGAGGAACAAATCGACGCGCTGCTGCAACAACAGATGCCGCGCATACTCGGCGGCCTGTTCGACCTGATAGCGCAGGTACTGGCCAATCCGGTTGAAGCTGACGAACTGCCGCGCATGGGCGACGCAGGCCACATCATGGCCGCAGTAGACAAGGCACTCGACTCTGATGCGCTAGGCGCGTACACAAACGCACAGGACGCAATCGCTGAGATCGTGTTGGAGGGTGATCCGGTAGCAGCAGCGGTCATGCGGTTCATGGCGGAGCAAGATGGCACTGAGTGGATAGGTACGCCGACAGACTTGTTCCGAGCGCTCTCCGACAAAACAGGCGACCGCACGGCGCAGTGGCCCGGCAACTCGCGCGGTCTATCAGCCCGACTAAAGCGCATGACGCCGGCATTCCGCGACGCCTACAAATTGGAAGTCGCCTTTAGTCGCGGCAAGGGTCGCAGGGTACGGCTGCGTTATCTGGACGGAAAGTCCCGCAAGCGCAGCAGAGGGCGCGTAAAGGCTGCCGCGCAATGACGTCGCAAGTCGCAAGCGTCGCAAAAATAGGCTCACTCACTTCTTGCCTTATTTCCTTTTTTTCGCTACTCGAAGAAAGAAAAGAGGGGAAGCATGTAAGAAGTAAGCGGCCGGAATTTGCGACGCTTGCGACGTTGCGACGGCTGGATACGAGGCCAAAAAGTCCCGCCCAGGCATTGTCCGCGCATCGCTCGGATAGCCCATGTGAAGAGTCACCACCATGCCGTAGCTCACGAAGCAGTCAACAATCCCGCCTGCTGCTCCGGCGACGACACGCAGTTTCGGTTACCGGGACCGATGGTCAGCACAGCTACCGCACCACCGTTACTGGCGCTTTCACCACAGCGCAGAATATTTGCCCTTGCGTTGCCCTTGCAGCTCCGAAAAAGAGGTACTATTCGAAGGTTGTGCAGACAACAGTCGGAGCGATCTACGAACTAGGAGATGAACATGCCGAGCATCAAGAAGTACCGCGTAACGCCGCTGACGTTCGACGCCAAGCTGGTTGAGCAGGTAACGCGCCGCCGCACAGACGGCGACAGCCTCAGCACGATCGCCAAAGCGTTGAAGATCACCAACGGCAAGGCAGCGTTTGCGGAGTTGATCGGCACGACCGAGCGCGTTGCCGTTGACGACCCGGCGAAGCTGGCACGCGCGATCGCACGTGATCGTAAGAGCGGGAAATCGTGGGGCTGGCTAGCAGCGCGCTACGGCGTCACCGAGGGCACCTGCCGCGCAGCGTTCACGGCAGCCACAGGCCAGCCGTTCACGACGCTTGATTACCGCCGCAAGGCTGAGGTGGCGGCATGAAGCGGCGTGACTACGAGTTCAGGTTCCATCGCACGTTCGTGCTGCACCGGCCGCTATGGGTGTACGTCACGACTGCGCTGTCGGTCGTGTGCGCGGTTGTCGCTGTCGTGCTGAGGTTCGCGTGATGGCTGGTCACGCGACGAAGCGAAGCGGCCGTTGGCGCGCACGCTATCCCGATCCGCTGCGCGGCGGCACGGCGCAGATTGAGCGTTCGTTCCGCACCAAGACCGAAGCACAGGACTGGCTGCTGGAAATGCAGCACAGCGCCAAGACCGGCACGTTCATCGATCCGGCGGCGTCTGCGCGCAGGTTCGCAGACGTCGTTGACGAGTGGCGCGGCACGTGGGCTGACCTCGAGCCGAAGACGAAGGCCGGTTACGAGTCGATCCTGAACAACCACCTGCTGCCGCGTTACGGCAAAGCGCCGATCGCCAACATCACGCCGGACTCCGTGCAGCGGCTGGTCAACGAGCTCGCCGAGACGAAAGCACCGAACACCGTGCGCCGCGTCTACACGGTGCTGCGCGCGATCCTGGCGCTCGCCAAAAAGCGGCGGTATCTGGCGAGCAACGCAGCCGACGACGTGAAGCTGCCGAAGAAGGCACCGCGCAACCAGCAACGGCTCTATCTCGGCGCAGCCGACGTACGCAAGCTGGCCGAGGCGATGCCCGAGCGCTACCGCGTGGCCGTGTACGTCGCGGCGTACTGCGGTCTGCGTGCCGGCGAGCTGTGGGCGCTGCGCCGCTGCGACGTCGACCTGCTGCACGGCGAGCTACACGTGCGGCAGGCGTTGAAGGACATCAACACGTCCTCCCCCAACCTCACCGACGACGAGAAGGGCTTGCTGTTCGGCCCGACGAAGACGCACGCCGGCCGCAAGCTCTCGCTGCCGCAGCCGATCGCCGCGATGCTGCGCGACCACTTGGCCGGCCCTATCCCCGGCGGCACGAAGCCCGACGCCTTGATCTTCACTGCGCCGGAAGGTGGCCCGGTGCGGCACGGGCTGTTCTACCGGCGCGTGTTCAAGCCTGCGCTCAGAGGCGTCAACAGCGACGACCCCAAGAAGCGCCGCAAGGCCGCGTTGCCGAATGCGTACCACGCGCTGCGCTGGCACGACCTACGGCACACGTGCGCCGCGCTCTCGCTGGAGGTTCAGCCGAACCTGGCGATGGTGCAGGCGCGGCTAGGCCACGAGGACATTCGCACGACGATCAACGTGTATGGCCACTTGCTGCCGTCGGTGGAGGCTGCGCTAGCCGACGGCCTGACGGCGACGTTCAACGAAGCGAAGGGCTCGGAGAAGGTCGCGGCGCTCCGCTAGGACCGCCATCGCGTGTTGCGGAGCGCCCTGTACGGTGCTTCAACGTCCGCACGGAGGTCGCTCGGCTCGTCCCACTCCGCTAGGCAGTAGGCAACCGACGCCATGTTGTTGAACGTGTCGTCGAGGCGTTTGGCAATCGCCAGATACGTCTCCGAAGTCGGTTTGACGTTCTTCGCATTGGTCAGCGCGTCCTCGGCTGTTTCCACGGCATCGAGCGCAGCGGTCCACACGCGCTCACGCTCCTGCTCGGCGAGCAACCGCGCCTCGCGCCACTTGCGATGCTGCGGCGACTCCGGCAGCACATCGAACGTGCTCGCCCGCCGCTTTCCCGGCGAAGTGATCGCCCACCATTGACGGCTGTGGCGCCAGCAGTACCGCAGCAGCTCGTCCGCGACGAGCTTTTCCAACATCGGACGTATCTGTTGCGTCGTCCAGCCGGTGTGTCGCAGACCGAGATGTGCCTTGATCGTCGGCAGCGAGACGCCTGCTCGACGGTGTTCGCCGTGTAGCTCCGCTCGGCGTACGGCGGCCAGTACCGTGGCCTCGGGGATAGCATCGCGCTCGGGCATCGGGAGTTCCGCTCCTTGTGTCCCGAGCCGCGCGGCGCTGCAATCGTCGCGCGGCTCACTTTGTAGGATTTGTTACAAACAACCCTACGCGTGAGCCCGGCGGGAGGCTGTTCGGCTATTCGCTGCGGGACTCTCGCCGAGTACGCAGAGCCTCGATCGTGAGGCCACTAGCGGTTGCCGTCAAGCACGTCCCGCACACGCCGCAGCAAGCCGCAGGAGACGCTTCGATCCATCGGCTCATAAAGGGCAGCGCCCGTATTAGCCACAACCGGATCATGTCCACCAGCATAGTGCGCCACGCGAGCCCTGCGCCTGCCACGCCTAGCGGAACGAAACGGCCTCACCCACGCCGTACCAGCCTGACGGTGTTTCGCGGGCTTAGCGGGCCTTATTTGGCCGCTGGAGCAAGGGCGCATAAGGGCAAAGCAAGGGCAAGCCGCCAACGGCTCTCGGACTGGTCCTGGCAAAAAGTGGCGTTTACCAGGCAGTTTTGAGCGCGCCCGAGAGGATTCGAACCTCTGACCTTCGGTTCCGTAGACCGACGCTCTATCCAGCTGAGCTACGGGCGCAGGCGGCCCAGTCTAGACGCCGGCCGGCGATGCCGACTCGCGGACGCTCGTCGAGATCGCGTTTGCGCGCGCTCACGGCGGGTATTCCGGCAACGCTCACCCGCGCGCGAAGCGAGCGTGAGCGGGATATGAGCGCCGCAGACGCTCGTGCGCCGCGAACAAGCGGCGGCGGGTGCGCTTCGCGGCGAAGCCGAGGAGCAAGAGGAGGAGAGCGATGCGTCATCGCATTTTCGTCGTTGCCGCCTGCTGCGCGCTGCTCTACGCCGGCGCGATCGCGGCCAGCTCGCAAGCCGCCCAGCTGCCGGTCGTCTACAACGGCCTCGCCGGCTACGCACACGCCAGCCCCACCGCGAGCCCGCCGGGCGCGAACGATTGGTCGTGCAAGCCGTCGGCGGCGCACCCGCGGCCGGTCGTTCTCGTTCACGGCACGTTCGCCGACATGTCCGACAGCTGGCAGGCGCTCTCGCCGCTGCTGCACGACGACGGCTATTGCGTGTTCGCGCTCAACTACGGCTCCTACGCCGGCAGCGGCCTGATCGGCGTCGACGCTACCGGCGACATCGCGACGTCGGCCGGAGAACTGTCGAGCTTCGTCGATCGCGTGCTCTCGGCTACCGGCGCCGGCCAGGTCGATCTCGTCGGCCACTCTCAGGGCGGGATGATGCCGCGCTACTACCTGCGCTTCCTCGGCGGCGCATCGAAGGTGCACACGCTCGTCGGGCTGGCGCCTTCGAACCACGGCACGACGCTCGCCGGCCTGTTCACGCTGGCCGGCTATCTTCCCGGCGCCGATGCGTTCCTCGGCGTGCTCTGCCCGGCCTGCGAACAGCAGTCTGCCGGGTCGACGTTTCTGACGAAGCTCAACTCCGGCGGCGACACGGTGCCGGGCGTCGACTACACGGTGATCGAGTCTGCCAACGACGAGGTCGTCACGCCGTACACCTCGGCGTTCCTCAGCGGGCCGTCGGTGACGAACATCCTGCTGCAGCAGCAATGCCCGCTCGACCAGGGCGAGCACCTGTCGATGCCGTACGACCACATCGCCGACGCCGACGTGCTCAACGCGCTCGATCCGGCGCATCGAGTGACACCGGCGTGCACGCCGGTGCTGCCGGTCCTCGGCGGCTGAGAGCTCAGGCGGGCTTCTCGACGACCGCGTCTCGCTCGCGCACCGCGCGAGCGAGACGGCCGCCGATCGCGCCGAGCAACATCCCGGCGATCGCGTCGATCACGATCAGCAGCGGCGGGAAGCCGCCGAGCGAGACCTTCGCGTGCGTGCCGGCGATCGCATGCGCGAGCAGGATGCCGAGCGCGTAGATCGCACCGCCGACGAGGCCGCGATCGGCCCCGCCCCAGCCGTCTCGATGCTCGAGTCCGGCGACGATCGCGCCGAGCGCGGCGAGCGCCGACAGCCCCCAGTAGGCGCCTGAGGATGCGCCGAGGACGATCCCGACGATCGCGCCGAAGACGAGCGGCACCGCGCCGCCGAGCGCGATCTGCACCGGCCGTGGACGATCGCGAAACAACGTAGGCGCTCGCATCGCTACCCCTCCCAACCCTCGCTCACTCCCCCTCGACGCGACAGTACCAGGGTGCGGCTTCTCGCCGAGGCAGCGCGATCGCGCGCCGAGCTAAGCTCCGGCGCGATGCCACGGATCGACCCCCTGCCCGAGCCGGAGTGGAGCGAGGAGCTGCATCGAATCCTCGACGCTACGCCGCCCGGCTTCAACGTGCGCCTCGGCGAGAACAACATCTTTCCGACGCTCGCGCGTCACGAGGGGCTGTTTCGCGCGTGGTTGCCGTTCGGCGGCTTCCTGCTCGGACGCGGTGTGCTGGGAGCGCGTGAGCGCGAGCTGCTGATCTTGCGCACCGGCTTCAACTGCACTTCGGACTACGAGTGGGGACAGCACGCGCGCATCGCCGAATCGATCGGCATCGCGCGCGAGGAGATCGAGCGCGTCGCCGACGGACCCGACGCCGACGGCTGGTCCGCGAGCGATGCGACACTGCTGCGCGCCGCCGACGAGCTGCACGCCCAGGCGAAGCTGTCCGAGCGGACCTGGGCGAAGCTCGCCGAGAGCTACGACGAGCGCGGGCTGATCGAGATCACGATGCTCGTCGGCCACTACCACATGGTCGCGTTCGCGCTCAACTCGACCGGCGTCGAGCTCGACGCCGGTCTCGAAGGGCTGCCGCACCGGGCATAGCTCGAGCGCGGGGGTGCGGCGTCTGACGCCGTCGTCAGGTTTCGACGGTGACGAGCGTGCCGATAGGCGTATACGGATAGATCTCGGCCGAGGCGGCAAGCGGGAGCTCGACGCAGCCGAGGCTCTGCGGCGTGCCGAACGAGGCGCGGTCGAAGTTGTGCAGCGCGTCGCCGCCGTTGAAGTAGCTGACCCATTTGATTCCAGGGTCGTTGTAGTGCGAGCCGTCCGGATTGGTTCCGCTCATCGTCGTTTCGGGCAGGTGCTCGAACACGGCGAACGTGCCGAGTTCGGTTTCCGCTCCGGAGATGCCGGTGTTGGCCGGAGAGCTGAGCACGGTGCGCCCGGCGCTCCACAACGTCGCCGTCTCCGGCACTTCGCGGTGCACGTAGACGTAGCTGTACGGTTCCGACAGCCGCTTGCCTGCGATCGCGTCGTCGATCAGCTTGCGCCAGACCGTTGCCCCGGCTTCACCGTCGACGGTCATTTCGTTGTTGTTCTCGAACTTCATCACGGCGCCCTTCGTGATCACGCTCGCCTGATCGGGCGAGAACATCGCCTTCAGCTGGTGCGGCGTGTTCGCGTAGCGCCAGGTGAATTCGCCGCTCGGCGGTTCGACCGCCGCCATTGCCTCGGCCGAAGCAGTGTGCGCGACCTCGGCGCCGGACGGATGCCAGTCGAGCGGCAGGTAGCCGGCCTGCGCGAGCAGCTGCTGCAGACGCAGCGTCGAGCCCGGCGGCACGACCCATTCGATCTGGCTGGTCGTCTGCAGCCCGCCGCCTGAACCGGACGTGACGGCGACGCTGTGCGGCAGCTGCACGTGCAGGCGCGAGCCGAGCGCGGCTCCCATCCCCGACGGGACGAACGCCAGCGTGTGGCTGTTCGCCTTCTCCCAGTAGCCGGGCGTGCCCGGTGACAGGTGCGGATAGGAGGAGCCGAGCACTTCGCTGACCGGCTTCGAGAAGGTGATGTAGAGCTTCGTCGCCGGCGTGATGTTCGAGCCGGCAGCCGGCAGCGCGACCATCACGGGCTTCTGCGACGGCGGGAACCAGCTCACCTGCGTCGCCGCGCCGACGCTCTCCCACGGACGTGGCGCGACGGCGATCCTGGTCGAGCCGGTCGCGGCGCGGCGCCCGAGCGAGATCGTGCTCGTCGAGTGCGCCAGCGTCTGCGGCTTGGACAGCGTCGAGCTTCCGTGCGCGACGGCGCTGACAGGACGGTCGAAGCCGATCTGCACATCCTCGCCGGGGCGCACCGTCATCCAGCGGTCCGTCACGTGCGCGACGGGCGTCCTCAGCGTCAGGTGCTCGGTGCGCTCGTGACCGAGCGCCCAGCTGACCCAGCCAGGACGGCGCACGACGACCTCGACAGAGACCTGCTCACCCGGCTTCAGCCGGCGCAGCGGCGTCAACCGGCCGCCGTCGACCGCGATCGGGATCGAGCGCCCGCCTGGTCCGAATGCGCTCACGTGCTCGATGCTGCCGCCGAACGGCTGCACGCTGACGCGCGCGAGCGCAGTCGCATCGCCGGTCAGCGACACGCCCGACCAGACGAGCACGACGACGGCAGCGAGGACAACCACGCCGATCACACCCACGGCGAAGCCGATCAGCACGCGTTTGCGACGGTGCGGATGGGAGCCCGGATGCGATTCGACATGGGCGAATGTCGAGTCGGTCGTCGCCATCTGAAAAAGGATACGGCCGCTTGGGGCGTCTGCGCCAGTCCTGGACGAAGCTCTGCAAGGCGATTGCCGGCCGCGTGCGCGCCGCAATACTGCAACCCGCCGCGCGCCGAGCGACTGCCGCCGCTATCGGACGCGAACGACCGTCGAGGTCACGGCCGAGCTCACTCCTCAGGCGTCGACGCCCGTGACCGAGACGCGGTGCCTGCCAGGCGTCATCCAGATGCGCACCGGCAACGCGCATTTCCGCGTACGTTCACCGTCTGGCGGGAGCTACGCAGCTCGCTCTGAAGCAGCGCGGATGAGAGACCTAACGACCTCGCCGGGCCTCTCTCCCTGACTCTGCGCCATCTTCTGAAGTGCAGCGGCATCATCGCCCTCGAGCGTGAACTGCACAACCAGACGGCGGTCGTGCGAAGCCTCAACGACCTGCACGTCCGCTGGATCCAGATCCCTGAGCTCCTCGTCGAAGTCTCCGGGCAGCGGGTCGGTGTCTGGACGGCTCATGCCTTCTCCAAGATCATACGCTCAGCCGACGTTGACTCCCAGCCTGTGATGAGCAGCCACGTCGTTGGCTCGATCGTTCCCTCGATCACCAGCGTGAGAAATCGGCGGCTGTCGCTACACCCAATCAGAAGCCTGCGGATGTCCCGCTGGAGGCGCTCTTAGCTACCTCGGCGGTTTCCGATCACGACGTAGCGATTCCAGATCACCTGCCCAGCTTCGTCGACCGAGATCCCGCGAGCCCCGAGCTTGTCGACGGCCGCTTCGGTGGCAAGCAACTCGTTGATGAGGTCAAGCACGCGTCAAGCATGAACTGCGCTTGGGACGCCCCAGCAATCCGAGTCCGAACAACAGCCCCGAGGCCAGCGAGACGGAGAGGGAGGGATTCGAACCCTCGAACGAGGTTTCCCCCGTTACGCGATTTCCAGTCGCGCCCGTTCAACCGCTCCGGCACCTCTCCAGCGCATGGACCGCCGGCGCGGCGATCCCGGTCCGATCGACGATCGGCCGCGGCAACGTGAAGGCTACGACACGAGCGCCAGCTCCGTTGCTAGGCTCCCGTCGATGGTTCTCGCGTTGAGCAAGGCAGTGGTGACGGACATCGGCCTGATCGCCGTGTTTGGCGGCATCGGCGTGATCGTCAACATCATCATCGTCTACATCGCCGTGCAGATCCGCGGCGAGCGCATGCAGAATCAGGAATACCGCGAACACCTGATGGACCAGTAGCGCCGGTCTGGCGCTGCACCTGCTCGGCCGCGTCCTCCGGCCGCCACTCCGCGCGACCGCCGCTCAGCCGCTCTGCTGCGCCTTCGCCTGCTCGGCTTCTTCGTGCGTCTCTTCGCGCGCGCGGCGGTACTCGTTGACGACGATGTCCGTCAGCTCCTCGACCGAGGTTTCGGCGGTCGGCTTGTCGTAGGCGATCGCGCCGTCTTGGATCATGCTGACGCGGTCGCACGCCTGCAGCACGTGGACGTAGTTGTGCAAGATCATGATGATCGAGACCTTGCCCTCCTCCTTCAGCCGCGCGACGAGATCGAGGATCATCGCGCCCTCTTTCGCGCCCATCGCAGCGAGCGGCTCGTCGAGCAGGATGATGTCGGCGTCGCCGTTGACCGTGCGCGCGACGGCGATCGCCTGGCGCTGGCCGCCCGAGAGGCGCGCGACGGCCACGTCGATGCGCGGGATGTTGATGCCGATCTCGTCGAGCGCCGTGCGCGCTTCGCGCTTCATCTGGCGGTTGTTGAGCAGCGGGAACGGCCGCATCACGCGCTCGCGCCGCAGAAACAGGTTGTGGTAGACGGACAGTTCGTCGATCAGCGCGAGGTCTTGGTAGACGGTCTCGATCCCCTGCGCGCGCGAGTCGTCGACGCTTTTCGGCGCATACGGCTTGCCGTGCAGGAACATCTGGCCGGAGTCGGGCTTCTGAAAGCCGGAGAGGATCTTGATCAGCGTCGACTTGCCGGCGCCGTTGTCGCCGAGCAGACCGAGCACCTCGCCCTTCTTGAGATGCAAGTTGATGTCGCGCAGCGCCGTGACAGGACCGAACTTCTTCGTGATGTGTTCGACGCGCAGCACGTCGTCGGGCGAGCTGCGCGGCGGCACGACTTTCTCGGCCGGGTCGACGCCCGCCGCGATCGCTCGCGCCTCCTCGGCGTCGGCGCTCGCGCCGTCTGGCGCTCCTGTTCCTGGGTCAGCCACCGCTGTGCCCCCTTCGTCGCCGTTGCACGTAGACGTTGACGGTCATCGCGACGATGATCGCAAGGCCGGTGTAGAACAGCAGGTAGTTCGCGTTGACGCCCTGCAGGATCAGGCCGTCCTTGAGCACGCCGAGGAACAGCGCGCCGATCAGCGCGCCGACGATCGTGCCCGAGCCGCCCGTCAAGAGCGTGCCGCCGATCACGCCCGCGGCGACCGCGAGGAAGAGGATTTCGTTGGCCCCGGCGGGGTCCGGCTGGACCGTTCCGGCGCGCACGGCCTCGAAGATCCCGACGAGCGCCGCCGTCAGCGCGCAGAGCACGTAGTTGCGGATCATGATCGCCTTGACGCTGACCCCGGCCTCGCCGGCGCCGAGCTTGTTCGAGCCGATCGCGACCGTGTACAGGCCCCAGCGCGTGAACGTCAACACGATCTGCAGGATCACGACGATGATCACCGCCCAGATGATCTCCGAGTAGACGCCACCGCCGAAGATCTCCGCGAACGAGCCGATGTGGCGGACCTGTTCGGGCAGCGTGATCGAGTGCCCATTGACGATGTGATGGACGTTGACCGTCGTCGTGTGCGCCTGCGCGCCGGGCGTCGCGACAGGGGTGCCGTGCGAGACGATCAGCGCCAGACCCTCGAACGCGAACAGCGTCGCCAGCGTCGTCACGAACGAGTTGATTTCGATTACGGCGACGAAGAAGCCGTTGATCGCGCCGACGGCCGCGCAGACGAGCAGCGCGACGATCACGCTCGGCACGAGTCCAAGCCCGGCCGAGGCGTCGAGCTTGTAGAAGAGGATCGGCGCGAACAGGTACAGCGCGCCGATCGACAGGTCGATCTCGCCGAGGATCATCACGAACACCTCGCCCGCCGCGAGGATCGCGAACGGCGCGAAGTACGGCAGCAGCGTCTTGAAGTTCGAGCCGGTGAAGAAGCTGCTCGTGTTCGCGGCGAAGTAGATCGCCGTGACGAGCGTCACGACGATGATGCTGCCCTCGCGCAGCGAGAGGATCCGCTCGAGCGCCTGCCGGCCGGCGGAGGGCCGGTGCTCTTGCACCGACTCCCCCGCCTTCACCGGCGGCGTCTGGGCGGTCGATCCTCCCGCGACGCTTGCCATCAGCTGATCCCTCCGCGCATCCTTCGATGCCTCAGGCGATGACCTTGGCTGCGGTCGAGGTGCCCTCGTAGCGGCTCTTCGACTTGAGGTACGGCTGGACCGTTTCTTTGCTGAGGAACTTCAGCCCGGTGTCCGTTTCGGCGAGCCCTGTCAGCGTGCCCGAGACCTGGTACATGAACAGCTGCAGCACCGGCAGGAAGCCCTGCAGGTAGGGCTGCTGGTCGATCGTGAATTCGATGTCGCCTTCGGAGAGCAGCTTCTGCGTCTGTTCGGTCAGGTCGAAACCGCCGGCCTTGACTTTGCCGCCGAGGCTGTACTTCTGCATCACTTTCGCGAGGCTTTCCGTCGAGCCGCCGTCGACTGCGTACATGCCCTTCGTTTCTTTGTGACCGACCCAGTAGGCGTCGATCGTCGAGAGCTCGCCCGGGACGGCAGCGCCGGTCGCGACGGTGTGCAGCGTGATCGACTTGCCCGACCGCTTGACGGCCGCTTCGGCGCCTTCGATGCGCGGCTGCAGGTTCGCCGAGCCAGGCGTCGCGATGAACAGCGCCACGTCGCCCGAGCCGACGTCCGAGACGATCCGTTCGCCCATCTTTTCGCCGGCCTTCTTCAGATCCTGGCCGATGTAGGACAGACGCGCGTTGCCCGGCGCGTCGGCGTTGTAGGCGACGACCGGAATGCCCGCCTTGATCGCAGCTTCGACCGGCGCGTTGAACGCGTGCAGGTCGATCAGCGCGACGGCGATCCCGTCCGCTCCGCTCGTCACGGCGCTGTTGATCGCGTTGACCATCTGGTTGACGTTCGAGCTTTCCGAGCCCGTCCACTGGTAGGAGCAGCCGAGCAGCTTCGAGGCGTCAGCCGCGCCGTACTGCGTCGGCGTGAAGAACGGGTTCGTCGTGACGTGGTTGACGAACACGAATTTGTAGTTCTTGTGCGAGCCGAAGACTTCCGCCGACCCGCCGCCGCTGCTGCCGCTCGCCGAGTTGCTGCTCGATCCACATGCCGCCAGCAGCGTGCCGACGGAACCTGCCGCGACGCTGGTCAGCGCCGTTCGGCGCAGGAACGAGCGCCGGTCGAATCCGGAGCCGTCGACGAGCGCCCCACCGTCGACCTGCTCTACAGCTGGATGGGCCTGATCGGACTCTGCCATCTCACTCTCCTCTGATCGAGGGCCCAGTCTCCTCAGCCGTGCCCTGTGTGCGCGAATCTATTACTTCAGTCAAGCACGTGCTGAGACGTTTTCCGGGAGCCGCTCGCGCGCGTCGCGCTATACCCTCGGGAGATGGCCTCCGGCTCCGCCCAGCAGCCTCCGCAGGAGCCCTCGCGAGGCGCGCCGGGCGGCGCCGCGGACGGCTCGCCCGGCCCGCCGCCGCCCGGCGATGAGCGCCTCGGCCCGCTCGCGATCCTGCGCACGCGCAAACCTGACGACCGTGCGCTGCTGATCTACAGCCGCGTCGAGCACGACGACGAGCACGAAGAGGGCGACGGCGAGAACGACGGCGAGCAGCGATGAGCGAGCTGCGCTTCAACGAGCTGCGCGGCGAGGAGGTCGTCTATGCGATCCACCGCCAGGACCGCACGTTCCTGCCCGACCGCGAGCACTGCCCGCTGGACCCGACGCGAGCGGGCGCGCCGGAAACGGAGATCCCCTACTCGGAGTTCGAGATCGCCGTGTTCGACAATCGCTTTCCCGCGTTCGAGTCGCCCGGCGGCGCCGCTGAGGTGATCGTCTACACCGACCGGCACAACGGCTCCTTCGCGACGCTCTCCGACGAGCGCGCCGAGGCGCTGATGTGGGTCTGGCGCCACCGCTACGCCGAGCTCGGCGCGCGCGAGGACGTCGACTACGTGATGATCTTCGAGAACCGCGGCGTCGAGGTCGGCGTGACGCTGCATCACCCGCACGGACAGGTCTACGGCTACCCGTTCATCCCGCCCGTGCTCGAGCGCGAGCTGGCCGCCGACGAGCGGCTCGGCGGTTGCGCCGTCTGCGCGCTGCTCGACCGCGAGCTGGCCGAAGAGGAGCGCGTGCTGTTCGAAGGCGAGCGCGTCGTCGCCTACGTCCCGCGCGCGGCGCGCTGGGCCTATGAAGCGCACGTCGTGCTGCGCGAGCATCGCGCGAGCCTGCTCGACTGCGAGCCGCTGGAGCTGCGCGAGCTGGCCGTCGCGCTGCAGACGCTCGCGCGCGGCTACGACGCGCTGTTCGAGCGTCCGTTCCCGTACGTGATGGTCGTCCATCAGGCGCCGACGATCGGCTCGCCCGAGGCGCGCGAGCACGACGGCCACGTCCACGTCGAGTTCTACCCGCCGCTGCGCACGGCCGACAAGCTCAAGTTCCTCGCCGGCTCCGAGCAGGGCGCCGGCACGTTCATCTCCGACACGCTGCCGGAGGAGACGGCCGTCGTGCTGCGCGACGCGATCGCTCGTGCCGCCTGAACGCGCGCGCGCGTTCGCGCCCGGACGCGTCAACCTGATCGGCGAGCACACCGACTACAACGGCGGCCTGGCGCTGCCGTTCGCGATCTCCCAGGGCATTCTCGTCAGCGCCGTCGCCCACGATGACCTCGTGATCCGCGCCCGCGCTCTCGACCTCGGCGAGGACTTCGCATTCGCCGTCACCCAGCGCGAGCGCGAGCACGGATGGCGCGCGTTCGTGATCGGCATGGCCGCCGAGCTCGAGGTGCTGGGCGTCGACATCGGCGGCGCCGAGCTGCAGATCGGCGGCGATCTGCCGCAGGGCGCCGGACTGTCCTCCTCGGCAGCGCTCGAGGTCTCGCTCTGTCTCGCGCTGCTCGCGCTCGCCGGAATCGACCCTGCAGAACCCGGCCGGCTGGAGCTGGCACGCGTCTGCTCGCGTGTCGAGAACGATTGGGTCGGCGCCCAGACAGGGTTGCTCGACCAGCTCGCATCGTTGTACGGCGTTCTCGACGCGGCGCTGCTGATCGACTTCGCAGCGCTCGAGTCGATCGAGCCGGTGCCGCTGCGCCTGAATGACTGGAAGCTCGTCGTGCTCGACTCCGGCGAGCGTCACACGCACTCGGGCAGCGGCTACAACGAGCGCCGCTCGGAGTGCGCGCGCGCTGCCGAGCTGCTTGGCGTGCACGCTCTCAGCGAAGCCGACGCGGCCGCCGCCGAGCAGCTGCCCGAGCCCCTGCGCCGGCGAGCGCGTCACGTGCTGAGCGAGAACGAGCGCGTGCGCGAGGCCGTCACGGCGCTGACCGCCGGAGATCTGCCGCGGCTCGGGCGCCTGCTCGACGCCTCGCACGCGAGCCTGCGCGACGACTTCGAGATCTCGACGCCCGCCGTCGAGGCGACCGTCGCGCGGCTGCGCAACGCCGGCGCCGCCGGCGCGCGAATCATGGGCGGCGGCTTCGGCGGCTGCGTGCTCGGCCTGTTCGCGCCCGACGCGCCGCCGCCGACCGGCGCGCTCGAGGTCCAGCCGGGGCGCGGCGCGCACCTGCTCGACGGCTGACGCTCGCGCTCAGAGGCGCGCGGCGACGAGCGCGCACGCCGTCACGACGAGCGCCAGCGAGATCGCCGCGAGCGCGCCGTCCAGCGGCGCCAGCAGACCGGACAGCGTCAGCTCCTCGGCGCCGCCATCGGCGCGCACGCGCAGACCGCTGACCGAGCTGGTGCGACGGCGCAGCTCGCGCGCCGGCGCGCTGAGTCGACGCTGGGCGACGCTCAGCACAGTGCAGCCGAGCGCGATCAGCACGCCCGGCAGCGCGACTTGCAGCGACTCGACGAAGTAGCCGGTGAACGCCGGAAAGGCGCCCCAGCCGATCGCGAACCAGACGTCGCCGTGCATCCGCCCGCCGATCCACTCGAGGTTGTATGCAGGCAGGAACAGGCCGCCGAGGACGATCAGCGGAAGCAGCCAGATGCTGACGCTGATCGCGCCGGCGACGCCGATCGCGAGCGCGCCGAGCAGGCTGACGCTCGCCAGCGCGATCAGCGTGCGATCGCTCAGGCCGGTCCGCAGCGGACGGTCGTGGAGCTCGTCGAGCGCGTGCGCCGCGACGCCGACCGCCAGCGCGAACGCAGCCAGGCCCCACAGCAGGCGGTTGACGTAGAGATGCGGCGCGACGGCCGCGCCGAGCGCGAAGTAGCTCAGGTGCCAGGCCGTGTACGGCAGGTGCAGCAGCGTCACCAACTCGCTCGCTCGGCCCCGGCCGAGCGCGTAGAACGCCGGGCGCTCAGGCGCCGCGCGCATCGTCCGCCTCGCCCGCGCGCGACGCACTGCGCGCGGCCGCGCCTGCTCTCACACCGCTCGCGTCCGCCGCCTTGACGCCCGACATCACGACGCCGCCGCCGAAGCTCATTCGTCGCACGACGACATCGTCGAAGCCGGCTGCAGCCCAGTAGCCGACGATCTGCTCGAGCGGATGGCGCGCGTAGTAGCCGCGAATGCTCGGCCCGAGAAAGCGCCCGACCTCCATCCACTCGCGCGAAGCGATCCGCCCGAGCGTCGGCAGGCCGACAGCCGTGTAGAAGCGCCACGCCGCGCGCGCCGGCAGCCATGGCGGCACGCCGAACTCGAGCGAGGAGACGCGCCCACCCGGGCGCACGACGCGCGCGAGCTCGCGCAGCGTCGCCGCTGGATCCTCGACGTAGCGCAGCAGGTAGGTGAACGTGAGGAAGTCGAAGCTCGCATCGGCGAACGGCAGCGCCTCCGCTTCGCCCTGCAACAGCTCGACACGCCGATCGCCGGCGAAGCGCGCCCGCGCCGCGCCGAGCATCTGCGTGCTCTGGTCGATGCCGACCACCGAGCAGTCGGGGCAGCGCGCGACCAACTCGGCCGCGACCATGCCTGTGCCCGTCGCGACGTCGAGCACGCGCGCGCCCGGCGATGGCGCGAGCGCCGTGACGAGCGCTCGCCGCCAGCGCGGATCCTGGCCGAAGCTGAGCCACGACGAGAGCCGGTCATAGCGGCTCGGCAGGCCGCTGAACAGCTCCACCGCCTGGCGCTTGCCGTTCCCGTCGGGTGGTGAATTCCAAGCCATCTGCTCGCCGATCTGAAAGGCTAGCCGCCGGCCGTCGCACACGCCACCGGTCAACAGCACGCGATCCTCGATCCGAATCATCAAAAACTCGAGCCACCCACGCAACACGGGCGTCTGCCTCGTCACCGGCGCTTCGAGCGGAATCGGCGAAGCGACCGCGCGCCGGCTGGCGCGCGAGCCGTCGGCGTCACTCGTGCTCGTCGCGCGCCGCGAGCAGCGCCTGCGCGAGCTGGCAGCCGAGCTCGGCGACGATCGCGTCAGCTTTCTCGCCGTCGACCTGCTCGACGATGATGCCCCGGCGCAGATTCGCGATCACATGCTCGAGCGCCACGGCCGGCTCAACCTGCTCGTCAACAACGCCGGCGCCTCCTGGCGCGCGCGCTTCGCCGATGGCGGCTTCGAGAACGTGCGCCGCACGATGGCGATCAACTTCGACGCGCAGGTGCGCCTGACCGAGGCGCTGCTGCCGCTGCTGCGCGAGTCGGCGCCGAGCGCGATCGTCAACGTCTCCTCGACCGCCGGGCGCGTCGCGCGCGCAGGCGCCGGCGCCTACAGCGCGTCGAAGTTCGCGCTCGCCGGCTGGTCGGACGCGCTCTGGGCGGAGGAGCTCGAGCACGGCGTGCACGTCGGCTTGGTGCTGCCCGGCTTCATCGCGACCGAGGGCTTCCCCCAGTCGGAGCTGACCGCCAAGCCGTGGACGCGCTGGATCGTCTCCAAGCCCGAGCACGCTGCCGAGGCGATCTTCGAGGCCGGCGTCGGCGGACGCGCCGAACGCTATGTGCCGCGCCCGTACGGCATCGCTGCAGCACTGCGCGTGATCGCTCCGGCGCTCGTGCGGCGTGTGCTCGGCGGCGGCGCAGCAGCCGTGATGACTACGACGACCGGCCCGGACGCCGCCGAGCGGCGCAACGGGTCATCGCCGCACGAGTAACCTGAGCCGATCGCTACGCGCGCGCTCGTAACCGGAGCGACCGGCTTCGTCGGCGGCCGCCTCGCCGAATCGCTCGTGCAAGACGGAGCATCGGTGCGCTGCCTCGTGCGCGATCCGGCGCGCGCCACCGGGCTCCAACGGCGCGGCTGCGAGATCGTCACCGGCGACGTCACCGACGCCGCCAGCCTCGCCGGCGCCGGCGCGCAGATCGACGTCGCCTACTTCCTCGTCCACGCGATGGCCGGCGGCGCCGGCTACGAGCAGCGCGAGCTCGACGGCGCGCGCAACTTCGCGCGTCTCGCGCGCGCCGAAGGCGTGCAGCGGATCGTCTACCTCGGCGGGCTCGGCGACGCGCGCGTCTCAAAGCACCTGCGCTCGCGCCACGAGACGGCGCTCGCACTCGCCGCCGAGGGCCCGCCGTTGACCTACTTCCGCGCCGCGATGGTCGTCGGCGCACGCAGCGAGTCCTTCCGCACGCTCCGCCACCTCGTCAAACGGCTGCCCGTGATGATCGCTCCCGCATGGCTGCGCAACGCGACGCAGCCGATCGGAATCGACGACGTCGTCTCCTACCTGGCACGTGCTCCCGACGTGCCCGAGTCGGCCGGCCATGAGGTGCAGATCGGCGGCCCCGACGTGCTCTCCTACTCCGAGATGCTTGACCGCATGGCGCTCGCGATGGGCGTGCGCCCGCGGCCGAAGCTCCCGGTCCCGCTGATCACGCCGGCGATCTCGGCGCTCTGGCTCGGGCTCGTCACGCCCGTCGACACGAACGTCGCGCGGCCGCTCGTCGAGGGACTGATGACTGCGACGATCGTCACCGATCCAAGCGCCGCGAAGCAGTTCGCAATCGAGCCGGCCGGGTTCGACGAGACCTTGGCTCGCGCGCTCGCCGAGGAGACTAGGGTGAGCTGAGGGCGTGCAGCGGCGCACGAAACGCCGTGCTCACAGATCGAACAGAGATGAGGTGACGCGATGATCATCACGACGATGAACGACCTTCCCGGCTACGAGATCGAAGAGGTGCTCGGCGAGGTCTTCGGGCTGACCGTGCGCGCACGCAACATCGGCTCGCAGTTCGGCGCCTCGCTGAAGTCGCTCGTCGGCGGCGAGTTGAAGGGGATGACGAAGATGCTCGCCGAAGGTCGCGTGCACGCGCAGGAACGGCTCGAAGAGGAGGCCTCGGCGAAGGGCGCCGACGCGGTCGTCGCGTTCCGCTTCGACACCTCCGAGCTCGGCCAGACGTGGACCGAGATCTGCGCTTACGGCACCGCCGTGCGCGCGAGCAAGCGATAGCTCAGCAGC
This sequence comes from Solirubrobacteraceae bacterium, assembly GCA_036271095.1. Taxonomy (GTDB): domain Bacteria; phylum Actinomycetota; class Thermoleophilia; order Solirubrobacterales; family Solirubrobacteraceae; genus Palsa-744. The sequence continues at coordinate 63,172 of DATBBG010000045.1, forward strand.
AGTGCGCCCCGCGCTGATCCCGCCGCTCGCGCTCGTGCTCGCCGCCGGCCTGCTCGCCGGCTGCGGCAAGAGCAGCCTGACGACGGCAGCCGGCGGCTCCCATCCGGCAGCCGACTCGCACTCCGGCGCCGGGACGCGCTCGGGCGAAGCTCCGACGCGAGCGCGCGCGCTCGCGTTCGCGCGCGCCGTCAACCTGACGCAGGCCGATCTGCCCGGCTTCACGGCAACCGAAAAGCACGACTCGAGCTCGGCCAAGGAACGCCGGCTCGAACGCCAGATGCTGAGCTGCACCGGGCTCAGCGGCGGCGGCAGCTCGCAGAGCATCCTCGAACAGAGCTCGAAGGACTTCCGCCTCAAACACCAGATCATCGACCTCAGCGTCAGCTCGGAAGTCTCCGTCGCGGCAAGCGCCGCCGACGCCGCGCGCGGTCTGAAGGCGCTGCGCAGCGCGCACATCCGCAGCTGCTTCTCAAGCTACCTGACGCACGTCCTGCAGGGCGAGCACGTCGCCGGCGCAACGCCAGGCCGCGTCACGATCCAGTCCGGCACGCCGCCGGCGCCAGGCACGAGCGGGAGCTTCGGCTGGCGCGTGACGGCGACGTTTATCGTGCACAGCATCAAGCTCCCGATCTACCTCGACTTCCTCGGCTTCGTCGAGGGCCCGAGCGAGGTCACGCTGCTGAGCTCCGGGCTGTTGCAGCCGTTCCCGGCGCAAGCGCAGCAGCACCTCTACACGCTGCTGCTCGCGCGAGCAAAGGCGCACGCGCTGTGAGCAAGCCGACCTGGGACGCAGTCGACGAGTACGTCGAGCGCCGGCTCGTCGAGACCGACGCTGCGCTTGCCGATGCGCTGCGCGCGAGCGTCGAGGCGGGGCTGCCCCCGATCGCCGTCACTCCGAGCCAGGGCAAGCTGCTGCACCTGCTTGCTCGATCGATCGACGCGCGCCGGATTCTCGAGATCGGCACGCTCGGCGGCTACAGCGCGATCTGGCTCGCGCGCGCTCTGCCGGAGGGCGGCAAGCTCGTAACGCTCGAGTCAGACCCGCGCAACGCCGAGGTCGCCGCGGCGAACATCGCGCGCGCCGAGCTCAGCGAGCGCGTCGATATCCGCCTCGCGCCGGCGCTCGAGACGCTGCCGCTGATCGCCGCCGAGCAGGCGCCTCCGTTCGACTTCGTCTTCATCGACGCCGACAAGTGGCACACGCCCGATTACTTCGAGTGGGCCTTGAAGCTGGCGCGTCCGGGCGCGCTGATCGTCGCCGACAACGTGATCCGCGACGGCGCGCTCGTCGACGAGGCCAACGACACGCCCGACGTGCTCGGCTCGCGTCACCTGCACGAGCTGCTCGCCGAGGAGACGCGCGTCAGCGCGACGACGATCCAGACGGTCGGCGCGAAGGGCTACGACGGCTTCACGCTCGCGCTCGTCAACCCGAGATAGCGAAGCACGTCCTGCGCGCCGGCCTCGAGCGCCGCGCGCGATCTTCCCGGCCGAGGCGCGCGAACGGTCAGGCCGCGAGCCGCTCCAGCACCTCGCTCGAGTCGGTGCCGTGCGCGCGCAGAGTGCGCTCGAAAGCCTCGCCGTAGACGTCGAGCACGCTGAGCAGCAGCTCGGTCGTGCCGACGCCGTCGGCGCCGCGCTCGTCGGCCAGGCGCACCGCGCGCTCGCTGACCAGCGCGATCACGTCGCGCGGCTCACCGTCAGCCGATCCGTTCGACGACAGGCCGGCGCCGCGTGCCTGCGCGGTCGCGTCGTGCTCGGTCAGCGAGCCCTCGCTGACGCCGAGCGCCTGCAGCGTCGCGCCGACCTCTCCGTGCAGCCGCAGCAGGCGCAGCCAGCGCTCGGCCTCGTCATCGGGCGTACGCGCGAACGGAATCGCCGTCGCGGCAATCCCCAGCACAAACGCCGCATCGGGCGCAAGTGTCGGTACAGCGCTCATCGAAGCTCTCCTCTCATCGTCTGACTAAGACGCCCGCGCCACCGCGAGCGGCTCCGCTGGAATCACGTTGTCGGCGCGCACCGAGGCGATCGGCGCGCCATCCTCGAAGCGCAGCTCGAGCAGCGCGCGCCCGGCGCGCGCCAGCTCCGCGCGCGCTGCGTCGAGCAAGGTTGCGATCTGCGCCGGTCCGACGCCGCTGTCGTGAAGGAAACGCTCGAGGCGACCGCGCTCGATCGACTCGCCGTCGAGCTCGACACGCTCGGAGACGATCGCCGGCGCGCCGGCGCCGCCGTGGATCTGCAGCAGGCAAGCAGCCATGTCGTCGGGGCGTGCATCCGACTGCGCCGCGACGCTGTCCAGCAGGCTCGCCGCTCCGGCGTCCTCGTCGAGTCCGGCGACTATCCGCGCGAGTCGCTCGGAGCCGAACAGATCTCCGCCGACGCGCGCCTCGGTCACGCCGTCGGTGTGAAAGCAGACGCGCGCCGAGCCCGGCACCGCCACGACCGTCTGGCGCGTGCCTGTGCGCGACTCGACGCCGATCGGCGGCGCCGACAGCGACGTCACCGTCGCGGCGCGCGTGAACGTGCCGTCGACGGCCGGCTCGCCGAGCACGACCGGCGGCGGATGCCCTGCGCTGGCATACGTCAGCGTGCGCTCGCGCGGGTGATAGATGGCGGCGATCACGGTCGCGAACGAGCCGGCGAGCTGGCGCTCGAGCACGACGCCGGCAGTCTGCAGCGCTTCGGCCGGTGCGAGACCCGCCTCCAGGTAGGCGCGAACGGTGAAGCGCACCAGCGCCGTGTGCGGCAGCGCCTCGCGGCCGTGGCCGGAGACGTCGCCGACGATCACCGCCAGGCGGCCGTCGGCGAGCGCGAAGACGTCATAGAAGTCGCCGCCGGCGCCAGGGCCGTCGGCGGGGCGGTAGGCGACCGAGGTGCCGACCGGGCCAAGCCGCGCCGGCGGCTCCGGCAGCAGCGCCGCCTGCAGCAAGCCGACGTCCTCCAGCAGCTCGCCGCGCTGGCGCACGAGGCGCCGCGTGCGGATCGAGGCGACGAGCGAGCGCAGGCCGAGCGCGAGCGCGAGCGCGATCAGCGCGCCGATCAGGATGCGCACCGGCGCCGGCACGACGCCGACGATCTTCGTAATCGTCTTGACCAGCGCAGGTTGAGTCGAGCGGGTGTGTGTGCGCGGGGCGGCCGCGTGCGCAGCGCGCGGTGACGGACTCGACGCGCTCGTGCCGAGCACGGCCGGCAGCACGACCGCCGCCGCGAGCGTGCCGCTCGCCGCCGTGGCCCCCGAGCCATCTCCTTTGCGAGCGCCGCGATGCGAACGCTTTGCTCCGGCGCCACGGCGCGCGGCCGCGCTAGCGCTCGGCGCAGCGGAGACGATCGAGGCCACGTCGCTACCGCTCGACGGGCTGGCTACCGGCGCTGTGGCCGAGGCCGCAGAAACGCCAGCCGCCGTCGCCGGCGTCTGCGTTTCAACGGCAGGCGAGTCGTCCTTGAGCTTCGCTCCGCTCCCGACGCCGGCGCGCTTGACCGTTTCGGATTCGACCGGCGTGGAGGATTCGCCTTCCGCTTCGGTGCCTTTGCCTTTGCCTTTCGCTTTTTCTTTCTGTTTTTTGCCGCCGCCTTTCTCACCGCCAGAGCCTTTTTTCTGGCGTGCGAGCGCTTCGATGCTCTGCGCCGACTGATCGCTCGGCGCGACGCCTGCGGCGGCGACGCCTTCGCTCGTGTCGTTCGCGCCGCTCGTGCCGTGCGCAGAGTTTGCGCGCGCGTGCGCGCTCGCGCCGGGCTGCGAGCCCGCGACGTGCTGCGAGCCGCTGCCGGCGCCCGCGTGCCGGGCGCTCGCGCCGGAGACGGAAGTCGGCGACGGCGGCGATGCGTTACTCAACGGCGCGTGGCGCCCGTGTCCGCCGGCTGGCGCTTCGGGCGTCGCCGGCGGCTGTGAGACGACGGCCGGCACAGGCGCTGCTTCGACGCTCGCCGCGCGTTCGGCACGGCGGCTGCGCGAGGAGCCGGGAGCTTCGATCGGCGCTGGGCTCGCGCTCGTCGTCGTGCTTTTCGCGGCGAGCGCGACGGGAGCCGATTGCGGCACGAGCGCGCAGCAGCCGACCGTCGCGAGCGCCAGCAGCGCGCGGCGGGACGCTCGCGCGCCGCTTGCGTGCGTGTCCGTGCAGCGCGCCATCAGCGGCCCACGTCTCGTCACCCGATCCGCGTCGTCTGACCTCGGACGTGGACGAGCGCCTGCTCGAGCGTCGGGAAGATCGCGAACGTACCGTCCATCCCCGACAGCTCGAAGATCTTCAGCACGTTCGTGTTGACGCAGACGATCGCCAGCCGAGCGCCGACGTCGAGGCTCTTGTTGACGCCGACGAGCACGCTCAGCGCGGTCGAGTCCATGAACCTGACCTGCGTCAGGTCGACGACGATCTGCTTGAAGCCGGCGTCGAGCGAGTCGACGAGAGCCCACTTCAGCGCGGGCGCGCGCTCGAGGTCGAGCTCGCCTTCGAGCGCGACGACGCTCGTGCGCTCGTCGGGCTGGCTCTGGATCACGCCGAAACCGCCGCTTGACGGCTGTGAGGCTTGGATGTCTGTCGTACTCGGCATCGATGTCCTCCGTCTAGCACTGCTCCTGCGGATGTTTCGGCCGCGACCGGCCCTGTCCATTACACGAGCGGGCGCTGATCCAACGTACGTCCAGCGCGTGATCCGCAGCGAGCGCGACGAGCGTCTGCGCCGCCCGCCGTCGGTGACGTCGAGGCGACGCGAGCAGCGACGCTCAGCGCATCGTGCGCGGCAGCAGATCGCCCGGCGCCTGCAGCTCGGGCGGGCCGGCGTCCTCGCTCGGCGTCTGGCCCGAGCCGCTGTTGCCCGAGATCCTCGCCGAGTAGATCGAAGGCGCGCGCAGCAGCCGCGCGACGACAGTCGCCTCGACGACGGCGAGCAGCTCGGGAACCATCAGCGAATCGCCGTGGTGCGTCAGCTCGAGCAGCAGCACGACGGCCGCGAGCGGCCCCTGCATCGCCGCGCCGAGCACCGCGACGCCGCCGATGAACGCGTAGCCGCCGAGCGGCGCGCCGGGCCACAGCTGCGACCAAGCCGCGCCGAGCAGGCCACCGAACAGCACGCCGACGGCGAGCGTCGGCGTGAACAGGCCGCCGGAAGCGCCGCTGCCGAGGCACGCAGCCGTCGCGATCGGCTTCAGCACGAGCAGCACGGCGAGCAGCCCGACGCCGAGCTGACCGACGAGCGCGAGCTGCACGACGTTCTTGCCGTTGCCGAGCAGCTGCGGATAGGCGATCGCGACGGCGCCGAGCGCCGCGAACACGGCGATCGGCATGAGCAGCCGCATCCAGCCGGCCGGGCGCATCGCGTGCGCGCGCGCGATCAAGCGGATGTAGGCGACCGAAGCGAGGCCGGCAATTGGGCCGACGAGGAGCGCCCAGACGACCTCCGAGGCGTGCACGTGGTAGGTCGGGATCAGGTACGTCGGCACGTTCGGCAGCACGGTCCAGGCGACCGTCGTCGCGATCAGCGTCGTCGCGAGCGCCGGCAGCACGAGCGGCAGCGTCAGCGTGCCCAGCAGCACCTCGAGCGCGAACAGCGCGCCGCCGAAGGGGACGTTGTAGACGGCGGCCATGCCGGCCCCGGCGCCGCACGCCACGAGCAGCCGCCGCTGCCACTCGGGCACGCGCATGCGCTCGCTGAGCGTGCTCGCGAACGCCGCGCCCGCCTGCTGCGGCGCCGCCTCGCGCCCAAGCGACGCCCCGAGCGCGACGATCACGATCGAGTGCACGGCACGCGCGAGGCTGGCCCATAGCGGCAGCCGGGCCGCGCGCAGCCAGATTGCCTCGGAGACCTCGCTGCCGCCGCCGAGCCGCGCCAGGCCGATCGCGCCGATCCCGGCGACGACGCCGCCGATCAGCAGCACGACGACGCGATGTGCAGACGAGGTGCGTTCGACCGCGTCGAGGAACGGGCCGGCGTGATAGGACCAGGCGAGATGCTGGACGAGCCGCAGCAGCTCCATCAGCGCCGCGCCGGCGAGACCGGCGGCAACGCCGACGATCGCGACGAGCGTCCAGAAGCGCACGCCGAACGAAGCGACGATGCCACGACCCGGCACATTCGGTTGGGCGTGGCCGAGCCAGTCGTTCAAGGCCCGGCAAAGATACCGCCGCCGTCCCGCGTGCTTGTCGAGGGGTCGTGAACGGCGAGCACTCGACATGCGCGCGACGGCCACAGGAGCGTGCGAGACTTCACCCGCGTGGCAGCCGAGCTCGATGATCTGATCGTCCTCGACGCAGCCGCCTGGAGCTCGTGGCTCGCCGCGAATCACTCGCTCGCGGACGGCGTCTGGCTCGTGCTTGCGAAGAAGGGCACGACCGAGCCGACTGCGTTGAGCTACGACGACGCGCTCGACGCTGCGCTCTGTCATGGCTGGATCGACGGTCAGGTCAGGCGCCGCGACGAGCGCACGTATCGCCAGCGCTTCACGCCGCGACGCGCGCGCAGCGCCTGGTCGCAGCGCAACGTCGCGATCGCCGAGCGGCTGATCGCCGCGCGGCGGATGCACGAGTCGGGACTTGCCGCCGTCGCCGCAGCGAAGGCCGACGGCCGCTGGGAGGCCGCCTACGCCGGGCCGGCGAGCATCGAGCCGCCTGCCGACCTGCTCGCGGCGCTCGCCGCCGAGCCGCGCGCGCAGTCGATGTTCGAGATCCTCACGAGCCAGAACCGCTATTCCGTGCTGCTGCGAATCGACAACGCCAAGCGCAGCGACACGCGCGCGCGCCGAATCGCCCAGTTCGTCGCGATGCTCGCGCGCGGCGAGACGATCCATCCGCAGAAGCGCAAGCTCTCGCAGTGAGGCCTCCGCGCCCGGCGCTGGGCGCGCGCAGCGCTAGGCGTGAGGCGCCGGCGGCACGAGCGAGCGGCCCATCCACACATGCGCGATGCCGGCGTCGTCGAACGGCTCGGACTCGACCGCGAAGCCGGCTCGCTCGTACAGCGCGACGGCGACGACCTGCGCCGCCAGCCTCGCCCGGCGCGCGCCGCTGTCGCGTGCCCGCGCGAGCGCTTGCTCGAGCATCTGCGAGGCGAGCCCGCGCCGGCGACGGTCGGCTTCGACGGCGACACGGCCGATCTTCGCCTGCTCGCCTGCCAGCAGCAGCCGCAGCGTGCCGATCGGGCGCTCGCCTTCGGCCTGCTCGCGAGATCCGGCAGCGCTCGCAGGCTCGTCGCGCTCGAACGCCAGCAGGTGCAGCGCCTGCTCGTCGAGCCCGTCGAGCTCCTCCTCGCGCGGCACGCCCTGCTCGACGCAGAAGACCTGCTCTCTGACGCGAAAGGCCGCCGCGACGTCTTCGGGTCCGCGTGCCCAGCGAATCTCGATCTCGCCGGCCACGCGGGCCAAGATAGCGCCGCCGCGGCGGCTAGCTCTGGCGGCCGCGCTTGCGCCCGAACGGCGACTGCAGGTCATGCTCCTCGAACGGACCCGGCACGGCGCCGTTCGTCGCGTAGCGGTAGAGCGCGACGGAGAAGGTCTGACGCACGACTATCTGCAGCGCGACGATCGCGACCAGCGCGAGCACGCCGAGCACGATCAGCGCGTCGCGCAGCGCCGTCGTGTGGTTGGTCGCGACGATCGCGACGGCGAAGACGACGATCACGCCGAGCGCGGCGATGCCGGCCCATGCGCCGATGATCAGGCTGCCGCCGATCGTCTCGCCCCAGCGCTGCTTGACCGTCCGCGCCGAGCGGCGCAGCGCCTCCTGCGCCGAGCAGTCTTCAAGCGCGATGATCGGGATCGCGAACAGGCTCGCGAGCGACCAGCCGACGCCGACGATTCGCGCGGCGATGCTGCCGCCCAGCGGCAGCCTGCTCGCGAGCTGCTCGAGCACGTAGCCGACGACGGCGGCGATCAGCGCCCACAGCGCGACCTGGCCGATCTTGCGCAGCGGCACGGCGAGCGCTTCGCCGAGCGAGAGGTGGCGCCCTTCGAGCGCGGCAGCCGCAGCCGCAGCGATCGCCGTGTTGAGAAAGACGCTGACGAACGTCAGCGGGTAGGCGAAGATCAACGCGAACAGCGCGATTTTCCCGCCGTCGACGTGGTCGTGGCCGAACGAGCCGGCGAGCACGAAGATCAGCGCGAGCCCGATTCCACCGGCGAGCACCGAGACGGCTGCAAGCGCGAGCAGCGAGCGGTCGCCGCGCACGACGTCCCACGCGGCTCGCGTCAGCCTCCACGAGCGCGCGATGCGCCCTTCGCGAGGAGGCTCGATGACACCGCTCTGCGCTTCTGACATTTTCGTTCCCCCGATGCGGGCTTCGCCCGCTGTCGATCGTCGCCGCTTACAGTTCGCAAGCTCTATCGGTGAGGATTGCCCGGCGCTTTAAGTTCTCACGCGCCCGTTCAACGCACGCCCGACAGGAGGAAAGCGATGGATCGATACGCGCACTACGAGCTCGACGGCAACGTCGCGTCGATCGCGATCGACGACGGCAAGGTCAATGCGTTCTCGATCGCGATGCTGAAGGCGCTGCACGAGGCGCTCGACCGCGCCGAGCAGGACGAGCGCACGCCGAGACGAAGCTGCGCGCGCGTGAGGAGGCGTTGCGCCGACTGCGCGACGCGATCGCCTCGGAGCTGACGCCGGAGGGACTCGGCCTGAGCTCGGCGCCGAGCTGAGCGCGCGCCCGGCTGCGGCGCGAGCGCAGCTTCAGCCGCCGCCGTGCTTGGCTTCGCGCACGAATGCCTCGATCAGGTGCGCGACGCGCTCGGGCTCCTGCGCCATGAATGCGTGCCCGCCGCCTGCGATCTGCACGACGCGTGCGCCCGGCCAGAACGCCGCGAGCGCTTCGCCGTTGGCCGGCGGCAGCACGGCGTCCTCGCCGCCACAGATCACCAGCACCGGCGGCGCGTCCGCGCCCGGCGCCCGCTGTGCCTGCGAGTGCCATTCGCCGAGCACGCGCTCCTGCGCAGCGAGCGTCTGCGGCGAGAGCTCACTGCGCGCGGCGGCGACGACCTCGCCGAACTCGCTGTCGACGCGCGCGGCGACGGCGGGCGGGAACAGCAGCGAGATCAGCCTGCTCGCCTGCTCGCGCGGCGTGCCCGAGTGATCGACGAGCGCGCGACGCGCAGCCGGCTCACCGAGCACGCCGGACGGTCCAGCCGGCGCGCTGGCGAGCAGCGTCAGCGCAGTCACACGCGCCGGCGCGCGCAGCGCCAGGCGCTGTGAGACGTAGCCGCCCATCGACCAGCCGACAACTGCCGCGCGCTCGAGCTCGAGCGCGTCGAGCAGGCGTTCGAGATCGGCTGCCATCGCGTCGACCGTGAGCGCGTCGGCCGCTCCCAGCTCGGAGACGCCGGTGCCGCGATTGTCAGGGCAGATCAGCTCGAACGAGTGCGCGAGCACGGCGAGCAGCGCCGGATCCCAGTCGGCCGAGCTGGCGGCATAGCCGTTGACGAGCAGCAGCGGCGGACCCTCGCCGAGCGCGCGCCAGGCAAAGCTGCGACCGTCGATCGCGATCGTCCGCCCGCTCATGCTTCGGCGAGCTCGAGCAGCTTCGTCACGGTCGTCCAGTTGCGCGCCGTCGCGACGACGCCGAAGTCCTGCCTCGAGAGCTGCGAGGCCAGGCGCGAGCGTCCGACGCCGTGTGGAAACCAGGCGTAGATCTCGCGGCCGTGCACGACGATCCGCTCGCCCTCGGCGGCGCGTTCGCCGGCCTTGTTCACTGCCTCCGACGACGGCACTGCCGAGCAGAAGCTCACCTGGTAGAGCTTCGGCTGCTCGGCCACCTCGCCGAGCGGATCGCGACGCACGACCCGCGCCAGCTCCTGACGGCTGCGCACGACGACCGCGACGGCGAGGCCGAAGCGCTCGGCGATCAGCGCTTCGCAGCGACGCGCCAGCTCGTCGGCCTCGACATCGGCCTCGAGCACGACGTTGCCGCTCTGCAGATAGGTCGCGACGTCGCTCATACCGGCGTCCTCGAGCGCTTCGCGCAGCGCCGGCATCGCGAGCCTGTTGCGCCCGCCGACGTTGATGCCGCGCAGCAGCACGACCTGCTTCACGCGGCGTTCTCGGCGTAGAGCAGCGAGCCCGGCGTAGTCAAGTTCTCGCCGGTCTCCAACAGCGTCTTCAAGCCGGACAGGATCATCGGCCAACCACCGTACAGTTCGTCGTTGGCGCCATCGTGCAGCTCGCTGTGCGTGACGGTCAGCCGGCAGGAGTCGCCGACGGGCTCGATCTCCCACGTGACCCGTGTAGCGCCTTCACGCTCGACGCTCTCGTTCCACAGCGCCGTGAAGCTCTGCACGAGCCGCCGCGGCGGCTCGACCTCGAGGTTCTCGCCTTCGGCCAGCTTCAGCCCACCGCCGCTCGGCGTGCAGAGCTCGTAGGACGAGCCCGTCGTCCAATCCGACTTCGCGCCCGCGCCGAACGTGTAGCGCCGGCGTTGGTCGAAGTCGGTGATCGCCTCCCAAAGGCGCTCGGGCGTCGTCTTGATGTAGATCTCGAACACCTTTTCCATCGCATTCTGCTCCTCGATCGTCTGCTTCAGCCCCGTCAGCGTCGCCGCCCAAGGCTCTGCGTACTTGCTCACCCACCGGTCGTGGACGAGCCGGATCGGCACGACGTTCAAGAAATGCAGCTTCTCGCGACCGCGCCTTTTCGCCTTCACCAGGCCCGCCTGTTCGAGCACTCGCAGATGCTTCATCACGCCGAAGCGCGTCATCGGCAGGCGCGCGTCGAGCGCCGCCAGCGTCTGCCCGTCCTCGCGGAACAGCTCATCGAGCAGCTTTCGCCGGGTCGGATCGGCCAGGGCCTTGAACACCGCGTCCATTTCGCCGTCGAGCATAGGTGACCATATGGTCACTTGTCAAGAGGACGGAATCCGCGAAGCTGGATGCGGACGACGCGAAGCCAATGCGCAGCCTCGAGCGATTAGATCTCGCGCTCGACACCGTCTCATTCGCAAGAACCACGCAGACCAACGACCGGAGGAGCGAGATGACCGAGACACAGACGGCGAGCAACATCACGCAGATCGGAACCGTGATGGTGCCCGTCTCAGACCAGGACCGCGCGATCGCCTTCTACTGCGAGAAGCTCGGCATGGAGAAGCGAGCCGACTCCCCGTTCGGCCACGGCGAACGCTGGGTCGAAGTGGCGCCGGCGGGCGCGGGCACGACGCTCGCGTTGGTCAAGCCGCGCGAGGGCGAACCGATCGGCATCGACACGCACGTCGCGTTCTCGACCAAGGACATCGACGCCGACCACGCGGGCCTGCTCGCCGGCGGCGTCGACGTCGACGCCGAGGTCATGCGGATGGGCGACCCGGTGCCGCCGATGTTCTGGCTGCGCGACGCCGACGGCAACCGGCTGATGATCGTGCAGACGAGCTGAGCGCCGCACGCACGAGCTGAGCGGCGGCGGCGACCGGATCGACTCGTCCGATCCAGGCGTGCGTATTCGTGCGTATTCGTGCGTATGCGCTACCACGCGGGTATAAGGGTTTCGTGTATTTTTATCGGCTATCCCACCCTGTGGATCACGCCAAGGACGCGGCTAGCCCGCAGGCTGCGATTTGACAGGTGCGCTCACAGGCGACAACGAAGATCCAAGGACAGGTGATCGGGTGAGCGCGGACGCGGCGAGAGCGAGCGAGCGAGAGCCGACCCAGCACGTGGCCGAGGCGGGCGCGCCCGTGCCCGGCGCACCGGCGGCAGCGAGCTTCGCCGAACGACTCACGGAGCTGCAGTTCACGCTTCAGCACGAGAAGCCGGAGGCGCTGCGCGACGTCGCGATCGAGGAGCTCGACCCGTTCCTGCGCGCGCTGCTGTTCACCGACGGGACGGTGACGCGCTCGCTGGAAGCGCACACGCTCTCGCCGGTGACGGTGCGCCCGCTGGAGCAGGTGACCGTCGCGGCGCCGGCGGACGCCGCACGCTGCCTGGAGGTGGCTGCCGGCGTCGAGTGCGTCAGGCGCAGGGTCTCGATGCAGATCGCGGGCGCTCCGGTTGGGATCTGGGCGGAGTCTTTCCTGCTGATCGATCGGCTGCCGGGCCACTTCGTCGAACGGATGGGCGCGAGCACGACCGGCATCGGCGGCTCGCTGCAGCAGCTGAAACTCGAGAGCTGGCGTGAGCTGCTGCACTTCGGCCTGAGCTCACCGCCCGACTGGGCCGGGCTCGCGACGCCATCGCCGCTCGCGCTCACGCGCCTCTACCGGATCTGCACCGTAGGCCGGCCGGCGCTGTTGATCTCAGAGACGTTCGCCGTCGAGCCGGCGGACGACCGGTACCGCCTGATCGGAGCATCGGAACCGCGAGGATGAGCATCGCGGCCACGACGAGCGACCCTCGCAATCACAACGCGAGCCTGATGGTCGATCGCGCGATCGAAGCAGGGCTCGCCGAGAAGGCCGCGTACGAGACGCTCGAGCACTCGCTCTCCTACGGCGAGCTCTCGCGGCAAGTCAACCGCATGGGTCGACTGCTGCGCGCGCTCGGCGTCCGCCGCGAGCAGCGCGTCCTGCTCGTCCTCGACAACACGACCACGTTTCCGATCGCGTTCCTCGGCGCCTTGCGGATCGGCGCCGTGCCGATTCCGGTCAGCGTGCTCGAGCGCGCCGAGAACTTCCGTCACTTCGTCGAGGACTCCTACGCAGAGATCGTCGTCTGCGAGCAGTCGGCGCTGCCGACGCTGAAGCTCGCGCTCTCCGGCTGCGAGGCCAGCTTCCTGACGCCCGGCGGCGGCGAGGGTGCGATCGACCTCGACGAGGCGCTCGCAGAACAGGACGATGAGCTCTCGCCGGTTGCGACTCACGCCGACGACGTCGCGCTGTGGCTGTACACGTCCGGCTCGACCGGCAAGCCGAAGGGCGTCGTGCATCTGCACAAAAGCATCGAGGTCACGTGCGAGGGCTTTGCTCGCCAAGTGCTCGAGATCGGCCCGGAGGACAGGCTGTTCTCGACGACGAAGCTCTACCACGCATACGGCCTCGGGAACTGCCTGTCGTTTCCGCTCCACTTCGGCGCGACGGCAGTCCTGCTCGACGGACCGCCGGTGCCGGAGCGGATTCTGCGCGCGCTGCGCGAGCTGCGTCCGACCGTCTACTTCTCGGTGCCGGCGCTGTATGCGCAGCTCGTCGGCGACGGCGAAGCAGAGGACGGCTTCGAGTCGGTTCGCATCTGCGTCTCGGCGGCCGAGCCGCTGCCGCTGTCGACGTTCGAGCGATGGCGCGAGCGAACCGGGCTGGAGATCCTCGACGGGATCGGCTCGACTGAGATGCTGCAGGCGTTCTGCTCGAACCGGCCGGGCGCGGTCGTGCCGGGGACGACCGGCCTGCCGGTGCCTGGTTACGAGCTGCGGCTGATCGACGAGCAGGGCGCGGAGATCGACGGTCCCGGCGTCGGCGCGCTCGAGGTGCGCGGCGACTCGCGCGCCGCTTACTACTGGCACCAGGACGAGCGCTCGCGACGCGCGATGCGCGGCGAGTGGTTCGCAACCGGCGACCGCTTCGAGCGACGCGACGACGGCTTCTTCGCATCCGTCGGACGCACCGACGAGATGTTGAAGATCGGCGGTCTCTGGGTCTCGCCGATCGACATGGAGCAGGTGCTGGCCGAGCATCCTGCAGTCGCCGCCGTCGGCGTCGTCGGCTTCACGATCGACGCGTACAGCCGCGTCGCCGCATTCGTCGTCTGCGCGCCCGACGCGACGCCGGACGAGCGTCTCGGCGATGCGCTGCGCGCATGGTGCAAGCAGCGCATGCGCGAGCACGAGTACCCGCACGCGATCCGTTTCGTCGAGGAGCTGCCGCGAACGCCTACCGGCAAGCCGCGACGCTTCCTGCTGCGCGAGCAGATCGAACGCGAGATCGCGACCGACCAGCAGCCGGTGTCGACCGATCAGGCTCCGCCGTTCGCAGACGGGCTCGACCTGCTCGCACCCGAGCAGCGCCGCGAGCGCGTGCTTGCGCTCGTGCTGGGCGAGGCGGCGGCCGTGCTCGGACGCACGGAGCCCGAGCCGATCGATGCGGAGCGCAACTTCAGCGAGCTCGGATTCGACTCGCTCGCGGCCGTCGAGCTGCGCAATCGGCTGGCCTCGGCGACGCGCCTGCGGCTGCCCTCGACGCTGATCCTCGACCGCCCGACGCCGCGCGCGGTGGCCGAGCTGATCGGCGAGCGGCTGGGCGCACGCGATCGGCCCGACGGCGTCGGGCAGGCGCAGACCGACGACGCGGCGCAGATGATCGAGCGCGCCTCGGCGCCGCCGCGAATGCCGGCGGCGCCGCTTGCGATCCGCGTGAAAACGTCGGCTCCCTTCCGCCTGCTGCTGCCGGCGCGGCTCGCCGTGCGGATGGCGACGCGCCAAGGCGAATCGATCTGGGAGGAGCACGGCGAGGAGCACGACGGCGCGCTGGCGGCGACGGAGACGATCGTCGCGAGCACCGAGCGCGCGCCGGAGCTGCACGAGCTGGCCCGGCGCCACCTGATCGAGCGGCGGGTCGATCAGGCGCTGTTCTGGCAGCGGCCGTGGTCGGCTGAGCTCGAGCCGAGCTCGGCTCAGCGCGTGCGCGACGCCCTCGCCTGCGAACGCGGCGTGTTGCTGAGCTACTGCCACGTCGGCCCCTACTACCGGCTCCAGTCGACTGCCGAGTTTCGCCGCGGCGAGCACTATCTCGTCCCCGGAGCCTGGTTCTTCCAGCAGCCGAGCGCGAACTACTGGGGCCGGCGCCTGGCGCGCTGGCGCAAAGGCGTCAGCAGCCGGATCGTGCCGGCAAGCTGGTCCTATCCGATCATCGAAGGCCTGCTCGGGGACGGCAAGCACGTGTTCCTCGCGTTCGACATGCCCGGTCCGCGCGAGACCGACTTCCTCGGAAAGCGCGCCGAGCTTGCCGACGGCACGGCGCGACTGGCATTCGCCGGCGACGCGATCGTGCTGCCGCTGCGCGCGCGGCGCGTCGGCCACAGCGTGCTCGTCGACGCCGCCGCGCCGCTCGATCCGCGCGAGCTCGCCGGCTTCGAGCAGCTGCACGAAGCGCTCGCGGCATGCCACGAGCGCTGGATCGTCGAGAACCCTTCGACGATGGAGGATCCGCGCGAGATCGGCTGGTCGGACGGAGCGACGGCGCACGGCTGGTCGGCACCGGCGCGGACTCCCGAGCCCGCCGCGGCGACGGTCGCGAGCTGACGCGTCGAACGATGATCGGCGCGATCCTTCCCGAGACCGCCGTCGCGATCGAGGTGCGCAACGGCGCCGCCGACTGCGAGCTGTTTCCGTCGGAGGTCGAGCTGCTCGGCCGCGCCGTGCGCAAGCGCCAGCGCGAGTTCACGACGGCGAGAGCGTGTGCGCGGCGCGCGTTCGCGCAGCTTGGGCTGGCGCCGGCGCCGGTCACGCGAGGACCGGGCGGCGCGCCGCAGTGGCCCGGCGGCCTCGTCGGCAGCATCACCCACTGCGAGCGCTACTGCGCTTGCGCAGTCGCGCGCGACACGGACATCGCGATGATCGGCATCGACGCCGAGCCGAACGTGCCGCTGCCGCCGGGCGTGCTGGATGAGATCGCTCGCAGCGACGAGCTGCCACAGCTGCAGAAGATCAAGCAGGAGCTGCCCGCGATCAACTGGGACCGGCTGCTGTTCAGCGCCAAGGAGGCGATCTACAAGGCCGTCTCGCCGATCGTCAAACGGCCGCTCGAGTTCGACGACGGCGCGCTCGCGATCGAGCCTACCGGCGCGTTCCATGCTCGCCTCAGCTTCGCCGTCCCCGCCGGCGAAGACTCGCTCAGCGAGCTGTCGGGACGCTGGCTGGCGCGCGACGGCTTGCTGCTCACCGCCGTCGCGATCGCCGCGACCGACCGCAGCGGCGGGGCTCGCGCCGCGCGCGACCGTCCGTAGCAGCGCGCGAGCACCGGTTAGTCGTTCAGCGTTCGAGCGCGGTCGAGACCGAGATCCTGAAGGCCGCCCGAAACGGCTCGCCGGGATCGGCAAAGCGCAGCCCGTCTCCGCTGCGCAGCGCGTTCGTCGGCGCCGTCATCGGCTCGAAGCAGGCGAAGCTCTCGCCGCTGGGCGCGTAGAGCTGCGCGAACGAGTAGCCGCTCAGCAGCTCCAGCTCGATCCGCCGCTCGGCGGCCGTCAGCGAGAACACGGGCGGCTCGATCAGACCGGCGAAGGCGTCGTCCCAGCCGGTCTCGCCCAGCGCGAAGCTGCGAGGCTCGAACGGCTCGCGCGCGCCCGTCGGGATCATCTCGCCGTCGAGCTGCAAACGCTCGCGCACGGGCAGCCGCACCTCCCAGGCGCCGCGCTCGCCTTCTGGCGGCGACAGGTACGGGTGATAGCCGAACGACACCGGCACAGCGCGATCGTCGGCGTGGACTTCGGTCTCGATCGTCAGCGTCGCGCGCTCGAGGCGCGCTCGCAGCTCGACGGTGTGAACGTAGGGGAAGATCTCGAGCAGCTCAGGACGCTGCCAGCGCATCCGCGCGTGCAGGCGCTCGGGCGCTCGGGCGTCGGCGCCGTCGAGCAGCTCCCACGCGAGCCCGCCGGGGATCACGCCGTGGATCGGCAGGCCGTGCTCGTCGAGCTTCAGCAGCGGGCTCTTGCGCGGCAGCTCGACGACGGCGTCCGCGCCGCGGGCGCTCTCCGCGTGGTCGACACCCGCTCCATCCGCGGCCTTCGCGCCGCGAGCGGCCCGATAGCTGAAGCCGGCGAGTCGGTTGGCCCATGGGTACAGGAGCGGAATGCCCATCGTCGAGCCGCGCTCGGCATACGCTCGCACGCCGGCTCGACGCGCGAGCAGCTCGGCGCCGTCGTGGCGCAGCGAGCAGCAGAGCATGCCGGCGCCGGGCACGAACGTCGCCTGCAGCGGCGCCTCGCGCGAGCAAATCGTGACCGTGCGCATGCCTTCGCAGTCGGAGCGCTCCACGGCGGCTATCGCTGCTCGGCGTCGTCGGCCGGCGCACGCGCGGCGGCGCGCGCGGGCTCGACGATGATGCGCTGCAGCCGCCGCGCCGCGTCGAGGTGATCGCCGGTCCAGATCATCCGCACGGCAGTCGCCGTCGCCGCGCCGTCCTCGGCGCGAAGGTCGTGGCTGACGGCGTCGAGCAGCCGCTCGTCGGCGTCGTCGTCGTGATCGAGCGGTTCGCGCAGGGCGCCGCCGTCGAGCA
>DATBBG010000046.1:0-6641 GCA_036271095.1 Solirubrobacteraceae bacterium
CGCGCGCGGCGCGCCGCGCAGGAGCTCTCCGGCGAGCTGCTCGGCCTGTATGCGGAGCGGCGCAGGCGCACCGGCCACGCCTTCCCCGAGGACTCCGACTGGCAGCGCGAGTTCGAGGAGCGCTTCCCGTTCACCGAGACCCCCGACCAGCGCGAGGCGATCGAGCTGGTCAAGGCCGACATGGAGGCGCCGCGGCCGATGGACCGCTTGATCTGCGGCGACGTCGGCTACGGCAAGACGGAGGTCGCGCTGCGCGCGGCGTTCAAGGCGGCCGGCGACGGCAAGCAGGTGCTGATGCTGGTGCCGACGACGATCCTCGCCCAGCAGCACTACGGCACGTTCTCCGAGCGCCTCGCCGACTACCCGTTCACGATCGAGCACGTCTCGCGCTTTCGCACGCCAGCCGAGCAGAAAGAGGCGATCAAGGGCTTCGCCGACGGGCGCATCGACATCCTGATCGGAACGCACCGCGTGCTCTCGCGCGACGTTCGCGCGAAGGATCTCGGCCTCTTGATCGTCGACGAGGAGCAGCGCTTCGGCGTCAAGCAGAAGGAGCTGCTGCGCCAGTTGAAGCTGCGCGTCGACGTGATCTCGATGTCGGCGACGCCGATCCCGCGCACGCTGCAGATGTCGCTCGCCGGCCTGCGCGACATCTCCGTGATCGAGACGCCGCCGGAGGGACGGCGGCCGGTCAAGACGTACGTCGGCGAGTACGAGGAGGAGCTCGTCAAGCGCGCGATCGTGCGCGAGCACGAGCGCGGCGGGCAGGCGTTCTTCCTGCACAACCGCGTCGAGTCGATCGAGGAGACGGCCGAGCGGCTGCGCGCGCTTTGCCCCGGCGTGCGCTTCGCCGTCGCGCACGGGCAGATGGGCGAGGGCGAGCTGGAGACGGTCATGCTCGACTACCTGCGCGGCGGCTCCGACGTGCTCGTGTGCACGTCGATCATCGAGTCGGGCATCGACATCCCGCACGCGAACACGCTGATCGTCGAGCACGCTGACGCCTTCGGCTTGGCCCAGCTCTACCAGATCCGCGGCCGCGTCGGACGCAGCCGCGAGCGCGCTTACGCCTACCTGCTCTACGACTCGGCAGCGGCGCTCAGCGAGGAGGCGGCGCAGCGGCTGTCGGCGCTGTCGGACTACACCGAGCTCGGCGCCGGCTTCAAGATCGCGATGCGCGACCTCGAGATCCGCGGCGCCGGCAACCTGCTTGGCGACGAGCAGTCCGGCCACGTCGCTGCGCTCGGCTTCGAGCTGTACATGCAGATGCTCGACGAAGCCGTCGCGGCCGCCGAGCGCGAAGCGGACGCCGGGCAGAGCGGCGAGAGCGAGCAGGAGCTGCGTGAGCCGGTGCGCCTCGACGTCAACGTCGACGCCTACGTGCCGGCCGACTACATCGCCTACGAGCAAGCGAAGATCGACGTCCACCGGCGAATCGCCGGCGCGCTCGAGGTCGCCGACGTCGAGCTGCTGCGCGCCGAGCTCGAGGACCGCTTCGGCCCGGTGCCCGAGCCGCTGGAGAACCTGCTCGCGCTTCAGCGCGCGCGGATCAAGTTCGGCGAGGCCGGCGCGCGTACGGTCAGCTTCCACGGCGACCGCCTCGCGGTCGTGCCGATCCAGCTCGACTCGCGCCGCGCCAAACGGTTGCGCGAGGAGTTGCCGGACGCGCTGTACGAATCGGGCAAGTCGCAGATGTCGATGCGCGTCTCGCGCGAGGGCAAGGAGCGCTTCCCGTCGGTCGTACGCGCGGCCGACGTGTTGCTGGCGGTGATTCGCGAGGCGGCTTAGCCCGGCGCGTACGCGCTCGCCGGCGAAGGCTCGCCGCAGTCGCCGGCGCCGTGCTGAAAGCGCGTGCGCGGGAATCGTTCACGCTCGAGATTCGCGCACTTAGGAAACCGTTAAGCAGTCGTTAAGCACGGTTAGCCGGCTTTTCGCTAGAGTGCCCGCCTCGTGTCCAGAAGCTTTCGCATGACCGCGGCGCTTGGCGCCGTTTTGTTTGCCCTCATCGGACTCGCCGCGTGCGGCGGGATCCCGGGTGACGCGGTCGTTTCGGTCGACGGGAAATCGATCACGAAGGAAACCTTCAATCACTGGATGGGCGTCGCTGCAGCTTCGAGCGCGACGACGTCGGGCTCGAAACCGGTGATTCCGGAACCGCCGAAGTACACGGCTTGCATCGCCAGCGCGAAAGCTGCCGCGAAAACGGCGAAAGGTCAGACGGCGCCGACCGAAGCCGCGCTGAAGTCGCAGTGCGAACAGCAGTACAAATCGCTGCAGCAGGAGGTGCTCGGATTCCTGATCTCCTCGAACTGGGTGCTCGGCGAAGCGAGCTCGCTCGGAGTCAAGATCTCTGACAAGGAAGTCAAGAAGAACTTCGAAAAAATCAAGGATCAGCAGTTCCCGAAAGCAGCGGAATTCGAAAAATTCCTGAAAACGTCGGGGCAGACTGTTTCTGACCTGCTGTTGCGCGTCAAGCTCAACCTGCTGTCCTCGAAAATCCAGCAGAAGGTCGTCAAAGAAAAATCGAAAGTGACGCCGGCGCAGATCTCGAAGTACTACAAGGAAAACCCGAAACACTTCGAAGTCGCCGAAAAACGCAACCTGCTGATCATCCTCACGAAGACCGAAGCTCAGGCGAAGAGCGCCAAGCAGGAAATTGAATCCGGCAAGAGCTTCGAAAGCGTCGCCAAGCGCGTCTCGATCGACCCGACGAGCAAGGCCAACGGCGGCAAGCTCACGGGCGTCGTCAAGGGCCAGGAGGAGAAGGCGCTCGATACGGCCATCTTCGCGGCCAAGAAGAACGTCCTCTCGGGACCGGTCAAGACGCCCTTCGGCTACTACATCTACGAGGTCCAGTCGATCACGCCGGGCAGCAATCAGACGCTGAAGCAGGCCGAAGCGTCGATCAAGTCGCAGCTGACGGCGACGCAGCAGCAGAAAGCGCTGAGCACGTTCGTCAAGGAATTCAAAAAGAAGTGGGTCGCGAAAACGGAATGCCGCTCCGGCTACCAGATCGCCGACTGCAAGGGCTACAAAGCTCCGAAGACGACGTCCACTTCCGCGCCGGCGACTTCCACTCCGGCGACGACGACGCCCGCTACGACGTCGACGACGTCGACCAAATAGCGCCGCTCGCGCGCCCGGCCGGCGAGTTGCCGAGATGAACTCGAGCGAGCGCCGCAGATGAGCCAGATCGAGCGCGTGCATGCGCGCCAGATTCTCGACAGCCGCGGCAACCCGACGGTCGAGGTCGAGGTCGGGCTGCGCTCGGGCGCTCACGGGCACGCCGCGGTGCCCTCAGGCGCTTCGACGGGCGAGTTCGAGGCGACCGAGCTGCGCGACGGCGGCGAGGCGTGGGGAGGCAAGGGCGTCAGGCGCGCCGTGGCGAACGTCGACGGCGAGATCGCAGAGGCCGTGCGCAGTCTCGACGCGGCTGACCAGCAGGGTCTCGACGATGCGCTGATCGCACTCGACGGCACGCCGAACAAGTCGCGCCTGGGCGCGAACGCGATCCTCGGCGTCTCGCTCGCCACGGCACACGCGCAGGCGGCCGAGGAGGGGCTTGCGCTGTGGCGCTACCTCGGCGGCGAGCAGGCGCGCGTGCTGCCGGTGCCGATGATGAACGTGCTCAACGGCGGCGCGCACGCCGACAACAAAGTTGACTTCCAGGAGTTCATGATCGTGCCGTGCGGCGCGCCGAGCTTCTCGGAGTGCCTGCGTATGGGCGCCGAGGTCTTCCATGCGCTCAAGCGCACGCTGCACGAGCGCGGATTGAGCACGGCGGTCGGAGACGAGGGCGGCTTTGCGCCGGACCTTACGTCGAACGAGGACGCGCTGAAGATGCTCGTCGCCGGGATCGAAGCGGCCGGCTACCGGCCGGGCGAGGACGTCGCGATCGCGCTCGACCCGGCCGCGAGCGAGCTCTACAGCGATGGCGCCTACGTGCTCGAGCACGAGGGCCGCACGCTCAGTGCCAGCGAGCTCTCCTCCTACTGGGCCGACCTCGTCGCGCGCTACCCGATCGTCTCGATCGAGGACGGCATGGACGAGGAGGATTGGAGCGGCTGGAAGACGCTGACCGATCGCATCGGCGCCGACGTGCAGCTCGTCGGCGATGACCTGTTCGTCACCAACACCGAGCGCCTGAAGCGCGGGATCGACGCCGGCGTGGCGAACTCGATCCTGCTGAAGGTCAACCAGATCGGCACGTTGAGCGAGACGCTCGCGGCGATCGCGCTCGCGCGCGAGGCCGGCTACAGCGCCGTGATGAGCCACCGCTCGGGCGAGACCGAGGACGTGACGATCGCCGACCTAGCCGTTGCGACCGGCTGCGGGCAGATCAAGGCCGGCGCGCCGTCGCGCTCGGATCGCGTCGCGAAGTACAACCAGCTGCTGCGGATCGAGGAGCAGCTGGGCGCCGACGCGCAGTTCCCCGGTCGCTCGGTCTTTCGCTGACGCCGGCAGGAGCTCGCGCGGCGGCCGCGAATGCGGTCTGGATGCCAGCAGCATATGTAGACCGAGCAGGCACCGGACGCAGCTCGAGCAAGCGCACGAGCGGCTCGCGCGCTTCTCGCGATGCCGGCGGTTCGAGCACCGGTGCGCGCCGAGCGCCTGCAGCTGCACGTGCCGGCGCGATGCCGCGCGTACGCTGGGATCGGCTCGGGCGGATGGCGATGCTGTTCGTGCTCGCAGCGCTGCTGTACCTGTACTTGAGCGCCGGCTTGCACATGTACTCGACGTGGGGGCAGTCGCGCCACGACAAGGCGACCGTCGCTTCGCTCGAACGCGAACACCGCACGCTCGCGCGCCAGCACGAAGCGCTCGGCCGCCAGAACACGGTCGAAGCCGAGGCGCGCCAGCTCGGCATGAAGAAGTCAAACGAGCGCCAGTACGTCGTCAGCGGCCTGCCGTCGAACTGAGCCGCTATCGGCCGGCGCGGCTGCGCTAGCCTCGGCGCGGTGTCGTTCGAGAACGCCAACTACCAGTGGCAGCAGGGTGAGCGACGGCTGCGCGCGCAGCCTGCAGAGCGCCGCCGCGCGAGCGAGCGCGTGACCGAAGCGCTCGTCGCTGAGCTGCGCCGTCGCTTGGGCGGGCGCTTCTCCTCGGACGAGCTCGTCGAGCTCTACGACCGCGGCACCTCCTGGTGCCAGCAGGTCGCGATGAAAGTAGCTCCGGAGGAGCCGTGGGCGTGGGACGCGGCAGTTGTCGCCGATGCGGCGTTCAGACGCTATCTGCGCGAGGCCTCCGACTACGCCGGCGGACGTCGCGAGATCGCCGAACGCAGCTAGCTAGTCGTCGTCGCTGCTGCGGCGAATGACGATGCAGTCCTCTTCGACTGCAACCTCGACAGGGCGGTGCCCGGCCCAGTGCTCGGCGTAGATCGGGTTGTCCTGGATCGCCGGGTCGAGCCACAGTCCGTAGCCCTCCTCGCCGTGATCGAACGTCCCCTCGAGCGGGCCTGAGGCGTTCGCGGAGCGCGAGCCGAGCACGCGACGTCCGCGCCCACCGCGGCGGCGACGAGCGCGCGCCGGCGGCGCCTCCTCGTCGTCCTCGTCAGGTTCCTGTTCGGCTTTCTCCTTCGCCTCTGCCTTGGCCCGCTCAGCCTCGACCTCGGCGGCCTCGAGCTCGGCGGCGATCAGCGCGTCGTCCTCGGCGCGCAGGTCGATCTCGTCGGGATACTCGGCCGCCGTCGTGCCGCCCTCGCCGGTGTCCTCCTCGACGAGCTCGTTCTGACGCTTGAACTGTTCGATCTCGCGCACGCTGACCTCGAGCTGGTGAGCAACCCAGGCGTCAGTACGGCCCTGGCGCACCCAGGCACGGATCTGGTTGAGGTTCGGTCGCAGAGACTTACGAGGCATCGACGGTCCGGGAGACTAGCGCAATGCGCCGCTGTGAAGTCCGGTTCTCGAAAGCGCCGCACCAGGTTCGCTTTCCCCCGGCGCTCGGACTATGCTTGCCGCACCGACGAGCGGGGGTTGCGTCGGATGAGCGGCCAACAGGAAGGTGCACCGAATGCTGGTTCTGACGCGCAAGTCCAACCAGAGCATCATGATCGGCGATGACGTTGAGGTCTCGGTGCTCTCGGTTATGGGCGAGAAGGTGCGAATCGGCATCCAGGCGCCGCAGGAGATTCCGGTTTTTCGCAAGGAGATCTATCTCGAGATCCACCGCGAAGACGGCGTCGTCGAGGATGGCGCGACCGTCGAGGAGTCGGCTCGCGCCGAGGTCAACGAGGCGCTCGGCGATCTCGGCGAGGCCAGCTAGCTTCACCTCTTGTCGAACGCTTCGCGGCGACGCTGCGAGGGGGGCTCGAGCGCTATCAGCCGAGCAGCAGGTAGAGCGTTCGGAACATCACGACCGTGACGATCACGGCGGTCACGATCAACGTCAGCACGAGCAGCGCGAAGCGCACCGATCCGCGCTTGTGACGGCGCTCGACCTCGCGCTTGAGCGTGCGCTTCTCGGCGGCGCGGCGCAGCGAGTCGCGCCGGTGGCGGTCGAGTGAGATCTCTTTGACGAACGCCTGCTCCCAGTCGGCGAAGCTTTGCCGCATCTTCATCGAGACGGCGCCTCGACGCCTCTGGCGGCGTCCTCGGTCGCTTGCGTGCAGAGCACGCCACGCTCCCTGCGTCCTTGCCAGA
>DATBBG010000047.1:0-19910 GCA_036271095.1 Solirubrobacteraceae bacterium
GAGGAAGTCGTCGCTGCCGGCCATCTCCTGCTGGATTCTCGCCTCGAGATCGAGCTGCTCGCGCATGCGCGCATAGAGCCAGTTGTTGAGCTGTCGCTTGGTGCCGGCGTAGGAGCGCGTCGGCCCGGCGGCGAGCCGCGCGGCGAGCGCAGTCGTCTGCGTGGCGAGCTCGTCGTCTGGCACGACGCGGTTGATCAGCCCCCAGTCGAGCGCCTTCGGCGCGGGCAGGCGCTCGCCGAGCATCGACAGCTCGGTAGCGCGCGCCATGCCGACGCGCGTCGGCACGAACAGCGAGGAGCCGCCGTCGGGCACGAGCCCGATGTTGACGAACGCCAGCAGGAAGTAGGCGCTCTCGGCGGCCAGGATCAAGTCGCAGCAGAGCGCCAGCGAGCAGCCGATGCCGACGGCCGGGCCGTTGACGCTCGCGAGCACCGGCTTTCCCATCTCGCGAATCGCCTGCATGATCGGGTGGTAGCGCTCGGTCAGCGTCTTGTAGACGTCCGGCCGCCCGTCGGGCGTCGTCTCGCCGCCGCTGACGTCCTTCAGGTCGGCGCCCGAGGAGAACGCGCGGCCGGCGCCGGTGACGATGACGGCGCGCACGCTCTCGTCCTGCTCGGCGGCGCGCAGTGCCGCGAGCAGATCGGCGCCGAGCTGCGCGTTCCACGCGTTCAACGCCTGCGGGCGGTTGAGCTCGATCGTCGCGACGCCGTCGCCGTGGCGCACGTTGACCGTCTGCAGTTCGCCGTTCTGCTCGTTCATCGCTCTCCTCCGTCGCGCGGCTCGATCGGCGTCGGCGGCGCCGCGCGCGCCCGTCGACGTGCGCTTGATCCTATGGTGTGCTCGATGCAGCGACCCGTGATCGGACTGTGCACCGCGCTCGAACGCGCGCGCTGGAGCGTGTGGGATCAGCAGGCCGTGATCCTTCCGTTGAACTACATCGAAGAGGTCCACCGCGCCGGCGGGCTCGCCGTGATGCTGCCGCCCGACCCCGCGCTCGTCGAGCGCCCCGACGAAGCGCTCGAGCTGCTCGACGGTCTTCTGCTCGCCGGCGGCGCCGACATCGACCCGGCCAGCTACGGCCAGCCGCCGCACGTCGAGACGCAGGACGCGGTGCCCGAGCGCGACGCCTTCGAGATCGCGCTGACGCGCGCGGCGATCGAGCGCGACCTGCCCGTGCTCGGGATCTGCCGCGGCATGCAGCTGATCAACGTCGCGCTCGGCGGCACGCTCAACCAGCATCTGCCCGAGCACTTCGGACACGAGCAGCATCGCCGCGTGATCGGCACGTTCGACGGCTCCGAACACGACGTCGAAGTGCTCGACGGAACGCTTGCGATGAGCGTGATCGGCGCCGGCCTGCACGGCACGAAGTCACATCACCATCAGGGCGTCGACCGCCTCGGCGAGGGGCTGCGCGTCGGCGCGCGAGCGCCGTTCGACGAGCTCGTCGAGGCCGTCGAGCTGCCCGAGCGGAGCTTCGTGCTCGGCGTGCAGTGGCACCCCGAGGCGGACCCGACGAGCCCGGTGATCGACGGCTTGGTGCAGGCAGCACGCGCTCACGCGCTCGCGCGCGGCGCCGCGCACTGAGCCGGAGGCATGGCTTCGGCCGGCAGCGCGGCGTCAGCGCTCGGCCGGCAGCGCGAGCGCGCCTGCGCCGAGCTCGGACGTGGCCGGAGCGACTGACGCCCAGTCGGGAACGGACAGTCCCGCTCGCGCCGTCGCCTGAGCCCCGCCGTCGCTTGCAAGCTCGATCCGCAGCAGCGCCGTGCCGTCGGCAGCGACGAGCCTCGTCGCATCCGCGAGCAGCGACGCGGCGGCGGCGCCGGTGAGGCCGCACGCCTGCAGGAAACGCGCGACGCGCGCTTCCTGCAGCGCTTCGCGGTCGACTTCGAGCTCCTCGACGGTGCCGTCGGCGATCGGCGCGCGAGCGGCCGGCGAGATCACGCACGCGACCATGTCGTCGCGCGCCGTCTGCGCGACGGCGCTGACACGCTCCAGCAGCGCGGCGGCAGTCGGCGGCGCGCCGGCCTCTCGAGCGAGCTCGCTCAAGCGCTCGCGGCCGAGCAGGTCGTCGCCGATGCGCGCCTCGAGCAGGCCGTCGCTGAAGAAGCACATGCGCCCGCCTGTCGGGATCGAGATCGTCGTCTGGCGGCGGCCGGTCGGCAGGTCGCAGCAGAGCGGCGCCGAGGAGCAGACCGTCAGCGGCTCGCGCGTCTCGAAGCCGACAGAGATCGGCGGCGGATGGCCTGCGCTCGCGTAGGTCAGCCGGCCGCTGGCGCCGTCGTGAATGCCGACGACGACCGTCGCGAACTGCTTCTCGCCGGGCTCCGTCAGCACCGAGCTTGCGAGCGCGAGCACGGCGCGCGGCTCCAGGCCGGCCTGCAGGTAGGCGCGCAACGTGTAGCGCGTCAGCGCGGAGCGCTCGAGCGCGCCGCGCCCGTGGCCGACGACGTCGCCGAGCACGATCGCGACCTTGTCCGAGTCGAGCGCGATCAGGTCGTAGAAGTCGCCGCCGGCAGCCGGCCCGTCGGCGGGCCGGTAGGCGACGGAGACCGAGAGCGCTCCGAGGCGCTCGGGGATCACTGGCACGAGCGCCGCCTGCATCACGTCGAGATCGCGCTGCAGCGTTCCGTGCTGGCGTTCGAGCCTGCGCGCGCGTCGTGCCGCCAGCTGCGAGCGCACGGCGAAGCCGATCGCGAGCAGGAGCAGCAGCAGGATGATCGGCTTGCTCCAGTCTGGAACCGGCAGCGGCAGCGGCAGTTGGCGACCGAGTGAGCTCAGCGGATCGCTCGAAGAGGGGCGACGCGATGCGTCGCGCGTCAGTGCAGCGCCGGCCGAGGCGACCGGCTTCGACGCCGGCGTCTTGCTCGTGCTCGTCACGAGGCCCGCTTGCGCTGCAGTGCCGTTCGAGCGCCTGTCCGCCGCCGCGTGTCGGTCGGCGCGAGTCGGGCTGCGTGTGCCGGACGAGCGCGTCGCGTGTGACGTCGGCGTGCCCGACGCGCCCGTCGACGGCGCGCTCGCGCCGCTCGCGCTCGCGCCGGCGACTGTCGCTGTCGTCGCCGTCGGTGAGCCCGTCGGCTGGCCGGACGCTTCCGCGGCTTTCGGCGCTTTGACGGCTTTCGTCGTCGTCGTGCCGGTCACGGGCGGCGTCGAGGCTTCGGGCACGGACGCCGTAGGCGCCGGCGTCGAGACTTCGACTTTCGCGAGCGAAGGGGCTTCACCGCTGGGGGCGGATTTCGCTTCGACTTTCAGCACTCCGGGCACTTCGACCTTGGGCAGTTCCGGCGCTTCGACATTGAGCGCGGGCGTTTCGACTTTGATGCCGATGACGTGCGGGATTTCGATCGAGATCGCCGAGGATGCCGCTTCGGTGCTGCTCGAGAGCGTCGAGCGCAACGGGCTCGAAGCGCCGGCGGCGCCGGAGCCGGCGGCGAGCGCGCTCGCACCGGTCGCGAATGTCACGATGACGGCGAGGCCGACGGCGAGCGTCGACCTGCTGAGCCCGTGCTTTGTAGAGAAGCGCATGCTTGACCTCACCCCGAGAGCAGACTCGTTGCAGCGATGATTCCACACGTGAGAGCCGAGTTGGGCGTCTGCTGGACGCTCAGGCGGCTCGCGCGAGGCGGCCGGCGCCGGCCGGCGGAGGCGTCGCGCCCGGTCATATACTCGTCGCGGTGCGGCGCTCGAGCGCGATCAGGGCAACCGCTTGGGCGGTGGTCGCGGCAGGTCTCGCTGCGCCGCTGGTGCGCAAGCGCGTGCAGGCGCCGCGGCTTGCGCTGCAGACGCTCGCGTTCGCTGCGCCGCTCGGTCTCAGCGTCGCGATGCCGCGTTCGCGTACGCGCGACGTCGCCGTCTGCGGGTTGCAGATGTGGGCCTATCTAGCGGCTTACAAGACGCCGCACGACGACCCGCAGGCGCAGCAGCGGCGCACGCACTTCGACTATCCGATCGCGGTCGACCGTGTGCTCGGCTTCGGTCAGCTGCCGACGGTGCGCCTGCAGCGCGCGCTCGCGCGAGTCGGCGACGACGGCGCCGAATGGCGCGCGCTCGATCGCGTGCTGGTGTGGGCGCACTGGGTCTGGTTTGCGGTGCCGCACGGCACGGTCGCCTTTCTGCTGCTGCGCCACCCCGAGCGCTTCGCGCGAGGCGCGGCGCTGACGTACGCCGTGTTCGACACGGGCGCCGTCTTCTACTGGCTCGTTCCGACTGCGCCGCCGTGGTACGCCGAGGCCGACGAGACCGAACGCGAGGGCGGCGTGCCGACGACGCGCAG
Source organism: Solirubrobacteraceae bacterium (assembly GCA_036271095.1). Lineage (GTDB taxonomy): Bacteria > Actinomycetota > Thermoleophilia > Solirubrobacterales > Solirubrobacteraceae > Palsa-744. The sequence continues at coordinate 4,274 of DATBBG010000047.1, forward strand.
CGCCGTCGGCGAGCACGCCGTGCGGCGGATGATGGCCGAGTACGGCGAGCATTTCTGGCGTGACAACTGGGGCCCGCTCTACAGTGTCCTCGGAGGCAATCCTCTTGCTGCAATGCCCTCGCTTCACTTCGCTACATCCCTGATGGCGGCGCTTCTGCTCGCAGAGGTCGGAGTGCTGCCGGGCGCGCTCGGATTCGCCTACCTAATCACGCTCGGCTTTGCACTGGTCTATCTCGGCGAGCACTACGCGATCGACCTGCTCGCCGGCGCAGCGTTGACGGGCGCCGTTCGGCGCCTGGCGCCGCACGCCGCGCCATTCGCTGCGCGCGTGACGCGCGCGCTCGGCTCGCTCGAGGCGGTCGCGCACGAAGGAGCCCGAGCGGCGGCGTGAGCTCAGAGCTCAGCGAGCCGCAGGTGACGCAAGCCGCTCCTGCCGGGAGCGGCGGCGGCTCGCACGAAGAGGAGATGCCGCGCGTAGTGCTGACGCGCCGGCGCGCGATCGGCGCGGCGCTGTTCGTGCTGACGATCATCGCCTTCTTCTACTTCGTCCTGCCGAAGCTGACGAACGTCGGCAACACTGTTCACCGGATCGAGGGCGGCGACAGCTGGTGGATCGCGATCGGCGTCGTGCTCGAGATGCTCTCGTTCGCCGGCTACGTCTTCCTCTTTCGCGCCGTCTTCGTGCGCGGCTCGAAGCGGATCGGCTGGACGGAGAGCTACGACATCACGATGGCCGGCCTCGCCGCGACGCGACTGTTCGCCGCCGCCGGAGCCGGCGGCGTCGCGCTGACGGCGTGGGCGCTGCGGCGCTCGGGCATGGAGCGCCGGCTCGTCGCCTGCCGCATGGTCGCTTTCCTCGTGCTGCTCTACGTCGTCTACGCCGGCTCGCTGCTGATCGACGGCATCGGTCTCGGCTCGGGCCTGTTTCCGGGCGGCGGCTCGTTTGCGATCACGTGGGTGCCGGCGATCGTCGCGGCGCTGCTGTTCGCTATCGCCGCCGGCGTCGCGACGCTTCCCGGCGACGTCGAGCGGCGTCTGGAGAAGCGCGCGGCCGGCTCGGGACGGGTCGCGCACTGGCTCGCGCGCGGCGCGACCGTGCCGGCGCTGGCCGCCAGCGGCGTGCGCACGGCGATCAGCCTGATCCGCTCGCGCGACCCGGGGCTGCTCGGCGCGATCGCGTGGTGGGGCTTTGACATCAGCGTGCTGTGGGCGATGTTCCACGCGTTCGGCTCGGCACCGCCGTTCACGGTCATCTGGATGGCCTACTTCGTCGGCACACTCGGCAACCTGCTGCCGCTGCCGGGAGGCCTCGGCGGCGTCGAAGGCGGCATGATCGGCGCGTTCGCGGCGTTCGGCGTCGACTTCAACCTCGCCGTGCTCGCCGTGATCTCCTATCGTGCGATCTCGTTCTGGCTGCCGACGCTGCCCGGAGCGATCGCCTACTTCCAGCTGCGGCGCAAGGTTGCGCACTGGCGCGAAGAGGAGGACGAGTCGACGGATGCAGCGGCGGCACGAGAAGGCTCGGTCGAAGCGGCCGGCGCGGTCAGAGCCGGGTGACAAAGCCCGGTAGCGGCGCTATACTTTACTTTGTGAAGTGTCGATGGGAGATGAGATGAGCGACGTCGAGAACGTAATCATCGTTGGCAGCGGGCCCGCCGGCTACACGGCGGCGCTGTACACCGCGCGAGCGAATCTCAGCCCGCTCGTGTTCGAGGGCTTCGCCTGGGGCGGCCTGCTGCAGCAGACGACCGACGTCGAGAACTTCCCCGGCTTTCCCGAGGGCATCATGGGCCCGGAGATCATGCAGAAGTTCCGCGACCAGGCCGAGCGCTTCGGCGCACGCCTGGAGACCGAGGACGTCGATCGCGTCGAGCTCGCAAGCGAGCCGGGCGGTCTGCACAGCGTCTGGGTCGGAGACAACGAGTACCGCACGCGCACGGTCGTGCTCGCGATGGGCGCGCAGCACAAGAAGCTGAGCGTGCCCGGCGAGGAGGAGCTGGCCGGACGCGGCGTCAGCTACTGCGCGACCTGCGACGCAGCCTTCTTCGGCGGCGCCTCGACGCTGATCGTCGGCGGCGGCGACTCGGCGATGGAGGAGGCGATCTTCCTCGCCAAGTTCGCTGCGAACGTGACCGTCGTGCATCGCCGCGCCGACTTCCGCGCCTCGAAGATCATGCTCGAGCGCGCTCGCTCTCAGGAGAACATCGAGCTGCTGACGCCCTACACGGTCGATCGCTTCGAGCCCGGCGAGAACGGCGCGCTCGGGCACGCCTGCTTGAGGAACACCGAGACGGGCGAGAAGCGCGACCTGCTCGTCACCGGCGCCTTCGTCGCGATCGGCCACGAGCCGCAGTCGGGCGTCGTCGCCGGCCAGATCGACGTCGACGAGAACGGCTACGTCAAGACCGACGGCAACTCGACGCGCACGAACCGGCCTGGCGTGTTCGCCGCCGGCGACCTCGTCGACCACACGTATCGGCAGGCGATCACGGCGGCGGCTTCAGGTTGTGAGGCGGCGCTGGATGCTGAGTGGTACTTGCGCGATACGCCGGAGGTGAAGACTCCCGAGGGGATGCCCGAGGGGGATCTGGCGGAGGCGCAGTGGGCTACTCCGGCTGTGCAGCCAGTCGACGCGCTCTAGACGGCCGCTGAACGGCGCCTCGCGGCGTCCTCGGTCGCTCGAGTGCTCTCGCACGCCACGCTCCCTGCGTCCTTGCGAGGCTTGGCCATCGACCGTCTAGATGGTCAGATGGCTCACTCAGCTTCTGTTGCGGGCTGTCTCCTCTGTATGCCGTAGCGCTTTTGGGCTGTGGCTAGAAAGCGCTTCACCGCAGCTTCGTACTCGTCACCAAGTGACACGAGCGTGTCCGCATGATCTTGGAAATTATCTTGCTGCGCGGATTTGATCATGAATGCTGCGACGGAGATGAGCTTGTCGATTGCCTCGTCAAGGCGTTCGCCTACGGCATCGTCTTCTGGCAAGCGAAGCCGAAGGCGGTGCAAGGAGCTTTCCGCCAGATGGCCTAGCGTGCGTTGCTCCGCTTCGGCGTCAAGCTTGTTAGGGTCATCCGGCTCAAGGCCCTGTCGCCAGAGATTGGCAATACGTGAGATGTTGACGCGGCCTTTCGCCAGGGCCTCACCTGCGTCGTCTAGTACCTGTCGTATGGCTTGTAGTTCACGTTGCTCAGTGTCGTGTTCGAGGCGTTGCGTCAGCTGCTCTGTATCGGCCCCGATCTTCGCGCGCTGCAAGAGGTACGAGAAGACCGAGCCGACGATCACGCCGCCGAGAGCGCCAACTAGCGCGTAGAGAGCGGCATGGTCGCTGCCAGCCAAGTGAATGACGAGTTCTCTGTGCATGATCGAGCATTGTGCTGGTCCGGTCGGCTGGGCTTACGCGTTTAGCGATGAGCTTCACGTGTCATATGCACGTCCCACGGCATCAAATCTCTAGTGCTCTAAGTCTCGACGTCGTACTCGAAGAACCCGCTGCCCGTCTCACGCCCAAGCTTGCCGGCGGTGACGAGCCGCCGCAACGCCGGCGCCGGCCGATACCGCTCCTCCCGATACTCGTCACTGAGCGCTTCAAGCAGCGCGAGCACGTTGTCCAGCCCAATCGTGTCAGCCCACGCAAGCGGCCCGCGCGGGTAGCTGAGGCCGAGCGTCATGCCGGTGTCGATGTCGCTTGCGCTGCCGACGCGCTCGCCGTAGGCGAAGGCGCACTCGTTGATCACCTGACAGACGATCCGCCCGAGCACGAGGCCGGGCGCGTCGCCGACCCACGCGACGTGCTTGCCGAGCGACTCGAAGAAGCGCTCGGCGCGCGCGGCGGTCTGGGGCGATGAGCTGTCGCTGCGCGTCAGCTCGACGAGCTTGGCGCTCTCGAACGGTGCGAGCATGTGGAAGCCGACGGCGTTGCCGCCGGGGTCGAGCGCGCCGAGCGAGCCGCGTTGGCAAAGGACGATATGCGCGCCGCCGCTCGTCGCGCGCTCGTCGGCGGGCGCGTGCGCGGCGGCCAGCTCGCGAGCCGTCGTGTCGCCGACGGCGCGGTCGCACTCGATGCTCAGCGCCGGCGGCAGCTCGCCGATCGGGTCGTCGGGCGAGCGGACTTCGTAGCCGGCTTGCGAGGCGTAGTGGCGCAGCTCCTCGGCCAGCACGCTGTCGCCGGTGATCACCGCGACGCGATCGTCAGCCTGTGGTGCCGTCGGCGCCGGTGGCTCAACGTCTGGCTCGCGGTGTGACGTTCTTGATCCTTCGGACTGCTGTGGGTATGTGTAGTAACCACGCCCGCTCTTGCGTCCGTGCAGTCCTGCCGCGACGTAGCGCGCTGCGATCGGCGAAGGGCGCCAGCGCGGCTCGCCGAAGCTCTGCTCGTAGAAGCTCTTTGAGATCTCGAAGCCGACGTCGACGCCGACGAGGTCCATCAGCTCGAACGGCCCCATCCGAAAGCCGCCCTGCATCCGGCAGATCCGATCGATTGTCTCGACGTCCGCGATGCGCTCCTGCAGCAGGCGCAGCGCCTCCAGGCCGAACGGACGGTTGCAGCGATTGACGAGGAAGCCAGGCCCATCGCTGGCGCGAATCACGCGCTTGCCCATCGCCGCGCCGGTCGCGTCGGCGATCGCGAGCGCGCGCGGCGAGGACTGCTCGCCGGCGACGACCTCGAGCAGCTTCATCAGCGGCGCTGGGTTGAAGAAGTGCATGCCGACGACGCGCTCCGGATGTGACGCGGCCGGCGCGATCGCGGTGACGAGCAGCGAGGAGGTGTTGCTCGCGAGCACGCACTGCTCGCCGACGACCTCAGAGAGCTGTGCGTAGATCGCGTGCTTCAGCTCGATTCGCTCAGGTGCGGCCTCGATCACGAGCTCACACGGCGCCAGCTCGGCGATGTCCTCGACTGCCTCCAAACGCGAGCTCGCCGCCTCGGCCTCGGCCTCGCTCAGCTTGCCCTTCGCGGCTTCTTTGCCGAGGCCGTCGCGTGCTCGCTGCAGGCCCTTCTGCAACGCCTCGGGCATCGGGTCGTGCAGCAGCGTGCGTGCGCCCGAGCGCGCGGCGAGCTGCGCGATGCCGGAGCCCATCGTGCCGGCGCCGAGCACGCCGATCACGCCCGCCGGCGCGGCCGCGCCGGCGGCCTCTTCGTTTCCGCCCTGTCCGGTCGATGTCATCGCGAAGCTCCGGCCGCGCTCAGGCGGGGACCATCGCGCCGATGCCGGTCATTTCGCGACCGATGATCAGTTTCTGGATCTGCGAGGTGCCCTCGTAGAGCGTCGTCACGCGCGCGTCGCGGAAGTAGCGCTCGACCGGGTGGTCGTCGACATAGCCGGCGCCGCCGTGAACTTGGATCGCCATGTTGGCGCACTCCAGCGAGGACTCGGTCGCGTGAAGCTTCGCGATCGACGTCTCGAGCGTGTTCGGCCGGCCCTGGTCCTTCAGCCAGCCTGCACGCCAGACGAGCATTCGCGAGGCCTCGGTCTTGACGGTCATGTCGGCGATCATCGCCTGCACGAGCTGGAAGCTCGCGATCGGGCGGCCGAACTGTTCGCGCTCCTTGGCGTAGCTGACCGACTCATCGACACAGCCCTGGCAGATGCCGACGCAGCCGGCCGCGACCGAGTAGCGGCCGGAGTCGAGATTCGACATCGCGACTTTGAAGCCCTGGCCGACCTCGCCGAGTACGTCCTCGTCGGAGACCTCGACGTCTTCGAGTGAGATCGACGCGGTGTCGGAGGCGTGCAGTCCCATCTTGTGCTCGATCGTCTGCGTCTTGAAGCCCGGCTGGTCGGTGTCGACGATGAAGCACGCAAGGCCCTTGTGGCCGAGCTCAGGGTCGGTCTGGGCGAAGATCAGCGCGACCTTCGCGTAGTTGGCCATCGAGATCCACATCTTCGCGCCGTTGATCAGCCAGCCGCCGTCGGTCTTCTTCGCACGCGTCTTCTGGTTGGCCGCGTCTGAGCCGGTGTCGGGCTCGGTCAGCCAGAAGCAGCCAAGCCACTCGCCCGAGCACAGCTTCGGCAGGTACTTGTTCTTCTGCTCCTCGGTGCCCCATTTGAGGATGCCCGAGCAGACGAGCGATGTCTGCACCGAGATGACCGTGCGAATGGCCGAGTCGCCGCGGCCGATCTGCTCGACGATCAGTCCGTAGGAGAGGTAGTCGAGTCCCGCTCCGCCGTACTCCGGCGGCACGATCGCGCCGAGGTAGCCCTGCGCGGCGATCTTTTTGACCAGCTCCAGGTCGAAGTGGTGGTTGCGCGCGTTTTCGCGCGACTGCAGCACGATCTCTTTGTCGGTGAACTCGCGCGCGGTGTCCCTGATCAGGCGCTGCTCGTCACTCAGTTCGAAGTCCATCTCTCTCCTCCTCGGGCGCGGCGTTCGGCCTCAGCCCAGCTTTGGTGTTTTCCACGGCGCGCTCACGCGCCGCTCGATCTCGTCTGCGATCCCCTCGATCGGAACGCGCTCCTGTGCAAGCGAGTCGCGATCACGCAGCGTCACAGTTCGATCCCCAAGGCTTTGATGGTCGATCGTCAAGCAGAACGGCGTGCCGATCTCGTCGTGCCGCCGATAGCGCTTGCCGATCGAGCCACCGTCGTCGTACTCAGCCTGAACTACGGCGCGCACTGCACGGTGCACCTCATGAGCCAGCTCCGGCTGGCCGTCCTTCTTGAGCAATGGCAGCACTGCGGCCTTGACCGGAGCCAAGCGCGGATGCAGCCGCAAGACAGTCCTGACCTCGCCGGCGCCGCCGCCATCGCCGGTCACGACTTCCTCGTCGTAGGCGTCGACGAGGAAGGCGAGCGTCGCGCGGTCGGCGCCGGCGGCCGGCTCGATCACGTGCGGCACGTAGCGCTCGCCGGTGGCCTGGTCGAAGTACTCGAGCTTCTCGCCGGAGAACTCGGCGTGGCGTGAGAGGTCGAAGTCGCCGCGGTTGGCGATCCCCTCGAGCTCCGACCAGCCGATCGGGAAGAGGTATTCGACGTCGCTCGTGCCCGAGGAGTAGTGCGAGAGCTCCTCGGCGTCGTGCGCGCGCAGGCGCAGGTGATCGGGGCGGATGCCGAGGCTCGTGTACCAGTGCTCGCGCTCGGTCAGCCAGTGCTCGAACCACTGCTGCGCGTCGGCCGGCGGCACGAAGAACTCCATCTCCATCTGCTCGAACTCGCGCGTGCGGAAGATGAAGTTGCCGGGCGTGATCTCGTTGCGAAACGACTTGCCGACCTGCGCGATGCCGAACGGCGGCTTCTTGCGCGAGAACTGCAGCACGTTCTTGAAGTTGATGAAGATCCCTTGCGCCGTCTCCGGGCGCAGGTAGGCGACCGAGCCCGACTCCTTGACCGGCCCGACGGTCGTCTCGAACATCAAGTTGAAGTCGCGCGCCTCGGTCAGGTCGCACTCGTCGGCTTCGCCGGGGTGCTTCGACGGTTTGCGTCCGCACTCGAGCTCCTGCAGGTGGTCGGCGCGGTAACGCTTGCCGCACGTCTTGCAGTCGACGAGCGGGTCGGTGAAGCCTTCGAGGTGGCCCGAGGCCTCCCACACGCGCGGGTGCTGCAGGATCGCCGAGTCGATCGCGACGATGTCGTCGCGCTCGGTGATCATCGCGCGCCACCACTCGTTCTTGACGTTGCTCTTCAGCAGCACGCCGTAGTGGCCGAAGTCGTATGTCGAGCCGACGCCGCCGTAGATCTCAGAGGAGGGGAAGACGAAGCCGCGCCGCTTGCACAGCGCGACGATCTTGTCCATCGTCACGACGTCGTCCGTCGTCGGCTTATCTGACTCGTTTACGCTCATCTGTCTCAATCCTCGCACGGCAGGCGCCGTCGTTTGGCGGCGAGAGCTCCTCGCCGAGGCCCGGCGGCGATCATAGGCGACGCCGCTCCCTAAGATGGCGCGCCGTGGCGCGCATCCTGATCGTCGGCGGCGGCTGTCCCGGCCGCGAGCTCGCGGCGCGGATGGTTGGCGACGGACACGCCGTGCGGATCACGACGCGCGAGGAGCGCGGTCGCGCCGAGATCGAGCGCAGCGGCGCTGAGTGCTGGATCGGCACGCCCGACCGGCTCGCGACGATGCGCGGCGCGCTCGACCACGTGACGATCGCGTGCTGGATGCTTGCCGGCGCGCACGGCGACCCCGAGCAGCTGGCCGATCTTCACTGCTCGCGGCTGGAGTTCTTCCTCTCGCAGGCGATCGACACGACCGTGCGCGGCTTCGTCTATGACGCGAGGCCGAGCGGTCGCGTGCCCGCCGAGCTGCTCGGCGAGGGCGCAGAGATCGTCAGGCGGATGACGCAGCTGAACGCGATCCCGGCGGCCGTGCTCGAAGGCGAGAACGAGCGCGATCGCGACGGCCGGGTCGCGCAGACTGCCGGCGCGATCGAGCGGCTGCTCGGCGGCGACTGAGCGTGGCGGCTGAGCGTGGCGGCTGAGCGTCGCCTGCACACGCTGGGTGGCAGCGCCCTGCGCCGGTAGGCAGCGCGCACGCAGGCCGCCTCGCCGTAGTCAAGTTGCGCGGCGCACGATCCGATGATGCACGAATGACGGCCTCGCGACCGCGATACGGCTCGCTCGTCTCGACGATCGGTGCGATCGTGCTGGTCGTCGCCGTGTTCCTGCCGTGGTACGGCGTCAGCTTCACGGCGCACGGCCTCGCGCTCGCCCAGCAGGCCGGCGAAGGCTTCGCTGCGCAGTTCGGCAACGCCGCGCTGCAGGAGCGCGTCGCCTCCTCGCACGCGGACTTGAGCGCGCTCGCAGGCCACGAATTCCTCGCCGTCAGCGCGCATCAGGCACTCAGCAGGATCAACGTCGTGCTGCTCGTCCTCGGCGGTCTGGCCTGTGCAGTTGCGCTCGTCGCGCTCGCCGATCCGTCGGCGCTCGCCGACGGCGGACGCTCGCTGCTCTCGCTGCTCGCGTCCGTAGCGGCCGCATGTGTCGTCTACCGGATGGTCGAGCGACCGACGCCCGAAGGCGAAGTGCTCTCGCTGTCGCTGCGCGAGGGGGCGTGGCTGGCGTTGCTCGGCTGCGCTGCCGTGCTCTTCGGCGCGCTGCTCTCGGCACGCTCTGCGCGTACGCCGGCCGAGCCGTCTACTGCGGCGACGAACGCTGCCTGGGCGGGCCTCTCGGGCTGGACGCCAGAGGGCTGAAACGCCCCGCCGTTCCGCTATCCTGAGAGCTAATTACTGCAAAGCCGATCAGGATTCGCCAGAGCGCGAAGATCGGCGTTCACGTTCACGGTTCGCGCCGGCAAGCCGGCGGAGAAAGGAACCAATAGATGGCACTGCAATTGGGCGATGTCGCCCCGGATTTCGAGGCCGAGACGACCGAGGGCCACATCAAATTCCACGACTGGATCGGCGACTCCTGGGCAGTCCTGTTCTCGCACCCGAAGGACTTCACGCCGGTCTGCACGACCGAGCTCGGCTACATGGCGAACGCCAAGCCGAAGTTCGACGAGCGCAACACGAAGATCATCGGCCTGTCGGTCGACGCGCTCGACAACCACGCCGAGTGGGCGAAGGACATCGAGGACACGCAGGGCACGGCGCCGAACTACCCGATCATCAGCGACGACGACTTCAACGTCTCGAAGCTGTACGGGATGCTGCCGGCAGACACCTCAGGTGAGGCCGGCACGCGCACGCCGGCTGACAACCAGACGGTGCGCAACGTCTTCGTGATCGGCCCCGACAAGAAGGTCAAGCTGATCCTCGTCTACCCGATGACGACCGGGCGCAACTTCGACGAGGTGCTGCGCGTGATCGACTCGCTGCAGCTGACGGCCAAGCACAAGGTCGCAACGCCGGTCAACTGGAAAGACGGCGATGACGTGATCATCGCCGGCTCGGTCTCGAATGACGAAGCGAAAGAGAAGTACCCGGACGGCTGGAAGGAGCCGCGCCCGTACATCCGGATCGTGCCGCAGCCGGCCAAGAGCTAGTCGCCTCTGCAGACGAGATGCCTCGCCGGCGAAGCTAGCCGGCGAGCGCGGGGCGGCCGTCCGGGCCGCCCTGCTGCAGGCGCTCGAGCAGGTCCGCGAGGATCCTGAACGTCGCGCCCCAGATCAGATTGCCGTCGAGCTCGTAGGCGTCGGTCTCGAACTTGATCCCGCGCCGCTCGATCTCCGTGCGCGTCCTGCTCTGCTGCACGGCGGCGAGCGGCAGCTCGAGCACGACGTCGACCTCGCGCGGCGAGACTTGCCACTGCCGGCCGGGCTCGATCAGGCCGACGAACGGATGGATCAGATAATTGGTCGCAAACGTCGAGATCGCCGGCAGCTCGCCGATCAGCTCGACGGCGTCCGGTGCCAGGCCGATCTCCTCGTGCGCCTCGCGCAGCGCCGTCGCCGCGAGATCCAGATCACCGGGATCGCGGCGACCGCCGGGAAAGGAGATCTCGCCGGCGTGCCGGCGCAGGTCGGCGCGGCGGCGCGTGAGCACCACGTGCGGCGGCTCGGACGCAGCGACGACATACAACGGCACGAGCACCGCCGCGAGCGTCTGCTCGCCGGGCGAACGACGCTGGGCCGAGCTCCACTCGGGAGCGCCTGAGGACAAGCGGCTGGCCGCCAGGCTCAGGCGGCCAGGTGGACGCGCTCGATGCGCTCCATGAACATGACCTCGCCTTCGAGCGCACGGTGCACCGGGCACTTCGCGGCGATCACGCGCAGGCGCTCGACCTGGTCCTCGGGAAGGTCGTCGGGCAGTCGCGTGACGAGCTCGAACTTCGTCGGGCAGCCGCGTTCGGCGGCGCTGTACTCGACGTCGACCTCGACGTGTCCGATGTCCCAGCCCTTGCGCGCCGCGTACATCTCCATCGTGATCGCCGTACACGACGCGAGGCTTACGGCGAGCAGCTCCTGCGGGCTCGGGCCGGCATCCTCTCCGCCTGCAGCAAGCGGCTCGTCGACGATCATGTCGTGGTCGCGCGAGGAGACCCGGTGGCGGAAGCTGCCGCCGTCGCGGCTCGCCGTCACCTTCATCCTCGTCAGCCCGTCCGTTCCACCCATTTCGCTCCTTTCGAGAACTCCTAGTTACATGATACTCCGCGGGCTACTCTACGAAAGTGGGTTGAGCAGCAGCCCGGTCAGCAGCTTCGGGAAGAAGTACGTCGACTTCGGCGGCATGTTCTCGCCCGCCGCGGCGACGTCGCGAACCTGCGCGATCGGCGTCGGGCGCATCAGGAAGGCCGCTTCGTAGTCGCCTTCGCGGACCATCGCGATCGCCTCGGCTGCGTCGCGTGCATAGAACAGGCCGTTGAAGTGCGAGATGTCTTCATCGCTCAAGCCAAGCGCGTCCTTCAACAGCAATGTCTCCAAGATGCCCGTATCGAGGTGCCGGTAAGCGTCGGAGTGCCCGCTCAGCGCGGCGTCGGCGATCGCTTGATCCTTGAGCGTCAGGCGCAGCGGGCGGTCGTCCTCGCGCGCGATGTAGCCGAGCTGCATCGCCCCGTCGCCGGGCGCCGGCGCGAGCTGGTCGAGCGCCACCTGTTCGGTCTCGAAGTCGCGCTCGAGCACGCGCGCGAGCGATGCTCGCTTGCTGTCGTCGAGGCGGTTGACGACGCGATGCGTCGGGAACACCGTCAGCCCAGGATCCTCGAGCGCGACGAGGCACATCAGGATGTAGCGGTGCTCGTCGTTCGGCGCCGTCCCGGTCGCGTCGATCTCTTCGGCGTAGGCCTGCATCGTCTCGTAGCGATGGTGTCCGTCGGCGATCAGCAGCTCGGCGTCGCGCGTCGCCGCCTGCACGGCAGCGATCGCGCGCTCGTCCTCGACGCGCCAGATCCGGTGCACGGTCTCCTCGGCGTCGGTGACCTCTCCCCAGGGCGATGCTGCCGTGAACGGCTCCAGCGCGCTCCATGCAGCCTCGTGCGGGTCTGAGTAGAGCGAGAAGATCGGCGAGATGTTCGCGCGCGTCGCGCGCGTCAGCAGCAGGCGGTCCTGCTTCGGACCGGGATGCGTGCGCTCGTGCGGGCGCACGCGGCCGGCGCCATAGCCGTCGATGCGCACGCGGCAGAAGAAGCCGCGACGAGTGCGCCGCTGCCCGTCCGGTCCGGCGTAGTCCTGCACGTGCGCCCACAGCGCCGGGCGCTCGTCGCGCACGAGCGCGCCGTCGCGCTGCCAGCTCTCCAGCAGCTCGCCGGCCGCCGCATAGCGGTCGGGCTCGCCCTGCGGCAGGTCGATGCCGACGATGTTGAACGGCGAGCGCTCGATCAGCGCGGCGCGCTGCGAGGCGTCGATCACGTCATACGGCGGCGCGACGACGTCGGCGAGCGGGCCGGCGACGGCCGGGTCGTAGTGCAGCGCGCGCAGCGGTTGGACGTCTGCCATCGACGCTTGCGGACGCTAGCAGCGGGTGGGGAGGGCAGAGCGCTCGCGCGTCACTTCGGGGCCGTGCTGGCGAGCGCAGGGCGATGCGAGCTATGCGAACATATGTTCGTATGACGCATTCGCGACACCTACGAGAGATGGCGCGCTTGATGCGCGTGCGCCGGCGGCTCAGCGTCGATCAGCTTGCAAAGCGCCTGGCACTGCCTCGCAGCACCGTCTACTACTGGGTGCGCGACCTGCCGCTGGGAGAGTGTTCGGCGGCCGAGACGGGAACACAGACGCCTGCGCGCGGTGCACGCGGGCGGACCGGTGCGCGCGTAGGTCGCGTCGGCGGCGCGACGATTGTCCGACCGCGACGCGCCGGCGCGTACGAGGCGGCGCTGCACAGCTACGACGACCTCGCCCTGCAGCCGACTTTTCGCGACTTCGTTTGCGTCTACATCGCCGAGGGGTACAAGCGCGATCGGCGCAAGGTCGCGCTGGCGAACGCCGATCCGGATGTGATGCGCCTGACGCACCGCTGGATCTGGCGCCTGACGGACAAGTCGCCGTCGTTGTCAGTTGGCTATGCGCGCGATCAGAGTCGCAAGGAGCTGCAGCGCTTCTGGAGCGAGGCAGTAGGGGAGGAGCTCCGCTCGATTCGCGCGCGCCGCGTCTCCGAGCAGCAACTGAGCCACGCCTGGGGCGCGCGTCCGCTGCACGGAGTGCTGACGCTCGCCGTCGATGACGCCGTGCTGCGTGCGCGCATGCAGGCTTGGATGCGCCGCACGCGCGAAGAGTGGGCGTAGTGCTGGGCACGAGCTTGTAGAGGCGAGCGAAAGCGGCTGTAGACTCGAACGCACGGGGCGTGGCGCAGCTTGGTAGCGCACCTGCTTTGGGAGCAGGGGGTCGCCGGTTCAAATCCGGCCGCCCCGATTCCTTACCGAACCACGAACACGGGCCAACACGGGCGAAAATCCGCGAAAACGCTGAGCCTCGCGGGATGCTGTTCGCACGTGTTCGCGGCTGTTCGTGGGGATTTGGACCGCAAACGGACCGCAGAATTGCGTTTGCGGTCCGTTTTGACGCATGGGGCGCACACCGAGCCCGTCGTCTGCGACCGGCTCGGCCATCCACGATGCGCCCGTGCTTGTGCTCGCCGTCGAACGTGAGCGCGAGCCGGCACTTGTGCTTGCGCGGCTTCGTTCGGCGGCTTGGCGCGGCTAGCTCGGAGCCTTTGCCATTAGGGCTTGGCTTGCGGGTTCTCGAGTCTCCGTCGAGAAGGCCACCGACCCATTCGCGGCGCCAAGCTCCTCCGAGCCCTGCGCCCGCAGCACAAAGACCTCAACTTGCAGTTCGTTCGTAGGGTCGGGCGCGCTCATCAACGAGCGAACGGCGCGATAGAGGATCATCTCGACCGCGGCGCGAAGCTCGTTCTCGATCGCACGCTCGATCGTAATTCGGGAGTCGACGACCTGCTGGGAGTGTCCGTGCCGATGGAGCGTCTGCTCGGCACGAGTGAAGCCGCCCCTCGAGCACGACCGTCAGGAGATCTCGCGTGAGGTGCGCGCGTGCCTTGACCGGGCCCTTGCCGTAGGCGCGCTTGTGGATGCGCACGACTGCGTTTGAGATCTCGGCCAACAGGAGACCTCGGTCGTCCTTCGGCGGCACGGTCGCCGCCGCTCCGTCGAAAGCCGGAGGTTCGCGATCGCTATCGGGCGAGCGCCGCTGCTCGCCGGCGCCGGTGTTGGCGACTGCCATTCCGCTTCCGTTTTCTCGAAAATCGCTTGCAGCAGGCACGACCCCTCCCTACACCGGATTCTGTGTACGGCGGTCCCGCTTGGCACCTACGTTGCCGCGCGTCCCACCGCTGAAGCTCGCACCCTGGCCTCGCTCTGGCGAGGACTGGACGCTGCGGTGACCCTAGCGTTCAGGACGCACCTAGCGGCCGCGCGCTCGCTTGCTGTTGACCGCCGCTTCGCCGAGCGGCCGAAGACAGGCGTCCCCGGCGCAGGTTTTTCGCTCGTCGCCTGAGTGGGTAGGCCCATAGGACTGCTAAAGCCCACCTGAAAGGACGGACGGAAAATGACCAAGACCGCACGAGAGGCCCTCGCCGGCGAGCTCGGACGCGAGCAGGTAGGAGAGCTCCTCGAGAAGCTCTCGGCTTGAGCGCATGGCCAGCGAACGACAGAAAGCGGCCGCGCGTAAGAACGTCAAGAAGACGCAGACCGCGGCGAAAGGCAAGCAGAGGCTCAAGCATCTCTCGGCGGCGACGCGTAGCGCCCTCGTAGAAGAGGCCAACAAAGTGCGCAGAGGAGAAGCAAAGACGCGCAAGGATCTCGACGCCGAGGCGCGGAGCCTGAGCATCTCGGGCCGATCGAAGATGGGCAAGGACAAGCTGCGCGACGCGATCGCGCGAGCGCGGTGAGCTTCGCGGAGTATCGCACCGGCAATTGCAAGCCCGCGGTTGACACGACTTGCCGACGGAGCAGAGTAGAGACCTTGCGATCGAGCAGTCGGCTACCCGATCGCGGGGCATTCGCCGTGAGGAGTGGATGAGCTTCTACACTGCCGCTGGTCGCTCGACTCGCTTGAGGGTCGGGTCGCCAGCATCGCCACGAGGACGCGACCGGGGCCGAAGGCCGAGGCCGGACTAGCGGGCACATTGTCAACTGTGTGCGCGGCGCTTTGGCCACTGTGGATCGGAGCTCCACACACCTCGACGTGGAGATCGCGATGCCTTATCTGAATGCCGTAGCTGTGGCCTCGTTCTGCGCATGAGCGCAACGCACGCCGTGATCGAGTTCTGTCCTCGTTGCCTTGCCCGACGAAGGCGACGTGTCGAACTGTTCGTCTCGGCCTCACCTCCCTCCGGGTCTGGGCCGGGCGCTGACGGAACGTCACGAGGAACGGAACGTACCCCGTCCGCAACGGTTCGGCACCTCGCCGCACCCCAGCTGTCCGCTAGGGGCGACGATCTCGGCAATGCCCCGCCGGCAGCCGCATGAATGCGCATGTCAGCCCGGAGGGGCGTATCGCGAGCCGGCCTGCGTTGAAACCCGCCGAGCGACTCCGCGCTCAGCTTCGCCACATCCCTCTCGCCCCGAGTCGGAGGCAGCCGTACGGAGGACGGCTGTGGCTCGAGCAGTCCGAGAAGCCGAGTCCACCGCCGATCATCCGCGGGGCATGATGTCACAGCTGAGTTGTCCGCAATGTGGGCTGAGGGGGAGCGCTCGATCAGGCGACGAGCATCAGGATTGCTCTCGCTGTCTGGCGCGAACCGCCGGCGCCATTTCGATTCGACTCGAGCCGAGCAAGCGAAGCCCAAGACAAGCCGACACACGCTCGGCGC
>DATBBG010000048.1:0-3997 GCA_036271095.1 Solirubrobacteraceae bacterium
CAACGTGCCTTCGCACAGGTCGGCGGTCAGCCAGCGCGTGCCGAGCACGGCGCCGGTCGCGTAGTTGCCCTTCGTCGAGTAGCTGCCGTGCCCTTCTGACCAGAGTTTGCGGACCGGCCGTTTGGCGCGCGCCGCGCCCGCGGCGAGCCGGTGTCTGCGCTCGCGGGCGGTCGGACAGCTCGCGTAGTCGCCGCCGACGAGCGTCGAGGTCGCGCGCCCGTTGCGAGCTTGCGTCAGCTTGAACTCGCCGGCGAAGAAGATCATCGTCTGCAGGCTGCCGTTGGGACGAGCGGTCGTGACCGAGACCTTGCCGTGCCTGGCGTCGACGATGCTGCCGAACGGGATCTGCTCGCCGGCCGTCAAGAGCGTGAACCGCGACGAGCCCGGCAGTTTCACGCGCACGATGCCAGAGAGCCGGAAGATGTTGCCGGTGCGCCCGAGTCTCGGCGGCGGCAGCGCGCTCGCCGTGCTCGCCAGCACGCCGATGGAGCCGCGAGGCGGGGGGCCGGACGATGGGATCGCGGCGTTCTCGCCCGAGACCAGCTCGGTCGTCGCTTCGGGCGATGGTGGCGGCGGTTCGACGTAGGTGAATGAGGCGCCGCCCGCCGAGTCGCCGTTCGCGTCGCTGACGAGAACTTCGGACGCGCCCGGCGCGCCGGGCGCGGTGACGGCCGTTATCTCCGTTTCAGAGACGATCTGCACCGATGTCGCGACGGCGCCGATCTGAACTGTCGCGCCTTCGAGGAAGCCTTCGCCGGTGATCGTCACGAGCGTGCCTCCGGTGGTCGGACCGCTCGCCGGGTCGACGCTCGTGACGACGGGCGGCAGCGAGTTGCCGAGGAAGCTGGAGACTGCGCCGAGCCTGTGTTCGGCGCGCGCCGCGCCGATCAGCGCCGCCGCGCCGTCGCCCGCGAGCGCGAGGCTGCGCCCGAACCCGTCTTTGCCGCCCTGCGGCCCGCTCGTCAGCTCAGACTGCTGCTCCCATACGCCTTCGTTCCTGACGAACGTCCATGCGGCGCCGAGCGAGGTGTCGTCATGCGGTGCGCCGATCAGCGCCGTGTCGCCGTCGGCCGTGAGCGCGGCGCTCGAGCCGAACTGCCCTTCACCGGCCTCGCCTGTGGCGGTCAGCTTCGGGCCCTGCTGCGACCACTCCGCGCCGCTGCGCGTGAACGCCCACACCGCGCCGGCGCCTTCGGCGTCGAAACGCGCGCCCGCGAGCGCGGTGTCGCCGTCGGCGCTCAGCGCGACGCTGGAACCGAGGTTGCCTTCGCCGAGCTCTTCTGCACCGCCGGTCAGCTTGCCGCCCTGCGCGACCCAGTCGGCGCCCGAGCGAGCGAACACCCATGCGGCGCCCGCCTGCGCGTCTTCGCCCGGCGAGCCGACCAACGCGGTCGTCCCGTCGGCGGAGAGCGCGAGGCTGCGCGCGAAGTGACTGCCGATCTCGCCGTCGCCGGTCAGCTCGGAGCCTTGCTGGGCGAAGCCCGTGGTGGAGCGCGAGAACCCCCAGGCGGCGCCGCGGCCGGTTCCGTCGCCTGGCGCGCCGACGAGCGCCGTCGCGCCGTCGCTCGAGAGCGCGACGGTTGCGCCGAAGCTGCCGCCGCCCTTCGCCGCGTCACCGGCGGTGAGCCGTTCGCCGAACTGCGACCACGCTCCGCCTGCGCGCGTGAACGTCCAAGCCGCGCCGTGCGCTGCGTTCGCGCGCGGCGCGCCGATCAGCGCCGTGTTCCCGTCCGCCGAGAGCGCGACGCTGCGGCCGAACCCGCATTCGCCCGCTTCGCCGGCGCACGCTTCGGCTTCCTCGCCGGCCGCTTCGGGAGCGGTCAGCTTCGAACCCTGCTGCGTCCAGCTCGCGCCGTTTCTCGTGAAGACCCAGACGGCTCCGGCGAATTCGCTGTCGCCGGGAGCGCCGACGAGCGCCGTCGTGCCGTTTGCCGACAGCGCAATGCTGTAGCCGAACCTGCCTTCGCCGACCATGTCATCCGGCGTCGGCGCTTCGCCTTCGATCAACGGATCGACGCTCAGCGGAAAGCGCGCGCCGGCGGTGTCAACGCGCACCACGATCGCGTGGCCGTCGAGCGCGAGCCGCGCCGGTAGCACGCGCCCGCTCGCGTCGGCCGCGCGAAGCCCGCCGTAGCGCAACGCCGGCGCGCCGGCCGCGCGCAGCTCGATCGTCCGTGCGTTCGCCGAGAGCGACGCGCGCGCGTTGCCCGAGATCGCGAGCGCGAGCGTTAGCGATGTACTCGCGGCGCGCGAGAGCGAGCGCGGGCGCGCGACGGTGAATCCCTGCTCGACGCCGAGCGGGCCGTTCACGTACCACTCGCTCAGGCCGCGACGTGCATAGGTCACACGATTGCCCTGCGCGCGCGGCGCGACGGCTGCGACGCTGGCAGGCGCGCCGAAGCCGGCATCGTGCAGGCTCAGATGCACGGTCGTCGCGCCGGCGCGCAGCGTCACGCCGGCCCGGTCGAAGCCGCTGTGCAGCCGCTGTGGCGGAGAGATGGACTGCAAGCCACGCTCGGAGCTCGTTACGCGGTAGACCGGCTGCTCGGCTCCGATCGCCGCAGAGATCGGGCCTCTTGCCGACACGGGCAGTCCGAACGGTCCCGGATCGATCGAGCCTTGCGAGGCCGGCGCGGGAGGCAACGCCGAGCGCTCGCTCGGCAGGCTCGAGCAGAGCACCGCGCCGAGCGTCGCCGACGCGAGGATGGCGGCTAGCAGCAGGCGCCATCCTGGTAGCGGCAGCGGCAACTGCGCGTCAGCGCGACTCGACGTCATCTGCGTTCCCCCGCGCACAACGGCGCGACCGCACCCCGCGGACGCGCACGATGCAGCGCATTTGTGTCTGCGCAGGAAATCGACAAAGCAGCCACGCCGCTACGGCCAGAATTCCCACAATCGAGATGCGGTGTTGGACATCCGCCCAGCCCCCTTCTGCCAGCTCGTACGTCGACGCACGAGCTGTGGCCGACCTTCTCGCCGGCATCCGAGCCGGCGCGGCCTTCGTTGTCTCCGCAGCCGACGGTAAGCGCAACGCCGTGGAAAGTCAATTCGCTTGGGCGGTCTCACTCGGCGTCGAACGCGCCGTAGGAGGCTCGTGATCGGGTCGCCGCGCGGCGCCCGTTGACTTACACTCGTCGGCCTGGGGGCGCAAGCTGATCGAGCAGGATCGAGCAAATGACTCCGGCGGGCGGAGCGCGTTGCCCGCTCGGCGCGCTGCCGCGCCCGGGCGGGTGAGCCGCTGATGGCCGTGCGCGTGCGAGACGGCGCGAGCGCGCAGCGCTCTCGGTTGCGCCGGGTCTCGACGCCGACAGCCGTGCTCGCGGTCGCCGTGCTCGGCAGCTCGATGGCGTTCGTCGACGCGAGCAGCGTCAACATCGCGATTCCGAACATCGCCGAGCACTTCTCCGGCTCGGGACTCTCGAACGTCTCTTGGGTGCTGAATGCCTACAGCATCGTCTTCGCCGCGTTTCTCGTCGGCGGCGGGCAGCTCGCCGACCTGCTCGGGCGGCGTCGCGTTTTCTGCTTCTCACTGTTCGCGTTCACGTTCGCCTCGGCTCTCTGTGCGCTCGCACCGTCGCTGAACGCGCTGATCGCGGCACGCGTGATCGAGGCGTGCGCGAGCGCTGTGCTCGTGCCGAGCTCGCTGGCGATCGTGCTCGAGGCGCACGACGCTCACGAGCGCGTTCACGCCGTCGCGTTGTGGTCGGCAGTCGCCGCGCTCGCCGCCGGGATCGGGCCGCCACTCGGCGCGCTGTTGATCACCGCTTCGAGCTGGCGGCTGGTCTTCGTGATCAACATCCCGCTCGGTCTGCTGGCGTTCGCCTTCGCTCGGCGCGTGCTCGTCGAGAGCCGCGCGCCGGGCAGGCGCTCGGTGCCGGACCTGCTCGGCGGGCTCGTGCTCGCGCTCGCGATCGGCTCGCTCGTGCTGGCCGTCGTCAAGGGACAGGAATGGGGCTGGGACAACGCTCGTGTGATCGGCGCGTTCGCCGCTGCGATT
>DATBBG010000049.1:0-1892 GCA_036271095.1 Solirubrobacteraceae bacterium
TCGAGCAAAAGCGCGGGGCTTGGCCGGAGCAGCTCGCGCGCCGAGCGCGCGGCGCGCGGACGCGCCAAGCGAAAGCAGGTGCCGCGCTCCAGCCACGGCGATCTGCAACTGCCGTCCGACCGCGCCGATCCGGTCGCGTCGCTGGAGCGCCAGGCGGCCACGCGGGTGCCGGAGCTCGTGCCGATCCGCTACGGCCGCATGCTCGTCTCGCCGTTCACCTTCTATCGCGGCGCCGCGCTGATCATGGCCGAGGATCTCGCGAGCTCGACGCCTCGCTCGGGCCTCGACGTCCAGTGCTGCGGCGATGCGCACCTATCGAACTTCGGCGTGTTCGCGTCGCCCGAGCGGCGCCTCGTGTTCGATATCAACGACTTCGACGAGACGCTCGCCGGGCCATGGGAGTGGGACGTCAAGCGACTCGCCGCGAGCATGATGATCGCCGCGCAGGACCGCGACTTCTCGCCCGCCGACTGCGAGCGTGCGGTGCTGGACACGGTGCGCGAGTACCGCACCGCGATGCTCGGCTTCGCCGCCATGAACAACCTCGACGTCTGGTACGCGCACCTGGACATCGACGATGCGATGCAGCTGATCGGCGGTCAGCTGAAGCCGAAGGGGCGCAAGCGCACGGCCAAGGCGCTGGCCAAGGCGCGCACGCGCGACAGCTTGTCGGCCTTCTCCAAGTTGACGCGCATCGTCGACGGCGAGCCGCGCTTTGCCGCCGACCCGCCTCTGATCGTGCCGATCGCCGACCTGCAGGAGGGGGGCGGCGCGCAGACCTTCGAGATGCTCGACGAGCGCCTCGGTGCCTACCGCGCCTCGCTGCCGCACGAGCGACGCGTGCTGCTCGAGCAGTTTCGCCTCACGGACTTCGCGCGCAAGGTCGTCGGCGTCGGCAGCGTGGGCACGCGCGCGTGGATCGCCCTGCTGTTCGGCGACGATCGCCGCGACCCGCTGCTGTTGCAGATGAAGGAGGCCGAGCGCTCGGTGCTCGAGCAGTTCCTTCCGCGCAGCAGGTTTGCCAACTGCGGTCGACGCGTCGTCACCGGCCAGCGCCTGATGCAGGCCAGCAGCGACATCTTCCTCGGCTGGCTGCACGTCGACGCAGGATTGGACGGCCGCGCGCGCGACTTCTACGTGCGGCAGTTGAAGGACTGGAAGGGATCGGCGGAGATCGAGCAGATGGTTCCGAAGGGCTTGGCCACCTACGGGCGCTTGTGCGGCTGGACGCTCGCACGCGCGCACGCACGCAGCGGCGACCGCGTCGCGATCGCCGCCTACCTCGGTCGCGGCCCGAGCTTCGAGCGCGCGCTCGTGCAGTTCGCCGACGCCTACGCCGAGCAGAACAGGCGCGACTACGACGCACTGTCGGCGGCGGCCGCGTCGGGCAGGATCGCCGCCGAGACCGGCCTCTAGCCGGCGATGCCTGGATGAGCGACTACGGCACGCCGCTTCGCGAGCAGGATGTCGAGCGCGACCCGTTCGCGCAGTTCGCCGGTTGGTTCGAGGAGGCCGCAAGCGCCGGCGTGCGCATGCCGGAGGCGGCGGCGCTGGCGACGGCGTCGGGCGACGCGGCGCCGTCGCTGCGCATGGTGCTGGTCAAGGGCTTCGGCGAGGACGGCTTTCAGTTCTTCTCCAACTACGCAAGCCAGAAGGGACGTGAGCTCGCCGAGAACCCGCGCGCGGCGCTGCTGTTTCACTGGGACGCGCTGGGCCGCCAGGTGCGCATCGCCGGCCCGGTGCGGCGCTCGAGCGACGACGAGACCGCCGACTACGTGCGCAGCCGCCCGCGCAAGAGCCAGCTCAGTGCGCTGGCCTCGCCGCAGAGCCAGACGGTCGCCGACCGCGCCGAGCTGGAGCGGCGCGTGGAGCAGCTGCAGCAGCGCTATGGC
>DATBBG010000050.1:0-2940 GCA_036271095.1 Solirubrobacteraceae bacterium
CGGTGGCGCCTTTCGTGTCCTGCTGCGGGAGCGTCGCGTCGGCTGTGCGCGCGGAGCGCCCGAACGGCGAGCGCGCGTCAGCGGCACGCACGATCGCGCCGCCGCGATAGGGGACGGAGAGCTCGGCGCGGAACGAGCGGCGCACCTGCTCGAGCTCTTCGGCGAGCTCGACCTTCGTGCGCAGCGCCTTCAGCTCGAGGTCTTCGATCTGCGCGTTCATCGCGTCGACCTGCTGCTCGAGCTCGAGCACGCGCTCGACGCCGGCGAGGTTGAGCCCGAGCTCGCTCGTCATCTCCTGAATCCGGCGCAGCTTCTCGACGTCCTCTTGCGAGTACAGGCGCGTGCCCTTCGGCGAGCGATGCGGCTCGATCAGGCCGCGCGCCTCGTACATGCGCAGCGTCTGCGGGTGCATCTGCGCGAGCTCGGCGGCGATCGAGATCATGAACACGCCGCGACCGGCCTCGACCGAGATGCGCGTCACGCGCGTTTCGCTACGACGCGCCATCGCCGGCCTCCTTTGCTTCGCCGCCGGAGCCGGCTGTGGCTGCTGCCGCGGCGAACAGCTTCGCGCGCGAGTCGCTGCCGTTGAACGTCTTCGACAGCTCCTCGACGGCTGCTTGCTGCTCCTTGTTGAGCTTGTCGGGCACGTCGATGACGAAGCGGTAGCGCAGGTCGCCGCGCTGCGGCGGCGAGCCGCTGTTGAGCTTCGGCGGACCCTCGCCGCGCAGGCGCTGGACGGTGCCGTGCGTCGTGCCGGGCTTGACGCGCAGCGTCTTTGCGCCGTTCAGCGTCGGCACCTGCACGTCGGCGCCGCGCAGCGCCTCGGGGATGCTCAGCGGCACCTCGACCTCGAAGTTCTCGCCCTTGCGCGTGAAGACCGGCGAAGGCGTGACGTGCGTGATCAGGTAGAGGTCGCCGGGCGGGCCGCCACGGCGGCCAGGCTCGCCCTTGCCGGCGAGACGGATGCGGCTGCCGTCGCGCACGCCCGCGGGGATGTTGACGCGCAGGCGCTTGATCGTGCGCACGGCGCCGGAGCCGTGGCAGGTCGGGCAGGGCTCCTCGATGATCGTGCCGGAGCCGCCGCAGCGCGAGCACGGCTGCGAGATCGAGTAGCCGCCCTGGCCCTGCGTCTCGACGCCGCGGCCTTCGCAGTGCGGGCAGACGCTCGGCGTCGTGCCGGGTTTGGCGCCGGTGCCGTGGCAGGTGTCGCAGCTCGCCTGCATCGGCACCTGCAACGGCACCTGCGCGCCGGAGACGGCCTGGTCGAAGGTGATCGAGACCTGCGCCTCGAGATCGGCGCCGCGTTCGGGGCGCGGGCGCTGACGTGCGGCGCGACCGCCGCCACCGCCTGCGGCTCCGCCGAACAGGTTCGAGAGGATGTCGCCCATCGAGGAGGCGTCGAAGTCGAAGTTGCCGAAGCCGCCGAAGCCGCCGCCGGGCCCGGCGCCGGTCGCGAACGGCCCGGAGCCCGAGTCGTACTGCTTGCGCTTCTCGGGGTCGCCGAGCACGTCGTGCGCCTGGGAGATCTCCTTGAAGCGCGCCTCGGCGTTCTTGTCGTCGGGGTTGGCGTCAGGGTGGTACTGGCGCGCGAGCTTGCGGTAGGCCTTCTTGATCTCCTCGGGAGTCGCCTTCTTCTCGACGCCGAGCGTCTTGTAGTAGTCGGGGCGCGATGCCATCGGGCTGCTCCTCTCGCTACGCCGCCACTACGACGCGCGCGGGTCGGATGACTGCGTCGCCGAGGCGGTAGCCGTCCTGGTAGACCTCGACGACGGTGCCGCTCGCGGCGCCGCCTTCGGGCGGCTGCGGCACGCTCGCCATCGCCTCGTGCACGGACGGGTCGAACGGCTCGCCGAGCGGCGAGAACGACTCGACGCCGACGCGCGCCAGCCCGGCGCTCAGCTCTGAGCGCACGAGCCGCACGCCGTCGAGCAGCGGATCGTCGCTCGCGGCTGCGCCGAGCGCGCGGTCGAGGTTGTCGATCGCCGGCAAGAGCTCCTTGGCGAGCTTGGCGACGCCGCGCTCGTGCGCGACGGCCGACTCGCGCGCGACGCGCTTGCGGTAGTTCTCGAAGTCGGCCTGCGTGCGCTGCGCGAGCGCGAGGTACTCGTCGCGCTTGGCCGCGAGCACGCCGAGCTCGTCGAGGTCACCCTGCAGCTGGGCGGCGCCGTCGGCGTGCCCGGCCTCGCCCCCCGGCGCGGCTGCGCCGGGGGTGTGGGACTGCTCGTTTGCGTGCTCGTTCGCCTGGGCGCGCTGATGCTCGGCGGCCGGCTCGGAGCCGCTCACCCGCCCGTCGACTGGGATCGTCTGCTTGGACTCTGACATCGCGCGCTAGGCCTTCGGCTCGTCGACAACCTCGGCGTCGACGACGTCCTCGTCGTCCGAGCTCTCGCCCTCGCCGGAGGGGCCTGAGCCGTTGCCGTTGCCGGCAGTGGCGGCAGACTCCTGCGCGCGCTGGTACATCGCCTCGGAGATCGCGTGGAACGCGGTCTGCAGCGCCTCGGTCTTGGCGTTGATCGCCGTCGGATCCTCGGTCTCGAGCGACTCGCGCACCTCTTTGATCGCGTCCTCGATTCGAGACTTGGAGTCGGCGTCGACCTGGTCGCCCAGCTCGCCGAGCTGTTTCTCGGCCTGGTAGGCGGCGTTCTCGCCGTTGTTGCGCGCCTCTGCGAGCTCGCGTGCACGACGGTCCTCCTCGGCGTGAGACTCGGCGTCGGAGACCATGTTCTTGATCTCGTCCTCCGACAGGCCGGAACCGGCCTTGATCTCGATCTTCTGCTCCTTGCCGGTGCCGAGATCCTTCGCGGAGACGCTGAGGATGCCGTTGGCGTCGATGTCGAAGGCGACCTCGACCTGCGGGATGCCGCGCGGCGCCGGCGGGATGCCGGTCAGCTGGAACTTGCCGAGCGACTTGTTGTACTGAGCCATCTCGCGCTCGCCCTG
>DATBBG010000051.1:0-35044 GCA_036271095.1 Solirubrobacteraceae bacterium
CGCCGGCAGCACCCAGAAGATCGACTCGTCCGGCCACACGAGCAGCTCGAGCAGCTTGCTCAGCCGCGCGCGCCGCAGCGCCGCGAGCAGCCGGATCGGGCGGCGCGCGGCGACCGAGCAGATCCGCACGCGATCGTGCGAGCGCGCCTCGCGCGTCTCGGTCAGCACCGTCACGTCGCGATGCTCGGCGAGTCGCGCGACGAGCTTGCCCGCGCGAATGCCCGTCGGCGTCGTCTCGGGCGCGAACGACGGCGAGACGCACAGCAGGCCCGCGTCGCTCATCGCGAGCTCCCGACTTGCTCCCAGCGTCGCCTCGCCGTGTCGTAGGCGTCGAGCAGCGCGGCGACGTGGTGCTGCTCGGTGAAGCGCTCGCCGACGGCGAGCCGGCCGGCGGCGCCCATCGACTGCTGACGCTGCGGGTTCGCCAGCAGCTCGGAGAGCGCGCCGGCGAGCGCGTCGACGTCGCCGGCTGCCACCGTCAGGCCATTGCGTCCGGGATCGAGCCAGTCCTCGACGCCGCCGGTCGCGCTCGCGACGACCGGGCGCCCGGCGGCGAAGGCCTCGATCCCGACGAGCCCGAACGGCTCGGGCCAGAGCGAGGGGATCGCGACGACAGACGCTTCGGCCAGCTCGCGCGCGAGCTGCTCGGGCGCGAGCCAGCCGGTGAACGTGACGCGCTCGCCGACGCCGAGCCGCGCGGCGAGCTTGCGCAGCGACTCCAGCCGCTTGCCGCTTCCGCAGATGACGAACTCGCCCTCGACGGCGCGCGCCGCGCGGATCAGCACCTCGACGCCCTTCGGCCGCACCAGCCGCCCGGCGAAGACGACTCTGCGCCGGCGCTCGTGTCCGGACCCGCTCGCGACCGGAACGGTGCTGAACAGCGGCACGATCGCGCGCCGCTGGACGCCGTTGATCGCCATGTGGCGGTCGATCGCGCGCGAGTAGGTGACCGTCAAGTCGGCGTTGCGCAGCGACTCGCAAGCGGCCGTCACGTGCCGGTAGCTGTGCGGCAGCCAGCGCGGGTTGCGCGTGTGCGCACAGCCGCGCGCGAGCAGGTTCGGCACGCATCCCGGCCCGTGCGCGCGCTGGCATTCGTTGCCGGGACGGAAGTAGTGCACGCCGGACGTGCACGCCGAGAAGCCGTGCACGCTGCTGACGAGCGGCGCGCGCCGTTGCAGCTCAGCGGTCACGAGCGGGTCGTCGAACTGGTGCGTGTGAATCACCGAGTACTCGCGCGTGGACGCTCCACCGAGCCGGCGCTGCAGCGGCGCCTCGCCGTGGAACAGCTCGCGCGAAGCGTGCACGGTGACGCCGTCGAGCGGCTGCTGCAGCTCATCGCGCGCTGCCAGCACGTGCACTTCGACGCCCGCTCTGACGAGCGCCGCGGCGCTCGCCTCGACATGCGTGCCCACGCCGCCGTCCCTCGTCCAGAGCGGCGTGACGAGCAGAACCGATCTTGTCATCCCCAGGATCTCGAGCTCTCCTCCGTGGCAGCCGTCCTGCGCCTGCGACGCTGCGCGCGGACGCTCGATGATAGCGACGCCTTCCGTGCCGGCGCACTAGATTCCAGCCGATGAGCGAGGGGGCGAGCAGCGAGCCGGTGAAGCTGGCCTACGTGATGGGCGCGGGCCACAGTGGCAGCACGATCCTCGGCATCACGCTTGGCAACTGCGACGGCTTCTTCTATGCAGGCGAGCTGGAGGAGTGGCTGTTGACGGCTGAGCGGCCGCGTTGGGGGGCGAGCGACCGTCAGGATTTCTGGAGCGCCGTCAAGGACCGCGTCGGCGGCGCCGAGGAGATCTTCGGCGGCGAGGCGAATCGCTGCATCGAGCGCTCCTCGGCGATCTTCCGCTTCGACCTGTGGTCACGGCGGCGGCGGATGCTCCCGGCCTACCGGCGCGTCGCGGTCGAGCTCGCGCGCGCCGTCGCCGAGGTCGCGCAGGCGCAGTACGTCGTCGACAGCTCGCACTTCCCGCTGCGCGCGCGCGAGCTGCGCGAGCTCCCGGAGATCGAGCTGTATCTGATCTTTCTCGTGCGCGACCCGCGCGACGTCGTCGCGTCGAACACGCGCGAGCTGAGCCCGCACGAAGTCGCCGAGACGAGGTGGCGGCGGCTGACGATGAACGCCAACCTCTGGCTGACCCAGCTGCTGTCGCTGCGGACGTTCGCGAGCCACCCCGAGAATCGGCGGATCTTCGTGCGCCACGAGGACTTCCTCGACGATCCCGCCGGCGTCACACGCCAGATCCTCGCGATGCTCGGCGCGAGCGTCGAGCTGCCGAACCTGCAGCAGCTGCGCGTCGGCGCGCCGCTGCAGGGCAACCAGCTGATCCGCTCGGACACCGTCGCCGTGCGAAGCTCGCCGCGAGGCCCGGCGCACGACGACCCGTCGACGGCTCTGCTGCAGCTGGTCTGGCGCCCGCTGCTGGCGCGGCTACGTCCAGCCGCCGGCATGGGAAGGAGCGCGCGGTGACGCTGATCCATCGCGCGCTCGCCTCGCTCTCGCGCCGCGCCGACCGTCCGGAGCTGCTGGCGACGTTCTATCCCGGCGCGCGGCGGCTGCTGCGCGAAGAGATCGCGGTCGAGGCGGTGCTCACGGCCGTCCTGCGCGACGACGCGACGTACGTCGACGTCGGCACCAACCGCGGGCAGCTGCTGCGCGTGGCGCTGCGCGCGGCTCCGGCCGGACGCCACGTCGCGTTCGAGCCGATCCCCGAGCTCGCGGCCGAGCTGCGGCGTGAGTTCCCGCAGATCGACAGCCGTCAGCTCGCCGTCAGCGCGCAGGCCGGCACGGCCGAGTTCTGCCACTTCAAGACGATGGACGGCTGGAGCGGGCTGCGCCGCAGCCCCGAGGTCAGCGACGAGCGCGGCACGCCGGAGTACATCGAGGTGCAGGTCTCGACGCTCGATGCCGAGCTCACCGACGCGAGCCCGCGCGTGATCAAGATCGACGTCGAGGGCGCCGAGCTGGAGGTCGTCCAGGGCGCCGGCGAGCTGCTCGCGCGCGCGAAACCGTTCGTCATCTTCGAGCACGTTCCGAGCGCCTCGGCGCTGTACGGCTCGCCGCCTGCCGGTGTCTGGGAGGCGCTGCGCGCGCTCGGCTACGAGATCTTCTCGATCACCGGCGAGGGGCCGTTCGACCGCGACGCGTTCAACGCGCGCGGCGAGATCGTCAACTGGTTCGCGCGGCCGCAGTCCGGCTGATCGCCGCGCGCGCCTAGGTCGCCGGCGTCGGGCTGCCTTCCTGGCTCGTCGGCGTCGGCGTCGCCGGCGTCTGCGCGGGCATCGGCGTCGAGGTCGACGCGGGGGCGATCGTGTAGCTCAGCGGCGTTGATTCCGTGCGCTGCTCGCCGTGCGGGTGCGCGACGGTCGCGACTTCGACGGCGCCGGAGACGCGGAAGCGATGCGAGAACGAGTAGTGGCCGTCGGCGTCGGTGCGCGCGAACGCGACGGTGCGCCACGCGGCGCCGGCGTAGCGGACGCGCAGGCCGACGCCGATGTCCGCTGCTGCCGGCTGCACAACGCCGGAGAAGGAGAGCCGGGTGGGGCCGCCGGCGGCTTTGCCGGTGCTCAGCGTCAGCGCCGCGCCGCTCGCGACGGTGCTTTCGAGCGTCAGTCCGGCGCCGACTCGCACGATCACGAGCGCACGCTGGCGCACGCCGGCGGAGCGCACGACGAAAGTGCTGCGGCCGGTGAGGGCGGCGCTGTGGAATTCATAGGAGCCGTCTTCGGCGGTCGTGGCCGCGCCGGCCGGAGCGAGGCTCGTCGAGGATGCGCCGGCCTGGCCGGGCGCCGCTGCCTGTCGCTGCTCGATCGTGACTTCGCGCCCGGCGACGTCGAGACCTGCCGGGCAGGAGAGCTTGCCCGAGAGCGTCACGGTTTCGCCGACGACGACCTGTGCCGCGCTTGCGGCGACCGTCAGGCTGCAGCCTGAGCGGGGCGTCAGCGCGGGCTGCGCTCCGGAGCCGGCGGGAACTTCCTGGCTGCCTTCAGTCGGCGCCTGCTGAGAGTTTTCGCCGGGAGCCGTTTCGCCGGGAGCCGTTTCGCCGGAGCCGGGTTCGGTCGTGCTCGCGTCTGAGCGTTCGGTGCGTTCGGCCTGGCGCGCGGCACGCCGCGCTTCGCGTTCAGCCTGGCGTTCGCTGCGCGTCGCTTCGTTTGCCGCCTTCTTCGCGTCGTGGCGCTGTGTCCGCTGCAGCTCGCGTGCTTCGTGGCGCGCGATGCGATCGGCCTTGCGCTCTGCTCTGATCGCCTGCTTGGAGCCGGAGGCGCTCGCGCCGGCGGCGCTGGCCGAAGCGGAGAAGGGTAGGAGCAGCGCGAGCGCGAGCGCGGCGCAGATCAGGATGGCGGCCGACGAGTTCTTGCGGAGATGGCTGGACACGTTGTTCCTTGCAATCAGGCGCGAGATCTGGCTCGGCGCGGTTTGACGATCTCTTCGCAGGTTTATCGGCACGTGTGTGCGCCCGCTTGATCGCGTCTGGACGGTCGCGGGATCGCGGAGCACGCGGCCATCGATCGCCGCGCCCTGGGGCCGGCGGGGATCATCTATGTTTGCCCGAATGTGCGGCATCGCAGGCAGCACGGAGGATCCCGACGGCCGCCTGGTGAGGGCGATGTGCGCGACGTTGCGCCATCGCGGGCCCGACGACGAAGGCGTGCACTGCGATCCGCCGGCCGGCGTCAGCATCGGCGCGAGGCGCCTGTCGGTGATGGACCTCGACGGCGGACATCAGCCGCTGTGCAACGAGGACGGCTCGATCTGGGCTGCGTTCAACGGCGAGATCTACAACCACCGCAAGCTGCGCGAGGATCTGCGCCGGCGCGGGCACAGCTTCACGACGGCCGGCGACACCGAGGTGCTCGTGCACCTCTACGAGGAGTTCGGCGAGGCGATGGTGCACGCGCTCGAGGGGATGTTCTCGTTCGCGATCTGGGATCAGCGCGAGCGGCGTCTGCTGCTCGCGCGCGACCGCTTCGGGGAGAAGCCGCTGTTCGTGCACGAGCACGGCGGCGAGCTGCTGTTCGCCTCGGAGCTGACATCGCTGCTCGAGGTCAAGCCGTCGCTGCGCGAGCTCGACCCGTACGCGATCGACGCCTTCTTCGTGTTCGCCTACGTCCCTGGTCCCGGCACGATCGTGCCGGGCGTGCGCCAGCTGCCGCCGGGCCAGCTGCTCAGCTGGAGGCGTCAGGATCGTCGCTGCGAGCAGCGCAGCTGGTGGTCGCCGCCGCAGCGCGGCAGCCGCCGGCGCGAGTCGTTCGCGGCCGTCGCCGCCGAGGCGAGCGAGCTGTTCGAGCAGGCCGTCGCCACGCGGATGGTCGCCGACGTGCCCGTCGGCGTCTTTCTCAGCGGCGGCGTCGACTCGACGCTCGTCGCGAGCGCGGCGGCGCGCACGTCCTCGCAGCGGCTGCAGACGTTCACGGTCGGCTACGACGTCGGCGGCGTCAACGAGACCGAGCGCGCGCGCTCGGTCGCCGCGAAGCTCGGCTCCGAGCACCACGAGGTGACGCTGACACAGGCTGACGTCGCCGGGCGCGTTCCGGCGCTGCTGGCGAGCCTCGACCAGCCGCTCGCCGACCGCGCGACGGTGCCGTTGCATGCGCTTTCGGAGTTCGCGCGCCCGCGCGTGACCGTGGCGCTCGGCGGCGAGGGCGCCGACGAGCTGTTCGGCGGCTATCCGCGGTATCGCCGCCTCGAACAGGCCCGGCGCGTGCACGCGGCTCTGCCGACGGTCGCGCTGCGCCCGCTCGCCGGAGCGCTGCGTGCGTCCGGCGGACTCGCGGCGGCGTCGCGCGCGTCGAGGCGCCTGGCGCCGACACCGATGATCGAGCGCAACCTCGACTGGGTCACGGCCGCGCGTCGCCATCTGCGCGACGGCCTCTACGGGCCGCGACTCGCCGAGCTGGACCGTAGCCGCGTGCTCACCGACCTGGGCCTGCGCGCGGGCGAGCTCGACGGCGGCACGGCCGCGCGCTGGCTGATGCACCTCGATCAGGTTCACTACCTGCCCGACGACGTGCTCGTCAAGACCGATCGCGCGAGCATGCTCGTCTCGCTGGAGCTGCGCAGCGTGTTCCTGCACGCCGGCCTGGCCGAGCTCGCCGGCTCGCTCGACACCTCGATGCACCTCTCGGGAGCTGGCAAGGCGCTCGTGCACTCGATGCTGCCGGCTGGGCTGATTTCGAGCAGCCGCGGCGGCCGCTACCGCAAGACGGCGTTTCGCGTGCCCGCTGCCGAGTGGCTGCGAGGGCCGCTGGCGGCGACGCTCGGCGAGCAGCTCGAGCAGGGATCGATCTACAGCGAGGGCTACTTCGACCGCGGCGCCGTCGCGCAGCTCGCGCGCGAGCACGCGAGTGGCGCGAGTGACCACAGCGACCGGCTGTGGCCGCTGCTGGCCTTCGGCCTGTGGGCGGATCGCTTCCATGGACTCGAGCGCCGCTGAGAGCGGGCGCGCCGCGACGCGCCCGCGCCTGCTGATCCTGACGCCCGACTTCCCGCCGGCGCCCGGCGGCATCCAGGTCGTCGTCGAGCGTCTGGCCGCCGGCATGGACGGCTTCGAGACGCTCGTGCTCGCCCCCGACGGCCCCGGTGCCGGAGCCTTCGACGCGGCGACGGACTTGCGCGTGCAGCGAGTCGGTGGCGGCGCGCGCCTGCGAGGAGGCCGAAGCGCGCTGCTCAACGCTGCGGCGCTGCGCGCGGCCGCGAGCTTCCGCCCGGCGCTGACGCTGAGCGCTCACATCGTCACGAGTCCCGGCGCGGCGGCGATCCGCGCGGCGCTCGGTGCGCGCACGGCGCAGTACTTCCATGCCGAAGAGATCGGCGCCAGGCCGAGGCTCGCGGCGTTCGCCGCGTCCCGAGCGGACCTGTCGATCGCGGTCAGCGCCTACACGGCGCAGCTGATCGCGGCGACCGGCGCGCAGCCGCGGCGCGCGCGCGTCATCGCCAACGGCGCCGACGTGCCGGCCGACGCCTCGGCGCTGCCGGCCGAGCGCCCGACGATCCTGACGATCGCGCGGATCGAGGAGCGCTACAAGGGCCACGACACGATGGTGCGCGCGCTCGCGCTGATGCTCGCGAAGGTGCCCGACGCGCAGTGGGTCGTGATCGGCGAAGGCTCGCTGCGCCCGGCGATCGAAGCGCTCGCACGCGGCTACGGCGTCGATCGCTCGATCCGCTTCCTCGGCGCCGTCTCCGATCGCGAGCGCGACGCCTGGCTGCGCCGTGCACGGCTGCTGGCGATGCCCAGCCGCCTGCCCGCCGGCCCGTTTGCCGGCGAGGGCTTCGGGATCGTCTACCTCGAGGCCGGCGCCTACGCCAAGCCGGTGCTCGCCGGCAACGTCGGCGGCGCGCTCGACGCGGTCATCGACGGCGAGACGGGGCTGCTCGTCGACCCGCTCGATGCGCTCGCCGTCGCCGACGCGATCACGGCGCTGCTTCGCGACGACGCGCTCGCGGCGCGCCTCGGCGCGGCCGGGCGCAAGCGCGCGGAACAGCAGGCGTGGCCGCTGGTCGCGGCGCGCGTGCAGCGCGAGCTGCTCGAGCTGCTCGAGGCGCGATGAGGATCCTGTTCGTCAACCACACGGCCGTCGTCAGCGGCGCCGAGCGCTCGCTGCTCGACCTGCTGAGCGCGCTCGCACGCGAGCCCGACGTGCAGCTGCTGCTGGCGACGCCGCCCGGCGCGCTGGTGCAGCTCGCGGCGGCGCGAGGGATCGCGACGACGCCGATCCTCGGAACGGCCGGAAGCCTGAGGCTGCATCCACTGCACACTCCGCGTGCGCTGTTGGAGATGGCAATCGCGGCGTTGCAGGTCCGGCGCGCGGCGTCGCGCCATCGCGCGGAGATCGTTCACGCCAACTCGATCCGCGCCGGGATCGTGCTCGCGCTCGCATGCATGCGCCGGCGCGTGAGGATCGTGCACGTGCGCGACTGCCTGCCGCCGGGGCGGCTGAGCACGGCGACGCTGAGGCTGATCGCGGCGAGCGCTACGACGGTGATCGCCAACTCGCGCTACACCGCCGACTCGATGCGCGCGGTGGCGCCGCGAGCGCGGCTCGAGGTCGTCTACAACGCCGTCGATCTCGCGCGCTTCGACCCGAGCGAGATCGACCGCGCACAGGCGCGTGCGCGACTCGGCGAGGACGGTGCGCGTCCGGTGCTGCTTGGCGTCGTCGCGCAGATCACGCCGTGGAAGGGCCAGGACACGGCGATCGAAGCGCTACGCCTGCTGCGCGAGGACGACCTCGACGCGCAGCTGCTGCTCGTCGGCGCCGCGAAGTTCGTCGCCGCCGCGACGCGCTTCGACAACGAGGACTACGTCGCGGAGCTGCGCGCGCTGATCGAGCGGGCCGGGCTCGGCGAGCGCGTCTCATGGCTCGGCGAGCGCGATGACGTCGCTGCGATCGTTCGCGCGCTGGACGTGCTGCTGCTGCCGTCCTGGGAGGAGCCGTTCGGGCGCGCCGCGATCGAGGCGATGGCGCTCGAAGTTCCGATCGTCGCGACGACGGTCGGCGGCCCGGCCGAGATCGTCGAGGACGGGCGCGAGGGGTATCTGGCCGATCCGCGCGAGCCGCGCGCGTGGGCGGATGCCATTCGAGCGGTACTGCGCAGCGGCGATCACGGCGCTTCGATGGGGAGGGCGGGACGCGAGCGCGTCGAGCGAAAGTTCACCATCGCGCAGCACGTTGAAGCGATACGCGCGGTATATGAACGTGCATTGGACCGCTTTCAACGCTGAGAACGACCGCTTCACCGTCGCCGCCACGTTTATCGAAATCTTGCAAAAGCCGACTACGCTGCGTAATGTTGAAGTGCGCGATCGAACTGTCAACCCTGCGAATCCGCGCGGGCCGGGCAACTGCCCGAATCCGACCCAGGCCAATTCTGACCACCTAGCAAGGATGCCCGCCACCTACCACGTATCGCATCTGCGCACGCTCGAGGCCGAGGCCGTTCAGGTGATGCGCGAGGTCGCCGCCGAGTTTGAGCGTCCGGTGCTGCTGTTCAGCGGCGGCAAGGACTCGATCGTGCTGCTGCGGCTGGCCGAGAAGGCGTTCCGGCCTGGGCCGTTCCCGTTCCCGGTGATGCACGTCGACACCGGCCACAACTTCGCCGAGGCGATCGAGTACCGCGATCGACGGATCGAAGAAATCGGCGAGCGGCTGATCGTCGCTTCCGTCGAGGACTCGATCCGCGCCGGACGCGTCGTCGAGGAGACCGGCCCGCGCGCTTCGCGCAACGCGCTGCAGACGGTGACGCTGCTCGACGCGATCCGCGAGTACGGCTTCGACGCGGCGTTCGGCGGGGCGCGGCGCGACGAGGAGCGCGCTCGCGCGAAGGAGCGCATCCTCTCCTTCCGCGACGAGTTCGGACAGTGGGAGCCCCAGCGCCAGCGCCCGGAGGTGTGGTCGCTGTACAACGCGCGGATCCGCAAAGGCGAGCACGCGCGCGTCTTTCCGATCTCGAACTGGACCGAGCTCGACGTCTGGCAGTACATCGCCGAGGAGCGCCTGGAGGTGCCTTCGATCTACTTCTCACACGTTCGCGAGGTGTTCGAGCGCGACGGCATGCTCTACGCCGTCAGCCCGTTCATGCAGATGATCGACGGAGAGCGCCCGTTCTCGGCGACGGTCCGTTACCGGACGGTCGGCGACATGAGCTGTACCGGCGCGGTCGTGTCCTCCGCGGCGACGCTCGAGGAGGTCGTCGCCGAGATCGCCGCGACGGAGGTGACCGAGCGCGGTCAGACGCGCGCCGACGACCGTGTCAGCGAGGCGGCGATGGAGGATCGCAAGCGGCAGGGTTACTTCTAATGGAGACTTCGATCGATTCGACGAAGGTCTCGGGAGCGGGGGAAGCGTGAGCGGCGAGGTCAACGGCAACGGGAGGATGCCGGCGGTCGGCGAGCAGCGCACGGCGGTCGCGACGGCGAGCGAAGGCAGCGAGGCGCGCGAGCTGTTCCGGCGCTTGACCGAGCGCCCGGCCGATCTGCTGCGCTTCGCGACGGCAGGCTCGGTCGACGACGGCAAGAGCACGCTGATCGGGCGCCTGCTGTACGACTCCAAGCAGGTGCTGACCGATCAGCTCGAGCACGTCGAGCAGACCAGTCAGCGGATGGGCCACGACTTCCTCGACCTGTCGCTGCTGACCGACGGGCTGCGCGCCGAGCGCGAGCAGGGGATCACGATCGACGTCGCCTACCGCTACTTCGCGACGGCGCAGCGGCGCTTCATCATCGCCGACACGCCGGGTCACGAGCAGTACACGCGCAACATGGTCACCGGCGCCTCGACGGCCGATCTGGCGATCGTGCTGGTCGACGCGCGCAAGGGCGTGATCGCGCAGTCCAAGCGCCACGCCTTCATCAGCTCGCTGCTGGCGATCCCGCATCTCGTCGTCTGCGTCAACAAGATGGACCTCGTCGACTACGACGAGACCGTGTTCGACTCGATCGTGCAGGAGTTCGAGCTGTTCGCGGCGCGGCTGGAGATGCCCGACGTCACGTTCATCCCGATCTCGGCGCTGCACGGCGACAACGTCGTCGACCGCTCCGAGGCGATGCCCTGGTATCAGGGGCCGCCGCTGCTCTATCACCTCGAGCACGTCCACATCGCCTCCGATCGCAACCTGATCGACGTGCGCTTTCCCGTCCAGTGGGTGATTCGCCCGCCGGCGTCGAGCGTGACCGACTACCGCGCCTACGCCGGGCAGGTCGCCGGCGGCGTGATGCGACCGGGCGACGACGTGATCGTGCTGCCAGCCGGACAGCGCACGACGATCGCCGGGATCGACACGTTCGAGGGGCCGATCGAGGAGGCGTTCCCGCCGATGTCGGTCGCGCTGCGCCTGAGCGATGACATCGACGTCGGCCGCGGCAGCACGATCGTGCGCGCGCAGAACCAACCGAGCGTGTCGAACCGCTTCGAGGCGCTGCTCTGCTGGATGTCCGAGCGACCGCTCGACCGCCGCCGGCGCTACCAGGTCAAGCACACGACGCGCACGGCGATGGTCGGTGGGCTCGACGTGCGCTACCGGATCGACGTCGAGACGCTGCACCGCGACGAGCAGGCGACGACGCTCGAGCTGAACGACCTCGGGCGCGTGCGGATGGAGCTGAGCGCGCCGCTCGTGTTCGACTCCTACCGGCGCAATCGCACGACCGGCAGCCTGATCGTGATCGACGAGGCGACCAACGAAACGGTCGCTGCCGGCGTGATCCTCGACACCGAGGTCGACGAGCTCGAACAGGCGCCGAAGAGCGAGCGCAGCCCGAACGTCCGCTGGCAGGGCACGCGGATGACGCGCGAGCGCCGCTGGAGCGCGCTCGGCCACCCCGGCGCGACGCTGTGGTTCACCGGGCTTCCGGGCGCCGGCAAGTCGACGATCGCCGCCGCCGTCGAGGAGCGGCTGATCGGCGCCGGCCAATCGGCGTTCCTGCTCGACGGCGACAACCTTCGCCACGGCCTCAACGGCGACCTCGGCTTCGACGAGGCGGCGCGTCGCGAGAACGTGCGGCGCACTGCGCACGTCGCGCAGCTGCTCGCCGAGTCCGGCACGGTTGCGCTCGTCAGCCTCGTCAGCCCCTACGCCGCCGACCGCGAGTTCGCCGCGAAGCTTCACGGCGAGCAGGAGCTGGACTTCATCGAGGTCTTCGTCGACGCGCCGCTGGAGCTGTGCGAGAAGCGCGACCCGAAGGGCCTCTACGCGCGAGCACGCGCCGGCGAGCTGGCCGGCTTGACGGGCGTTGGAGCGCCGTACGAGCGCCCGGCCGACCCGGATCTCGTGCTCGGGACGCTCGAAGAATCGGTCGAGCGCGGCGTCGAGCGCGTGTTCGAGCTGCTCGCCGCGCGCGGCATCGTCACGCCCGAGTCCTGAGCGGCGCGCAGCCGGCGTCAGTGGCCGGCGCCACTGGTCCGCACCGCGACAGGCTGGCGCTGCCGGCCGGTCTACTTGCGCTTGGTGCCGCTGGCAGCGGCGTGCAGCGTAATGCTCGCGCTCGTGCCGGAGACGAGCGCGCCCGTGCGGACGACGACCTCGGCGCGGTAGCGGCCCGACTTGCGCACGGTCATCACCTGGCTGAAGCGCGAGAACGAGCGCGTCCCGCGTTTGACGACGCTGCTTTCCTGGGTCGAGTAGCGAACTTCACGTTCGGACTTGCCACGCGGTCGCGATGGCGCTTCGAGCTGGAATACGACGCGCGCTCCGACCTTCGCCGGCGTGACCGTGCCATAAAGCCGCACGAGGCCGCGGTGATGCGGCGAGGTGCGTACCTTCAGCGTCACCTTGTAGGCGACGTGCGCAGTCACGATCGGCCCGTCGAGCGGGCGCAGCGCGTTCGTGCGGACGCGCAGCTGCGTGCTCTGCGTGAGTCCTTTGACCGGGATCGCGAATGCGCCGGCTGCATTCGTCGTGACCGGAGCGCCGACGTCGCTGAACGCTGTCAGGAACGGATATGCGCTCGACTGCAGGAAGATCGGCTGCAGCGCCCCGCCTGCGCCTGACAGCGTGCCGCGCAGGATGAACGTCCCGCCGTAGGGCGTCGGCGGCAGTTCCTTCGTATCAGCCATCGCGAACGCGAGCTTGCTCTTCTTGCTCGTGTAGGTGCGATCGCGGCCAGGCTTCGTGCCCTTGGCGTTCGTCGCGACGATCCGATAGTGGTCGCCGACGGGGAGGTTGGCGACGGTCTGAGCGACCTTGACCGTGGTCGTGCCGCTGCCGACGAGCGTCGTCGGTGTCGCCGAGCCGTAGGCGGCCGTCGGCCCGTATTGGAAGAAGTACGTCGTCGCGAGGCCGTGCGGGTTGACCGTGCCTTGCAGCGTCGCCGAGGTGCCGCGTACGTTGCCGACGCCGCCGGTCGCCGCGCGCGGCAGCCCCGGCGCGCTGGTTGGCGCTGCCGACAGCGCGAGCGACGGGAGCGCGAGCGCCGCCAGGAGCGCGGTTGCGAGCGCGCGGAAGCCGCGATGGACGGGCGTAGATCTCATCTGCAAATCCTATGCGCACGGGCCGGTCGATGTGCTGTATAAATCTGATTAGTTTTGTGATCAATCTCGTCTCTCCGAAACGATGGAGCAACTGATGGTGGCGCTGTTTGCCGTGTTGATCTGGACTTTGCTGCTCTGGTTCCTCGTCGGCCTCTGCCACGCGGCCCGAGTCGGCGATGGCCAGGGGCGCGCGCGGGATCTGAATCTGCCCGCTCGCGAGCCTGAGCAGGCGGAGGCGACAGCTGCGCCTGGGCAGGAGCCGACGCCCGAGCGCGTCGCGGTCGCGGCCTGAGCTGAGGGCTCGCGGGCGCCCTGCGGACGGCCTGAGGCGCTCGCCGTCGTCGCGAGCGCCGCGTCTGCTCGATCCTCGCCCGACTTTCACCAAATCGTTACGCCCGCCATAGCGGCTCGGCTCGACCATGTGGCACGGAGCCGGACGGCTTCAGGACTCCACGTGGTCGCGACCAGCGACGCGACGCTTTGAGAGCTGAGACTGTGTCGACTGAATCGATCGCCAGCACAACGCCTGCAGCCAGCACGACGCCTGCCACCGGTGCGCCCGAGACGTGCCCTCGCTGTCATGCGCTCCTCGCCGAGGATCAGCGCTACTGCCTCGAGTGCGGCGAGCGACGCGCGCCGCCGAGCAGCGTCCTGTCAGGCGGACCGCCGCCGGCGAGCCCGGTCGCGCCCGCTGTGCCCCCCGGCGCGCCGCCATCGCCGGCGGGCTCGCGCGGCGGCGATGGCGATCGCAGCAACGCCGTGACGGTGATCGCGGGTGTCGGCGTGCTGCTGCTGGCATTGGGCGTCGGCGTGCTGATCGGCCGCTCGGGCGCCTCGAAGCCCGGCGCCTCGCCGGCGCCGCAGGTGATCACGGTGTCGGCTGCGCCCGCCTTGGGAGCGACGAGCGGCGATGCGGCGAACGCCGGCGAAGCGAGCGCGTTCAGCGACGACTGGCCGGCGAGCAAGAGCGGCTACACGGTGCAGTTGCAGACGCTGACGCAGTCGAGCACGAAGACGAGCGAAGTCGAAACGGCGAAGAGCGCGGCGAGCGCGAAGGGCGCGACGGACGTCGGCGCGCTCGAGTCCGAACACTTCAGCAGCCTGACGCCCGGCGACTACGTGATCTACTCGGGCGTCTACGGCAAGCGGGCCGAAGCGCAGAAGGCGCTGGCGGGGTTGAAGCGGAGCTTTCCGGGCGCGAACGTCGTCAAGGTCTCGGGCGGCGGAGCAAGCTCGTCGCCGTCCGCTCCGAGCTCGGGCGCGAGCCATTCGTCCTCCGGCGCCGGCTCGAGCGAGAGCCACCCGGCTTCGCCGAAGGTGCTCGAAGAAGAGCACAAGAGCAAAGGCAAGAGCTACGAGGAAAAGTCGAAGAACCTCCCGGACGTGGTCGGAACGTGAGCTCGCTCGGCGACTCGATTGGCAGAAGCAGGCCGGCGACGCGCGCAGATCACGGCGAGCTGCAGCGGCGTCGCGACGCACTCGCCGAGGAGGTGACCGAGCTGCACTGGGATCTGGGCGGCCTCGCCTACGAGATGGCGATCCGCGACCACTTCCGCCTCGACGTGCTCGTCCGTCGCGCGGCGGTTCTGCAGGAGCGCGACGCCGAGCTGGCTGAGCTCGAGCGGCTGCTGCGCCTGCAGGACAGCGCCAGTGCGGGCAGCTGCCCGGCGTGCGGCGCTCCACACAGTCGTGGAGCCGTGTTCTGCTGGCAGTGTGGCGCGACGCTGATGCGGCGCGCCGCGAGCACCGCGGCAGCGACGCAAGCCGCGAGCAGCGCCGGCGGCGACGGGCAGCCGACGGCCGTGATCGACGCGCTGCTCGCACGCGAGAGCTCCTATCGCGAAGCCGAGGACGGTTCGCGTGCGCCGTTCGCGCAGGAGTAGCGAGCGGTGACAGGGCCGGGCGGCCCGGTGCAGTTCTGCCACGAGTGCAGCGCTCCGCTGCGACCCGAGCAGCGCTACTGCCTGGATTGCGGCGAGCGAGTCGGGCCGCGCGCTCCGGAGCTGCTGGCGCTGATCGCGCGCAGCTCCGAGCGACCGGCGTCCACGGCGCAGGCACCCGTCGATCCGTCGATCGGCGTGGAGTCCTCCTCGCTCGCGCCGACGGGCCCGCTGTCTCCTCGCGCGGCTCGCGACAGGCACGCGCTCGGCTCGTTGACGGGGCGGATCGCGGCGCTGCGGCTGCCCTCGAGGCGCGTCTCGGCGCTGCTCGTTCTCGCGTTCGTCGGCTTCGGCGTCCTGCTCGGGAGCGTCACCGGCGCGCCGGTCGAGACCACGCTCGCGGCGTCGGCGCGACCGCGGCTGAAGCTGCTGCTGCCGGCGGCAAGCGACGCCGCGAGCACGACCGAAGCGCCACCGTCGGCGAGCGAGCCGCCGTCCTCCGAAGCGCAGGCGACGCCCGAAGCGGCCTCGCCCGAAGCCGCTGCGCCGTCGGCGCCGGCGAGCACGACCAGAGCGAGCGCGCCGAGCCGCTCGGGCAAGAGCACGTCCGGCGGCTCGGGCGCGGCCGGCGGCGGCTCGCCGCAGGGCTCGGGCAGCAAGTCGGAGCTGCCGGCGATCGAGCACGTGTTCGTGGTGATGCTCTCCGACGAGCCCTACGCGGCGACGTTCGGCCCCGAATCGGCTGCGCCCTACCTCGCGCGGACGCTGGAGGGCAAGGGCGAGCTGCTCGTTCGCTACTACGCCGTTGCGCATCAGCAGCTCGCGAACGGCATCGCGCTGCTCAGCGGGCAGGGCCCGACCCAGGCGACGGCCGCGAACTGCCCGACCTACGAGGCTCTGACGCCCGCGACACCGGCGCCCGACGGCCAGTTCCTCGGCGAAGGCTGCGTCTATCCGCAGACGACGCCGACGCTGCTCGGCCAGCTCGAAGTCAAGCGGCTCACCTGGCACGCATACGTCCAGGGCATCGACGAACCCGCCGGCGCGTCGCCGGCGTGCGCGCATCCAGCGTTGGGAGCACCTGACCCGACTGCCGCCGCGACGGCTCCGGCGCAGGCGTATGCGACGTTTCGCAATCCGTTCGTCTACTTCGAGGGCCTGGCCGAATCGCCGTCGTGCGCTGCCAACGACGTCGGCTTGAGCTCGCTTGCGCCCGACCTTGCGAGCGCTGCACGCACGCCGAGCTTCTCCTACA
Organism: Solirubrobacteraceae bacterium; assembly: GCA_036271095.1. Lineage (GTDB taxonomy): Bacteria > Actinomycetota > Thermoleophilia > Solirubrobacterales > Solirubrobacteraceae > Palsa-744. Next base: position 16,108 of record DATBBG010000051.1, read on the forward strand.
TCGTCCCCGATCGCTGCCACGACGGGAGTCCGGGACCGTGCCCGACTGGCGCCGCCGGCGGCCTGCCTGCGGCGAGCGGCTTCCTCGAAGAAGTCGTCCCGAAGATCCTCGCCTCGAAGGCCTACAAGGAAAGCGGGCTGCTCGTGATCACGACCGACGAGGCGCCGTCGAGCGGCGAATTCGCCGACTCGAGCTCGTGCTGCGGGCAGCCGCGCTTTCTCAACCTGCCGGCGCCGAGCGGCGTCGCGGCGAGTCTGCCGGCGGAAGGCGGCGGCCAGGTCGGCGCGCTGCTGCTCTCGCCGTTCGTCAAGCCGCACACGACTAGCCAGGAACCGTACAGCCACTTCTCGTTGCTGCGCACGATCGAGGATCTGTTCGCGCTCAAGCACCTCGGCTACGCCGGCGGCGCGCACGTCAGCTCGTTCGAACCGTCGCTGTTCGTCGCAGCCAAGGCCGGCAAGTAGCGGCGGGCGCCGACGCAGCCTGCGCGTGCGCCGCGCAATTCAGTGCGCGCGCGGGTCTAGCCCGCGGCGAGCAGCTCGTCGTAGGTGATCGCCTCGCGCTTGTGTCCGGCGCGGGCGAGCACCCACTCGAGCGCGAGCATGTGGCGAGGATGCTGCAGGTCGGCAGGGTGCAGGTCGAGGCGCAGCGTGCGCCCGCCGAAGATCTCACCGGCGCGAATCAGCGCCGGCGAGAAGGCTCGCTGCAACGGTCCGGACGTGCTCATGCCGAGCGCCGGTGAGAGCAGCCGTCGATCGTGCTCGGCGCCGGCGGCGCGGCTGTGGAGACCGAGCAGGCCGGCCCACCAGCGGAACCTGCGCGGCAGCACGCTGCGCAGCGCCGGCGTGTAGGCGTAGGCGGGCGCGACGAAGCCGTCCGGCTCGATGCCGGCGAGCTTGAGCAGGCGCCAGCCGGCGTTGACCGCGCGCCGGGTCTCCTCGACGCCAAGACCGACGAACTCGCCTGCGCGCCGCGTCGGCGAGCACAGCAGCGTCTGCGGCGAGAGCCCGGAGCGTCGCGAGCGCTCGTGCTGGAAGCCGTGCTGGGCGATCGAGTCGCCGGCGCGCCGACGCTCGCCCAGCCAGCTCGTCATCTCCGGCGAGCGTTCGCCGAGCGGATGCAAGTCGCGCGCCGGAATCACGAGCAGCGTCACGCGATCGACGCCGTGGTCATCGAGCCAGTCGCGGATCAGCGCGCAGCGCTCGAACGTCGCCGGCTCGATGTCGTGCAGCGCGACGGCGAGCTTGCGCGGCGAGAGCGAGCTCGCCGGCTGCAGCGAGCGTGGCGGCAGCAGCGAACCGGGCGGCGCGAGCGAGCTAGGCAGCACGAGCCACCTCGCGCACGCTGTCGTCCGCGAGCAGGCTCCGGTAGCCGGCGCCGAGGCGCGCCAGCGCGCGCTCCCAGGTGCGCTCGCGAACCGCGTCCAAGCCGCCGCGAGCAAGTCGCCCGCGCAGCGCCGGCGAGCCGGCCAGCTCGAGCACCGCGGCGGCCAGCGCGGCGGCGTCCGCTGGGCACAGCACGCCGCTGCGGCGGTGCTCGATCAGCGAGAGCGGGCCGCCCTCGTCGACGGCGATGACGGGCAGGCCGCTGGCCTGCGCCTCGAGCACGACCTGCCCGAACGTGTCGGTGCGGCTGGCGAAGAGGAAGACGTCGGCCGCGGCATAGGCACGAGCGAGCGCGTCGCCCTCCAGCCAGCCGCGGAAGGCGGCGCTGTCGCCGACGCGCTCGCGTAGGCGCTGCTCCTCGGGCCCGCCGCCGACGAGCACGAGCCGCAGCCTCGGGTTCTGCGCGCGCGCTTGCAGGAACGCGTCGGCGAGCAGGTCGGCGCCCTTCTCGCGCGTGATCCGCCCGGCGTAGAGCACGTCGATCGTGCCATCCGGCTTCGCCAGCCCGTCGTCCGCCAGCTCGCGCAGTCCCAGTTCGCGCAGCGCCGGGTGGAAGCGATCGGTGTCGACGCCGCGATCCCAGCGAGCGATCTTCTCGGCGCCGACGCCGATGCCGGCGAGCGTCGCGTCGGAGGCCGGGCTGGGGGAGAGCACGAGATCGCACGCGCCGTAGAAGGCGCTGACGCCGAGCGCCATCGCGTCGGCGACGCGACGCTCGCCCGAGCGCAGGCCGGCGTAGGCGGTCAGCTCGGTGTGGTAGCTGCCGAGCAGTGGCACGCCGAGGCCGCGGCTGACGAGCGCGCCGACGATCCCGACCGGGCCGGGCGAGCAGACGTGGATCAGGTCGAAGGCGCCGTCGGCGATCGTCTGCACGGCAGCCGACAGGCTCGGCACGCCGATCTGCAGGCCGGGGTAGTAGGGAACCTCGAACTCGGCGACCGCCGAGAGGCGCCGGTCGACTGCCGGGTCGGTGCCGACGACCTCGATCTCGAAGCCTTCGATGCCGCGCGAGCGGATCTCCTCGACGGCGCGCGTGACGCCATGCGTCGAGCCGATCCCGTCGGCAAGGATCGCGACGCGCGGCGTCTCGCCGTCCTCGCGGCGCGTGTCGAGCTTTGCGCGCTCGTTCGCGAGGAACGCCGTCGCCGGCGCGTATGGAATCGCTGCGGTGCAGCTCTCGAACAGGCCGAGCGCGGCGCTCGCGACATCGCCTTCGCCGCGAGCGGCCGACAGCGCGTGCTCGATCGCAGCGCGCAGCTTGCGCTCGTGCGCGCGAGATGCCTTGCGATACAGGTCGGCGTGGCTGAAGCGCTCGTCCTGCATGTAGGCGATCAGACCGACCTCGTCGAGGTGGTCGAGGCCGACGGCGAGCAGCCAGGCGCGCAGCAGGCAGCGCGCGTCGGCCGGCGAGACGGAGCTGCCGCGATCGATCGCGCCGTGGCGCGCGTCGCCCTCGCTTAGCAGGCGCTTGGCCATGCTCAGCACGGCGGCCGGGTCCGGACGCGCGGGCGTCGTCTCCTCGCCGCGACCGAGCGAGCGTGCGGCGAGCGCGATCGCGGCATGCGCCCACTTGGCGGCGCTGCCCTGCACACCGCCGGCGCAGACGGCGCCGGCGCGGACGTGTGCGAGGAACTCGGCCGGCGTTGTCGCGGCCGGCGTCTGCGTCCAGGTGCGCCCGATGTCGACGCCCGCGTGGTCGTCGGAGCCGCCGACGCCGGCGCCGTCGAGCGTCGCGACGTACGTAGCCGCCGGGCGGTTCAGCTCACGCGCGCGAGCGCCGTTGCGCACCTCCCAGACGTCGAACAGCTGCGACAGGCGGCGACGGTGGCGCGCGGTCAACGGCGCGCCGACGTGGTAGTAGGGGTGCGCCAGCGCGCAGGCGATCTCGCGCTCGTACATGTAGGCGGCGCACAGCTCGACGTCGTCGCGGTGCGCTTGCAGCCACTCGTGATCCTCGGGCGTGATGCCGAAGCAGAGGACGTGCACGGCCTGTGGCTCGCCGCGGAAGCTCGCCGTCAGCTCCTCGGAGATGAACACGTCCGGACGGTCGGCGATCTGGAGCACGCCCGCGATCGTGTCGTGGTCGGTGATCGTGACGAAGTCCATGCCGCGGCGCTTGGCCAGCTCGTAGACCTCTTCTGGCGGCGTTGCGCACTCCGGCAGGCCGGCTGCGCGCTGGACCCCGAGCTTGGACTCCTGCGAAGCTGTCGAGTGACAGTGGAGGTCGGCTCGGCATACCTCCGCAAAGCTCGGCATCGTCGCTCCCTGACCGTTCATAGCAGACAGATTCCCCTGCAAAGAGCCGTCTTTTGTGACGATGGCGAAATGATCGTGTGAAGTGGGTGTGAAGATTCTCATGGCGTCTGACGCCAGCGCAAGCTCTAAGCTCTCGCGGCGATGGCTGCCCTCGTGATCACGCCGCTCGCATCGGCGATCAGCTACTTCCAGGCGATCGTGCTCGGCCTGCTGCAGGGCGTCACCGAGCTGTTCCCGATCTCGAGCCTCGGGCACACCGTCCTGTTCCCGACGCTGTTCGGCTGGAACGCGCTCGTTCACGCGCAGTCGCAGAAAGAGTCGTTCTGGCTCGCGTTCGTCGTGATGCTGCACGTCGGCAGCGCGATCGGCCTGCTGATCTACTACCGCCGCGACTGGGTCGAAATCATCGGCGCGTTCTTCCGCACCTTGACGACACGGCGCGTGCAGACGGCGAACGAGCGCCTCGCGTGGCTGATCATCGTCGCGAGCATCCCGGCCGGGATCATCGGGATCGCGCTGGAGAAAGAGCTGCGCACGCTGACGGCGAAGCCCGAGGTCGCGTCGATCTTTCTGATGGTCAACGGCCTGCTGCTGTTCGCGGCCGAGAGCTTTCGCCGCCGCGCGGTCGTGCGCGAATTGGCGATCGCCGAGGGCGCCAAGCCCGACGGCGCGCGCAAGCTCGAGACGCTCGAGTACCGCGAGGCGCTCGTCGTCGGCCTCGCCCAGTCGACGGCGCTCGTCGCCGGCATCAGCCGCGACGGCGTGACGATGGGCGCGGGCCTTGCGCGCGGGCTCGACCACAGCGACTCGGCGCGCTTCGCGTTCCTGCTGGCGACGCCGATCATCCTTGCCGCCGGCCTGTTCAAGCTGCCCGACCTGCTCGGCCACCTCGGCGACGGCATCCGCGGCCAAGCGCTCGTCGCGATGGTCGTCGCGGCCGTCACAGCCGTCTTCACGGTCGCGTTTCTCGTCAAATACTTCAAGACGCGCACGCTCGTCCCCTTCGGCGTCTATTGCGTGCTGTTCGGTCTGGCGATGCTGATCTACACGGTCAGCTAATCACACTCGAACAGGCGCATTTGGTCACAACCCAAACACGCGCGACTGCTGATTGATCGACTGTCGCCCGGGTGCGCTTCGATTTCGACGGTCCGGCCGTGACGGTCGTTGGGAGGAACGATTCAGGCTCCTCTTAGGTGGTACTCCATGATGGTCTGATGCCCGTTCCGCGAACACCGCAGAAGATGTTCGAGACGCGCAGCCAGGCCTGGCGCGAAGTCGGGCTGCTGCGCCAGATCAGCCCGCGCGTGGTCAAGCGCGCACGGCTCGAGGCGCTCGTGCTCGTGCCGCTGTTCATCGCTGTCGTCGTCTTCTACGACAACCGCGTCAGCCTGCTCGGCGCGGCTGGACGCCACGGCAAGGCGGCCAACGAACTCGAACCGGCGCTCGAAACGCCGGTGACGATCGCGGTCGTGATCCTGCTCGTGATCCTCGGCTGGGCGATTGCGCGCGACATCGGCCGCAGCCTCGGGCCGCCGCTGTTCCGCCGTCTGGACCCGGCTACGGCGGGCACGGTCGGCTTTCTGATCCGGCTGTTGACGATCATCCTGGCGCTGCTCGTCGCGCTGCGCGTGGCAGGAATCCAGGCGCGCACGCTGGCGCTCGGCGGCGCCTTCACGGCCGTCATCTTCGGTCTCGCCGCGCAGCAGACGCTCGGCAACGTGATCGCCGGCACGGTGCTGCTCAGCGCGCGGCCGTTTCGCGTCGGCGATCACGTGCGCATGCAGGGCGGCCCGCTCGCGGGCCAGCTCGAGGGCACGGTCAGCTCGCTCGGCCTGCTCTACACGACGTTCGCGAAAGGCGAAGACTCGATCATGGTGCCGAACAGCGTCGTGCTGAACAGCGCCGTGATCCCGCTGCGCGAGCCCGAGGCGGTCAACCTGCGCGCGCGGCTGCGACCTGGAATGACGCCGAGCGACCTGCAGGAGCTGCTCGAGCAGAAGCTGCAGACGCCGCTGCGCAACCCGGCGCGGATCACGCTCGAAGAGCTCGACGGCGAGGAGGTCGTCGTGCGCATCGCCGCGACTCCGCGCGTCGCCGCCGAAGGCCGCCAGCTCGCCAGTGAGCTGCTCAGCATCGTCTCGCGCGAGACGCGCGCCGGCGCCGAGAGCACGCCGCCGGCGCCGCCGGCTGCGAGCTCGCCGCGCAGGCCGGCCGCACCGCCCGCGCGCGGCGGTGAGGCGCAGGGCAACGGCGCGGCGCAACGCAACGCCGAGCCGGAGGCGAGCGGCGAGAGCACGCGCTCTGGCGCGTAGCTTCAGGCGTGCTCGGCTGTGTGCGCTTTCGGGCGCACGGCGTAGCGCAGGAACAGGTGCGACTCGTGCTCGAGCACACCGAGCAGCTCCAGCTCGAGCGGCTGCTCGAACTCGCCGCCGGCGAGGATCCGCAGCGACTCGCCGGTCACCGCTTCGCCGCCGGCGAGCTTCGGCGCGAGCGACAGGAACAGCTCGTCGACGAGCCCGGCCATCAGCAGCTCGGCGTTGAGGTGCGGGCCGCCCTCGCACAGCAGCGTGCGCAGGCCGAAGCGCTCGCTCAGCTCGGCGAGCGCGCGCGGCAGGTCGAGTCGCCCGTCGCGCTCGGCGCGCACGTACTCGACCTGCGCGGCGACGCCCGTCACGCTCGCGGCCGAGGGCGTCAGGATCACGACGTGCGCGGCTGGCTCGGCGAGCAGCGGCGTGTCGGGCGACAGCGACAGGCGCCCGGAGACGATGCACGCGAGCGGCTCTTCGCTGAGGCCGCGCCGCAGCCGCCCGGCGCGGGCGGCCTCGCTGGGGATGATCCGTCCGTAACGCTCGACGCGAATTGTCCCGGCGCCGGCCATCACGCCGTCGACGCTCGCGCGCAGCGCGTGGAACAGGACGCGATCGGCGCGGTCGCCGATCGCGCCCGAGCGCCCGGCGATGCTGGCGCGCCCGTCGACGGTGCTGACCATGTTGAGGATCACGTACGGCCGCAGCGGCGCATCGGGCGCGCGCGCGGAGAAGTCGAGGCGCTCGACGAGCTCGCTCGCGCTGGGCGGATCGGCGTCTGCGCTCAGCCGCGCGAAGTGCTGCGATTCGGCCGAGCTCGGCTCGCGTGCGGGAGGCTCGGCGGAGTCCTGCGCGGGGCTCATCCGACCACCCTAGCCCGCGTCCTCGCAAGCCCGCGAAATGGCGCCGAGAGCAGGACTTAAATCGATCATCCGATCCACAACATTTTCAACAACACGGGCGCGCGATGACCTGCTACGGTGCCGCTTGTCTGGCCGGGACAAGACACCGGCGAAAGCAGTGCAAGCGCTCGCAGGTCGAAGCTTCAAGAAGCATCCTCCGCGTGCAGCACGCACACACACGTGGAGGAGTTCCCACATGCCTACTGGCACAGTCAAGTGGTTCAGCGACGACAAGGGGTTCGGTTTCATCACCCCCGACGACGGCGACAAGGATCTGTTCGTTCACCACACGGGCATCAACGGCGAGGGCTACCGCTCGCTGCAGGAGGGCGCAAAGGTCTCCTATGACCCGGAGCAGGGCGACAAGGGCCCGAAGGCCGTCAACGTACAGGCGATCTAGGCGCTTGATCTGATCGCTGCGGCGCTGGCCGCGGCCACATCGGTCTAACCTTCTGAGGGCTCGCTTCGGCGGGCCCTCTGTATGTCGAGCGACGCGAGCACACTCCCCCTGCGCGACGCGCCGGTCGGGAGCCCGGCGGTCCGCCGCAGGCTCTTGCCTGAGCGCGTGCGCGCGATCGCAGGCGCCGAGCAGCGCGCGTGGGTCGGCGCGCTGTGCCTCGCCGTGATCGTCTTGTGCAGCGTCGTCGTCGTCGTCGTCGCGGCGAACCGCCCGAGTCTGCTGACGCCGACCTCGCACGCGAACTACTTCCCGCACTGGATGACCGGTCCGCTCGGCGGGCTGATGCCATGGCTGACGCGCAGCTCGAAGGCTTTGAAGTACCTGTTCTCGGGCGCGATCGTGCTGATGTACGTCAGCTACGTGCTGGCGCTGCGCTACGTGCCACGGCTGCGCTCGCGCTGGGCGATTGCGACGGTCGTCGCGGTGCACGTCGTCTTCCTGCTCTCGCCGCCGCTCGCGTTGACGGACCTCTTCAACTACGTCAACTACGGACGGATGGAGGCCGTGCACGGCCTCAACCCGTACACGACGATCCCGATCCTCGAGCCGCACAACGATCCGAGCTACGCGCTCAGCAACTGGCACCAGCTGTTGAGCCCGTACGGCCCGCTGTTCACGATCCTGACGTTCGTGTTCGTGCCGCTCGGCGTCGCCGCGACGTTCTGGGCGATCAAGGCGCTGCTGGTCGCGGCGAGCCTTGGGACGATCCTGCTCGTGTGGAAGTGCGCGCGGATGCTCGGCCGCGATCCGGTCGCGGCGATCGTGCTCGTCGGGCTGAACCCGGTCGTGCTCGTCTGGGGGCTGGGCGGCGACCACAACGACTTCCTGATGGTCTTCTGCATCGTCCTCGGCTTCTATCTGCTGCTGCGCTCGCGAATCGGGGCTCGCGCGGCCGAGCCCGCGGCGCCCGCTCACCCCGCTGCGCCGCTCGCGCCTGCCCACCCCGCCGCGTCCCTAACGCCTGGCCAGCCCGCTGCGCCGGACCAGCCCGCCGCGCTCGGCCAGCCCGCTGCGCCCGGCTGGGTCGCTGCGCCTGCGGCGGCTGTCGCGCTCAGCCCGGAACGCTGGACCGGCGGACCGCTGTCGCAGCGGTTGCGCGGCTGGCTGCTGCCGCTGTCGGCGATCGAGATCTGCGCCGGCGCGGCGTTCGTCGTCGCGACCGGGATCAAGGCGTCGGGCGGCGTGCTGATCCCGGTCGTGCTGGCCGGCCTGCTGCGGACGCCGCGCCGACTGACGCAGGTGCTGATCGGGATGGCGCTCGCGACGGCGCTGACGGCGGCCGCGAGCTTGACGGCGTTCGGCCTGCACATTCCCGACCTCAGCACGCAGAGCTCGCTCGTGACGAACGTCAGCGTGCCGAACCTGATCGGGCTGGCGATCGGCGCCGGCGGCGAGACGAAGGCGCTGCACGACGTGCTGACGGTCGCGCTCGTGCTCTCGATCGCCGCATGCTGCGTGCAGGCGTGGCGGCGCGGCGCGGCCGTGACGGCGTCCGGCTGGGCGAGCGTGGCGCTGCTCGTCACGCTGAGCTGGGTGCTGCCGTGGTACGTGCTGTGGGTGCTGCCGATGGCGGCCCTGTCGAGCTCGCGCAGGCTGCGCACGACGGCGCTGGCGATCGGCGTCTACATGATCGTCGCCTGGGCGCCGGCGTCGGGATACCTGTGGGACGCGATCGGCTTTCACCCGGAGAAGACCTCGCTCGGGCGCTTGCATCAGCGCTACGTCAAGGAGCTCTTGGACTGATCCGCGCGCCTGCCGCGAGGCCGGCGGCGAGCCGCTAGTTCTAGTCGCCCGTGTCGGGGCGCCGTCGATCGCGCTTGCGCCGCGCGTCGATCCGCTTGCTCGTCAGACGCCGCTCGCGCGAAGCGGCGGTCGGGCGCGTCGCGCGCCGACGCTTGGGCACGATCAGCGCCTGCGCGAGGCGCTCGGCGAGCCGCTGCAGCGCGAGCTCGCGGTTGCGTGCCTGCGAGCGCGCGTCCTGAGCGACGGCGACAGGTCGCGCGCCGACGCGGGCGAGCAGGCGCCGCCGCTGCGCGTCGCTGAGCGTGCTCGAAGCGAGCACGTCGAAGCTTGCCTCGACGCGCGAGGCGGTCACGTTCGCGTGCTGGCCGCCGGGCCCGGAGGAGCGGCTCGCGCGCACGGTCAACTCGGCGAACGGGATCGTGAGCCTGTCGTTGACGCGCAGCGCCGCTTTGCCAGGAGGCTCGGCATCGGGCACGGCGAGCGCTCCGCGCTAGTGCGGCTGCGCGCCGGAGCCGCCGAGGTCGTGGATCGCTTTGACGCGCTCCTCCTCGCCCTCGCGAACGCGCCCGTCGCGGCCGACGTAGCCGTCCTTGCCGCCTGCGCACACATACACGGCGTCGACGTCGCCGACGTTGCGGATCTTGCGTACGGTCGCCGCGTCCACGCGCGCGAGCCCGCCCTCGCCGAGCGACAGCGTGGCGCCGTCGCCGAACTCCATCTCGATCGTGCCGCGATGGACGAAGTAGAGCTCCTCTTGCGTGTCGTGGAAGTGAAAGCCGGTCTCGATGCCCGGCGGCAGCACGATCGCGTTGACGCCGAACGCAGTTACGCCGAGGCCCTTGCGGATCTTGCGAAAGCCCGGTCCGTCGCCGAGGTCGTCGAGGTTGCCGACGGCGTAGCCGTCTCCTTCGGTCACGCCCGGATAGTCAGTCGAAGCCTCCATCTGCGCCTCCTTCTTGGGTGAGCAGATGATGAATGATTCGTCAGTGCTCGGCGACGTGACCGTCGCGTGGCTCCAGCGGGCGCTGCTCCTGCGCCCAGCGCAGCAGGCCGCCGTCCATCGAGTAAGCCTGCAAGCCGGACGCGCGCAGCGCCTGTGCGGCCATCATCGAGCGCGCGCCGACGCGGCAGTAGAAGACGACGGGCCGGGCCGTGTCGAGCGTCGCCGCTTCGCTCGGGAGCGCCGTCAGCTCGATGTGGCGCGATCCGGCGATGTGACCGGCCTCGCGCTCGTAGGGCTCGCGCACGTCGACGAGCTGCAGCGTCGAGTCTTCGAGCAGCCAGGCCGCGACGCGCTCTGGGTCGACTGCGATCTCGGAGCTGTCGCCGTCGCTCATGCGTGCAAGCTAGCAGTGGTTGCACGGAACGAACGCGCGACCACTAGGATCACGGCGATGGAGGCGGTCAGCGACGTCTACACGATCCCGCAGGAGCACGTCGACCTGTGCGCGACGATCGGACAGATCGCGCGCGAGCGGATCGCGCCGCGCTCGGCGGAGATCGACGAGCGCGCCGAATACCCGTGGGACGTGCGCAAGCTGCTGGCCGAGCAGGACATCCTCGGGCTGCCGTTTCCGACCGAGTACGGCGGCACCGGCACGGGCACGCTGATGCTGAACATGGCCGTCGAGGAGATCGCCAAGGTCGACGCCGCGTGCGCGCTGATCCTGATGGTGCAGGAGCTCGGCACGCTGCCGATCCAGCTGTTCGGCTCTGACGAGCTGAAGGAGCGCTTCCTGCCGCGCTGCGCCACCGGGGAGTGGTCGCCTGCGTTCGCGCTTTCGGAGCCGGAAGCCGGCTCCGACCCGGCAGGCATGATCACGACTGCCGTCGAGGACGGCTCGGAGTGGATCATCAACGGCACGAAGAACTGGATCTCCAATCTCGGCGTCGCCGACTTCTACATCGTCTTTGCAGTCAGTGACAAAGAGACGCGGCGGCTGACGGCGTTCGTCGTCGAGGCCGACCGGCCGGGCTTCAGCGTCGGCAAGCTCGAGCACAAGCTCGGCATCCGTGCCTCGCCGACCGGCCAGCCGATCTTCGACGAGGTGAGAGTGCCGCAGGAGAACGTGATCGGCGAGGTCGGCAGGGGCCTGTCGGTCGCCTTGGGCACGCTCGAGCGCACCCGCCTGGGCGCGGCGGCGCAGGCTGTCGGGATCGCGCAGGGCGCGACCGACTACGCCGTGGCCTACGCGCGCGAGCGCAAGCAGTTCGGCAAGCCGATCAACGAGTTCCAGGGAATCCAGTTCAAGCTCGCCGACATGGAAACACACACGGCTGCCGCGCGCGAGCTGCTCTACAAGGCATGCGCGATGGCCGATCAGTCCCATCCGCTGCGCGCTAAGTACTCCTCGATGGCGAAGGTCTTCTGCTCGGATACGGCGATGGCTGTGACCGTCGACGCGGTTCAGGTCTTGGGCGGCTACGGTTATGTCAAGGAGTACCCGGTCGAGCGAATGATGCGAGACGCCAAGATCACACAGATCTACGAGGGCACCAACGAGATCCAGCGGCTCGTGATCGGCCGCACGTTGAAATAGCCGCGATGCGAACGTCGAGGCCGCCCGCGAGAGCCTCCGGACAGATCCGGCGTGTCGGCGTCGCGGCGCTCGTCGCGCTCGCGATCGGGCTCGTGACGATCGTGATCGGCCAGGGCTTCAGCTCGGTCGGCGCCGTACGCGCGCTCGAGGACGTCGCGCTCGGCGTGATCGTCGCCGCGGTGTTGATGGGCGGCGCCGCGTTCGTCGCGGTCCGGCTGGCCGGCTGGCGCGACCCCGAGTCCGAGGGCGAGTTCGAGGAGATCGTGCGCCATTCCGAGGCGCTCGCGCGTGACGGGCTCGCCGTCGATCCCGACGAAGCCGAGTTCATGGAGCTCGATCCGCTCGACGACGACGACTTCGAAGAGCTCGTGCGCGACGCGCTCGACGACCTGCCCGACCTGCTGCGCAACGCGCTGGCGCACGTCGCCGTCGTGATCTCCGACGGCGGTCGCAAGCGCGGCGCATATGGGCTCTACCAGGGCGACGGCGCGACGCGCGACGACACGCACGACCGGATCGTCGTCTTCCGCGACACGCTGCGCCGCGACTTCGGACACGATCCGGAGCTGCTGCGCGATCAGGTCACGCGCACGGTGCGCCACGAGCTCGCCCACCACGTCGGCTTCGACGAGCTCGGCGTCAGCCGCCTGGATCTGTAACAGGCGCCTGGCTAGACTCTCTAAGCGATGAGCGTCTCCGGGGAGCCACCGTTGCGGGGCGCGGTGGAGAGCGCGGCGCCGGCTGTTGCGCAAGCCTCGGCCGGCCGGGTGCCCGACTTCTTCATCGTCGGGCACGAAAAGTGCGGCACGACCGCGCTGTATCGGATCCTGAAGAGCCACCGCGAGATCTTCATGCCCGAGTTCAAGGAGCCGCGCTTCTTCTCTGAGGATCGTGGCTCGTTCGACGTGACGCCGGCGCCGAACGTCCGCCGGATGACGCTCGACGACTATCTGGCGCTGTTCGCTCCCGCGCGCGCCGAGCAGAAGGCGGGCGAGGCCTCGCCGCAGTACATCCGCTCGCCGGTCGCCGCGCGCGCGATCGCCGAGCTGCAGCCCGACGCACGCATAATCGCGATCCTGCGCGAGCCGGTCAGCTTCGTACGCTCCTATCACCTGCAGTGTCTGCGCAGCAACCTCGAGACGCAGCGCGATCTGCGCAAGGCGATCGCGCTCGAGCCGGCCAGACGCGAGGGTCGCAAGATCCCGCGCAGCTGTCCGACGCCGATGCGCCTGCTCTACACCGATCACGTCCGCTACGTCGAGCAGCTTCAGCGCTTCGGAGAGGTGTTCGCGCCGGAGCAGATCCTGGTTCTGATCTTCGACGACTTCCGGCGTCAGAACGAGGCGACGGCGCGCCAGGTGCTGCGGTTCCTCGACGTCGACCCCGACGGCGCGCTCGAGTCGCTCGACACGCAGGCGCAAGTGCGCAAAGCGGTGCGCTCGACGCACCTCAACAACGTCACGCGCGCGATCAAGCGGGCGCGCCGCAAGCCGGACTCCTCGGGCGTGTTCTCGCGCGCGGCGAACGCGCTCGTGCCGCGCGCTTTGGACCCGGTCTGGCGCCGGCTCGTCTATGCTCCTCCGGCGCCCCTCGACGAGACCTTCGCGAGCGAGTTGCGGGACCGCTTCAAGCCCGAGGTGCTCGCGCTGAGCGAGTATCTGGGCCGCGATCTCGCGGCGCTGTGGGGCTATGACCGAACAACGTGAACGGCCGAGTGCTCGGCTGATACCTGGATAACGAAAAGGAGAGCGCCAGAGATGCCTGAAGCAGTGATCGTCGACGCCATTCGCACCCCGATCGGCCGTGCCGGAAAGGGTTCGCTGAAGAGCGTCCGCGCCGACGACCTCGCGGCGATCCCGCTGCGTGAGCTGCTTGCGCGCAACCCCGAGGTAGAGCAGAGCTCGATCGTCGACATCATGATGGGCTGTGGCTTCTGCGAGGGCGAGCAGGGCAACAACATCGGGCGCGTCGCCGGGCTGCTGGCGGGCATCGACCACCACGTGCCGGCGACGACTGTCAACCGCTTCTGCGCATCCTCGCTGCAGACGGCGCGGATGGCCTTCCACGCGATTCAGGCCGGCGAGGGCGACACCTACATCGCCGCCGGCGTCGAGGCCGTCTCGCGTGCCGTCGCGGGCGCCCCGTTCGAGTTCAACCACGCCGTCGACGGCTCGGAGGGCTCGGCCTACGACGTCTACATCCCGATGGGGATGACCGCCGAGAACGTCGCCGAGCGCTGCAACGTCAGCCGCGAGTCCCAGGACGAATGGGCCGTGATCTCACAGGGCCGCGCCGTCGAGGCTGTCACGAGCGGGCACTTCGACAGGGAGATCGTCCCCGTCACGGTGCCGGCGCACAAAGACGTCGACAAGGAGGGCAACGAGATCGACGTGCCCGAGACGGTCGTCAGCAAGGACGACGGTCCGCGTGCCGGAACGACGATGGAGAAGCTGAGCGCGCTGAAGCCGGTCTTCCGCGAGGGCGGCACCGTCACGGCCGGCAACGCCTGTCCGCTGAACGACGGCGCCGCGGCGCTGCTGATCATGTCCGCGGAGAGGGCGAAGGAGCTCGGCTTGAAGCCGCGCGCGCGAATCGTCGCGTCGGCTGTCGCAGGGCTGCGCCCGGAGATCATGGGCCTCGGCCCGATCCCGGCGATCCAGAAACTGCTCGAGGCAGCCGGGATGACGATGAGCGACATCGACGTCGTCGAGATCAACGAGGCGTTCGCCGCGCAGATCGTCCCGTGCAAGGAAGACCTCGGCATCGACGACGACAAGCTCAACCCGTTCGGCGGCGCGATCGCGCTCGGCCACCCGTTCGGGATGACCGGCGCGCGGATCATGACGACGTTGCTGAATGACCTCGAGACGCTCGACAAGACCTACGGCATCGAGTCGATGTGCGCCGCCGGCGGCATGGGCCAGGCGATGCTCGTCGAACGCCTCGCCTAGGCCGGCAGCGGCTCGATCGAACATCGGGCTCGGCGGCGATCTCGTGCTCATCGAATTCAGATGACCGACGCGGTCCTCGCCGAGCTCGCCGCTGCGCCGGCAGGCGTCGTCTATTCCTGCTCCGGCGCGGCCTACGTGCAGGAGGCGCTGCTCGCGGCGCGCTCGTCGATGCGCCACAACGCGATTCCGCACGTGCTGTTCGCGTCGGTCGACGTGCCGAGCGAGCCGGGCTTGACGGTCGCCCGCTTCGAGCCTTCGCCGAACCCGTACGTCGACAAGATCGCGAACATGCGCCGCTCGCCGTTTCAGCGCACGATCTACCTCGACACCGACACGTTCGTCGTCGATGAGATCGTCCACGTGCTGACGCTGCTCGATCGCTACGACGTCCTCGCCGCGCACGCTCCCGGCTACCGCGGTCTCGCCGACCCGCAGGTGCCGCTCGCGTTCTACGAGCTCAACACCGGCGTGCTCGCGTGGCGCGCGAGCGATCGGCTCGACGCGTTCATGCGCAGCTGGGAAGAGACCTACATGGAATGGCTCCTCGCCGAGCCGTTTCCGGGCGCCGGCAAGCCGAGCCTGGCCGCCGACCAGCCGGCGTTCCGTCGCTGCGCGTGGCAGCACGACGTCAGCCTCGGCGTGCTCGCGCCCGAGTACAACCTGCGCCTGGGCGAGCCGGCGACGGTCGTCGATCGCGTGCGTGTGATCCACGGACGGCCGCGCCGTCGCAGCTTCGAGCAGATCGCTGCTGCGGTCAACGCGACGTCGGGTCCGCGGACGTGGCCGCAGCCTTCGCGGCTGGCGCTCACGCCACGGCAGCTGCGGCGGGCGTGGGTCGCGCGCCGGCGCACGCGTTAGCGCGCGCAGGTTGCAGCCGGCCGGGACCGGCGCTGATCAGCTGCGCGCGTCAGGTGACGCAGCGGCGAGCGGCGCGGAGCCGCGAGGACGGTCCTCGTAGCCCCACAGGCCGAGGAGATCGCGATCGAGGTACTCGCTCAGCGCGACGACCTCGCCATGGAAGCGCGCGCGCAGCTCGGCCATCAGCTGCCGATCGACCGGCGGCGGCTGCTCGTAGATCAGCTTGCGCCGCGTCAGGCGCAGCGCTCGCTCGCGCAGCCGATCGGAGCTGACCGCCTTGACTGCGGCCTTGATCGTGCGCGAGACCGGTCCGCGACCGACCGAGACCCCGTTGACGAGGTCGTCGAGTCGCTGCGAGCGCATCTTTCGCGTCGAGGTGTTCGCGTCGAGCGGCTCGACTGGCATCTCCTCGACGTCGAGGAAGCGCTGCACGCGACGCAGCGTGCCGGCGTTGTCGGCGCGGAAGTCGTCGTAGATCAGCACGAGCACCTGCTCCGGCGCAAACGCGGCGTAATAGCGGCGCAGCTGCTCGACGTAGCGAACGTGGTCGGAGTACAGGAGCATCTGCGGCAGGTGCGAGCTGCGCGGGATGCTCCTCCCGGCGCGCCGCTCGGGCTCGAGCGAGAGCGCTTCGCGCAGGTCGCGTCTGGTCTCGACGTGGTCGCGCAGCAGCTGCAGGTGCAACGAGCGCAGGAAGCTCGCCGGCTCGCGCAGAACGGCGATGATCCGGGCGTCGGGGCGCAGCTCGGCGATCTTCTCCGCGGCGCAGCTCGATCGCAAGTAGGAGGAGGAGGCCTCGCCGGCGCGCTGTTCGGCGCCGGCGGCGCCGAACAGCGCGAGATACTGCTCGAGCGTCTCCGGAACGACGCCCGAGCGCGCCGGTTGGAAGCGCGCGCGCATGTCCTCGCCGAAGAACCACGGCTCCTTCAGCTCGGGCATGTAGATCTGCGGGTGGCTTCGCAGCATTTCGTAGAGCGCTGTCGTGCCGCTCTTCGGGTGCCCGACGATGAAGAACTCGGGCATCCGGCGCGAGTCGCGCGGCGCGCCGGCTGCATCACTCGATGCGGTCATAGCCCCACAGGCCGACGAGGTCGCGCCCGAGATAGTCGCTCAGCGCCTCGACCTCGCCCTTGTAGCGGCGGCGTAGCTCGAGCATCAGCTGCTCGTCGGGCGGCGGCGGGCTGGCGTAGAGCACTGTGTCGCGCAGTCTGCGCAGTCCCCGCCGGCGCAGCCGCCGCGGCGTGACGGCCTTGACGGCGGCCTTGGCGACGCTCGCGCCGGCGCCGCGGCCGAGGTACAGCGAGCGCACCATCTCGTAAGCGCGCGGCGAGCGCACGAGCACCGTCTTGTTCGCTTCGGAGGCCGTGATCGGAGCGCTCTCGTCGACGCCGAGGAAGCGAAGCACCTGCTGGATCGTCGCGTCGTTGTCGGTGCGGAAGTCGTCGTAGATCAGCACGAGCACCTGCTCGGGCGAGAACGCCTCGCGGTAGCGGCGCAGCTGCGCGACGTATTCGACGCGTTCGTCGGAGTACCACAGCACCGGCTTCTGCCGGGCGATCAGCTGCTCGCGCGCGATCGCCTTGCGGAAGCTCTTCTCCGTCTCGACGTGGTCCTTCAGCAGCTCGAGGTGCATCGAGCGCAGGAAGCTCGCGGGCTCGCGCAGGATCGCGATGATGCGAGCGTCCGGTTGCAGCTCGGCGATTCGCGCGGCGGCCATGCGCGAGCGCAGGTAGGAGGGCGAGGCCTCGCCCGCGCGCTGATTCTCGCCGGCAGGCGCGAACAGCGCCAGGTACTCGTCGAGCGTGTCCGGATGTGGTCCGGAGGGCTGCAGGCCGGGGTGCAGCTCGCGGGCGAAGAACAGCGTCTCCTTGAGGTCGGGCATGTAGATCTGCGGGTGGCTCCGCAGCATTTCGTAGAGCGCCGTCGTGCCGCTCTTCGGGTGCCCGACGATGAAGAACTCGGGCACCTTGCGCGCGGAGGCACGTGGTGCGCTGCGGGTCTCAGTCGAGGTCGTCATAGCCCCAGAATGCGACGAGATCGCGATCGAGGTAGTCGCTCAGCGACTCGACCTCGCGCTTGAACCGGCGGCGCAGCTCCAGCATCAGCTCGGCGTCGGCAGGAGGAGGGCTGCTGCGCTGCGCTCGGTTGACCGTCGCGAGCGCCTCGTGGCGCAGGCGACGCGGGGTCAACGCCTTGATCGCCGCCTTCACCGGGCGCGTCGCGGGAGAGCGCCCGAGATAGAGCGAGCGGACGATCTCGTGGACTCGCGCCGAGCGAACGCCGGTCGCGTGGTTGGCCTCGACCAGCTCGCCCGGCGCGGCGTCATCGAGCTCGAGGAAGCGCAGCACCTGACGCAGCGTGCGCTCGTTGTCGGCGCGAAAGTCCTCGTAGATCAGGACCAGAACCTGCTCGCGCGCGAATGCCGCGTGATAGCGCTTCAGCTGCTCGACATAGCGCACGTGGTCGGAGTAGATCAGCGCCTGTGGCCTGGTCGAGTTGCGCGGCAGCCGCTTGCCTTCCCGTCGCGGCTGCTCGAGCTCGATCGCAGTCCGCAGCTCTTGCTCGGTCTCGACGTTCGAGCGGATGAACTGGAGGTGAAGTGAACGCAGAAAGCTCGCCGGCTCCCTCAGGATCGCGATGATGCGCGCGTCCGGTTGCACCTGTGCAATCCGCTCGGCGGCCATTTCGGAGAACAGGTAAGACGTCGTCGCCTCGCCGATCAGCTGCTCGGGCCTGGCGCCGTCGAACAGTGAGAGATATTCGTCGATCCCGCGCGAGTAGCGCGTCGAGCGCGCGGAGCGAAACTCAGGCACGAAGTACGACGGCTCCTTGCGCGGCATGTGGATTCGCGGGTACTCGCGCAGCATCTGATAGAGCGCTGACGTTCCACTCTTGGGGTGTCCGACGACGAAGAAATCGGGAAGTCGTTTGTTCGTCACAGGGACAGCAGGCGACGCGGGCATCCGTGCTGTCATGCTCGGAGTGTAACGGCGGCTCGATCGCCGGTCTCGAGCTGTACGAGCGCGCTTCGGGGGTCTCGCAAGGGCCTCGCCGGGGCTGATCACAGGTGTAGACTTGGCAGCTAGGCGATGGTGCGTACAGGCGAGCAGGAGTTTCGCAGGGCGCTGCGCGAGGCGCATCTCGGCGGAGCGAGAGTGCCCGACTTCTTCATCGTCGGCCACGCGAAGTGCGGCACGACGGCGCTGCACCAGATGCTCCAGACCCACCCGCAGCTCTACATCCCGGCGATCAAGGAGACGCAGTTCCTCTCACGCTCGCCGCAGGAGCGCGCGCAGTACGCGCCGCGCACTGCGCGCGGGCCGGCGCGCCGTCCGCAGACGCTCGACGCCTACCTGTCGCTGTTTGCGACGGTTGCCTCGGCGCAGCGCGCCGGCGAGGCCTCGACCGAGTACCTGCGCACGCCGGGCACGGCGGCGCGGATCGCCGAGCTCTGCCCACAGGCGCGAATCATCGCGCTGTTTCGCGAGCCGGCCGACTTCCTGCGCTCGCTGCACCTGCAGCTGCTCGAGGTC
>DATBBG010000052.1:0-53283 GCA_036271095.1 Solirubrobacteraceae bacterium
CTCCTGCTCGAGGTACCCGCTGCGGAGGCCCGCGCGGTCGAGGATCTCGTCCGGAGCGAGATGTGCGGCGCCTACGACCTCGACCCCCCGCTGGCCGTCGACGTGGGGGTCGGCGAAAACTGGGCGGAGGCGAAATCGTGACGAAACGCTGGGTTTCTCCCCTTTCCGGGCATTTAACCGCCTGGGGCTATACTGGGCGGTCGTTTTGGCTACCAAGGATCTGATGCAAGCTGAGCCCGGCGTTTGGGTCGAGGGACCCGACGGGGAGCTCATCCCCGACTACGAGTCGACCTTCCCCGAGATCAACGAGGGAGAAGTCGTGCACGGCACGGTCGTGCGGGTCGACAAGGATGAGGTTCTCGTCGACATCGGCTACAAGTCCGAGGGCGTCATCCCGGTCGCGGAGCTCTCGATCCGGCGTTCGGTCAACCCCGCCGACGAGGTCTCGCTCGGCGACGAGATCGACGCGCTCGTCCTCACCAAGGAGGACGCCGAGGGCCGTCTGATCCTCTCCAAGAAGCGTGCGCGCTTCGAGCTCGCCTGGAAGAACATCGAGCGCGCCGCCGAATCGGGCGAGCCGGTCGACGGTCGCGTGATCGAGGTCGTCAAGGGCGGCTTGATCCTCGACCTGGGCGTGCGCGGGTTCCTGCCGGCGTCGCTCGTCGACATCCGCCGCGTGCCGAACCTCGACGAGTACATGGGCACGAAGATCGAGACGAAGGTGATCGAGCTCAACCGCTCGCGCAACAACGTCGTGCTCTCGCGCCGCGCCGTGCTCGAGGAGGAGCGCAAGGAGGTCCGCCAGCAGATCCTCGATCGTCTGCAGCCGGGGCTGGTCGTGGAAGGGCAGATATCGAACATCGTCGACTTCGGCGCGTTCGTCGACCTCGACGGGATCGACGGCCTCATCCACATCTCCGAGCTTTCGTGGTCGCATGTCAACCACCCGAGCGAGATCCTCTCGATCGGCGACACCGTCAAGGTCAAGGTGCTCGACATCGACCGCGACCGCCAGCGCATCTCGCTCGGCCTGAAGCAGACGCAGGAGGATCCTTGGCAGCGGATCGTCGACACCTACAACGTCGGCGACGAGCTCGAGGGCAAGGTCACCAAGGTCGTCACCTTCGGCGCCTTCGTCGAGATCCTCGACGGCGTCGAGGGCCTCGTGCACATCTCCGAGCTGGCTCCGCACCACGTCGAGAGCCCGCGCGAGATCGTCCATCCGGGCGACGAGATCCGCGTGAAGATCCTCGAGATCGACTCCGAGCGCCGCCGGCTCTCGCTGTCGGCGAAGCGCGTCGAGGACCAGATCCTTCCAGTCTCGCGACCGGGCGAACCGGCGCCCGAGCCGTCCGGCGAGATCGCTGATGGCGAGCCGCAGGACGACGTCGAGGCCGCTGAGCCGCAGGCGGCAGCCGTCGCTGAGCCGCAGGACGCGGTCGAGACTGTCGAGGCCGCACCCGACGTTGCCGAGCCCGCTGCTGCGCCCGAGGTCGAGGCCGAGGTTGAGGCTGAGCCCCAGCCGCAGGCTGCCGCGGAGGGGACGAACGGCGCGCCGGTCGCGGAGGCCGAGGCGGTCGTCGTGACGCCGCCGAGCGACGAGCAGGCCGTACCGCAGGACGCCGCGAGCGCGGAGCCCGCCGAGCAGGTCGCCGAGACGGCGCCTGTCGACGCGGCCGCCGCGAACGGCTCGGCCCCAGAGGCCGCAGCCGAGCCCGCGCAGGACTGACGCTCCCTGAGCGGCGCCGAGCAGGTGACGCCGATCGTGCCTTTCGTCGGCCTGACCGGCGGCATGGGCGCCGGCAAGTCGACGGCGCTTGCAGCGCTCGAGCGCCTCGGCGCGTCCGTGCAGTCGAGCGATCGGATCGTGCACGAGCTCTACGCGAGCGACACCTCGCTGCGCGACGCCGTCGTCGCGCGCTGGGGTGAGCGGGTCGTGCCCGCAGGCGTCGTCGATCGCTCGGCGGTTGCCGGACACGCCTTCTCCAGCGACGAGGAGCGCAAGTGGCTGGAGGCGCTGCTGTGGCCGCTCGTCGGCGCGCGCGTCGCCGGCTGGCTGGAGCAGGTTCGCGCGAGCGAGCGCGTCAGCGGCGAGGACGGCGTGACCCGCCCGCGCGCGGCCGTGATCGAGGTGCCGCTGCTGTTCGAGGCCGGCCTCGAGTCGATCTACGACGCGACTATCGCCGTCGTCTCCGACGAGGCGCTGCGTCGCCAACGCGCCGACGCGCGTGGACACGTGCTCGCCGACGAGCGCGCCGCGCGCCAGCTCTCACAGCAGGAGAAGGCGCAACGTGCGACATACGTAGTACGCAACGACGGCAGCGAGCAGGATCTGCAGCGCGAGCTGTCGTCGGTCCTTGACAAGCTAGGAAGATGAGCCGGCAGACGGCGATCGCACATCGCGGGACCAGGCGCAAGGTCGTCAGGCGCAACGGCGGCCGGCGCGCGCTCGGGACGCTGCTCGCGCTCGTGCTCGTCGCGGTGCTCGCCGTCGTGATCGCCTCCGAGCTGCACCACGCCGTCGGCAAGCTCGGGCTGCCGCTGGCGCACGCCGAAGTGATCCGCGAGCAGGCCGCCGCCAAGCGCCTGGACCCGGCGCTCGTCGCCGCCGTGATCTACGCCGAGAGCAAATTCGAACCGCGGCAGTCCTCGGCCGGCGCCGAGGGTCTGATGCAGATCCTCCCCGAAACGGCTTACTTCATCGCGCACCTCTCCGGCGGGACGGCGTTCACGGCGAGCGATCTCGCGACGCCGAGCATCAACGTCGCCTACGGCACCTACTACCTGCGCTACCTGCTCGATCACTACGACGGCAACGAGATGCTCGCCGTCGCGGCCTACAACGCCGGCCTCGCGAACGTCGACCGCTGGGTCGCGCAAGCGCGCGCGCAAGGGGGGACGCTGACAGTCAACGCGATCCCGTTTCCCGAGACGCGCGCGTATGTCGAACGCGTGCTCAGCGCGCAGCAGGACTATCGTGCCTCCTACGCCCGCCAGCTCGGGCTGCAGTGAGCGCTTGGCCCGCGCCGACCCAATGCGAGGCGGGCGATGGCGCTCGTGAGCGTCCTTGAAGCGCTCGCTACGGTAGAAGCGGTGCCCGACTTCAAGCTCGACTCGATCTTCACGCCGACGGCAGACCAGCCGAAGGCGATCGCCTCGCTCGCCGAAGGCGTGCAGCAGGGCGAACGCTTCCAGACGCTGCTCGGCGCGACCGGCACCGGCAAGACGATGGCGATGGCCGGCGTGATCGAGGCGGTCCAGCGCCCGACGCTCGTGATCGCGCACAACAAGACGCTGGCGGCGCAGCTGTGCAACGAGTTCCGCACGTTCTTCCCGGACAACGCCGTCGAGTACTTCGTCTCGTACTACGACTACTACCAGCCCGAGGCTTACGTGCCCAGCCGCGACCTCTACATCGAGAAGGACTCGGCGATCAACCAGGAGGTCGACCGCCTGCGCCACGCGGCGACGGCCGCCGTGTTCGCGCGTCGCGACGTGATCGTCGTCGCGTCGGTCTCCTGCATCTACGGGCTCGGCTCGCCGGAGACCTACGAGATGAACATGCAGATCCTCAATCGGGGACAGGAGATCGATCGCGACGCGCTGCTGCGCAAACTGGTCGCGATCCAGTACACGCGCAACGACCAGGTGCTCTCGCGCGGCAGCTTCCGCGTTCGCGGCGAGACGCTCGAGGTGTTCCCGGCCTATGCCGAGACGGCGTTCCGCGCGACGCTGTTCGGCGATGAGGTCGAGCGCCTGCAGCACTTCGACCCGTTGACCGGCGAGCTGCTCGAGGACGACCTCGAGCACGTCGCGATCTGGCCGGCGACGCACTACAACGTCAAGGAGGGCACGATCGAGGACGGCGTCGCCGAGATCGGCCGCGAGCTGAACGAGCGCTGCGAGCAGCTCGACGCCGAGGGCAAGCTGCTGGAGTCGCATCGCCTGCGCCAGCGCACGCAGTACGACATGGAGATGCTGCGCGAGATGGGCTTCTGCTCGGGCATCGAGAACTATTCACGGATCCTCGACAAACGCGCGCCAGGCGAGCGCCCGTACTGCCTGATCGACTACTTCCCGAAGGACTTCATCTGCTTCATCGACGAGTCCCACCAGACGGTGCCGCAGATCGGCGGCATGTTCGAGGGCGACCGCTCGCGCAAGCAGACGCTGGTCGATTACGGCTTTCGCCTGCCGAGCGCGATGGACAACCGCCCGCAGCGCTTCGAGGAGTACCTCTCGATCACACCGCAGCTGCTGTTCGTCTCGGCGACGCCCGGCGAATACGAGCGCACGCGCTCGACGCGCATCGTCGAGCAGATCGTGCGCCCGACCGGGATCGTCGACCCGCGCGTCGAGGTGCGCGAGACGAAGAACCAGATCGACGACCTGATGAACGAAGTGCGCAAGCGCGTCGAGCGCGACGAGCGCGTGCTCGTGACGACGCTGACGAAGAAGATGTCCGAGGATCTCTCGCAGTACCTGCTCGAGATGGGCTTCAAGACGCGCTACCTGCACTCGGAGATCGACACGCTCGAGCGGATCCAGATCATCCGCGACCTGCGCCTCGGCGAGTACGACGTGCTCGTCGGCGTCAACCTGCTGCGCGAGGGTCTCGACCTGCCGGAGGTCTCGCTCGTCGCGATCCTCGACGCCGACAAGGAGGGCTTCCTGCGTGGCGAGACTTCGCTGATCCAGACGATCGGCCGCGCCGCGCGCAACGTCGACGGGACCGTGCTGATGTATGCCGACAAGGAGACCAAGGCGATGAAAGCGGCGATCTCCGAGACCGACCGTCGCCGCGAAATCCAGGTCGCCTACAACGAGGAGCACGGGATCACGGCGGCGACGATCGTCAAGGGCATCTCTGACATCGCCGAGTTCCTGCAGGCCGAGTCGAAGGTTCCCAAGGGCCGCAAACGGCGCACGGCCAAGCGCGGCAAAGCCGAGGAGATGCCCAAGCACGAGCTCGAGAAGATGGTCGTCGAGCTCGAAGAGGAGATGGTCGTCGCCGCCGACGAGCTGCGCTTCGAGTACGCAGCGCAGTTGCGCGACGAGCTACGCGAGCTGCGGCGCGACCTGCGCGAGATCCACGCCGGCGAGGGGCCCGGCGGCGACGGCGCGATCGACGCGGACCCGCCGCAGCGGGCAGCCGACGATGCCGGCGCGCCTGAGACTCCCGCCCGGCCCATCGCCTAGGATTCGCGTCGTGGAGATCGATCGTCAGGCGATCGAGCGGCGCGACTTTCCGATCGCGCGGCGCGGTTACGAGCCGGCAGCAGTCGACGCGCACCTGCGCGCGCTCGCGAGCGAGATCGACGCGCTCGAGCGCGAACGTTCGGCCGGCGGCGGCGAGTCTTCGCTGGCAGCGACCGCTGGCACACAGGTTCAGAGCATCCTCGCCGCCGCCGAGGCCGCGGCGGCCGAGATCGAGCAGCAGGCGCGCGACAGCGCCGCCAGCACGCGTGACCAGGCCGAGCGCGACGCCGCCGGCACGCGCGAGGACGCGATCGCGCAAGCGCGCGCGCACGTCGCCGCCGTATCGCAGGCGACGGCCGTGCTGCTCGAGCGCGTCGGCACGATGGACGGCGAGGTGAGCGCGCTTGTCGAGAGCCTGCGCGCCGGCGCCGGACGCCTCGCCGGCGACCTCGCCGCGCTGGAGGCGAACATGGGCGAGCTCTACGACGCGGCCTCGGGGCAGGCGGTCACGCGCGCCGTCGCCGGCGAGGCGCCGGCGCAGCACGACGTGCCGATCCCGCCGCCGCCGGCCTCGCCGCCACGGCCGATCGCAGTCGTCCCGCCGATTCCCGCGCCTGCGCCCGCAGTCGCGCCGCCGCCACTCTCACCGCCGGAGACTGCGCTTGCCGACGCGCATCTCGATCCCGAGGGGCCTCGCCAGCAGCGGATCCTCGCTCCCGTCGCAAGCGAGCCGGCCGGCGCGGCGGCCGGCGACGGCGAACTCGACAGCGCGCGCCTCGTCGCGCTGAACATGGCGCTCAACGGCGAGTCGCGCGAGAACGCCGACCGCTATCTCGCCGAGAACTACCAGCTCGCCGATCGGAGCAAGCTGATCGACGAGGTATTTGCGGCGATAGAGGCCTAGCGCCCCGCAAATAGCGGGTTTCACGGCTCGCCGCGACACGAACGTCTGTTCGGCCTCATAGAATGAGAGGCCGATGCCGACGGGCAACCAAATAGTCGTCTCGGGCGCACGAGAGCACAACCTCAAGGACGTCTCGCTGTCGTTGCCGCGTGACGCGCTGGTGGTGATCACAGGCCTCTCGGGCTCGGGCAAGAGCTCGCTCGCGTTCGACACGATCTACGCCGAGGGTCAGCGCCGCTACGTCGAGTCGCTGTCTGCCTACGCGCGGCAGTTCCTCGGGCAGATGGACAAGCCCGACGTCGACTCGATCGAGGGACTGTCGCCGGCGATCTCGATCGATCAGAAGACGACTTCGCGCAACCCGCGTTCGACCGTCGGCACGGTCACGGAGATCTACGACTACCTGCGCCTGCTGTGGTCGCGCGTCGGCAAGCCGCACTGCCCGATCTGCGGACGCCCGATCGTCGGGCAATCGGCCGAGCAGATCATCGATCAGGCGATGGAGCTGGCCGAGGGGACGCGCTTCATGGTGCTCGCGCCGGTCGTGCGCGGACGCAAGGGCGAGTACGGCAAGCTGCTCGAGGAGCTGCGATCGGATGGTTTCACGCGCGTGAAGATCGACGATCGCGTGCGCATGCTCGAGGAGTCGATCGTGCTCGACAAGCGCTACAAGCACGACATCTCGGTCGTCGTCGACCGTCTCGTCATGCGCCACGACGTGCGCAAGCGGCTGGCCGACTCGATCGAGACGGCAGTCGCGCGCGCCGAAGGGCTCGTCGAGCTGGAGGTCGTCGGGCGCGCCAGCGCACAGGAGCAGCCGGCTGAGGGGGGCGACGCCGAGTCGACGAAGGGAGCGAAGGGAGCGAAGGGCCCGCGCGCGGCGGCAGCGCAGATCATCCCCGGCGAGACGCCCGAGCCCGGCACGATCTTCACCTTCTCCGAGCGCTTCGCCTGTCCCGAGCACGGCCCGTCGCTGGTCGAGCTGGAGCCGCGGATCTTCTCGTTCAACAGCCCGCACGGCGCTTGCGACCGCTGCACCGGGCTTGGCTCGCAGATGGAGATCGACCCCGATCTCGTCGTGCCCGACCCGACGCTGTCGATCGGCGAAGGCGCGCTTGCGCCATGGGCGAACAGCAGCTCGAACTACTACGAGCAGGTGACCGAGGCGATCGCCGACCGCTACGACGTGGACCTCGAAGCGCCGTGGGAGGCGCTGTCGCAGGAGCAGCGCGACCTGTTCCTCTACGGGACCAACGGCGAGCCGATTCACGTCACCTACCGCAACCGCTACGGGCGCCGGCGCTCCTACGCGACGCGCTTCGAGGGCATCGTCAAGAACCTCGAACGCCGCTACCGCGAGACCGACTCGGAGTGGACGCGCGAGAAGATCGAGGAGTTCATGTCGCTGCGAGCCTGCCCGGTCTGCGGCGGCGCGCGGCTGCGCGCCGAGTCGCGCGCGGTGCTCGTCGGCGGCACGCGGATCGAGGACTTCTGTGCGCTCTCGGCGCGGCGCGCGTTGGAGTGGCTGGACGAGGTCGAGCTGTCGGAGACCGACCGTCACGTCGCGCGGCTGATCCTGCGCGAGATCTCCGAGCGGCTGCAGTTCCTCGAGAACGTCGGCATCGGCTACCTCTCGATGGACCGCGCCGCGGCGACGCTGTCAGGCGGGGAGGCGCAGCGGATCCGCCTCGCTACGCAGATCGGCTCCTCGCTCGTCGGCGTCCTCTACATCCTCGACGAGCCGTCGATCGGACTGCACCAGCGCGACAACTCGAAGCTGATCACCACGCTCGAGCGCTTGCGCGACCTCGGCAACACGGTGATCGTCGTCGAGCACGACGAGCAGACGATGCGCAGCGCCGATCACCTCGTCGACCTCGGACCGGGCGCCGGCGAGCACGGCGGGCGGATCGTCGCGCAGGGCACGGCCGCGCAGGTGCAGCGCGTGAAGGAGTCGTTGACCGGCCAGTACCTCGCCGGCACGCGCACGATCGAGCCGCCGAAGAAGCGGCGCACGCCGAGCGGCTACATCGAGATCCTCGGCGCGAGCGAACACAACCTCAGGGACATCGACGTGCACGTCCCGCTGGGCGTGCTCACGTGCGTGACCGGCGTCTCGGGCTCGGGCAAGTCGACGCTCGTCAACGAAGTGCTCTACAAGGCCGTCGCCAACCGTCTGCACCGCGCGCGCCAGCGCCCAGGCGCGCACCGCGCGATCCACGGGCTCGACCAGCTCGACAAGATCATCGCCGTCGACCAGTCGCCGATCGGGCGCACGCCGCGCTCGAACCCGGCGACCTACACGGGTCTGTTCGACGTGATCCGAGACCTCTTCTCGAAGACGCAGGAGGCGCGCGTGCGCGGCTACAAGCCGGGGCGCTTCAGCTTCAACGTCAAGGGCGGACGCTGCGAGGTCTGCCGCGGCGACGGGCAGATCAAGATCGAGATGCACTTCCTGCCCGACGTCTACGTGCCGTGCGAGCAGTGCCACGGCAAGCGCTACAACCGCGAGACGCTCGAAGTCCGCTTCAAGGGCAAGAGCATCGCCGACGTGCTCGACATGCCCGTCGAGGAGGCGCTGACGTTCTTCGAGCACATCCCGAAGGTGCGCCGGCGCCTGGAGACGCTGAACGCCGTCGGCCTCGGCTACGTGCGCCTCGGCCAGCCGGCGACGACGCTCTCCGGCGGCGAGGCGCAGCGCGTCAAGCTCGCGACGGAGCTCTCGAAGGTCGCGACCGGCCGCACGCTGTACGTCCTCGACGAGCCAACGACAGGCCTGCACTTCGCCGACGTGCAGCGCCTGCTCGAGGTGCTGCAGCGGCTCGTCGACGCCGGCAACAGCGTCGTCGTGATCGAGCACAACCTCGACATCATCAAGTCGGCCGACCGGCTGATCGACATGGGGCCCGAGGGTGGGGAGGAGGGCGGACTGGCGATTGCCGTCGGCACGCCCGAGGAGGTCGCGGCCGAGCCGTCCTCGCACACAGGCCAGTTCCTCGCCGAGCTGTTGACGCCGACGGTCAAACGCGGGACGGGCGCGGCGAGCAAGCCGCGCCGCAAGCGCGCCGCGAAGGTCGCCGCTTGAGCGATCCGGCTGCGCCGCCCGACACGGCAGCGCAGGCCGGCGCGCAGCAGCAGGCGAGCGTCGCCGCGCAGGCTCGCCTGTGGGCGCAGAAGTGGCGATGGTACGAGCGCAACTCGCTGCCGTGGAACCGCGCGCAGATTCACTGGCAGCTGCTGCGCCGGGGCGCATTCGCGCGCTGGCCGCTGCACGGCAACGTGCTCGAGGCGCTGCGCGAGGGGCGCTTGGAGGTCGGCCGTGAAGCGCTGTTCGAGCCCGGCGTCTGGATCACCGCGCCCGGCGAGGCGCGCGTGCGGATCGGCGCCGGCACGTTCCTCAACAAAGGCGTGATGCTCGCCGCCGAGCAGCTTGTCGAGATCGGCGAGCACTGCATGCTGGCGAACGGCTGCTTCGTCTCAGACGCCAACCACCGCCACGACGACCCCGAGAAGCCGATCACCTGGCAGGGCTTCGAGAGCAAGGGGCCGACGCGGATCGGCGACAACTGCTGGCTCGGCGCGAACGTCGTCGTCACCAGCGGAGTCACGATCGGCGAGCGCTGCGTGATCGGCGCCAACAGCGTCGTCACGCGCGACGTCGAGCCGTTCTCGGTCGCCGCCGGTCTGCCGGCGACGGTGATCAAGCGCGTCGAGTACCCGAGTGGCTAGCGTCTCTGCGATGGACTTGAACGAGGCGATGCGCTGCGCGCCGACGAGCCGGCTGTTCACCGACGAGCCGGTCGACGTCGAGGCGCTGCGGCGCGTGTTCGAGAACGCACGCTTCGCGCCGAGCGGCGGCAATCGCCAGGGCTGGCGCGTGATCGTCGTGCGCGACGCCGAGCGCCGACGGACGATTCGCGACCTCTACGTGCCGCGATGGGACGCCTATCAGCAGCAGACCGGACGCGCGGAGATGCTGCGCAATCCCGATGGCGTCGACCCGGCGCGCTTGCGCATGGCCCAGCGCGCCGACCACTACGCGCGCCATCTCGAGGACGTGCCGGTGCATCTGATCGTCGCTGCGCAGCTCGCCGATCTGCTCGTGACCGACGCGGAGCTGCCGCGCCAGAGCATCGTCGGCGGCGCCTCGGTCTATCCGTTCGTCCAGAACGTCCTGCTCGGCCTGCGCGCGGAGGGCCTTGGCGCAGCGCTGACGACGCTGCTCGTGCCGGCCGAGGCCGAGGTCAAGCAGTTGCTGGAGCTTCCCGACGGCGTCGCGCTCGCCGCGCATATCGGCGTCGGCCACCGCGCCGATCCCTGGCCGCAGCGGCTCACCCGCAAACCGGTCGAGGAGTTCGCCTTCGCCGAGCGCTTCGGCGAGCCGTTCTAGCCTCGACCGGCCGCGGGCCGGCCGCACCGACCCGCTGAGGGGGCGCCTCCCGCGCTTGTTCAGGCGAGCAGCGCCTGCAGCTCGGCGAGCTCCTCCGGCTTGATCTTGTAGGTGTGCTCGGGGCCGGGATAGCGGCGCGTGCGGACGTCAGCGGCGTACGCGGCGACGCCGTCATTCATCTCCTGCTGAATGTTCGCGTAGCGCTTGACGAAGCGAGCGCCGAGGCCGTCGCGGATGCCGAGCAGGTCGTGGAAGACGAGCACCTGACCGTCGGTGCCGGCGCCGGCGCCGATGCCGATCACGGGGATCTCGATGTGCGCCATCAGCTCCTCGGTCACGGCAGCCGGGATCGCCTCGAAGACGAGCGCAAAACAGCCTGCCTCCTGCAGCGCCAGCGCCTCGGCGCCGATCCGCGCGGCGGCGCCCGCCGTGCGCCCCTGCGCCTTCCAGCCGCCGAGCGCAGTCGCCGTCTGCGGCGTCAGGCCGACGTGGCCCATCACCGGAATCCCGGCGCCGACGATCGCGCGCACGCGCTTGACCGACGATTCGCCGCCGCCCTCGAGCTTGACGGCCTCGCAGCCGGCCTCCTTGACCATCCGCATCGCAGTCGTGATCGCCTGCTCGTCGGAGACCTCGTAGGAGCCAAACGGCAGGTCGCCGATCAGCATCGGCGTGTTCAACCCACGGCGCACGGCGCGCGCGAGCACGAGCATGTCGTCGAGCTCGACCGGCGTCGTCGCGTTGTAGCCGAGCACCGTCGTAGCGGCCGAATCGCCGACGAGCACCAAGTCGACTCCTGCCGACTCCGCCGCACGCGCGCTCGGGTAGTCGTAAGCGGTGACCATCACGATCGGGTCGGCCAGGCGCTTCTTCTCGGCGAGCAGCGGCAGCGTCATCGGCAAGCGGCCAGGGTCGGACGGCGCCTTCACTTCTGGATGACTGGACATGGGTGGTTCCTCTCTGACGTCAGTTGACGCTCTGCGTCAGCAGAGTCGCCACCGCGTCGTCGACGGTGATGATCCGGTTCGTCTGTGCCTCGACGTGCACGACGCGAGGTTCGTAGGTGTCGAGCTCGGCCTCGTCGTAGTTGGCGTAGGAGACGACGATGATCGTGTCGCCGCGCTGCACCAGACGCGCGGCGGCGCCGTTGATCGTGATCACGCCGGAGCCGCGCTCGCCGAGGATCGTGTACGTCTCGAAGCGCGCTCCGTTGTCGATGTCGAGCACGTGCACCTGCTCGTGCTCGCGGATGTCGGCGGCCTCGAGCAGATCGGGGTCGATCGTGATCGAGCCGACGTAGTGAAGATCGCAGTCGGTGATCGTCGCCCGGTGGATCTTCGACTTGAGCATCGTGCGTTGCATCAGGCGATTGCCTTTCTCGGGTCCGGTTGGCGTGGGGAGGGAGTGGGTGCTGCGGAAGCTCTCAGCAGTGCGTTGTCGATCAGCCGCGTCTCGCCGACACGTGCGGCGAGCACCAGCAGCGCCTCGCGCTGCAGCTGCTCGCGCTGCGCGAACGTCTCGGGGTCGACGAGCTGGACGTACTCGGGCTCGACGCCGCGCGCAAGCAGCGCCTCGCGCGCCGATGCGATCAGCGCCTCGGCGTCGCGCTCGCCCTCGGCGGCGCCACGCGTCGCGGCCTGCAGCGCCTCGGAGAGCGCCAGCGCGCGCTCGCGCTGCTCGGCGCCGAGGCGCGCGTTGCGGCTCGACATCGCCAGGCCGTCGGCCTCGCGCACGGTCGGGCACGACTGGATCCGCACCGGCAGGTTCAGGTCGGCGGCCATCCGGCGGATCACGGCGAGCTGCTGCGCGTCCTTCTGGCCGAAGTAGGCGACGTCCGGCTGCGCCATGCCGAGCAGCTTCGCGACGACCGTGCAGACGCCGCGGAAGTGCTCGGCGCCGCGTACGGCGCCCTCGAGCCGGTCGCTCAAGCCGATCACTTCGACAGCCGTAGCGAAGCCGCTTGGATAGACCTCTTCGACGGACGGCGCGAACAGGATGTCGGCGCCGGACTCGGCCGCCAGCTCGGCGTCGCGGCGCTCGCTGCGCGGGTAGCGCTCGAGGTCGGCGTGCTCGTCGAACTGCGCCGGGTTGACGAACAGCGAGACGACGACGACGTCGCACTCGCCGCGCGCACGGCGGATCAACGACAGGTGGCCGTCGTGCAGCGCGCCCATCGTCGGCACCAGGCCGATCCTCTGACCGGCGCGGCGCGCCGGAGCGAGCGCAAGGCGCAACTCGTCGACGGCGCGCGCGGTTCTCATGCGCAGGGCAGGGTGCGGAGTTGTGGGCTCATCGGCTTCGGTCCAGTTCCTTACGGATACCGGCGCGACTGAAGATGTCAGGCGGATTTCCTCTGGTCCATCCCGAGCCACGCTCGGTGACGGCCTGGTTCCAATGATACTGCGGCTCCTGTCGGCCGCAAGGCCGACTTCGCGCGCGTTCGCCCGGGCGCAACAGGGGCCAAGCGAACCCAGGCGCAACGTGCGCCGAGCGCCTACCAGGAGTCGACGTACGGCCGCGCCTTGCCGGGGCGCTGCCACCAATGCGCGTCGCGCTCGTCGAACAGCGTCGCGATCCAACGGCGCGAGTCGGCCGGGTCGATCACGTCGTCGATCTCTCCGTAGGCGGCCATGTTCAACCCACGTCCACGCTCGTAGGCGGCGGCGACCATCGTCTCGTACGCGCGCTCGCGCTCCTCGGCGTCATCGATCGCGTCGAGCTCGCGGCGCATGCCGAGCCGAACGGCGCCCTCCAGGCCCATCGCGCCGAACTCGCCGGTCGGCCAGGCGACGGTGAACAGCGGCGCCTTGAAGCCGCCGCCGGCCATCGCCTGCGCGCCGAGCCCGTAGCCCTTGCGCAGCACGATCGTGCCGCACGGCACGCTGAGGTTGGCGCCGCCGAGGAACATCCGCGCGAAGTGGCGCACGGTCGCCGTTCGCTCGGCGGCCGGTCCGACCATGAAGCCGGGCGTGTCGCAGAGGAACAGCACGGGCAGCGCGAAGGCGTCGCACATGCCGATGAAGCGCGCCGCCTTGTCGGCGCCGTCGGCGTCGATCGCGCCGCCGAGGTGGCGCGGGTCGTTCGCGACGACCCCGAGCGCGCGGCCCTCGTGGCGCGCAAGCGCCGTGACGATGCCCGGCCCGAAGCCGCGCCTGAGCTCGAGCACCGAATCCTCGTCGAAGAGGCCGTCGACGACGCGCCGGACGTCGTAGACGCGCTTTCGCTCCTGCGGGATCAGCTCGCGCAACAGCTCCTGATCGGGGACCGCGCCCGGCTCGCTCGCGCCCCGAAAGTAGGAGAGGTAGCGCTTCGCCGCGGCGACCGCCGCCGCGTCGTCGGCGACGCGCAGGTCGACGACGCCGTTGGCGTCCTGCACGTCGATCGGCCCGACTTCAGCCGGCTCGTAGACGCCGAGCCCGCCGCCCTCGATCATCGCCGGGCCGCCCATGCCGATGCTCGCGTCCTCGCTTGCGATCACGACGTCGCAACAGCCGAGCAGCGCGGCGTTGCCGGCGAAGCAGTAGCCCGAGGCGATGCCGACGAGCGGCACCAGCCCGCTGAGCTTCGCGAACAGCGCGAACGCGCGGCAGTCGAGGCCGGCGACGATCGGCATGTCGACGTCGCCCGGGCGCCCGCCGCCGCCCTCGGCGAACAGCACGACCGGCAGCCGCCGGCGCTCGGCGAGCTCGAACAGGCGGTCCTTCTTGGCGTGGTTGCGCATGCCCTGCGTGCCGGCGAGGACGGTGTAGTCGTAGGACATCGCCACGCACGGGCGGCCGTCGATCTCGGCGACGCCGGCGACGAGGCCGTCGGCCGGCGTGCGCTCGATCAGCTCCTCGCGCGAGCGCCTACGCTCCTGCGCGGCGAACAGCAGCGGTCCGTACTCGACGTAGGAACCCTCGTCGACCAGCTCGGCAAGGTTCTCGCGCGCTGTGCGCCGGCCGCGCTCGCGCCGGCGCGCGACCTGCTCGGGCCGGGCCGCGTCGAGGCCGATCGCGTGGCGCTCGCGCACCGCCTCGAGGTCGGCGCGAAAGCCGTCCGCCGGCGATCCCGGACGAGCCTGGACGTCCGCGGCGGCGTCGCTGTGCGCACCGTCGATGCGCCCGCCGGCTGCCTCGGCCGAGCCCAGCACGAGCAGCACCTGCCCGGCCTCGACGGCCTCGCCGGCGACGACCTCGACGCTGCGCACGACGCCGCTGGTCTCGGCCAGCACCTCGTGCTCCATCTTCATCGCCTCGAGCACGAGCAGCGGCGCGCCAGCCGCGACGCGCTCCGCCGCTGCGTGCGCGACCGAGAGGACGACGCCCGCGAACGGGGCCTTGACGGTCAGCTCGTCACTCGAAGGCACGGCGAGATCATTGCGCAGCGGCGCTGATTACCATCCGGCGATGTCCTCGACTGCGAGCGAGTCGCCGGCTTCCGAGCGGCGCGAGGCACTGAAGGCGGTCTTCGCCGAGGCGAAGGGATGCACGCGCTGTCCCGAGCTGGCCGCCACGCGCAAGACCGTCGTGTTCGGCGCGGGAAACGCGAACGCCGAGCTGATGTTCGTCGGCGAGGCGCCGGGAGCGAGCGAGGACGAGCAGGGCGTGCCGTTCGTCGGACGCGCCGGCAAGCTGCTCTCGACTTTGCTCGAAGAGGTCGGACTGCAGCGAGACGACGTCTTCATCGCGAACGTCTTGAAGTGCCGCCCGCCCGGCAATCGCGACCCGCTCCCGATCGAGATCGAGAACTGCCAGGACTACCTGCATCGCCAGGTCGAGCTGATCCAGCCGTCGGTGATCTGCACGCTCGGCAACTTCTCGACGAAGCTGCTGCGCGGCGATCCGACCGGGATCACGCGCCTGCACGGCCAGCCCGAGGTGCTGACGCTCGGCCGCCGCGCGGTGCGGCTCTATCCGATCTTCCATCCGGCGGCCGCGCTGTACACGCCGCGGATGCTCGAGACGCTGCGCGAGGACTTCTCGCGGCTGCCCGAGCTGCTGGCGCTGGGAGCGCCCGAGCAGCCGTCCGCGCCCGAACTGGCAGAGCTCGAGCAGGCGCCGGAGCTGGGCGATCCGCCGCAGCCGGCCGACCCGGCGGGCTCGGCGAGCGCTGACGGCGGCGATGCGATCGCCGGCGGCGAAGCACGCGCAGAGGATTCGTCGGCGGAGCCGGTCGAGCCCGATCAGCTGGGCTTGTTCTAGCCGCGCTCTGGACGTTTGTTCGAGCTCCGTTGGGTGGTTTTTCCCAGTATTTCCGGGGCAAGAGGGAATCGGGCGGCCGAGTCGAAGAGTTTTCCACGCTGGTCTCAAGTCGGTGGCGGCCACCGCCGATACAGGCCTTGTCTCCATCCCTCCAGGAGTAACGATCGGCCCGCGACCCTTTCTCCCGCGGGCCGATCGCATTTAACGGCGCAACCGCTTCGCTCTACAGTCTCGTCGTGGCCGTGCACGTCGTCGAGACCGCCGATCCGGCGGAGACAGAATCGTTCGGAGCAAAGCTCGCCGAACAGCTTCGCGCGGGAGACGTCGTGCTCGTGCGCGGCGAGCTCGGCGCGGGCAAGACGACGCTCGTGCGCGGCGCCGCTCGCGCGCTCGGCGTGACCGACCCGGTGACGAGTCCGAGCTTCAGCATCGGCCACCGCTATCGCGCCGCCGGCGAGCTGACGGTCTCGCACCTCGATCTCTATCGGCTCGCCGGGCTCGAGCAGGAGGATCCGGAGCTGCTCGCCGACTACCTCGGCGCCGGGCGGATCGCCTTCGTCGAGTGGCCGCCGGATGCCGAGCGCGAGCTCGCAGGCGCTCGCGTCGAGGTCTCGCTTGCGCATCGCGGCGAGGACCGCCGGCGGATCGAGGTGCTCGAGCGATGATCGTGCTCGGCTTCGACACGGCGACGCAGGCAAGCGTCGTCGGCCTGTGTCTCGCCGACGGATCGACACTGCAGGCGCGCGACGATCCGCAGCCCTCGGCGCACCCGGGACACGCGACGCGGCTGCTGAGCATGGCCGCCGAGCTGCTCCGCGACGCCGGCCTCGGCTGGAGCGAGCTCGAACGGATCGCCGTCGGCGTCGGCCCCGGGCGCTTCACCGGCCTGCGCGTCGGTATTGCGACGGCGCGCGGGCTGGCGCAGTCCGCCGGTGCCGAGCTCGTCGGCGTCTCGAGCCTGCACGCGCTCGCGCTTGGCGCGGCTGCGCATGCGCATGAGCACGATCGGGGGCCATCCGCGCCGCAGGCGTCGCCTGCGGGAGGGACGATCGCCGTGATCGACGCGCGCCGCGGCGAGGCGTTCGCAGCCGCCTATCCGACGCCCGATCGCGAGATCGCGTTCGCGCAGCCGCTCGATGCGGACGAGCTCGAAGGCATCGTCGCGGCGATCGAGCGACGCGGCGTTCCAGCAACGGCCGGCGCCGGCTGGCTGGGCGTCGGCGACGGCGCCGTCCGCTTCGCGGCGGCGCTGCGCGAGGCCGGAGTGACGGTGCCGGAGGCGGACTCGCCGCTGCACCGGCTCGACGCCGCGGCGTTGTGCGAGCTTGGCGCGCGTGCCGTCGCGAGAGACCCGCTCGATGCCGTGCTTCCCGACTACCGCCGCGAGCCCGACGCGGCGCTCGCGCGGGCGCAGCCGCTCGCGCTCGGGAGCACCGGCTCGTGAGCGATCAGGCCCCGCCGCGGCTGCATCAAAGAGAGCAGACTCCGCTCGTGCGGGTTCGCGCGCTCGCCTACCAGGATCTGCCGAACGTGCTCGCGGTCGAGCGGCGCGTGTTCCCGACGCCGTGGTCGCTGGCGATGTTCGTGCTCGAGCTCTCCAAGCAGACCGGCGTCTGTCTCGCTGCGACCGAACGCGATGACTCGTCGGCGGGGGACGGGGTGAGCGCCGAGGAGCGCCTCGTCGGCTACATGATCTGCTCGCGCTACGACACCGTCTGGCACATCATGAACATCGCCGTCGACCTCGATCGACAGCGCACGGGCATCGCGTCGCGCCTGCTCGCGGAGCTGTACGCGCGCGTTGGCGACGCCCAACCGGGCACAGGCGAGCAGGCGCGCTACACGCTCGAGGTGCGGCGCTCGAACGCCGTCGCGATCCACCTGTACGAGCGTGAGGGCTTTCGCGCGGCCGGCACACGGCGTCGCTACTACCAGGACAACGGCGAGGACGCGCTCGTGATGTGGCGCACGCCGGCAACGCTCCAGGGATCGCTGCAGGACGTTCCCAATCCGGGCCCCGTATGAGCGCCGCGACGCATCCGAGCGCGCTCGCGCGCGCATGAGCATCCTCGCGCTGGAGACGAGCTGCGACGACACCTGCGCGGCGGTGATCGACGCCGACGGCTCGATCCGCGCGAACGTGATCTCCTCGCAGGTCGCGCACGAGGACTTCGGCGGCGTCGTCCCGGAGATCGCCTCGCGTCATCACCTCCAGATCGTCAACGCGATCGTCGAGCGCGCGCTCGAGCAGGCGTCGCTCGAGCTGGAGCAGATCGAGCTGGTCGCCGCGACGCAGGGCCCAGGGCTCGTCGGCGCGCTGCTCGTCGGGCTCTCGACCGCAAAGGCGCTCGCGGCGGCGCGCGAGCTGCCGTTTGCGCCAGTCGACCACCTCCAAGGCCACGTGGCGGCGAACTTCCTGCGTGACGCCGCCGACGGCAACGGCGACGCCGATCAGGCCGACCCGTTCGAGCCGCCGTTCATCTGCCTGATCGCCAGCGGCGGCCACACGCTGCTCGCGCACGTGCGCGAGCACGACGGCTTCGAGGTGCTCGGGCGCACGCTCGACGACGCGGCCGGCGAGGCGTTCGACAAGGGCGCGCGGATGCTCGGCCTCGGCTACCCCGGCGGCGCCGCGCTCGAGCGGCTCGCGCGCGGCGGCGACGCGACGGCGTTCACGTTTCCCGGCTCGCGCGCCGAGCGCGCGAAGGGCGGGCGCGGCGCGCAGCGCGAGGCGTTCGCGCGCGGCCTCGACTTCTCCTTCGCCGGCTTGAAGACGGCGCTGCTTTACAAGCTGCGCGAGCTCGCGCCCGAGGACGCCGCGGCGCGCGCGGCCGATCTCGCCGCCTCATACCAGGCGGCGATCGTCGACAGCCTCGTCGATCGCGCCGTGCGCGCGCTCGAGCGCAGCGGCTCGGACCGACTCGCCATCGGCGGCGGCGTCGCTGCGAACGGCGCGCTGCGCGAGCGCCTCGGCGAGCTCGGCGTGACGCTGCACGTCCCGGCGCGCGTGCTCTGCACCGACAACGCCGCGATGATCGCGAGCGCTGCGCGCTACGGCGAGCAGCTCGTCTATCCGCACTATCTCGGACTCGACGCCTACGCGAGCGGCGAAACGCGCGCCCTGAGCCGATGACGCCTGAGATCACGGTCTACTCGCGGCCAGACTGTCACCTGTGCGCCGATGCGATCGCCGCGCTGCGCGCGCTTCAGGGCGAGCTCGGCTTCAGCCTGAAGGAGCGCGACATCGACGGCGACGAGGCGCTGCAGCGCGCCTATTTCGAGCGGATCCCGGTGATCGCTCTCGACGGCGAGGAGCTGTTCGACTATTTCATCGACGAGTCGCTGCTGCGCGAGCGTCTAGAGTCACGAAGATGAGCTACGGAGAAACGACAACCCGTCCGCGGGAGCTCAACGGCGACGGCGCCGGCCCTTCGGTGGAGCGCCTTTCACTCGGCGTTGCCGCCCGCCTTTCGCGCTATCTGCAGGTGTTGACGCAGGCGAAGAAGATGGGCAAGGAGACGATCTCCTCACAGGAGCTATCCGACTACACGCACGTCAACTCGACGCAGATCCGGCGCGATCTGTCGGGCTTCGGCAAGTTCGGCAAGCGTGGCGTCGGCTACAACGTCGAGGCGCTTGTCTCGCAGATCCGCAAGATCCTGCGGACGGCCGGACAGCACAACATCGCGCTGCTCGGAGCCGGCCATCTGGGCAAAGCGATCGCCTCGTCGGACATCTTCGCCGACCACGGCTTCCGCGTCGTCGCGATCTTCGACGTCGACGACGACAAGGTCGGCACGAAGGTCGGCCCGCAGGTCGTTCGTCACACCAGCGAGCTGAGCCAGGTCGTCGAGGACGAGGACATCGTCGTCGGCGTGCTCGCGGTGCCGACGCAGGCCGCCCAGGGACTCGCCGACGAGCTCGTCGACGCCGGCGTGAAGATCATCTTCAACTACTCCGAGTCGCTGCTGCTGGTGCCGCCGGAGGTGACCGTGCACACGTCGAGCCCGGCAGTCGATCTGCTCTACGCGCTGTACTTCTACCTGACCTGAGAAGGCTCGTCAGCGAGCCGGAGTCGCCAGTGCAGCAACGCGCCCAACTGCAAACCGCGCGTAGGAACACGCCAACGCCATGACCAGCCTGGATCTAGATCGAGCGGCCGAGACGTTCGCCGATGCGCGCGACGGTACCGTCGGCATCGAGGAGGAGTTCTCGATCCTCGACGCGCGCACGCTCGATCTGGTGCCGCGCTTCGAGCAGCTGCGCGACGTCGCCGCCGAGCGCGACCCGCTGCTGCATCGCCAGATCGCCGGTGAGCTGATCTCCTCGGAGATCGAGATCATCTCCGGCGCCGGCACCGACCTGCACGACGCGCTTGCGCGCCAGCGCGAGCACCGCCGGCGCCTGTTCGCGCTCGCCGGCGAGCAGGGCGTCGCGCTCGGAGCGACCGGCACGCATCCGTGGGCCGACTACCGCGAGCAGCCGATCATCGACACCGACCACTACCGGCGCGTCGCCGACGGGCTCAAATACGTCGCCTGGCGCAACAACACGTTCAGCCTGCACGTCCACCTCGGCGTACGCGACCTCGACCGCGCGGTGCGCGTCTGCGACCGCCTGCGGCCGCTGCTGCCGCTGCTGCTGGCGATCTCGACGAACTCGCCTTACCTCGACGGGCGCGACAGCGGCCTGCAGTCGGCGCGCACGCAGAGCTTCACCAAGAGCTTCCCGCGCTGCGGCGTCCCCGACGCGTTCGGCGGCTGGCAGGCGTATCGCGACTACATCGAGTTCCTCGTGCGGACGCGCTCGATCGTCGAGTACACGCAGATCTGGTGGTCGGTGCGGCCGCACTTCAGCTTCGGCACCGTCGAGCTGCGCATCTGCGATGCGCAGGCGACCGCGCAGGAGTCCGACGCGCTCGCCGCGCTGATCGTCGCGTGCATCGCGCAGGCGACGCGCGACGTCGACGAGGACGTGCCGTTCACCGACCCGGCGCCGCGGATGATCGAGGAGAACATGTGGCGCGCGATTCGCTACGGCCTCGACGGCCGTCTGATCGACCTGCACAGCGCCGAGGAGTATCCGGCGCGCGCGGTGATCGAGCGTCTCGCGAGTTGGACGGCGCCGGTGCGCGGCGAGCTCGGCATCGAGCTTGCGTTCCCCGAGCACAACGGCGCGCAGCGCCAGCGCCGAATGATCGAGGCCGGCGCGTCGCGCGAGGAGGTATTCGCGGCTTCGGTCGCTGAGACGCTTCAGACATACTCCGAGGAGGTAACGACCGTATGAGCACGAACGACCCCAACGCGATGCCGCCGAGCGGCCCAGGAGCCGCCGGCGCGCCGGGCCAGCCGAGCGAAGAGGAGCTGCGCGCGGCATACGAAGCCGAACTGAGTCGGATCACGAGCGCCGAGCTGATGCTGCAGGCGGCGGTCTCGCTGCTGAACGTCGGCAGCTTCCGGCTGGCGCCGCGCACACCGGCGCCGGGGGCAGGCGATCCGGCGTCCGCCTCCTCGGCGCCGTCCGCGGCCGACCTCGAGCAGGCACGCGACGCGATCGACGCCGTGCGCGCGCTGCTCGAGATCATCGAGCGGCAGATGCCCAACGAGACGGCGCCGCTGCGCAACGCGCTGTCGCAGCTGCAGATGATCTACGCGCGCGAAGCGCAGGCGGCCGGTGCTCCGGCTTCCGGCGCCGGTGATCCGGCTCAGGGCGCCACCGCGCCGCTGTCAGGCGGCGCCGCGGGCGGAGCGCCGGGCGAGGCAAAAGAGCCGGGCGACGCTCCGGGCGAGCAGCCGGGCGGTCCGGGGCCGGCCGAGTCGAGCGGGAGGCTCTGGGTACCGGGTCGCTGACGGCGGGCGCGAGCGCCTGCCGCGCAGCCAGCGCCGGCCGGCGCGAGCCGGCTTTCCGCGCGCGAGCACGATAGACTGCCCGCGCGTTTGCACCGGGGCCCGCTCTCGCTGAGCGACCCGGCAGACAAATGTGCGCGCGACGATCCTCGCGCGGCACGCCAATCAGACCGCGGAGGATTTTCAGTTGAGCAGCTTTCTGACGAACCATGGGGTCGTCGTCGCCCTCGTTTGCGCCGCATGCGCCGTTGCGTACGGCCTGTTGACGACGCGCGCCCTGCTATCGCTCTCGCCGGGCAACGAGAAGATGCAGAGCATCTCGCTCGCCGTCCAGCAAGGCGCGCGCGCCTATCTGAATCGTCAGTACGCGACGATCGCCGGCGTCGGCGTGATCCTGTTCATCGCGCTGATCTTCATCCAGAACATCGCGGTCGCCGGCGGCTTCCTGATCGGCGGCGTGCTGTCGGGCTCGACCGGCTACATCGGCATGAACGTCTCGGTGCGCTCGAACGCGCGTGTCGCCGAGGCCGCCCGCTCGGGCGTCACGCCGGCGCTGCGCGTCGCCTTCCGCGGCGGCGCGATCACCGGCATGCTCGTCGTCGGCCTGGCGCTGCTCGGCGTCGCCGGCTACTACGGCGCGCTGACGTCCTTCTTCAACGACAGCCCGAAGACGGCCGTCGACGCGCTCGTCGGGCTCGGCTTCGGCGGCTCGCTGATCTCCGTCTTCGCGCGGCTCGGCGGCGGCATCTTCACGAAGGCGGCTGACGTCG
The DNA here is from genome assembly GCA_036271095.1 of Solirubrobacteraceae bacterium. Taxonomy (GTDB): domain Bacteria; phylum Actinomycetota; class Thermoleophilia; order Solirubrobacterales; family Solirubrobacteraceae; genus Palsa-744. The sequence goes on from DATBBG010000052.1 coordinate 22,293, forward strand.
GCGCCGACCTCGTCGGCAAGGTCGAGGCGGGAATCCCCGAGGACGACCCCCGCAACCCGGCGACGATCGCCGACAACGTCGGCGACAACGTCGGCGACTGCGCCGGCATGGCGGCCGACCTGTTCGAGACCTACGCGGTGACGGCCGTCGCCGTGATCCTGCTCGGCGTGCTGACCTTCCATGAGGCAACCAAAGTCGCGCTGTACCCGCTGGTGATCGGCGGCGTCGCGATCATCGCGTCGATCATCGGCACCTACGCGGTCCGCTCGAAGTCGGGCAACGTCGAGCGCGCGCTGCTGCAGGGCCTGGTCGTCTCCGGCGTGATCGCTGCGGCTGCGTTCGCGCCGATCACCTACTGGCTGATGCACACGCTGACGTTCAAGACCGTCGGCGATGCGGTCAATGCTCCGAAGTGGTGGCACCTGTACCTGTGCTCGCTGATCGGCATCGGCGTCACGGCGCTGCTATTCGGAATAACCGAATATTACACTTCGACCCGTTTCGGACCGGTCAAGAAGACGGCGAAAGCGTCGGTCACCGGCCACGCGACGAACATTATCCAGGGCTTCTCCTCCGGCCTGCAGGCGACGGCGCTGCCGGCGATCGTGATTGTGCTCGGCATCCTCGGCGCGTGGAAGCTCGCAGGCGGCGGCGTCAGCGGCATCTACGGCATCGGCGTGGCCGTCATGGGGCTGCTCTCGCTGACAGGCCTGATCGTCGCGCTCGACGCATTCGGCCCGATCACCGACAACGCCGGCGGCATCGCCGAGATGGCTGAGCTGCCCGAGGACGTGCGCAAAGTGACCGACCGCCTCGACGCCGTCGGCAACACGACGAAGGCCGTCACGAAGGGCTACGCGATCGGCTCGGCCGTGCTCGCCGCCGTCGTGCTGTTCGCCGGGTTCCAGAAAGAACTCGAGGCGAAGGTCGGGCACGTGATCCAGTTCGGCATCAACGAACCGCCCGTGCTGATCGGGCTGCTGCTCGGCGGGCTGATGGTCTGCCTGTTCGCGTCGCTCTCGATCGAGGCCGTCGGTCGCGCCGGCGGCGCGGTCGTCGAGGAGGTGCGCCGCCAGTTCCGCGAGCCCCCGGGGATCATGGACTACACCGAAGAGCCCGACTACGCGACGTGCGTCGACATCGTCACGAAGACGGCGCAGCGCGAGATGATCATCCCGTCGCTGCTTCCGATCCTGCTGACGCTCGTCGTCGGGCTGATCGATCAGCAGGCGCTCGGCGGACTGCTGATCGGCGTGATCGTCGTCGGCTTCTTCTTCGCCGTGATGATGACGGCCGGCGGTGGCGCCTGGGACAACGCGAAGAAGCTGATCGAGGACGGCGCGTTCGGTGGCAAGGGCTCGGAAGCGCACGCGGCGTCGGTCACCGGCGACACCGTCGGCGATCCATTCAAGGACACCGCCGGGCCGGCGATCAACCCGATGATCAAGGTCGCGAACATCGTCGCGATCCTGATCATTCCGCTGATCACCTGATACTCGCGTGGCCCGCTTCGCAGCTCGGCGGAGCGGGTAGCACGGGTGCACGCGCAACCGATCCCAAGCGAACCGTAAGCTCAGCGTGAGATGACCGGTCGAACCGTCCATCGCTCGGGCACCGTCGTGCTCTCGGTCGTGATGGTCGCGATCGGCGTCGCGTTGATCGCGCAGGTGATCGGCGGCACCGGCGGCGTGCTGTCCGCGCGGCTGCTGCTGGGCGTGCTGTTCCTCGCGGCCGGCATCGCGCGCCTGTACCTGGAGCGCAAACGCGGGCGGCAGGCGTGAGCGACGGGGAGCTCCCGCCGGGGGCCGACACGCCGCCGCCTGCATCGGGCGCGAAAGTCCAGGCTGAGCTCGGCCGCGCCGAGGCCGAGCGGATCGCGCTGCAGATCTCGGCGCGCTCGCTCTCGACGGCACGTCGCAGCGTCGGCTCGCCGCTGCTGTTCGCGATCGTCTACACGCCGCTGGCGAGCGCGCTGTACTTCGCGCTCGGCGTGATCTCAGGTCACGCGCTGGGGCTGACGCCGGTCGTCTTCCTCGTCGGCGCGCTGCTGTTCGCGCTGACGGCGATGACTTACGCCGAGGGCGCCTCGCTGCACCAGGAGCGCAGCGGCTCGACCGTGTTCGCGCGCCATGCGTTCAACGAGCTCGTCAGCTTCATCGCCGGCTGGGCGGTGCTGCTCGACTACATCATCCTGATCGCCGTCACGTGCTACTCGGCGACGCACTACCTGCGTGTGTTCTGGCATCCGCTCGGCAATCGCGGCTCCTCGCTCGGACTCTCGATCGTGTTCATCGCGATCGTCGTGCTGGCGAACATCCGCGGTATCGGCTGGCGTCGCTCGGGGCGGATCACGGCGATCGTGGCGGCCGACCTCGGGCTGCAGCTGCTGATCGTCGTGCTCGGCCTGATCCTGTTCTTCAATCCGCACACGCTGCTCGATCCGATCCACCTCGGCAGCGCGCCGAAATGGTCGGACCTCGTGTTCGCGCTGACGGTCGCGGCGATCTCGTTCACGAGCCTCGAGTCGGCAGCCGGGCTCGCCGGCGAGGTCAAGATCTCGAGCGGCGCGCTGAAGCGGCTCGTCGGCACCGGCACGCTGACGGTGATCGTGATCTACGTGGGCATCGCGCTCGTCGCGCTGACGGCGCTGCCCGTCCACAACGGCCACACGCTGCTCTCGACGCGCTACGTCAACGACCCGATCATCGGCATCGTCACGCAGGTGCACCCGCACTGGCTGGAGCAGACGCTGCGCTACGTCGTCGGCGCGCTCGCGGCGCTGACGCTCGTCGCCGCGGCGAACTCGGCGATGCTCGGGCTCTCGCGCCTGGCCTACTCGCTCTCGACCAATCGCCAGATCCCGAGCGGGCTCGGCCGCCTGCACCCGCAGCGCTCGACCCCGTACGTGCTGATCATCATCGCTGGCGTGATCGCGGCCGGGCTGGTCGTGCCGGAGAACCTCGACTTCCTCGTCGGCATCTACGCCTTCGGCGCGCTGCTGGCGTTCACGATCGCGCACGTCTCGGTCTGTCGGCTGCGCTACAAGGAGCCTGCCGCCGTGCGGCCGTACCGGATCCCGTTCTCGATCAATTTCCGCGGCGGCAGCCTGCCGCTGCCGGCTGCGTTCGGCGCGTTCGTCTCCGGCCTGGGCTGGATCGCGGTGATGGTCGTGCACAACCCGGCGCGCTACGTCGGGCTCGGCTGGATGCTCGCCGGCACGGCGATGTACGTGATCTATCGTCGCGCCGACGAGGCGCCGCTGCTCAGGCGCGTGACGGTCGCGCCCGAGGTGCTGCGCGCCGAACCGCCGCGCGAGCGCGACTACGGCTCGATCCTCGTGCCGCTGTTCGGCACGAGCCTCGACGAGGACATCGTGCAGACGGCCGCGCTGCTCGTCTCCGGCGAGCCGACCGACGAGGCGGCGATCGACGAGGCGACGATCGAGGCGGTCTGGATCTTCGTGATCCCGATGTCGCTGCCGCTGGACGCGCGCCTGCCCGAGGCGCAGATCAAGGAAGCGCGCCAAGCGCTCGCGCGCGCGAAGGCCGTCGGCGAGGAGTACACCGGGGTGCAGGTCGCGACGGCGACCGTACGTACGCGGCGTGCCGGCTATGCGATCGTCGACGAGGCCAGGCGGCGCGGAGTCGAGGCGATCGTGCTCGGCGCAGAGGAGCCGTCGCTGATCCGCGGCGGCGCGCGTCTGGGCGGCAAAGGCGGCCCGCTGGACAACTTCGTTGGAGACGTCACGAAGTACGTCATCGGCAAGGCCCACTGCCGTGTGATCGTCACGGCTCCTGCCGCAGGCGACTCGGTCGCCGAGCGCCGTGCGCGATTGGCACAGGCGAGCTCCTGAACGTCCGCCCGGCCTCGCGCGAGGACGCGCATCGTCTAATCTGCGGCGCATGTTTGTGTTGATCGTCGGAGCCGGCCGTGTCGGCTCAGCCGTCGCCAAGTCGGCGCTCGCATCCGGCAACGAAGTCTCGGTGCTCGACGAGGATCCGCTTTCGCACGAGCGCCTCGACGCGGGGCAGACAGAGAGCTGGGAGGACTCCGGCGGGCAGTTCACCGTCGGCACGGCGCTCGAGGTCGATGCGCTGGTGCAAGCCGGCGTCGAGCAGGCGGACGTGTTCATCGCGTCAACCGACGGCGACAACACAAATCTGATCATCGCCCAGATCGCGCAGCGCCGCTTCGGCGTCGAGCGTGTGATCGTGCGCGTGATGGACCCTGCGCGCGCGAACTGGTACGGCGAGCAGGGCCTGCACACGATCTCTCCGACGAAGCACGCGATCGAGATGTTCGAGCGCGCGCTCGCGCCAGAGCCGGCCTGAGCGATGTACGCGATCATCGTCGGAGCCGGCAAGGTCGGCCACAACCTCGCGCGGGAGCTGATCGACAAGGGCCACGAGGTCACGCTGATCGAGTCCTCGCGTCCGCGCTACCTGACGATCGAGGAGGAGTTCGAGCACTCGGCGCAGTACGGCGACGCGACCGAGTTGTGGGTGCTCGAGCGCGCCGGCATCCAGCGCGCCGATCTCGTGATCGCCGTGACCGGCGACGACGAGGACAACATGCTCGTCTGTCAGGTCGCGAAGGAGAAGTACCTCTGCGACCGGATCATCGCGCGCGTCAACAACCCGCGCAACCACGACCACTTCCGTCTGCTCGGGATCCAGCCGGCCGTCTCCGCGACCGACCTGATCCTGCGTCTGATCGAGCACGAGGTGCCGCGCTACGGCCTCGTGCACCTGCTGGCGCTCGAAGAGGAGCGCTTGGAGATCATCGAGCTCGAGGTCAGCCCGGACGCGCCGACGGTCGGCGAGGCGGTCGTCGACATCAAGCTGCCCGAGGGCAGCCTGATCATCTCGGTGCTGCGCGACGGCACCGGCTTCGTGCCCAAGCACGACACCGTGATCGAAGCCGGCGACGAAGTCCTGCTGGTGCTCGACCCCGGCCTGGAGGAGGCGATCACGGCCTACTTCGCGCCGAGCGGGCTGCGCGACATCTGACGGCGGCGCGCCGCCCACTATCCTGTTTGACCGCGACTGGGCCTGACGCCGCGCGGCGGCTCGGAGGGCCCGCGATCCGGGATGGTGTAATTGGCAACACGCGTGCCTCTGGAGCACGAATTTGGGGTTCGAGTCCCTGTCCCGGAGCTAGTGATCGGCGTGCTGGGCGCCGGTCGCCGATAGGCAGTGACCATGGCTTGTCGGCAAAGGTCTGCCCGGCGGCTCTATTCCAAGGGACCGAAGCTCGCTAGGATTCGGCGGCCTGACAGTCGTACGCACTGCCGAGCATGGACGCCGTCGTCGAGGACAATCCGACCCGCAACGCGGACCGTCGCGTGCTCGCGCGATCGGTCAGCGACGCCGTCCCGCGGCAGCTTCTCGCGGGGGACGCGCTGCGCGGCATCGCGGCGCTGCTCGTCGTGCTGCTCCACGTGGGTGTGTTCTCGCTGTCGTGGAAGCACGGCCCAGGCTTCGTCGTCACGAGCGAATCGCCGGAGCTGCTCCGACCGGTCTGGGGCGTGCTGGCGAGGCCGCTGACGCTCGCACGCGGCGGCATCTACATCTTCTTCGCGCTCTCCGGCTATCTGCTCACACGCTCGTTCCTCGCGTCCTACACGATCGGCACGCCGCTGCCGTCGATCGCACGCTACGCGCGCAACCGCGTGCTGCGCATCGTTCCGGCCTTCTGGGTCGTGACGACGGTCTACATGCTGTGGCAGCACGGCTGGCGCGGCAGCGGGATAGGAGGCGTCGCTGCGGTCTACGCGTTCGCTCAGAACTACCACTTCAGCGCGGCCGCCAACGTGATCCCGCAGGCATGGACGCTCGACATCGAGATCGCCTTCTACGTGCTGATCCCGATTGCTGCGCTGCTCGCGCTCGCCGCGGCGCGACGGTTTCGCTCGACGCCGCGCCAGCGCCTGTGGGCAGTCCTGGCCGTGCTGATCGTCGCCTTCGCGGCGAGCGTCTACCTGAAGGCTCGCGCCGGAAACCTGACGTGGAACACGTACAACCTCGCTCAGTACCTGTTCGCCTTCCTCCCCGGAGTCGCGCTCGCCGCGATCGAGCCGTTCGCCGCGCCGCGCCTGCGCGCGACGCAAGCCGGCCGGTGGCTGGCGTGGGCTGCGCTCGGCGCGAGTGTCGCGCTGATCGCGGCGTTCGTCTCGCTGCCCGTCTCAGAGCAGGCGCTGCGTGTCGTCTGCGTGTCGCTCGCCTGCGGCGCGCTGCTCGCGGCGCCGCTGGCGCTGCAATGGTCGACCGGCGGCTGTTGGCGGGTGCTCGACAATCGCGTGATGCACTGGCTCGGAGAGCGTTCGTACGGCATCTACCTGATCCACCTGACGCTGATGATGCACGTGCTCGGGTGGGTCGGCCTCGGCTACGGCGTGAAGGCGACGTTCTGGCTGACGCTGCTGATCACGACGTCGCTGACGCTCGTCGCGGCCGATCTCTCCTGGCGGCTGATCGAGCGCCCGGCGCTGCAGCGACGCCTGCCGTGGCGCCGCGCCGAGTTCGCGCCGGCTGCGCCGGCGATTCAGCGCCCTTAGGGCTTCTCCGCCTCAGCCGACTCGCCGAGCTTCGCCAGGCGCTCGCCCATCTTCTCGATGTGCTCGTCGGTGATCTTGCCGTCGGAGGGCACGTGCGGATGGTGCACGTGGCAGAGCCGGTAGTGCCCGTAGCGGAAGCGCCCGCGGCGAAAGCAACCGTCGTGGTGGCAGACCAGCATCGAGACGACGCCGCCGATGCCGATCAGGCTGATCGCGCCGACGAGCAGGCCGAGCCATTCGGCGTGCGAAGTCGTGAACGGGAGCGTGGCGGTGAGCAAGGCGTGTCGATTATCGCCTGACTCCGGGCGTCGCCGCTTCGGTCCCGTCGGGCGGGCGTCGAGGCACGTGCGGCGGGAGCGGCCTGATTCGACTGGAAGCGCACGCTCGGCTCCGGTAGCGTGGCGGCTTCGCACGCTCGCTGACGTAGTCGAGCGCGGGGCCTGTCAAATCGTCTGAGCAGAGCGCGAACGGCAGCTGCGCGGTCGAGCTGAGCATCGGTTGCGAGCCGGTCGCGAGCAGGTGCGCCGGCACGCTCGTACTGCGCACGGCGACGGCAGTGCGGGTCGCCGGCGGCCACTCCGGCGCCTACCGCCGGGTCGTGCTCACGCTCGCGCAGCGCAGCTTCTCGCTCGCCGGTGGAGGAACGCGCAGCGTGCGCCTGCAGCTCTCCGCGCGCGCACTCGCGCTGCTCGAGCGCAGCGGTGTGCTGAGCACGCGCGCGGCGTTCGCGCTGCACGGTGCGACGGCGACGATCTCGAGCACGAGCGCGCCGCTGACGTTGCGCCTCGCGCCTGCATCGCGCGCGCCGACTCACGGCTGAGTTCCGGCTCTAGAGCTGAGATCGCGGCATGGCTTCGTCGGCCATGAGCAGCCGTTCAGAGCTTGTGCGCGCTCGCTCTCTCGTGCAGCAGACGCAGCAGCCGGCGCTCCTGGCTTCGCGGCGCGATGTCGGAGGAGTGCGTGTCGAACAGCGTGACGATCACGCGCCCTCGCGCGAAGCCCAGGTAGTCGGTCGTCGTGCCGCGACTGGGCTTCGGCAGGCGCCCCTCGCGCACGAGACGTTCGACGATCGATGGATGGGAGGGTGTCGGCTCGGCCGCTTTATACAGTTCGCGCTCGGTCGCGCTGAAGGCGAATCCGGGACCGGGAAGTGCGAGTGAGAGGGGAGCGAGGCTCGCGCGATCGTTGACGAGCGGGCCACGCTGGCCGCTTGCGACGATCAGGTAGCGCGTGACGCATTCCTGCACGCTCCTGACTCGATCGCGCTCGGCGTCCTCACGGGCAACGCTCGCGCTCGGCGCGAGCTGCACGCTCGAGACGACGGCTTCGGGGCGGTGGGCGTTGCCACGGGGGGCATCGCCGAAGCCGGCGAGGAAGCTGGCCGAATGGATCGTCTCGAGCGTCCCGGCGATGCCACCGCCGCCGCAGCGAAAGGGTCCGAGGCCTTCGCGACGCTGACCTGGACCTTCGAAGGAGTGCGGCGTCATCCCGGGCACGTCGGCCGCCTGGACGTTGACGGCTCGCGCATAGGCGACCAGCCGAGCATCGGTCGTCGAAGGCCGGTTCGCACTCTGGCTCGACCCGCCGCAGCCGGCGAGCAGCGCTCCGGCGGCGAGGGCCATGACCGCCGGCGAGGCGAGGCGTCTCACCGCGCCGACGATCTCCGCGCGCGGTCGTGAGCTCCAGCGCCGGCGGCCGCGATCGGCTCGGGGCCGCCGACCCTGCTCAGGCAGCCGCCTGAGCGGCCCAATCGCGATACAGCTCGTAGTAGCGCCCTTCGGCGTCGATCAGCTCGTCGTGCGTGCCCTGCTCGGTGATGCGGCCGTGCTCGAGCACGACGATTCGCCCGGCCTGGCGGATCGTCGAGAGGCGGTGCGCGATGACGATCGACGTGCGCCCGGCGAGCAACCGGCGCAGGCCCTGCTCGATGCGCGCCTCGGAGTGCAGGTCGACGTTCGAGGTCGCCTCGTCGAGCACGAGGATGCGCGGGTCGGCGATCAGTGCGCGCGCGAACGCGATCAGCTGGCGCTGGCCGGCCGAGAGCTGCGTGCCGCGCTCGCCGATTTCGGTGTCGTAGCCGTTCGGCAGCTCGGCGATAAACTCCTCGGCGCCGACGGTCGCGGCGGCCGCGCGGATCTGCTCGGCGCTGGCGTCGGTGCGCCCGAAGGCGATGTTCTCGGCGACGGTGCCGGAGAAGAGGAAGGCCTCCTGCGGGACGATGCCCATCTGCGAGCGCAGCGAACGGCTCGAGACTTCGCGCAGGTCGTGGCCGTCGACGAGCACGGCGCCTGAGGTCGGGTCGTAGAAGCGCGCGATCAGCTTGGCCATCGTCGACTTGCCGGCGCCGGTCGCGCCGACGAGCGCGACGGTCTGTCCTGGCGGTATCTGCAGGCTGATGTGGTCGAGCGCGAGCACCTCGTCGGGCTCGTCGTCGTCGCCGCTCGCGCCATTCGCGCCGGCACCGTTCGCCGCGACGACGTTCGCGCTCACCGGGCGCCGCGAGCGCGGTTTGTAGGCGAAGGAGACGTCGTCGAAGTCGACCTCGCCGACGATCCGCTCGAGCTCGACCGCGTCGGGGCGGTCGCTGAGGTCGGGCTGCTCGTCGAGCAGCTGGAAGATCTTCTCGAGCGCGGCCATGCCGGACTGGTATGTGGCATACAGCTGCGAGAGCTGCTGAATCGGTTCGAACAGGTTCGACAGCGCCGCGACGAAGGCGACGATCGTGCCGATCGAGATATGCCCGTCGATCGCCTGGTAGCCGCCATAGAGCACGATCGCGGCGACGGCGACGCCGGAGAGCATTTCGACCGACGGGAAGTAGGCGGCGTTGAGCTTGACGGTCGTCATGTTCGCGTCGACGTTGTCGGCGTTGAGCTCTGAGAACTGCGCCTCGTGGACGGGCTCCTGGGAGAAGCTGCGCACGACGCGGATGCCCGAGAGCGTCTCCTGCAGGTAGGCGGTGATCGCGCCGATCGTCTCGCGCGTGCGGCGGAAGGCGCCGGCGGAGACGATTCGGAACCAGAGCGAGCCGGCGAGCACGAGCGGCAGCACGCAGAAGGTGATCAGCGCGAGCTTGACGTCGAGGTAGAGCAGGATGCCGATCGTGCCGATCAGCGTCAGCCCGGACTGGAACAGCGTGACGACGGAGTCGGTGACGAGGCTGTCGAGCGCCTCGACGTCGTTGGTCATGCGCGAGATCAAGACGCCGGCGGGGCGGCTCTCGTAGAAGCCGATCGGCAGCGTCTGCAGGTGCGTGAAGATGCGAATGCGCAGGTCGGCGAGCGCGCGCTGCCCGACCCAGCCGACGAGGAACGTCTGCGCGTAGGTCATCCCCCAGACGACCAGCGCCGAGACGAGGAAGGCGATGACGACGAGCAGCAGTTTGTTGAAGTCGTGGCGTTCGATGCCGTCGTCGATCGCGGCGCGCGCGAGCAGCGGCGGCGCAAGCGAGGCGGCGGTGCCGAGCAGCAGCGCGACGACGGTCAGCGCCGCGCGCAGGCGATAGGGGCGCAGCAGCGCGAACAGCCCGCGCAGGTTGCGCCCGCGCGTTCCCTTGCTGGCGCGCTCGCCGGTCCACTGCGGCCCGCCGCCGCGACCGCCTCCGCCTCCGCCTCCAGCGCCTCTGCCGACGACGGGGCTCACAGGCCGCTGACCTCGCGTTCGCGCGGCTTGCGCGTGAGGAAGACCTGGTCGGGCAGGCCCTTCTCGACGATCTCGCGGTACAGCTCGGAGGCGCCGAGCAGGTGCTCGTGGTCGCCGTGCGCGACGATCCGCCCGCGGTCGAGCACGACGATCTCATCGGCGAGCGAGATCGTCGAGAGCCGGTGTGCGATGACGAACGTCGTGCGACCGGCCATCGCCTCGTCGAGCGCGAGCTTGATGCTCTGCTCGGTCGAGGCGTCGACGGCGGAGGTCGCGTCGTCGAGGATCAGCACGCGCGGGTCGGCGAGCAGCGCGCGCGCGATCGCCAGGCGCTGGCGCTGGCCGCCGGAGAGCGAGAGCCCGCGCTCGCCGACGCGCGTGTCGAAGCCCTGCGGCAGGCGCTCGACGAAGTCGTAGGCCTGTGCGCGGCGCGCGGCCGCTTCGATCTGCTCGCGCGTCGCGTCGGGGCGCCCGTAGGCGATGTTCTCGGCGACGCTTGCGGAGAACAGGAACGGGTCGTCGGAGACGACGGCAACGGCGTGGCGCAGCGATGAGAGCTCGACGTTGCGCACGTCGGCGCCGTCGAGCAGGACCGCTCCCTCGCTCGCGTCATACAGCCGCGAGATCAGCGAGACGAGGCTGGTCTTGCCCGAGCCGGTCGCGCCGACGAGCGCGACGGTCGTGCCGGCGGGAACGTCGAGGCTGACATCGCTGAGCACCGGGCGCGCGACGCGCGCGGCGAGCTGATTGCCGTCGCTGTCGTTGTCGAGCGAGAGCTCGCGCGGACCGGCGTGGACGGCGCCGAAGTCATCGCCCTCGTCGTAGCGCAGCGTGACGTCGCGGAACTCGACGTGGCCGTTGCCGGCCGGCAGCGCCGGCGCGTCTACCGGCGCAACGATGCGCGGCTCGCGGTCGAGCACCTGGAAGATGCGCTGGCCGGAGGCGGTCGCGCGCTGGGCCAGACCAAGCGTGACGCCGAGTGAGCGCATCGGGCCGATGAGCATGTTCAGGTAGAGGTAGAACTGCGTGAACTGGCCGATCGTCAGGTGCGCGTGGATCACGCGGTTGCCGCCGATCAGGAGCACTGCGGCTAGCCCGAGCTGCGGCAGGAAGCCGATCGCCGGGTTGAACTTCGCCTCCAAGCGCGTTGCGACCATCGACTGGTCGAACACGCGCGAGACGCTGTGGCGGAAGCGCTGCAGCTGCTGCGGCTCGCGCGCGAAGGACTTGACGACGCGCACGCCGGAGATGTTCTCCTCGGCGTCGGCCGTCAGCTCGCCGATGCGCTGCTGGACCTCTTGGATCGCCGGGCGCGCGGTGCGCCCGTAGCGCTGGGAGATGAACACGACAAACGGCGTCGGCGCCATCGCGATCAGCCCGAGGCCGGGGTTGATCAGCACCATCGCGACGCCGGCGAGCAGCAGCGTCAGCACCGACTGCAGGATGAAGACGAGGCCGTAGCCGAGGAAGAAGCGCACGGCCTGCAGGTCGACGGTCGCACGCGACATCAGCTGGCCGGTCTGCTGATGGTCGAAGAAGCCCAGCTCGAGGCGCTGCAGGTGGCCGTAGATCAGCTCGCGCAAGTCGAATTCGATCGCCAGCGAGATCCGCCCGGCGATCATCCGCCGCGCGTAGGTCAAGAGCCAGCGCGCGAGCACGATCGCGACGATGACGATCGCGAGGACGAACAGCTGGTGGCGGTCGTGCGCGCGCAGCGCGAGCTGGTGGTGGCGCGCGTGCGTGTCGCCGTGCTTGATCGATTCGACGGCCGAGCCGGTGAAGTGCGGGATCAGCACGGTCACGACCATCGCGAGGCTTGCGAGCGCCCACGAGGCGATCAGCCCTCGTTTGTAAGGGCGCAGAAATCCGAGTAGTCGGTAGAAGGTGTTCATAGTTGTGCGGTCAACGATTATCGCAGGCGCTCTGCGCGGTGGAAGACGGATCTGCGCGCGGCCGGCCGGTGCCTAAGCTGTGCTGCATGTCCGACACGCCGAGCCCGAGACCGCGTACGGGCGCGCGGGCGGGGCTGTGTGACACGTGCGAGCACCAGCAGGAGGTGCGCAACACGCGCGGCTCCGTCTTCTCGCTGTGCAAGCTCTCGCGAGTCGATCCAGCTTATCCGCGCTACCCGCGCGTTCCGGTGATGAGCTGCGACGGCTACGAGCGAACGGCCGGCTGACTGCTTGATCGGGCCGGCGAACCCGGCCCATCGTCTCGCGCCGAGCAGCCCGGCTTCGCGCTGTGACGGACGCGGCAGCGGCTAACCGGCGGCGACGGCAGCCGGCTCGCCGCTCTCGCCGGAACCGCCGGAACCGCCGGCTACGGCAGTCGGCTCGGAGACGACGAAGTCACGGCTGCGCACGAGCGCGAGCGCGAGCACGCAGCCGACGAGCGCGACGACGGCGGCGATCTCGAGGATGCTCGTGAAGGCGCTCGTGAAGCCGACGCGGTAGGCGTGCGCGAGCGCAGCGCGCGCGTCGGCCGGGAGCTTGCTTGCGAGCTGCTGCACTTCGCCGGAGACGAGCGCGGTCTTCAGTTTTTCGGGGCCGATCTGCAGCACTTCGCGTCCGGGGCCGCTCGTCGCGAGCGCGGCGTGCGTCTTCTGCGGGATCTCGTGCTGGAAGATCGCGCCGAGGCCGGCGATGCCGGTCGCGATGCCGACTTGGCGGAAGGTGTTGTTGATGCCCGAGGCCATGCCGCTGCGCGAGTGGTGCACGACGCCGACGGCCGTCGAGGCGAGCGGCGGGTTGATCAGGCCGATGCCGACGCCGCCGAGCAGGAAGCCGGGGACGAGCACGGTCCAGCTGGAGCTCGCGTCGACTGCGGTCATCGTGAACAGGCCGATGCTGACGAGCAGCAGGCCGCCGCCCAGCAGCAGGCGTACGGGCACACGTACCGACAGGCGCCCGGAGACCGGCGCGACGAAGAAGGAGACGAGGGTGATCGGCAGGAAGCGCACGCCGGCGGCGAGCGGGCCGTAGCCGAGCACGTCCTGGATGTAGAGCGTCAGATAGAGGAACATCGCGAACATCGACGCGGAGACGCTGAAGGCGACGATGCTCGCACCGGCGAAGGCCGGCTTCTGAAACAGCGAGAGGTCGAGCATCGGGCGCTGCTGGCGGCGCTCGACGATCACGAACAGCACGATCAGCACGAGCGAGCCGATCAAGAACGAGACGATCTTGGTCGAGCCCCAGCCGTCTTCGTTGCCCTCGATCAGCGCGAAGACGAGTAGGAACAGCGAGCCGCAGAAGGTGAGCAGGCCGAGCCAGTCGACGCCGTGCGCGTTCGGGTCGCGAGACTCGGAGACTTGCGTCAGCGTCAGGTAGACGGCGGCGATGCCGATCGGCACGTTGACGAAGAAGATCCATTCCCAGCCGATGCCGGACGTGATCAGCCCGCCGACGACCGGGCCGACGGCGACGGCGGCGCCGATCACGCCGCCGTAGACGCCGAACGCGACGCCGCGCTCCTTGCCGTGGAACGCGCCGGCGATCAGCGCGAGCGAGGTCGCGAGCATCATCGCGCCGCCGGTGCCCTGCACGGCGCGCGCGAGGTTCAGCGCCAGCGGCGAGCCCGACAGGCCGCAGACGGCCGAGGCGATCGTGAAGATGATCAGGCCGATCGTGAACAGGCGGCGACGCCCGAAGCGGTCGGCGAGCGAGCCGGCGGTCAAGAGGAAGGCGGCGAGCGTCAGCGAGTAGGCGTTGACGACCCATTGCAGGTCGGAGAAGCTCGAGTGCAGCGAGCGCTGGATGTCGGGCAGCGCGACGTTGACGACGGTGATGTCGAGCAGGAGCATGAAGATCGCTACCGAGACGGCGATCAGCGTCCACCACTTGCGCTCCACGACGACCTCCTTCTGCTTGATGCCGCCGCGCGGAACGAAGCGCGGCAACGCGGCCTGACAACTGCGCATCGCACTATATGAACGCGCCGGGCGCGTGCCGGAATGCGTTGCTTCGACCGCGAAGCGCGTCGTGTCACGCCGGGCCCCGCGAACGCCCTGCCGCGCCCGCGAGGGCTCCTGCGCCTGACGAAGATGTCTGGCCGCGAGCCGCTAGCTGGACTGCAGGTGTCGCTGCAGGAACGGCACGATCTCACGCCACAGCTTCGCTGCGGGCTCGGGGCGATAGTTCGGGCGGTAGTCGGCGAAGAAGGCGTGGCCGGCGTCGTCGTAGACGTCGACTTTGACCTCTTGCCCGCTGTCGGCGGCGCGCTCGCGCAGCTGCTCGGCGATCTGCGGCGAGGGGTTCTGATCTTCGGCGCCGACGGCAGCCAGCAGCGGGCATTTGAGCTGCCCGGCCAGCTCGAGCGGCGGCGTCGGGCGCGCCGGCGTCGAGCTCTGCTCGGGCGTCGCGCGGTCGGCGAAGCCGCCCCAGCAGTCGACGGCTGCGTTGAGCCGGTCTGAGGCGCAGGCGAACAGCAGCGTGTAGCGCCCGCCCATGCAGAAGCCGATGCAGCCGATCCGGCCGGTGACGCCATAGAGCGAGCGCAGGTGGTCAGCGGCGCCCTCGAGGTCGCCGAGCACGGTCGCGTCGGACATCGCGAACAGCCGCTGCATCATCGCCGCGAGGTCGCCGGCCGGGGGAGGTCCGCCTTCGCGCGTGTAGAGGTCGACGCCGAGCGCGACGTAGCCGATGCCGGCGAAGCGGTTGACGATGTCGCGGATGTGCTCGTTGAGGCCGTGAGCCTCGTGGATGACGATCATGCCGGGATGGCTGGCAGCGTCGGCCGGGCGCGCGAGGTAGCCGTTGATCTGATCGCCGTCGGCGCCGGCGAACGTCAGCTCTTCGGCGCTGACGCGCGTCGGGTCGCTGAGCGCGCCGGGGACGCCTCGAGGGCTGGGCGTGACCTCGATGCTCGGCATGCGCGCGAAACCTCCTGTGGCTAGGAAACGGACTGTGCTGCCGGCGGGAACGAGGCGCTCTCGGCCGCGTCGAGCTCGCGGATGCGTCGCTGCACGCGCTTGCGCGTGTCGGTCAGCTCGGACTCGAGCTTGGCGAGCTCGCCGGCGCGATGACGCACGAGCTCGAGCTGGCGGTCGAGGTGGCCGAGCGCTTCGCTGAGCAGCTCGCGGCGGCGCCCTGCATCGACGTCCTCGCGCTGCAGCTGCGCGCGCACCTCGGCGCGCGCCTGCTCGACGCTGAGCAGCGTCTTCAGCTCCTCGAGCGAGACGCCGAGCAGCTCTTTCAGGCGCATCACGTCGCGTAGCCGCTCGACCTCGGCTGTGGTGTAGAGGCGGTGCTGCCCGGACGGTCGCGCGGGCGCCTCGGGCAGCAGGCCGATCTCCTCGTAGTAGCGGATCGTGCGCGGCGTCGTGCCGACGGCGCGCGCGACATCGCCGATGCGCATGCTCGCCGGTGCGCTTGCTTCGCTCGGCGCGGCCTGCTCGCCGTGCGATCCACTTGCTCGCGTGCTCATGTGCGGATTCTGACCGTCTCGGAGGCGGCCAGCGCCGGCTCCTGCTCGCTCTCGTCGCGGCCGGGCACGTAGGCCTCGTCGGCGAGCGCTTCCTCCCACGGCTTGATCGGCGAAGTCTCCTCGGCGTCTGCCGCTGCGCTCTGATGGGACGGGCGCAGCAGGCAGACGCCGGCGCCGACGAGCGATGTCGCGGCGAGCACCCAAAGGGCGACGTGCATGTTGGCGATGAACGGCGCGAGCTTCTCCTCGGAGAGGCCCTTGGCGAGGCCGGAGAAGATCGCGAACAGCGTTGCTTTCGGTATCGCCGCGGTGACGATCGCGAGCACGAAAGCGATCGAGAGCACGGCGCCGGTGTTCTGCAGGAGCGTGCGCGCGCCGGCGGCGATGCCACGGCGGTGCGCCGGCACGACGCCCATCATCGCGGCGGTGTTGGGGCTGTTGAACATGCCCGAGCCGACGCCGACGACGAGCAGCCAGAGCCCGCTCTGCCAGTAGGCGCTGTGGACTTGCAGCGTCGTCATCGCGGCGAGTCCGGCGCCGGTCACGAGCATGCCGATCGCAGCGAGCGCGCGCGAGCCGTGCCGGTCGGCGTAGATGCCGGCGATCGGCGAGGCGATCAGCATGCCGAGCGCGAGCGGAATCAGCTTGATGCCGGCCTGGATCGGCGTGTTGCCTTGCGCGCCTTGGTAGTAGAAGACGAACAGGAACATCAGCGCGAAGCGCGCGAGGCCGTTGATGAACGAGGCGGCGCTGGCGGCGGCGAACAGGCGGTTCTTGAACAGCCCGAGGTCGAGCATCGGTGCGCGCGAATGGCGCTCGATTACGACCCACAGCGGCAACAGCACGGCGGCGACGACCAGCGCGCCGATCACGAGGCTGTCATTCCAGCCGCTGATGCCGCCGCGCGAGACGCCGTAGACGAGCCCGGTCAGGCCGATCACGAATGTCGTCGTGCCGGGAATGTCAAAGCCGCGCACTGAGTCCGGTTTGGCCAGCTCGCGCAGGATCGTCGCGCCCCAGGCGGCGCCGGCGAGCGCGAACGGGACATTGAACCAGAAGACCCAGTGCCAGGAGATGTCGACGAGCGCGCCGCCGAGCACCGGCCCGAGCACGAGCCCGATCGCGGCGACCATCGTGTTGGCGCCCATCGCCAGGCCGAGTTCCTCCTTCGGGAAGGCGTCGGTCACGAGTGCAGCGGCGTTCGCAAAGAGGAACGCCGAGCCGATCCCTTGCAGGATTCGCCAGAGAATCAGCACGGTCGCGTCGCCGGAGAAGCCGGCGCCGAGCGAGGCGAAGGCGAACACGAGAAAGCCGCCGACGTAGGCGCGCTTGCGCCCGAACAGGTCCGACAGGCGGCCGGCTGCCAGCACGAGCACGGTTGCGGCGATCAGGTAGGCGAGAATCACCCAGACGAGCGCGAGCAGGCTCGTGTGCAGCGAGCGCTCGAGGTCGGGCAGCGCGATGATCAGCGTGCCGGAGTTGGTCGCGGCGAGCAGCATTCCGAGGCTCGTGCAGGAGAGCGCCCACCAGCGGTAGTTGTGGTGCTCGGCGTCGACGCCGAAGCGCCTCGTGCGCTGGCCGTCGCTGCTCTGTCGTGCGGCTGATCTCATGCTCATCTGCGGGCAGCTCCCCGACGCGCTCGCTTCCGCTTGCGCGACAAAATTGACGTGAACGTAAGAATCAGAATAGCAGTTGCAGGATGCCGGAAAAAGGGGCTCGACGGCAGCGGCGCAGCGCGTGCTGGGAACGCCGCCCGGCGCTCGCTTGCGATCTGCCGAGGTCGTGCTAGAACACACATGTGAGCGACGAGCGAGTGGTCACCAAGACGGACGAGGACTGGCGTCGCGAGCTGACGCCGGAGCAGTACGACGTGCTGCGGCGCGCCGGCACCGAGCCGCCGTTCACGGGCGAGTACGTCTACAACAAGGACGCTGGCGACTACCGCTGCGCTGCCTGCGGCGAGAAGCTGTTCGACGCCGATACGAAGTTCGAATCGGGCACGGGCTGGCCGAGCTTCACCGAGCCGGCCGTCGCCGAGGCTGTCGAGCTGCGCCCGGACAACAGCCTGTTCATGAAGCGCACGGAGGTGGTCTGCCGCTCGTGCGGAGGGCACTTGGGGCACGTCTTCGACGACGGCCCGGGGCCGGACGGACAGCGCTACTGCATCAACTCGGCAGCGCTTGCGTTTGACCCGGCTAAGGCCGGCGCCGCCGCGGATGCACCGGCCGGCGACGCGTCATCAGCGCCTGCAGCCACGGTTGCCGGCGAGCAGCCCGGCTCCGACAACCGCTAGGCTCGCGTCATGATCATGGAGGCGCGGCAGAAGCGCCTGTCGACGCCGCTGCAGTGGGGGCGGCGGGAGAAGACTGCGATCGCGGGCGTCGTCGCGGTGGTGGTGATCGCGTGCGTCGCGCTCGGCGTCTACGCGCTCAGCAGCGGCGGGCCGACGCGCCGCGACTGCATCGACGTGGTCTTCGCGAGCACGCTCGGCGGCGCCGACTTGAAGGCGTGCGGTGGACGTGCGCGCCGCGTCTGCGCGTCGGGCTCGTTCCACTCGATCAGTCACGAACTGAGCGAAGCTTGCGGCCGCGCCGGGTTCCCGTACAAGAGCCCTGTCCAAAGCGCCGGTTGAGCGCGCGCTGACCCGTTCGGGCCGCACTCGCGGTCCCTCGCAGCTCCGGTTCGCAGCAGCCGCTCGGCGCGCGGTTGCAGGCGCCGTATGGCGTTTGTCGAGCACGTCTATACAGGTGTCTAAAGGCCCCTTTCAAGTGTTGGCCAGTGTGTCCCTAGTAGGGGTTCTCGGCTGTCGTTTTCATGTGGCGTTGCAATTGGCGCGCCCGGTCGCATGCGTTGAGCGGGGGGGTCACTCCACAAACAAGTAGGAGGCATATGTCCTGGAACGCATACCCAACCTGGCTGAATGCCGGCGACAACGCGTGGCAGATGACCGCGGCGACGTTCGTCGGTCTGATGAGCCTCCCGGGCCTGGCGGTCCTGTACGGCGGCGTGATGCAGAAGCGCTGGTCTGTGAACAGCATGATGCTCACTTTCGTAGCGTTCTCGCTCGTATTGGTCGCATGGGTGCTGTGGGCGTTCAAGATGGGCTTTGGAAGCCCGATCGGCGGCGGCAAAGGGTTCTTCGACACCTTCTGGGGTAAGTCGGGGACCGTTCTCTCGGCAGGTGCTGAGGAGGGCCAGGCGATCATTCCATCGATCACCGAAGGTCCACCGTTCCACTTCCCAGAGGCGTCGTTGGTCTACTTCCAATTCGTGTTCGCAGCGATCACGCCGATCCTGATGCTGGGCTCGGTGCTGGGCCGGATCAACTTCAAGGCCTGGATTCCGTTCGTGCTGCTGTGGATCACGTTCGTCTACACGATCAACGCGTTCCTGATCTGGGGCGGCGGTTACTGGGCGGCACACGGCGCACTGGATTACTCCGGTGGGTACGTGATCCACCTGGCGGCCGGCATCTCGGGCTTCGTCGCGGCAGCGGTGATCGGGCCGAGGTTGCAACGAGATCGCGAGGTCGACGCGCCAAACAACCTGTTGATGGTGGCGGTCGGCGCCGGGCTGCTGTGGCTCGGGTGGAACGGCTTCAACGGTGGAGACTCCTACTACGCAGGCGCGAACGCGTCGGCGGCAGTGGTCAACACGAACCTGTGCACCGCCGTGGCGATGCTCGTGTGGATCGCGTGGGACTACATCTTCCGCGACAAGCCATCGTTGATCGGATCGGTCAACGGCATGATCACCGGCCTGGTGGCGATCACGCCATCGGCCGGGTTCGTCAACGGCTGGGGCGCTGGTGCGATTGGCATCATCGCTTCGACGATCGTCTGGATGGCGATCCGCTTCCTCAGCCGAGCGCCGGTGTTCAGGAGCGTGGACGACACGCTGGGGGTGATCTATACACACGGGATCGCCGGATTCGTTGGCGGTCTCTTGGTCGGGGTCTTCGCGGACCCGCACATCGTCGAGTACATCGGCGTTGGCGGTGCCTCGAACCTGCCGGGCAAAGCGGGTGTCGTGCACGGCAGCTGGACGCTGCTGCGCTGGCAGTTCGAGACCGGCGTGTGGGTGATCCTGTTCAGCGGCATCATGACGTTCATCCTGCTGAAGATCGTGGGGATATTCATCCCACTCAGGCTCTCGGACGAAGAGCTCGAGATCGGAGATCACGCGATCCATGGCAACGAGGTCTATCCCTCGGACGTTCCAACGCTTGGCGGCCCGCACGCGCCGCCAGCCTGGCAACCCAGCCCTGCGCCTTCTGGCGCATAAGCGGGAGGCCTGAGGCCCGGAGCGCGTCCAATCCCCGCGGACGCGCTCCGGGTCAGGCAAGACGGACAGCGGCCCCGCTTCGGCGGGGTCGCTCCCGTTTAAGCACGACTGCGCCGCGACGGGCGCTAGCTTGACGGCGATGTCCGGCGAGAGCGATCGAGACGAGCTGCTGCTGGAGGCGATCGAGAGCGCGGCCGCTCGCACGCTCGACGGCGAGATGCCGGTGCCTTGGGCCGGACATCAGCTCGTGGCGCTGGTACGCCTGTGGCGCTCCGGCGGCTACGGCTTGGCGATGCCCGAGGCGTTCACTCGCTTCGACTTGACGATGGCCGACTTGGAGTGCTTTCCGAACGGCCGCATGACGAGCGACGAGCAGATCGCCGAAGCCGCGCGCGAGGTGCTGATCGCGGCGCGCGGCAAGGCGCAGGCCTTGGCGAAGACAGGACGTCGACTGAGTTGACTGAGCGCAGCAGACCGCGCTGCCTGGCGCAGCGCTCGCCTGGCGCAGCGCTCGCGCGGGCGGCGAGCGGAGCGACGTCTAGCTGGAGGCGGTCAGGCCGATCGGGCAGCTGACGCCGGTGCCGCCGAGCCCGCAGTAGCCGTTTGGGTTCTTCGCGAGGTACTGCTGGTGGTAGTCCTCGGCGTAGTAGAACGGCCCCGTCTCGGCGATCTCGGTCGTGATCTCGCCGTAGCCGGCCTGCGTCAGCGTCTGCTGGTAGGCCTCGCGCGAGGCCTCGGCGGCCTGGCGCTGAGCGTCGCCGTGCCAGAGGATCGCCGAGCGGTACTGCGAGCCGACGTCGTTGCCCTGGCGCATGCCCTGCGTCGGGTCGTGGCCCTCCCAGAACAGCTTCAGCATGTCCTCGAAGGAGGCCTCGGCCACGTGGAAGGCGACGAGCACGGCCTCGGTGTGGCCGGTGCGCCCGCTGCAGACCTCCTCGTAGGTCGGATTCGGCGTGAAGCCGCCGGCGTAGCCGACGGCTGTCGTGTAGACACCGAGCGTCTCCCAGAAGATCTTCTCGGCGCCCCAGAAGCAGCCCATGCCGAAGATCGCCGTCTCGACGCCGTCCGGAAACGGTCCCTTCAGCGGCGTGCCGAGCACCTCGTGGCGCTCGGGCACGGGCAGTGGCCGATCGCGGCCTGGCAGCGCCGCGGCGGCGTCGACCGTCTCGGCCTGTTTGCGTCCAAAGAACATGCCTTCAGGCTAGTCGATTACGCGCGCGATCAGGGCGCCGATTGCGCGCGCGATCGGGACGCGATCGTGAAGCTGCTTCGGACGCTCAGGACTCGGTGCTGCGCGGCGCGTAGCGGTGGTGCAGCATCAGCGCGTTTCCCTCGGGATCGTCGAACAACGCCATGTGGCAAACGCCGGTGTCGAGCGTGTCGCCCTTGAATGCGACGCCGCGCGCTTCGAGCGTCTTGCGCGCCGCCTGCACGTCGTCCACGTGCAGCGCGACCTCGTGGCGCATCGCGTTGTGCTCGAGGCCCATCTTCTCGGCGTCGATGATGCTCAGCGTCAGGTTGCCGGTCTCGAACTCGGCGAAGTTGCGCTCAGGCATGTAGACCGAGCGGCGCAGGCCGAGCGTCTCGCCGTAGAACGCCGCCGACGCGCGCACGTCGTGCGTCGGCAGCGCGACGAAGTCGACGCCGCTGATCAGCTGCTCGGTTGAACTGGGAGAGGCCATTCGCTTTGCTCCTTGTCTCGATCTTGCGAGGTTCGGCTTCGGTCGCCGTGAACAGCGCCTGCAGCTTCGCCATCGAGAGGCGCGTGTAGGGCATGTTCGGGCATGCGCGCAGTATGCCAGCGGCGCGCGGGCCCGATCGAGCGCCGTCCGTCGCGCGAGGCGCGCGGCATTGCTCGCGGCGTTGCTCGCGGCGCGGTCCTCGCCGGCTGTAGGATCGCCGACATGAGCGACGGCTCGCCTGTGCTCTACGAGGTCGCCGATCGCGTTGCGCGGATCACGCTCAACCGGCCCGAGCGCGGCAACGGCATCACGCGCGAGCTGATCGACGAGCTCGTCGACTGCGTGCAGCGCGCCGATCTCGACCCGTCGGTGCACGTGCTTCTGCTGAGTGGTGCCGGGCCGGGCTTCTGCGGCGGCTACGACCTGGTCGAGAGCGCCGAGGGAATCGGCGGCGAGCGCGCCTCGACAGGCGACGCCGAAAGCGCGCAAGAGCGTGGCGAGCGCGGCGCGACGCCGGCGGGCTCGCCGCTCGATCCGAGCGTGATGGCCGCCAACCACGATCCGCGGCGCACGTGGGATCCGATGCTCGACTACGCGATGATGAGCCGCAACGTGCAGGGCTTCATGAGCCTGTTGCAGTGCGGCAAGCCGGTGCTCTGCAGCGTGCACGGCTTCTGCGTCGCCGGCGGCACCGACATGGCGCTGTGCTCGGACCTGCTCGTGATCGCCGAGGACGCAAAGATCGGCTACCCGCCGGCGCGCGCGTGGGGCTCGCCGACGACGGCGCTGTGGGCGCAGCGGATCGGCGCGCAGCGCGCCAAGCGGCTGCTGTTCACCGGCGACTCGCTGTCCGGCCGCGAGGCGCTCGAGTGGGGGCTCGCGATCGAGGCGCCGCCGGCGGAGCAGCTGGCCGAGCGGACGAACGCGCTGGCCGAGCGGATCGCGCGGATGCCGATCAATCAGCTGATGATGATGAAGCTGCTCGTCAACGAGACGCTGCACGCGCAGGGACTGCACGCCGGGCAGGTGCTCGGCACGGTCTTCGACGGGATCGCGCGGCACACGGCCGAGGGCTATGCGTTCCAGCGCGAGGCTGCCGAGAACGGCTTTCGCGAGGCCGTGCGCAAGCGCGACGAACCGTTCGGCGACGCCGGGCGCTCGACGTCCAAAGGCTGAGCGCTCGCGGCTATCGTGGGCGCGTGGCTCTGATTCGCGTCAGCACTCCCCTCGTCGGAGCGCTCGCGCGCGTGTTTCGATCGCGCCCGTTCGAAGTTCGCTTCTGGGACGGTGCGACGCTCGCGGCGACAGAGCGCGGCAGCCCGACGTTCTTCGTGCGCGCGCCGCAGGCGCTGGGGCACTTCCTGCGCGCGCCCGGCTCGCTCGGGCTCGGACGCGCCTACGTCGAAGGCTCGCTTGCCGTCGACGATCTCGACGCGGCGTTCAAGGTCGTCGACACGTGGCAGCCGCCGCCGCTCGGCGATCGCTCTCGGTTGGCGCTCGGCGCTGCGATCGCGCTGGCGGCGGCGCCCGGCGGCGTCCCGCCGGTCCCGAGCCTCGAGCTGGTGCTGAACGGCGAGCTGCACAGCGTCGAGCGCGACGCGCAGGCCGTGCGCTACCACTACGACGTCGGCAACGAGTTCTTTGCGCTGTTCCTCGACGAGTCGATGACCTACAGCTGCGCGATCTTCTCGCGCGGCGCGCAGACGCTGGCCGAGGCGCAGCGAGTCAAACTCGAGTTGGTCGCGAGCAAGCTCGCGCTGGCGCCGGGAATGCGCGTGCTCGACGTCGGCTGCGGCTGGGGCGCGTTCGCGATCCATGCTGCGCGCGAGCGCGGCGTGACGGTGACCGGAGTGACGCTGTCGCCGCGCCAGGCCGAGCTCGCGCGCGAGCGTGTCGCGCAGGCGGGTCTTGCCGAGCGCATCGAGATCCGCGTGCAGGACTACCGCGAGCTTGCGAGCGAGTCGTTCGACGCGATCTCGAGCATCGGCATGGCCGAGCACGTCGGCGAGTCTCAGATCGACCTCTACGCGCGCTCGCTGTTCGCGCTGCTGCGTCCCGGCGGGCTGCTGCTGAACCACGCGATCGCCTCGCTCGATCCGGAGCATCAGCCCGAGCAGGACGGCTTCTCGACGCGCTACGTCTTTCCCGACGGCGAGCCGCTCGCGCTTTCGCGCTTGCAGCTGGCGCTCGAGCGCGCCGGCTTTCACAGCGAGCACGTTGAGGGCTTTCGCGAGGACTACGCGATCACGCTGCGCCACTGGGCGGCGCGGCTTGACGAGCGGCTGCCGCAGGCCGAAGCGCTCGCCGGCGCCGATCGGACGCGCGTCTGGCGGCTGTATCTGCGCGCGGCGCGCAACGGCTTCGACACGGCGCAGACGGCCGTCTATCAGGTGCTCGCGCGGCGACCAGTCTGACCCTTCGCCGACGCACGCGCGCTAGCGGCAGTAGAATGCTGCGCTCTCGCGGATGTAGCTCAGCTGGCTAGAGCGTCGCCTTGCCATGGCGAAGGTCGAGGGGTCGAATCCCTTCATCCGCTTGAAGCAAAACCCCCGGATTTCCGGGGGTTTTGTCGTCTCTGGGGTGGGCGAGTGGCGAGGCCCTGAGCCCGTGGGTAGCAGTCGTGGGTAGCAAACGACGCTGCGAGATGACGCGGTCCCAATGCCGCCCGCGGCGTTGCCGTTGCGCGATAGTCCTCGGGCAAATACCGCCGTAGCCGGGCGTAGGCTCCAGCAATGGGCCCATTCACTGTGCTTTCGGTCGTCGGCAAGATCCTTCCCGGCGTGGTGTCTCTGGGGCTTCTTGTTGCCCTCGCGTTCTTCCCACACGAGGCGACCGCTGCCTTCATGTGGGCTGTGCATGTCGAAGCCGCGCACGTCACCTCGACGCTTGAGCGCGTGATCAAAGCCTCGGCGCTCCACAGCTGCCAAATAAAAGGGGCAGGCTGCCCCCACGTGAGCGCCTCGCGATAGGCCCGAGCGTCCGTGCGTCGGCGTAGCGTGCCGGCGTATGCCAAGCAGCGAGGCGGCAGCAATCATCGCCGGAGCGAGCGCGGTAGGCGGTGGCGCGATCGTCGCCGCCAGCAACTACGCGTTGGGTCTACTTCAAGCACGTGAGGCGCGGCAGACGGAATTGCGGCGAGCCCTGATCGAGCTCGGCTACGTGGTATCTCGGATCGACCATCTGCTCAGAACTGAGCCGCGGTCCGGCAGAACGACGCGCTTCGTGAACAAGCAGATGGCTCGCCTTCCGCAGGTCGACTACACGATTGAGCGCACGCGGCGCCGTCTTCTCGAACCGCATCTCGATGCACTCGTCGTTGAGCTGGCACGGGCTCTGACCGCCGCATCGCTACTCGCCCCTCTCAAGCTGCTCCCTTCCATGGAGGCTCTCACCGAAGCGATGTCCAGCGCGGATCAACACGATGAGGCATGGCAACAGAGGTGGAACAAGGCGCGAACCGGCTACTTCGTCGAGTGCCGCAAGCTGCTCGGGTCCGGCGTCGTCGAGAGGTCAGACGGCACGTCCTAGCCCTCACCCTGTCGGCTACCGTCTTCCGCGCGCACGAGCAATTCTGCCGGCCGGATCTGGAGGGCCCGGGCGATCTTGAGGATGTTTGTGAGCGACACGTTGCGCTCGCCGCGCTCGACAGCACCAAAGTAGCTGCGGTCGAGTCCGCACTTCAGGGCAAGCGCTTCCTGAGATACGCCCTGTTCCTTGCGTGTCGAGCGGATCGCAGCACCGAAGCCGACGTGGGCGTCAGACAGTCCGGGCACGCTGATAGCTTCCGCTCTTGAAGCATTGAAGGCCACGGCCTATAAGTCCCAAAATAATAGTGCCCCCGCACCGCTGTAACGGCCGGGGGCGTGGCGCCGAGAGGACTAGCTCCCAGCGCACGGGCACCCTACCGAGAGTCGCTGGGCGCCTTCATCGCTAGAGCCGTGCTCCCGGGGCCTCCGACAAAGGAGGAACCGATGAGTGAGACGACGACCATTTCTAAGACATCGCTCCCGCGCGTCCGCGAGAGCCTCTACACGTTGGTCGCGAACATCTGCGAGACCGCCGACCAGGCAGCGGGCGATCGCCATAGGGAAACCGACCCGTCTCCCTACATCGAGATTCGTAGCCGGCTCGCAGCCGCGTGGTTCCTGCTCGACGACATCGGCTGGACAGCGCTCGATAACTCGGCCGCGGTCCGAGTCGATGTGGCACGGCACGGCGAGGCGTTGCTTGCGGCGGTCGAGACGATGCTTCCGATGATGACCGTCTGGCTTCGCGAGCTGGCTGACCACGACCCGGGTAAGCCAGAGCGCGTCGAGGAGTATCTGATCCTGCAGCGCTTGGGCGCATTGGTTCGGCAGCGTTGACGGACTTCATTACGCACTCGCGGCGTTGTGCCGTTTGTCAGCGATCTCGTAGACGCTCGGCTTCAAGGCTGGCGGATGTCGCACACCGAACGCGAAGGCCCGCAGCGCAAGCGGCCGCGAGGGATGGACCACCGGGAGCATCACGAGCCCGAAACGCCCAGTCGGCCACGGCATGTAGGTCTTTACGCAGCTGCTGAGGCGGGTGCCGTCGCGCCCTTCCGCTTCGCAACGCTTGAGCCGAGAGGTGGTGAGGCCGCCGTCACGGTCAAGCTCGCGGCGAAGCAGTTCAAGTGCATTTCGCGCGACCGGAGGATGGTGCGCAAGGTCTTCCGCGATCGCTGGCTCGTCGAACACCACCGGGAAGATTGGCCCGGCCGGTGTGTCCGGCACGCTCAGCCCTCGCCGTCTGTGGGCAGCTCCCCGAAGTGCTGCTCAAACTCATCGGGGGTCAGCTCGCGCTCGCCGTGTCGAGCGAGTACTGCCTTAACGCTCAGATCAGGACGCAGCACAACTCGTCCATCCGGCCGGCGATCCTCGACCACGTAGTCGCCGGACAGGTCTCCGCTAAGCGTCACATGGGTCGGCTCCATAGTTCCTAGTGTCGCACGCCGCCACGATCGATCCAAGGCGTCACGGCTCGCGACTTCACTCACGCTCGCCGACCCCCGCGGCCGTCGCTCAGCGCCACGGCCGGACATACGACATGCACAGGTGTGCGAGTGCTCTATCAACGCTATCTAACTCGTTGGCCGCTTCGCGGCGCTCGGGGTCTATATGAGCTGTGTTGACCGCCGCGAGCATCGGCGCCGCCAAAGCCGGCGGCTACGCCCGCTACCTGGAGGCAAAGACGATCGAGCCAGAGCGCGGCGACTACTACCTGAGCGCGACCGGCGAGCCGACGCAGGCGCCCGGACGTTGGCTCGCCTCGCCGGACACGCTCGCGCGCCTTGGCATCGAGGGTCAGAGCGTCGACGGGCGCGACTTCATCGCGCTAATGGAGGGCAAGCATCCGCGCAGCGGCGCGTGGCTTCGTCCCGAGGGCGCCGGCGGCGGGCGCGGGGGAGGGGTCGACCTGACCTTCAGCGCGCCGAAGTCGGTCTCGGTGCTGTGGGCGCTCGGCGATGAGCAGAGCCGCGGCGAGATCGAGGCAGCCCACGCAGCGGCAGTTGAGCAGGCGATGGGCCACCTGCGCGAGAGCGTCGCGACCGTCCGGCGAAGCGGAGGAAGGATCGAGGAACCCGCCGCCGACCTGATCGCCGCCGAGTACCGCCACACGACCGCGCGCGCCGTGCTCGACGGCGAGGCCCCTGATCCCCAGCTGCACAGCCACGTCGTAGTCACGAGCGCCGTGCGCGAGGACGGGCGGATCGTCGCCGTCGCCTCGCGCCCGGTCTTCCGCGCAGCGCGCGAGGTCGGCGCCTACTATCGCTCCGCCCTCGCGCAGGAGCTCAGGCTGCGCGGCCACGTGATCGAGCGCGCCACTGGCAAAGAGGGTCGCTTCTTCGAGGTCGCCGGCGTGCCGCGCTCGGTGATCGAGTCGTTCAGCGCGCGCGGGCGCGAGGTCGCGCGCGCGATCGAGCGCTTCCGCGCCGAGCGCGGCAGAGTGCCCGAGGTCGGCGAGCTGCAGGTGCTTAAGCTCGAGAGCCGCAGAGCGAAGGTGGTCGTCACGAAGGCGGACCTGCGTCGTTCGTGGAGCGAGACCGCCGCGCGCCACGACTTCGACGTTGACCGCCTCGTCCACGACGAGCGCCCGCAGTCGCCGCAGCTCCCGCTCGAGGACCGCATCGAAGAGCGCCTGACGGATCGCGCTGCGACATTCCCCGCGAGCGAGCTGCGCGCCATCGCACTCGAGCAGTCGACGGGCGAGCTCTCGCCGCAGCAGGCGATGACGCTGACCAGGACGATGATGGCGGAGCGACGCGTCCTGCCGCTGCAGGGCGGCCTGATGACGACGCTGACCGTCCGCGCCCGCGAGCAGGCGATCGAGCGGCGTTTTGCCGAGCTCGCCAAGGCGGCGGGCCGCGACGTCGGCGAGCCGGCGCGAACACGTGCCGCGGCCCAAGTACGCGAGCGGATCGGCGCTCCGCTTTCCGACAAGCAGCTGAGTGCGCTCCGCGCGATCAGCGGCCCCGAGCGCGGCGCCGTGCTCGTCGGTCCGGCCGGAACCGGGAAGAGTGTCGTGATCGACGCCGCCGCGTGCGCCGAGCAGCTCACGGGGGGCGAGGTCTTCGGCGTCGCGGTCGCTGGTGCCACGGCGCAGCGTCTCGGCCGGGACAGCCCGGCATTCGCCGGGCGCACTCTCACGCTCGACGCGCTGGTCTCCCGCGCCGAGCGCGGCACGCTCGCGCTCGGTCGGCGCACAACCGTCTACTTCGACGAGGCCGGGATGGCCGACACTGCTCGCCTCGACCACCTGACGGAGCTGATCGCCGATCGCGGCGCGAAGCTCGTCGTGATCGGCGACGCGGCGCAGCTGCCCTCGATCGGCGCGGGCGGCATGTTCGCGCGTCTCGAAGAGATCGCGCCGAGCGCCGAGCTCTCCAACATCAGGCGCACGCTCGATCCGGCGGAGCAGCGCGCATGGGCTGATCTGCGCGCCGGTCGAAGTGAGCGGGCGATGGCCTGCTACCTCGCCCAAGGCCGCCTGCACTTCTCCGACGACCGCGACGAGGCCGTCGAGCACGCGGTGAGGGAGTGGGCGAAGCTGACCGAGCGCCATCCGATCGAGCAGGTCGCGCTGATCTCAGACGCCTCGAACAAGGAGATCGATCGGATGAACGCGCGCGCGCAGCACCATCGCACAGCGCGGAGTGAGCTCGGTGATGTCGAGGTCCAGGTCCCCGGCGTTCACTACGGCCTGCACGAGGGCGATCGCGTCGCGCTCATCGCCCAGCACCGCCAGGAGGGGATGGCGCGGATCGAGAACGGCGAGCGCGGCGAGGTGCTTGCGATCGGGCGCGGGGGAGAGGTCCTGATCGAGTTCGACTCGGGCGAGCTACGGAGCTTCGTGGGCGAAGATCTCGCGCGCGTGCGCCTGGGCTACGCACAGCACATCCACCGCGCTCAGGGCGCGACGGTCACGCGCACTCTGGTCGTCACAGGCGGCTGGCAGACGAGCAAGGAGTCCTCCTACGTCGAGGCATCCCGCGCGCGGCGCGGCACCGACTGGTTCCTCGCGCGCGAGGACCTCGGCGTCGAGGGGCAGGACTCAGAGCGGATCGCGCGGCTTGCACAGCGGATGAGCGATAGTCGTGCGCAGATGCCTTCGCTCGCCTACGCCGAGCTGCCCGACCCTCGCAATGGTCCCGGGTTTCGCGACCCGGTTGAGCACGCGCGTGCGATCCCGCCGGGCATCGCTCGTGTGCTTCACCGCCTCGCTCGGACCGTGGCACAGCCGGAGCGAACGCGATGAGCCACAAGTACCAGGTGACGCTCTCCGACCCGGCGGCCGAGCAGCTCGAGCAGCTCGCTGCCGGCGCCGCCGAACCGCCGACGACGCTCGCCGGGCACTTCATCCGAGGCGAACTCGCGCGCGCCGCCAGCGAGGGCAAGGTGCGCCCGCCGCGCCAGCGCACGCCCGCTACCGGCGCGCTGCCGGCCGGCGGGCGCGCGCGCTGGCTTGAGCCCTACGGCGGCGATCAGGACTGGCGCGCTCAGATGTGGGGGCAGCTCGTCGCGCTGCACGGCCGCTACCCAAAGGCGCTCTCCTGGCTGCAGGAGGGCTGGTGGGAGGAGGAAACGCTCCTCGAGACGCTGTGCGCGCTTGCGGTGTGGCGCGCAGAGCTCGACGACAGCGGCGTCGACGCGCGCGAGGAGCTTGCTTTTCAGCTGCAGCTGCGCGAGCTCTCCCACGTCTTGCGCGAGGCTGGCGGCGGTGTGAGCAGGGCGTGGAAGCCGGGAGCGATGCCCGACTCTTGGCGCGAGAGCTAAAGGCGGCCTCAAGCAAAGCAGGCGCCCCGAATTCAGAGGAGTCGTCTCGCAGGCGAACTAACGTTCGCCATCTTGGCCCCCATTAAGACCCTTACGCCGCTGGATGACCTGCTCACCTCGCTTGATCGCGAAGGGCGAGGCTTCGAGCTGCTGTGCCGCTGGTTCTTGCAGAACGACCCCGAGTTTCGAGCTGAATACGAGCAGGTGTGGCTGTGGGCGGACTGGCCCGGGCGGTGGGGACGAGACAGGGGCATCGACCTTGTCGCCCGGACTTTTGACGGTCGTCTCGATGCCGTGCAGGCCAAGAACTACGGGCCCGTCCACACCGTCACAAAGCGCGACATCGACACCTTCCTGAGCGAGTCGAACCGCGCCGAAATCGGAGCCCGGTTGCTTATGTCCTCCACCGACAAGGTCGCGAAATCGGCGCAGGAGGTGATGGCCGGGCAAGAGAAGGCAGTCAGCACGTGCCTGCTCTCGCGCATGCGCCAGAGCCAGTTGAAGTGGCCCGCGAGCATCACCGAGCTGGCTCCTGCCACGTTGCCAGCGGCCTCGCCCCGCGAGCACCAGCTAGTCGCGCTCGAGGCGATCGAGCGCTGGGCTCGAGGCGGCGGAGAGCGGGGTCAGGTGATTATGGCCTGCGGGACCGGTAAGAGCCTGACCGAGATCTGGGCGGCCGAACGCCTCGGTGCGGAGCGCGTGCTCGTGCTCGTCCCGACGATCCCGCTGGTTCGCCAGCTCTCGCGGGAGTGGCGGCTGCAGACGGCGACCAAGCGGCGGCTGCTGAGAATCTGCAGCGACAAGGCTGGTGCAGATGCCGAGGACATCCTTCGCGGCGATGAGCTCGGTAGCGCTCGCACCACCGACAGTGAGGAGATCGCTCAAACGCTGCGCGCCGGTGGGCCGTTGCTGGTGCTGTGCACGTATGACTCCTCGCCGGTACTGGCCGAGGCGATGGGCGCAGTGCTGGAGTTCTCCTTCGATCTGGCGATCGCGGATGAGGCTCACCGGTGTGCCGGCCTTGAGTCCTCGCGCTATAAGACGATTCTCAATGAGAGTGCGATCCGCGCGCGGCGGCGGCTGTTCTTCACGGCCACGCCGACGGTGTA
>DATBBG010000053.1:0-10243 GCA_036271095.1 Solirubrobacteraceae bacterium
ACCTGCAGCTGCTCGAGGTCAACGTCGAGAGCGAGCGCGACTTCGCGAGCGCGATCGCGCTCGAGCCGGAGCGTCGCCAGGGCAGGCGGGTTCCAGCCGGCTGCCGCTGGCCGCCGGCGCTGCACTACTCCCAACACGTTCACTACGTCGAGCAGCTGCGCGAATACCACGAGCACTTCGGTCGCGAGCGCGTGCTCGCGCTGATCTACGACGACTTTCGCGCCGACAACGAGGCCGTCGTGCGACAGGTGTTCCGCTTCCTCGGCATCGACGACGCGGCGCCGATCGCTCAGACCGAGGCGAACCCGACGGTGCGCGTGCGCGCGAGCCGCGTACACGGGCTCGTGCACGATGCCGCACTGGGGCGCGGCGCTGTCCTCGGCGCGACGAAGACGGCCGTCAAGGCGATCACGCCGGCACGGCTGCGGCGCGGCGCGCTGCGGACGGTCAATCGCGCGGTGCTCGACGACGATCCGCCAGCTCCCGACGAGCAGCTGATGCTCGAGCTGCGACGGCGCTTCAAGGACGAGGTGATCGCCGCCAGCGCATATCTCGATCGAGACCTCGTCACGCTCTGGGGCTATGACCGGATCGACTGAGCCGCTTGGAGCTCAGCCGCGCGCGGCTTGCTGCGCCGGCACGGTCGCCGGCCGCTCGGGCATGACGGCCGGCTGCAGCCTGCGAAAGACGATCGACCACGGCAGCTGCATCAGATAGGTAAGCGCCGACGGGCGCGTCTCGGCTTTGTCCGAGCGGCGGATCGCGACCGTCTCGCCGCGCTTGAGGAAGCGGTTGCCCTGCAGCGGAACGCCGGTGTCGAGGTGGTCGAGGTCAGGCACCGGCGACGGGCAGTCGGCACGATCGAGGATCTGCCGCAGGACCGCCTCCGGATCGCGGCGGAAGTCCTCGTGGCGGACGAACATCCGGTGCGTGCGCGGATGGCGCAGGAAGACGAATGTGCAGAGCACGTACGTCACCCATAGCTGCGCGTTCGTCTTCAGTGCGGACTGCGCCAGGCGCCCGGTGCCTTCCGGGCCTCGCGAGGCGACGATCGCGCCGGGCTCTCTGACGAGGAACAGCATGTACAGATCGATCTCCTCGATCGCCTGCAGCTCCAGCGCGCGCAGCGGATAGTGCGAGCTGTCGACGATGTGAGTCGCGCCGGCGGCTGTTGCGATGGAGCTGTAGAGATCGCGCGCCACGCGGCGATAGCGAGGTTTCAGCCGCCGCCGCTTCAGCCAGCCTTGGGGGCGGTAGAGGACCGAGGAGCGGTCGACGTAGCGCTGCGTGTCGCCGCCGAACAGCGCCTCGGCTTCGGGGACGCCGTCGAGCACCTCACCCCAGAACCGTGCCGCGGCTTCACCGCCGAACGACGTCAGCCCACGACGCGACTGCCAAGCGTGAAGCTCGCCGGCGAAGAACACGCCCTCGGCGTTGCCGAGCGCGACTCCGAGAACGGTGCTGCCGATCCGGTGAGAGCCGAGGATGTAGATCACCTTCGGCCTGCTCGG
Organism: Solirubrobacteraceae bacterium; assembly: GCA_036271095.1. Classification (GTDB taxonomy): domain Bacteria; phylum Actinomycetota; class Thermoleophilia; order Solirubrobacterales; family Solirubrobacteraceae; genus Palsa-744. The sequence goes on from DATBBG010000053.1 coordinate 1,512, forward strand.
CGGCGATGCGTCGGGGCTGGACCCGACTGCTGGCGCCTCCGGCATCGCGCGGATTCTACAGCCCGTGTTTTTAGTTGTCTCGCGTGTCGCGGCGTGGCTGCGTCAGCGAGGCGGCATCCGCAGCGCGCCGTCGAGCCGGATCGTCTCGCCGTTGAGCATCCTGTTCTCGACGATCTGGCACGCGAGCTGCGCGTACTCGACCGGCAACCCGAGGCGCTGCGGGAAGGGGACGCCGGCGCCCAGCTTCTGTCGCGCCTCCTGCGGAAGCGCTGCCAGCAACGGCGTGTCGAACAGGCCAGGCGCGATCGTGTTGACGCGGACGCCATACCGCGCGAGGTCGCGCGCCGTCGGCAGCGTCATCCCGACGACGCCGCCCTTCGAGGCCGAGTAGGCGACCTGCCCGATCTGCCCGTCGTAGGCGGCGATCGAGGCCGTGTTGATGCAGACGCCGCGTTCGCCGTCGGCCAGCGGCTCGACGGCGATCATCGCCGAGGCCGCGAACCGCAGGACGTTGAACGTTCCGATCAAGTTGATCGCGATGATCGTCTCGAACGGCATCAGCGGGTGCGGGCCCTTCGAGCCGGCGATCTTCTGCGCCCAGCCGGTGCCGGCGCAGCAGACGGCGATGCGCAGGCCGCCGTCACCGGCGGCGGCGCGCTGCACGGCCTCCTGCACCTGATCCTCCTCGCGCACGTCGCAGGCGACGAACTCCAGGCCAAGCTCCTCGCTGAGCGCGGCGCCCTTCTCGGCGTTGACATCGGCGACGGTCACGCTCGCGCCGCGCTCGTGCAGCGCGCGGACGGTCGCCTCGCCCAGTCCGGACGCGCCGCCGACGACAAGCGCAGCGCTGCCTTCGATCTGCATCGGCGAAACCCTAGTGCTCGGCGTCGAGGTGCGCGTCGCGCGCGCCGAGATCGGCGGCGGCTGTGACGGCGGTCGCCGTCGTAGCGACGGCGCGCGAGAGCGTCAGCGCGAACAGGCCGTCGGCGTCGGTCAGCGTGCGGACGGGCTCGAGACCGGCGGCAGCGAGATCGCCTTCGATTCGCTCGGCCGTGAACTTCGCGCTGATCTCGGTGCGCATCTCCTCGCCCGCGTCGAAGTGGACGGGCAGGTCGAGGTCGCGCACGAGCGTCGTGTGCTCGCGGCGCGCGCGCAGGCGCATCTCGATCCACTCGTGCTCGCGGTCGAACAGCGCGACGTGCTCGAAGTCGTCGGGCTCGAAGTCGGCGCCGAGCTCGCGATTGAGCACGCGCAGCACGTTGCGGTTGAACTCGGCCGTCACGCCCTGCTCGTCGTCGTAGGCCGCTTCGAGCACAGCCGGATCCTTAATCAGGTCGGTGCCCATCAGCAGGTAGTCGTCGGAGCCGAGCAGCGTCGCGATCTCGCGCAGCACGCGGCGGCGACTGCCGGGCGGGAAGTTGCCGATCGTGCCGCCGAGGAAGGCGACGATTCGCGCGCCGACGGCCGGTGGGATCTGGTCGAGATGGCGCTCGAAGTCGCCGATCACGCCGTGCACGCGCAGGCCCGGGTACTCGGCCGTCAGCTCCGCCGCGCACTCGCGAACCATGCTCTCGGTGACGTCGACCGGAACGTAGCGAAGCAGCGTGCCGTCGCCGTAGAGCGCGTCGAGCAGCACGCGCGTCTTGCTCGCCGTCCCGGAGCCGAGCTCGACCAGCTCGGCGGCGCCCGTCAGCGCCGAGATCTCGCCGGCATACTGCTCGAGGATCGCCCGCTCGGCGCGCGTCGGGTAGTACTCGGGCAGCTCGCAGATCAGATCGAACAGCTCGGCGCCGCGCGCATCGTAGAAGTGCTTCGGCGGCAGTTCCTTGAACGGCCGCGTGAGACCGTCGAGGACATCGTCGGCGAGCGAGCGCTCGTTCGCACCGTCGAGATGGGACTCGATGCAGATCGCCCCCTCGAGGACGGGCTCCGGTGGGGTTAGGGCCTCCATCAGCAGTTCCCGACTGATCGAACCCTAGCGCGCATCTCGGGCGAGCCGGACGCCGGCGAAGATCTGCCGGCGCTGGGGCAGATCCCAGTTGCGGAAATGGACGCTCGCGACACGCGCGTCGGTTGCCCACGAGCTCCCGCGCAGTACGCGGTAGCCGCCGCCGAAGAAGACTTCGGAGTACTCGCGATAGGGATGCGCGACGAAGCCGGGGTAGCCGGCGAACTCGCTCTGCGTCCATTCCCAGACGCGCCCGGCGCCGCCGAGGAGAGCCGAGCCGGCGGCCTTCTCCCACTCGGCCTCGCTCGGCAGCCGCGCATCGTTGGCGCGAGCGAATGCGTCGGCCTCGAACCAGCTGACGTGGCAGGCCGGCGCGAGCGGATTGCCGGCGGCGATCGATGGGTGCTGCGCCTGCTGCTGCTCGCAGAGCCATGCCCAGCCCTGCTCGGACCACAGCTCGCGGCGCTCGTAGCCGCCTTCGGCGTGAAAGCGCAGCCACGCCGCGTTCGTCGCCGGCAGCCGTGCGATCTCGAAAGCGGCCGTCGTCGCCGTGTGACGCGGGCGCTCGTTGTCGTAAGCAAAGCCCTCGCTCGCCGCTCCCAGCTCGAACGGCCCGGCGGCTACGCCAAGCCAATCCCACTCGCTGCTGTCGGCGCCTGCTGTGCCGCTCGGCTCGAGCGGACGGTTACGCGCGGCCGCGTCCTGCGTCGAGAGCAGCCCGGCGATCGCAAGCGTCTGGCGCATCGTCTCGCAGTGCTGCAGCTCGTGGCGGACGACCATCTCGCCGATGACCGGCGCCGTGCGCTCGTCGAGCCGGCGCTCGCTCAGCGTCTGGACGGTGCGCTCGCGCACGTCCGCGAGGTAGGCGCGCGCGGCGTCCGGGCGCAGCACCTCGATGTCGCCGCGCACGGCGCGCGGCGTCTCGAACGCGTCGTACAGCGCCGCGAGGTCGCCGTGCAGCAGCTCGAGGCCGCCGAGCCGATGGCCGATCCAGAGATCCTCATAGGCCGCGATGTGGCCGAGATCCCAGACGAGCGGGCTCATGATCGGCGAGTGCGCGCGCTCGAGCTGCTCCTGATCGAAGGGCGCGACGAGCGCGAGCGTGGACGCGCGCGCCGCCGCGAGTCCGTTCAGAACCTCACCGGCGCCGGCCGTAGAGAGCGTGCTGTTGAGAGCGTCGGTCGCCATCGCTTCTCGCGCGTCTCACTGTACGCGCTCACGGCGCGACGCCCGCCGGCTCGCCCCGTCGCCTGCGTCGCAGCCGGGCGTCGCCTCGCTCGCCTCGCCTCGCCTCGCCTCGCCTGGCCTGGCGTCAGGCGTGAAGCGGCGCCGGCCCGGCGGCGTCGTCGACGATCGCGCTCAGCCGCCCGCGCCTGAGCAGGCTCGCCGGAACGTGGCGGCTGGGCTGCTGCAGCATCGCGTTGACCGCGTCGGCCTTGCTCGCGCCGGTCGCTAGCAGCACGCAGCTCCGCGCTGCGCGCAGCATTGCGAGCGTCAGCGTGATCCGCTCGGGCGGCGGCTTCGGCGAGTCGTGCACGCCGAGGCAGAGCTCGTCGCCATCGACCTCGAGCGTCGGCGCGCCCGGAAACAGCGACGCGACGTGGCCGTCCGGTCCGATCCCGAGCACGATCACGTCGAGCACCGCGAGCCCGTGCTCGAGCGGAGCGTGCTCGCGCAGCGCCTCGGCATAGCGCTCGGCGCCGCGCTCCGGCCCAAGCTCGCCTTCCATCCTGTGAACGGTGGCCGGGTCGAGCTCGATCGCGCCGTCGATCAGCGTCTCGCGCGCGAGCTTGTAGTTGCTTTCGTCATCGTCCGGCGCGACGCAGCGCTCGTCGGCGAACCACACGTGGATGTCCTTCCAGCTCTCGATCTCCTCGCGCAGCAGCTGGTAGGTGAGCGCCGGTGTGCTGCCGCCGCTCAGCGCGAGGTGCGCCACGCCGCGTTCGCGTCGCGCGCCCTGCAGGCGCCGCACGATCTCAGCCGCCGCGCGCTTGGACGCGGCGTCGGCGTCGGCGCAGGTCGTCAGGCTCGTCACGCCGGCTCCCGAGCGCCGCAGCTCATGCGGCGCCGTTCCGCGTCGATTCCACGCCGGTCTGCGCTTCGGGCAGCATCTCCTGCGCGGCGGCGAGCGCCGGTCCGTAGGTCGGATCGCGCAGCAGCGCCTGGCGAATGCCCTCGCCGAGGATTCCGCCCTCGCCGCGCGAGGCTCCGAGCAGCGTCCACTCGCGCTCGCTGCCGCCTGCGTCCTTGCGACGCGCGCGCAAGCCGCCCGGTCCGCGGTCGAGGCGCAGGCCGAAGCCGGACGCGCTGCCGAGCTCGAGCCCGGCGAGGCCGGGCACGCTGAGGTCCGGGTCGGCCTTCAGCTCGAGCGCGATGTCGCGCCCGTGCGCATGCGCCGTGCCGCCGAGCACGCCGTCGCGCGCACCGCTGCTGACGATCTCGGCGTGCTCGAGCTTCCAGTGCAGGCGCGAGGCCATCCAGCCGAGCAGCAGCATCCCGGCGACGGTCGATTCGGGGTGGTGGCGCACGGTGATCGAGTTCAGCTGCTTCAGATCCTCGCGCATCATCGGCGGGTCGAACGCCGCCGCGACGCGCTCGCGCCAGGGCGTCGAGCGCAGCCAGGCGAGGTCGACGACGTAGAGGTGCTCGGACAGGGTGCTCGCGCGATCGAGCGCTGCGCGCCAGATCGGCTCGTCGATCGAGTCGATCAGCGTCGCCTGGGCGAGGCTGATCAGCGCATCGACAGCCTCCGGGTGGCCGTGTGGAGACCACAGCAACGTCGGCAGGTCGGTGACTACGAGCGGATCGGCGATCGTCAGCAGGTCGTCGAGATGGCGGTCGCCGAGACGCACGATCACGGTCTCGCGCAGCAGCGCCAGCTGGCCGGGCTCGGGATTCTGCTCGGAGGCGACCGTGACGCGCGCGTCGAGCCGTTCGCGCTTGGACTCGTAGGAGAGCACGACCAAGCGCGACGCCGCATAGCGGCCGACGCCGCGCAGCCGGTTGGCGATCTCGCCGCTCCATTCGTCATCGACGAACGCGATCATGTTGAGCACGCGCGCAGGCGCGTAGCTGCCGCTTTCGGCGTGACGCTCGGCAAGCAGAGCGCGCAGCGCCGCTTCGATCTTGTCCGGCGTCGTTCCCTGCTCGCTCCAGACCGCGTCGCTCGTGCTCATCAGATCGCGCGCCAGTGATGCCCCTCGAGCATCAGCGCCTCCGCCTCGGTCGGTCCCTGCGAGCCGGCTTCGTACTGCGGCAGCGGCCCCGGCTCGTGCGCCCAGGCGCCGACGATCGGATCGCAGATTCGCCACTGCGCCTCGACCTCGTCGTTGCGCGTGAACAGCGTCGCGTCGCCGCGCATCGCGTCGGTGATCAGTCGCTCGTAGGCCTCAGGCGACTGCGACAGGAACGACGTGCCGTAGAGGAACTCCATGTTGACCGGGCGGATGCTCATCCGCGTGCCGGGGATCTTCGCGCCCAGGCGCAGCGAGACGCCCTCGTTCGGCTGCACCGTCAGGACGAGCTGGTTCGGCTGCACGCCGAGCGAGCCGCCCTGCGAGAAGGCGAGGTGGGGGACCGGCTTCAGCGTGACTGCGATCTCGGTGATCTTCCGCGCCAGGCGCTTGCCGGTGCGGATGTAGAACGGCACGCCGGCCCAGCGCCAGTTGTCGACCTCCAGGCGCAGCGCGGCGTAGGTCTCAGTCGTCGAGTGCGCCGCGACACCGTCCTCTTCGAGGTATCCGACGACGTCTTCGCCGCCGGCATGCCCCGACCCGTATTGCGCGCGCAGCGACATCTCCGGGATCTGCGCCGGCGTCGGCTCGTGGATCGACTGCAGCACCTTGACCTTCTCGTTGCGCACCTCTTCGGCGGTGAAGCTGACCGGCGGCTCCATCGCGATGTGACAGAGCAGCTGCAGCATGTGGTTCTGGATCAGGTCGCGCAGCGCGCCAGCGTGATCGTAGTAACCGGCGCGCGTGCCGATGCCGAGATCCTCACCCGCCGTGATCTGCACGTTGTCGATGTAGTTGCGATTCCACAGCGGCTCGAACATGCCGTTGGCGAAGCGAAACGCGAGCATGTTCTGCACGGTCTCCTTGCCGAGGTAGTGATCGATGCGGAAGACCTGCGGCTCTTTGAAGATCGCCAGCACGCGGCGGTTCAACTGGCGCGCCTCCTCGAGCGTCGTGCCGAACGGCTTCTCGATGATCACGCGCACCTTCGCGCCCTTGTGCCGCGCGAGCTTGGACTCGCCGAGCTCCTCGACGATCACGGGGAAGAACTCCGGCGCAGTCGAGAGGTAGAAGGCGCGGTTGAGCGCTTCGCCGGCCTGCACGTCGAACTCGTCGAGCACCTTGCCGAGCTCGCTGTAGACCGAGTCCTGGTCGAATTCGCCCGGCACGTACTTGACCTCGGCGAGGAACTTCTTCAGCACGTCGTCCTTGGGCGGGCGCCGCGAGAACTGGCGGATCGCTTCCTCGCACTCCTGGCGGTAGTCCTCGTGCGCTTTTTCCTGGCGCGAGACGCCGACGAGGTGAAAACGCTCCGGCAGCGCGCCGTCGTGCGCGAGGTTGTAGAGCGCCGGCAGCAGTTTGCGGCGCGCGAGATCGCCGGTCGCGCCGAAGATGACGAGCGTCGTCGGGTCGACCGGAAGACGCTCCAGTCCGGCTGTCAGCGGGTTCTCGGGCGTCGGATCGTCGGTCGGCCGCCCAGGCCGCGCGGTGGGCTGCGCGGCCATCCTCAGCGCGCTCCGCGTCGCCCGCCGGCGCTCGAGGACGTGCGCTTGCCCGGCGGCGTCGCGTTCGCTGCCTTCGCCGCGCCGGCCGGCGCCGCTGCGCTCTTGACGGCGTGCCCGCCGAACTGGTTGCGCAGCGCCGCCAGCACGCGGTCGGCGAAGTCGCCGTTTCCGCGCGAGCGAAAGCGCGCGTAGAGCGAGGCCGTGATCACCGGCGTCGGCACGTCGAGTCGTGTCGCGTCGGCGATCGTCCAGCGGCCCTCGCCCGAGTCCTCGGTGTAGCCCTCGATCGCTTCGAGCTCGTTGCCGTCGGCTTCGAACGCGCGCGCGGCCAGTTCGCACAGCCACGAGCGCACGACCGAGCCCTGTCCCCACAGGTGCGCGATCTTCGCGTTGTCGAGCTCGTACTCGCACTTGTCGAACACGTCGAAGCCCTCGGCGTAGGCCTGCATCAGCCCGTACTCGACGCCGTTGTGGACCATCTTCACGTAATGCCCGGCGCCGGATGGGCCGAAGTGCATCCAGCCGCGCGGGCCGATCGCCGCGAGGCTCTGCTCGTTCGTCTCGGGCGCGAGCACGTCGAGGATCGGCGACAGGCGCTTGACCGCTTTCGGCGGACCGCCGACCATCATGCAGTAGCCGACTTCCAGGCCCCATACGCCGCCGGAGACGCCGACATCGACGTATTCGATGCCGAGTTTCTTGAGCTCTTTCGCGCGGCTCTTGTCGTCGCTCCAGCGCGAGTTGCCGCCGTCGACGATCGTGTCGCCGCGGTCGAGCAGCTTTGCGAGCTTGTCGACCGTCTCCTGCGTCGGATCGCCCGCCGGCACCATGATCCAGACCATCCGCGGCGGGCTCAGCTGCTTGATGAGCTCTTTCAGCGTGTCCGCGCCGGCCGCGCCGTTCTTCACCGCCTGTTTGACCGCGCCCTTGTCGAAGTCGAACGCGACGACCTCGTGCTCGGAGTCGCGGCGGATGCGGTGCACCATGTTGCCGCCCATCTTGCCCAGCCCTACGAAGCCGATCTGCGTCACAGCATCTCCTTGATCGCGTTGGTCGGTGCCGGCCGTGACCCCGCGGCGTCCGGCAAGAGCATTGCGCGAGGCTCGTCGATCGCGTCGATCGCTTGGGCTGCGGTCGGGGTCGCGAGGGCGGCGTCGCTCACGGCACGATCGTACAGCGAGCATGCGCGCGAGCGGGTCTGGCCGTGGGCTACGATCCGGCGATCGTGATGCTCGGCGCTCCAAGCGCGATCGCAGATGTGCAACTGGGCCGCGAAGCGCGCTGCAGCAGTTGCAGCAAGGCGCGCTCGTGGTGCCGGAAAGGCGCGGCTACGTGAGCGGGCTCGGATCGCTCAGACACCTGGTCTCGAAGCTCTGGCTGATCAGCCCCGAGCGCCTCTGGGCGGCCTCGCGCGCGCTTCAGCGACGCGGGCACTGGATGCTTGCGTTCTGCCTGAAGCAGCTCAACACGATCCTCTACCACAACTCGCTTTCGCCGGCTGCGATCGTCGGCGCCGACGTGCTGTTGGGTCACTACAGCCACGGGATCGTCGTCAACAGCAACGTCGAGATCGGCGATCGCGTGAAAATCTGGCACAACGTCACGCTGACGGCCGGCCGCGTGCGGCGTGGGGAGGACGAGCGCTCGTCGGTCGCCTCGCGGATCGTGATCGAGGACGGCGTGAAAATCGGCACCAACGCGGTCGTGATCGCGCCGCGCGGACAGTGCTTGCGGATCGGACGCGGTGCTCGCATCGGTGCGGGCGCGATCGTCACGCAGGACGTCCCGGCGCGCGCGACCGTCGTCAGCCCGCCCGCCCGGATCCTGCTGCGAGAGGAGTCCGAGGACGCCGAGGCGGCGGCTGCTGATGTACTCTCCGCCGGCTCGCGCGACGCCGCGCTCGAGCTGGACGCGAGCCTCGCGCCGAGTGGCGAGGACGCGAAAGCACGGCGCACCGGAACAGCCTCCCAGCAGCCGTGACACCAGACCAGACGCACCAACGCCCCGACCGGAACCTGGCGCTAGAGCTGGTCCGCGTGACCGAGG
>DATBBG010000054.1:0-45290 GCA_036271095.1 Solirubrobacteraceae bacterium
CGGCTGACCGGAGTTGACGAAGGTGCCGGGTGAGACGAATTCCAGCGACACCGGGCTGCTTCCGTCGACGAAGAACAGCAGGCCTTTGTTCGATCCGAAGAACGCCTGCAGCGATGCTTCCTCGGGGACACGTTCGGTACCGAACGTCACTTCGCCGAGCGCGTTGCCCTTGGGGCTGGCGACCGAGCGCTTGCTGCAGCCAGACGGGCCGGTGTTCTTCAGCGTCGCTTCCGAGCATTTGCCGAACGCGCTCGAATTGATCTTCGCGCCGGCCGGCAGGAAGAAGTTCACCGCGGCGAGCGGCGGGATGCCGCCTGCGGGGTTCTGCGGCGTCGCGCCGTAGCCCGACCCGGTGAGGACGAAATTCGATTCAAGGTCGGTGCCGGCTCCGAGGATGTTCCCCGTGTGCGGGAATCCCGGGATCGGCACTGCCTTCGCTTTGAAAGTGACCGTCGGCGCTGCTGATGCCACGGCCGGAAGGCCGAGGATGGCAAGGGAGCCGAGCAAGGCCAGACAGGTGGATGCTCTGCGCATCAGATTCTCTCTCCTCTGTTGATGGACAGGTCCGCCTCGATCCGGGTAGCTCCGGAACCATGCCGGTCCGGCGATATCGAGATCTCCGAGCCTCTACCCGGAGAACAGTGGCGACGTACTGCCACAGACATTATCCATCGTTCACGACAGTCGCAAGTGGCAACGGGCCGTGAGCAATGGGTTGCATTCGCGCATTGGAATGCCACGAATCGCCGATTGCGAAACAGCGGCCGGTTCTCGAATCCAGTGATCAGCGCGAACTCTAATGCTCTACTTGAGGCTTAGCCTCAGCCTGCCGAGAGCTCGAGCTCGTCACTCTCGTAGCGAACGCCGACCGGCTCGACGACGACGCTGCGCGGACCCTCCTCGACGCGCCCGGCGATCGACGCCGCGAAGCCCAGCGCCTCGGCGGCATGCACGATCGACGCGCCCTCGCCCGGCCGGCAGTAGAGCGCATAGCCGGAGCCCATGTTGAACGTCGAGTAGGCCGCATGCGCGTCGAGACCCGCCTCGGCGACGAGGAACTCGAGCACCTCCGGGACCGGCGGCAGCCGCTCGATGCGGTAGCGCAGCTGCGCCGGCGGGCGCATCAGCTTGAGCAGGCCGTGGCCGGTCACGTGGCTGATGTAGGTCGGCGTCGGGCCCGACTCGAGCAGCGCCGCGACGAGCGGCGCGTAGATCAGTGACGGCGCCAACAGCGCCTCGCCCAGCATCGTGCCGCTCGGCAGCGCCGTCGCGTAGCCGTCCGGCAGGCGCGCGGCGAGCAGCCGCGCGAGCGAAGCGCCGTTGGCGTGCAGGCCGTTCGAGGACACGATCACGATCTCGTCGCCGGCGCGCAGCTGCTCGCCGAGGATCGGCGCACGGCCCTCCGGCACGGCGCCGACGGCCGCTCCGGCGAGCTCGATGTCGTGCTCCTGCACGAGCCCGCTCAGCGACGGCGACTCGCCTCCGCCCCACGTGCAGCCGGCATCGACGCACGCTCGCCGCCAGCCCTCGACCAGCGCCTCGGCGCGCGCTGGCTCGCGGTACCAATCCGATGAGCCGGTCGCGAAATAGGCATTGACGACGAGCGGCAGCGCACCGACGCAGCAGAGGTCGTTGAGGATTGCCGCGACGGTGTCGTAGGCGACGTCGCCGAAGCGATCGATGCCCTGCTGTTCGAGCACGTGACGAGCGATGATCGACTTCGTCCCGAGCCCCTCGACGACGAACGCGAACGCGCGTCCGTCGAGCTCGAACACGAACGCCGGCTCGCCGCGCGAGGCATCGAGCGCGCGACCGCCGCGCGCCAGCAGCAGCGCCGACGTCGACAGCGCCTTCGCGATCGCCGAGCGCTTGCCGGCGTCGAGCGCGTCGTAGTCGACGCCGGCGTCGCGATAGTCGGTCGTAGCGCGCTGCTCGCTCATCGCGCCAGCCTATGACCTCAGGTGGCGCCGTGCTGTGCGCGCCAGCACGCGCGCGCGCCGTGACAGCGCTCGATCGCCGTGAGCGTGCGATGCAGGCGGCGCAAGCGCGCCGGCGCCAGCCGCGAAGCGATGTTGTCGAGCTCGAACGGATCGCGCGCGAGGTCGTAGTACTCGCGTTCGCCGGTCGCATACTCGACGTACAGGCTGTGGCTCGTCCTGATCGCCTCGTAGCTCGGCGGGTTGCCGGAGCCCTGCGCCGGCAGGTCCGGATCGCCGCGATCCTGCACGCGTCCGTGATGCTCGACGAGGATCTCCTTGCGCCAGCCGCGCGCGCGATGACCGTGCAGCAGCGAGACGAGGCTGTGGCCGTCAACGCTCGCCGGCACCGGCGCGCCGGCGAGTTCCTCGAAGCTCGGGCAGAGATCGATGTTCTCGCTCATCGCGCTGACCATCCGGCCGGCCGGCACGCCCGGGCCGCTGACGACGAGCGGCACCTCGACGTCGGTGTCGAACGCCGTCAGCTTGCCGGGCCGCAGCCGGTGCTCGCCCATGTGCAGGCCGTTGTCGGAGCTGAAGACGATGTACGTGTCGCGTGCCAGGCCCTTCGCCGCGAGCTCCTGCTCGATCGATCCGATCATCCGATCGACCGCCTGCACAGCCTGCGCGCGCATCCGGAACTTGCGGTCGATCGACGCTGTCTGGCGCGGGCCGAGCGCAGGGAACGAGCGCAGCCACGCCGGCTCGTCGCGGCCGAAGGCGTCGAACGCCGGCGTGCGCGGCGCGCGCAGGCCGGGAAAGGCGCCGTAGTCGCTCGGCGCCGGCGTATACGGCGCGTGCGGCGCGAACGTCGCCAGCTCGAGCAGGAACGGCCGTCGGGCAGCCGCCGAGCGATCGATGAACGCGAGCCCCTTGCGCGCGATCACGTTCGTCAGGTAGTCACGCGGAAGGTGGCCGTAGGCGCGCACGCGACCGTCGCTGTTCATGTGGTAGCCGTACTCCGGATAGCCGTCGCCGGCGACGTCCCACTCACTCCAGCCGGGCGGCACTTCCGAGCCGCCGCGAGCGTCGGGCGTGTACCCGTTCAGGTACTTGCCCATCAGCGCCGTGCGGTACCCCGCTCGCTGCAGCGCGACGGCAAACGTTTCGTCCTGCTCGCCGCGTTCGCTGAACGTCGCGTAGCCGCCTTCCGGCGGGCTGTTGTCGAACACGCGCGTGTCGTGCGGAAAGCGGCCGGTGAGGATCGACGCGCGCGAGGGGCAGCAGAGCGAGTCGGTGACGAAGTAGTTCGAGAACGTCTCGCCGCTGTGCTCCAGCTGCAGCACGTGCGGCATGTAGCGCACGAGATTCGACGCGAGGTCGTCGGTCAGCACGAAGACGATGTTCGGCCGCATGGCGGCCGCCGGCGGCGGCGCGACGTGCGTCGACGGGCGCTCGCCGCCGCCGCAGCCGGCAAGAGCGAGCAGCGCGCAACCGAGAGCGATCCCCACGACGTGAGCTGTTCGCCGACGCATCGGCGGAACAACCTAGCGAGCTGCCGAGGCAAGAGAGTCGATATACACCGAGGCCCAGGGGCCTGACCAAAGGAGCAGACGATGGACTTTCAGCCAAGCGAGCGTTGTGCGGACTTCAAGGAGCGCCTGAGCGCGTTCATGGACGGGCACGTCTACCCGTCAGAGGAGCGCTACGAGCGCGAACGGCTGGAGTCCGGCGACCCCCACCACCAGCCGGCGATCATGGAGGAGCTGAAGCGCCGCGCGCGCGAGGCCGGGCTGTGGAACATGTTCCTGCCCGACGAGCAGTACGGCGCGGGGCTCTCGAACAGCGACTACGCGCCGCTCGCCGAGATGCTCGGGCGCTCGCCGATCGCCTCGGAGGCGTGCAACTGCTCGGCGCCCGACACGGGCAACATGGAGGTTCTCTACCAGTTCGGCAGCGACGCGCAGAAGCAGCGCTGGCTGCAACCGCTGCTCGAGGGCGAGATCCGCTCGGCGTTCGCGATGACCGAGCCCGATGTCGCCAGCTCCGACGCGCGCAACATCGAGCTGCGGATCGAGCGTGACGGCGAGGACTACGTGCTCAACGGGCGCAAGTGGTGGACCTCGAACGCCCTGCACCCGAACTGCCGGATCATGATCGTGATGGGCAAGACCGACCCGGACGGCCCGACCTACAAGCAGCAGAGCCAGATTCTCGTGCCGATCGACACGCCCGGCGTGACGATCATGCGCGGGCTGCCGGTGTTCGGATACCAGGACCACGAGGGACACGCCGAAGTCGACTTCAAGGACGTGCGCGTGCCCGTCGAGAACCTGATCGCGACCGAGGGCGACGGCTTCATGATCGCGCAGGCGCGACTTGGCCCAGGCCGCATCCACCACTGCATGCGCGCGATCGGCGCCGCCGAGCGCGCGCTCGAAGCGATGTGCAAGCGCGCAGTCTCGCGCGTCACCTTCGGTCAACCGCTGGCGACGCGCGGCAACGTCCAAGACTGGATCGCCGAGTCGCGTATCGAAATCGAAATGGTGCGCCTGCTGACGCTGAAGGCGGCGTGGCTGATGGACACCGTCGGCAACCGCCACGCGCGAATCGAGATCTCGGCGATCAAGGTCGCCGCGCCGAACGTCGCGCTGAAGGTCGTCGATCGCGCGATCCAGCTGCACGGCGGCGGCGGCGTCTCTGACGACTTCGGCCTCGCGTCGGCCTATGCGCACCTGCGCACGCTGCGGCTCGCCGACGGCCCCGACGAGGTCCACAAGCTCTCGATCGCACGACGCGAGCTGGCGCCGTACCTGCCGCGCGAGCAGTAGCCGCACGGGCGCCGGCCGAGGCCGGCGCCGAGCCGCCTCCTGAATAGACGAACGCGAACGGGGTAGTGCTCGTGTGCCGGGACACGTTCTCGTTCGCGTATCAAAGGCTTGCGGCTACAGGGAGGTAGAGAACAGGTGCAGAGCGTTATGAGGGTGCACGTCCGCGGAGTGCTTGCCGGCGCGTTGGCGGTGGTCGCGCTCGCGGTTGGCGCAGCGACCGCGCAGGCGGCGTTCGGCCCTGCAAGCTTTGAAGCGGGGACGTGCACCGTGAACTCGTGCACTTACGCGAGCGTCGAAGCGAACCCGAAAGAAGCCGTCACACAAGCAGCCAGCCACCCGGCCTGGGGGATCACGACGTTCACGATGCAGGCGAACGGCGGCAGCCCCGAAGAAGAGCTGCGCCGAATTCGCGTCGATGTCCCGCCCGGACTCGCCGCGAACCCGCAAGCGCCGATGCCGAAGTGCCCCGTCGCAACGTTCAACGCCAACCCGAAAAGCTGCCCGGCGTCGAGCGAAGTCGGGACGACCGAAATGGAAGCAACGCTCGGGATCCCGCTGCTGCCTGTGACGCTCTCGCTGAGCGGCAAGGTCTACAACCTCGAAGCGCCGCCCGGGCTGCCGCTCGATTTCGGCATCGCGATCGAACCGGTCGAAGAGCTCGTCCAACCGGTGCATCTGTTCCTCGAAGGTCACGTCGACTGGAGCGGCGACTACCACGAGTACTTCGAAATCAACAACGTGCCCAGAGAAGCAACCGCCGAAGTGCTTGGTCTTCCGGCGAGCGTGCCGCTAACCGTGAAAAAGTCGAAACTGAACTTCAACGGCCACGCGGGCGGAAACTTCCTGACGATTCCCAGCGTGTGCTCGAGCACGACCACTTCGCAGCTCGAACTCGAATCCTACGCTGGCGTGATCGCGCACGCGACGACGAACACGCCGGTCGGCGTCGACGGCTGCCAGAACGTCCCCTTCGCGCCGTCGACGACCGTCACCCCAGAAGCCGGCGCCGGGTCGGCGCCCGACGCGGGCGACGGTGCGACGACCGTCGTGCAGGTTCCGCAGAAAACGGGCGCAGGCGACACCAACACTTCAGACATCAAAGACGCGAACGTGACACTGCCCGAAGGGCTCACGCTGAACCCGTCGGCCGCCCACGGGCTGGAAGCGTGCACGCCGGCGCAGATCGGCATCGGCACGACCAACCCGGTCGCCTGCCCGGCCGGCTCGCGCGTCGGCACGGTGACGATCGAAACCGATCTCCCGCCCGGGACACTGACCGGACCCGTGTTCCTCGGCGCATCCACCGGCCTGCCGATCAAAGACCCGCCGTTCACGCTCTACCTCGACGCGGAGAGCCCGGCCGGCGTGTCGGTGCGGCTGCAGGGCTCGGTCGAACCGAATCGCACGACGGGACGGCTGGAAGTGAGCTTCGCGAACAATCCGCAGCTGCCGTTCAGCGAACTGCGTCTGACGCTCAACGGCGGTTCGCACGCCCCGCTTGCCAATCCGCTCACGTGCGCCGCGGTCAGCACCGACTTCGCCTTCGGCGCGTTCACCGGCGCCGCCGCCAGCGGTTCGACACCGTTCGCGGCCAGCGGCTGCCCGGCCTCACCGCCGTTCGCGCTGACGCAATCGACCGCCGACAGCACGCCGAAAGCCGGCGCCTACACCGCCTACACGTTCAACCTCAGCCGCGCCGAAGGACAGCAGTACTTGCAGAAGCTGACGACGACGCTCCCGGCCGGGCTAGTCGGCGCGATCCCCTCGGTTCCGCTCTGCGGCGAACCGCAGGCTGCCGCTGGATTGTGCCCGGCGACGAGCCAGATCGGCACAGCGACGGTCAGCGCCGGCTCCGGCGACCCGTATCCATTCAGCGGTCCCGTATACCTGACCGGCCCCTACGACGGCGCCCCGTACGGGCTCTCGATCCCCGTCGAGGCAGCGGCAGGGCCGTTCGACCTCGGCCGCCTGACGACGCACGCGACGATCAACGTCGACCCGCACAGCGGTCGCGTGATCGTCACGACGACCGACCTGCCGACGATCTTCAAGGGCATCCCGCTGCGGCTGCGCACGATCAGCGTCGCCGTCAACCGTCCGAACTTCCTGTTCAACGGGACGAACTGCGGCACGGGGCTCGCGACCAACACGACGCTGGGCTCGACGTTCGGCGCCGTGCAGTCGGGCCTGTCTAGCCCGTTCGCCGTGACCGGTTGCAGCGCGCTGCCATTCAAACCGGCCTTCGCGGCGGCGACGAGCGCCTCGACGAACGCGACGACGCTGAAAGCGAATGGCGCCGCGCTGCGCGTCAACCTGCTGCAGGGAGCGCACGAGGCGAACATCCAGTCGGTCGTCGCCGAACTGCCGAAGTCGCTGCCCTCGAGGCTGACGACATTGCAGAAAGCGTGCCCGGCAGCGACCTATGAAGCCAACCCGTTCAGCTGCCCGGCCGGCTCGAAAGTCGGCGCGGCGACAGTCGCGACGCCGGTGCTGCCGCAGCCGCTGAAGGGGCCGGCTTATCTCGTCTCACACGGCGGCGAGGCGTTCCCCGACCTCGACCTGCTGCTCGAAGGCGACAACGGCGTGCGCGTGATCCTCGAAAGCCACACAAGCATCAAAGGCGGCATCACGACGTCGAACTTCTTCTCGATTCCCGACGTGCCGGTGTCGAGCTTCGTGCTCGAACTGCCCAGCGGCGCCAACTCGGCGCTGACGGCGATCGGCGCGCTGTGCACGCAGACGCTGACGATGCCGACGACGATCACCGCGCAGAGCGGCGCCGTGATCAAACAGGCCACGCCGATCGCCGTCAGCGGCTGTACCGGCGGCAAAGGCAAGACGCGAATCAAGATCCTCAGCAAAAAGATCGTGCACAACAAGCTCGTGCTTCGCGTGCAGACGTTCGCCGCCGGGCGCGTCAGCGTCAAAAACCGCTTCCTCAAGACGACCTACCGCAAATTCGCCAAGCCCGGAAAGTTCACGATCAAGGCGCCGCTCTCGCGCAAAGGCGTCAACGGCCAGCGCGCGCACAAGCTGAAGTTCAAGGCGCGCGTGGGCTTCCTGCCGAAGGCCAAGGCCGAAGCGGTCTCGGTTGCGTTCACGAGCGTCGGCTTCAAGCACAAGCAGGCAAAGCGCAAGAAGTAACGACGCGGCGATCTTGCCCACCCGGGCAGCGTGGCGAGCGCGCCGCGCTGCCCGGCCTGAGCGCTAGCCTCACAGCCGGTGCTCGCAGCTCGACGTCCAGCTCGCTTCGCGGTCGCGCTCGCCGCGGTCTTGGTGCTGGTCCTCGCGATCGGCGTCAGCGCCGCCGGCCCGGCCGGCGCTAACGCGACCGGGCCGGAAGTGATCGCGTCGCTGTCGAGCTCGCAGCTGGCGCTCGGAGCGCCGCTGACGGTCAGCGGCCAGGCCCTCGAGGGCGGCGCCCCGCTCGCCGACGCCCCGCTGGCGCTCGAAGCCGAGCCCTATCCGTATCGCACGTTCGCGACGCTCGCGCGTACCGTCAGCGGCTCCGGCGGCAGCTTTACGTTCGCTCCCGTGCAGCTCGCGCTCGACACGCGTCTGCGCGTGCAGCTCGAAGGCGCCGCGCCGCCGGCGGCGAGCCCGGTGCTGAGCGCGACAGTCGACCCGTCCGTCACGCTCTCAGCCTCCGACCTCGGTCCCGGCCGCAACCACCTCAGCGTCCGCCTCGTCCACGCCTCCCAGCTCGCGTCGTCCCCGGTGCAGGCGTCGTGGTACCTCGCCGCGCGCGGCAGCCGCTCCTTTCGCCTGATCGAGACGACGCCTACGCGCGAGCTCTCGCCGGGCGTCACCTATGCCTCGGCGACGATCGACCCGCCGTCTGCGCACTTCGCCTACCGCGTCTGCCTGAACCCGGCGTGGCAACGCGCGATGGGTCCGCCCGCGAGCCACAGCCGCTGCCCGCAACACGACTTCACCGCGCCCGCCACACCTAGCGCCGCCTCGCCGCAAGCGAGCGCAGCGCCGCCCTCCTACCAGGGCGAAGCCAGCGGCACGCCGCTCGCCGCCTACCCATCTGCTGCGGCGATCGCAGCCGCCGTCAGCTTCCTCGACGCCCGCGCCGGGCGCACGTCGCTGGCCGTGCTCGACAGCTCCGGACAAGTCAGCGGAACGCGCGTGCACGAGCACTTCCAGAGCGCAAGCGTCGTCAAGGTGATGTTCCTGACGGCGTTCCTACAGCGACTGGCAGCCGACCATCGCGCGCTCAGCGCGACCGATGAATCGCTGCTCTATCCGATGATCCACGAATCGAACAACGAAGCCGCCTCGGCCGTGCTGGCGCGCGTCGGCCTTCCGGCGATCGCGCGCGTCGCGCGCGAAGTCGGCATGCGCGACTACGCGCCCGGCGTCGGCTGGTGGGCCTACACGCAGACGTCCGCTGCCGATCAGGTGCTCCTGTTCAGCGCGCTCGAACGGCTGATCCCGCCACAGTTCTACGAGTACGCGCTGGGCCTGCTCTCAGGCATCGAGGTGGAGCAGAGCTGGGGCTTCCCGCCGGTCGCACGGCCGACATGGAAAGTCTTCTTCAAGACCGGCGCGCTCCCCTCCGAGGGCCTGTTCAACGAGGCCGCGCGGCTCGAGCGTCCCGGCGTGACGTTCACGGTCGCCGTCTTCACGACCGGCGACCCGTCGATGAGCTACGGCGAAGCGACGATCGCAGGCGTCGCCGAACGACTGCTCGCCGGCGGGCCGCCGGGCGCCTGAGCGCGCTGCTCGACGCCGGCGCCGGAGCCGGCCGTCCGAGACGGTGCCGCGCGGCCGACGGCGCACGAGCACGGCTGCACGCCGGCGCGCGAAGGTGGACAATGTCCCCGAGGGGAGAGCCAGAGGAGGAGCGAGCATGTCCGCCGCAAGCAGCGAGCGTCCGCAGAGCCGATCGAGGCGGCCGTTGTCGGTCGTGATCGTCGGCGCCGGCTTCGGCGGGATCGCGGCGGCGATCGAGCTGCGCCGCCACGGAATCGAGGACTTCACGATCCTCGACCGCGCGCCTGAGCTCGGCGGCACGTGGTTCTACAACAGCTACCCCGGCGCAGCGTGCGACGTGCCGAGCCACCTGTACTCGTTCTCGTTCGCGCAGCGCCGGGATTGGACGCGACTGTGCTCGCCGCAGTCGGAGATCCACGACTACGTGCGCGCAGTCGCGCGCGAGCACGAGCTCGAGCGCCAGATCGAGCTGGGCAAGGCCGTCACGAGCTGCGCCTGGGACGAGCACGACGCGCGCTGGCACGTCGAGACCGACGACGGCAGCAGCTACGAGGCGGATGCGCTCGTGCTCGCGACGGGACAGCTGCATCAGCCGGCGCGACCGACGATCGCCGGCGCCGAGACGTTCGGCGGGCACAGCTTCCACTCGGCGCAGTGGGACCACGACTACGAGCTCGCCGGCAAGCGCGTCGCCGTCATCGGCACCGGCGCGAGCGCCGTCCAGTTCGTGCCCGACGTCGCCGAGCGCGCGCAGCAGCTGACCGTCTTTCAGCGCACCGGCAACTGGTTTCTGCCGCGGCGCAATCGCAGCTACCCGCGCGCCGTGCGCATCGCGATCGAACGCGTCCCCGGCCTGCAGGCGTTCCGCCGCCGCTTCATGTTCCAGTACTGCGAGCTGATCACGCTCGCGATCCGCCACCCGCGCACAGTCGGGCGAATCGCCGCGGCGCGCTCGGCCGCGTTCATGCGCTCGCAGCTGAAAGACCCGCAGCTGCGACGCAAGGCGATGCCCGACTACACGTTCGGCTGCAAGCGCGTGCTGTTCAGCTCCGCCTACCTGCCGGCGCTCGAACGCGAGAACGTCGAGCTGGTGGCCGACGCGATCGAGCGGATCGAGCCGCGCGGGATCGTCACGGCCGACGGCACGCTGCACGAGCTCGACTGCATCGTCTGGGGCACCGGCTTCAAGACGACCGAGTTCATGTTCCCGATGCGCGTCACCGGCGCGCACGCGATCGAGCTGCGCGACGCCTGGCGCGACGGCGCGCGAGCGCATCTGGGCATGACCGTTCCGAGCTTCCCGAACATGTTCTTGATGTACGGGCCGAACACGAACACCTCGGGCGGCTCGATCATCGTCTATCTCGAGGCACAGGCGGCCTACATCCGCCAGGCGCTGCAGCAGCTTCGCGCGCGCGGCGGCGGCGCCGTCGAGGTGCGCACGGAGATCGAGCAGGCCAGCGACCGCGCGCTGCAGGCGCGCTTCGCCGGCACGGCGTGGACGGGCTGTGACTCGTGGTATCGCGACGAAGACGGGCGCATCGTCGCGAACTGGCCGGGCTACATGCGCGAGTACGTCGAGCAGACGCGCGCATTCGAGCCGCGCGAGTACGCGTTCGCGACGACCCCGGCGCCGCCCCGAGACGACTCGCGCGAGGGCGCCGACGATGGGCGAGCGACGCTGAGCGAGGCGAGCGCGAGATGAGCGCGCAGGCCGGCTACGACTACGTGATCGTCGGCGCCGGCTCGGCCGGCTGCGTGCTCGCCAACCGCCTCTCCGCGGACCCGTCCGTGCGCGTGCTGCTGCTCGAGGCCGGCCGGCGCGACCGCTCGCCGAAGATCAAGATCCCGGCGGCGTTCGCCGAACAGTTCCACTCCAAGCTCGACTGGGACTACGCGACCGAGCCCGAGCCGCACGTCGACGGCCGCTCGCTGTATGTGCCGCGAGGCAAGAGCGTCGGCGGGTCGAGCTCGATGAACGCGATGCTCTACGTGCGCGGGCGCCCACTCGACTACGACGCCTGGGAGGCGCAGGGCGCGCACGGCTGGAGCTACCGCGACGTGCTGCCCTACTTCCTCAAGTCCGAGGACAACGTGCGCGGCGCGTCGGAGTACCACGGCGCCGGCGGCGAGCTGCGCGTCTCCGAGCAGCGCTCGCCGCGCTCGTTCGACCGCCGCCTGCTGGCCGCGAGCCAGGCGGCCGGCATCCCGCTGATCGCCGACTACAACGGCCCCGAGCAGGACGGCGCGTCGATGTTCCAGGTGACGCAGCGAGACGGCAAGCGCTGGAGCGCCGCCGACGCCTTCCTGCGCCCGGCGCTGCGCCGTCCGAACCTCGAGCTGCGCACCGGCGCGACCGCGCTCGGAATCGCGCTTGAAGGCGATCGTGCGATCGGCGTGCGCGTGCGCAAGGGGCGCAGCGGCGAGGAGCTGGTTCGCGCCGAGCGCGAGGTGCTGCTGGCAGCAGGCGCGATCAACTCACCGCAGCTGCTGCTGCTCTCGGGCATCGGGCCTGCCGCCGAGCTCGAGCAGGTCGGCGTCGAGGTCCGCCACGAGCTGCGCGGCGTCGGGCGCAACCTGCAGGACCATCCGTTCGTCTCGCTGATCTGGGAGGTCTCCGAGCAGAGCACGCTCTATGGCGCCGACAAGCCGAAGCCGCTCGCCGAGTGGCTCTTGCGCCGCTCTGGCAAGCTCACCTCGACCGTCGCCGAGGTCGTCGCCTTCGTGCGCTCGCGCGGCGGGCTGCCGGCAGCCGACATCCAGTTCCACATGGGCCCGGCCTACTACGAAGATCACGGCGCCGAGACCTACGAGGGCCACTGCGCCGTGATCGCGCCGGTGCTCGTCGCGCCGAAGGCTCGCGGCCAGGTCTGGCTGGGATCGGCCGACCCGACGGCCAAGCCGCGGCTGATCACCAACTCGCTGTCCGAGCCCGACGACGTCGACTCGCTGCTCGCCGGCATGCGCCTGGCGCGCGAGATCGCCGCCCAGTCGCCGCTCGCCGAGGTCGTGCTCGAGGAGCTGAAGCCGGGGCCGAGCGTGAGCGACGAGCGCAGCGAGCTCGAAGCCGACCTGCGCCGGCGGTTGATGCTGATTTACCACCCCGTCGGCACGGCACGAATGAGCGACACGCACGCAGACGCCGTTGTCGACTCGCAACTGCGCGTGCGCGGCCTCGACGCACTGCGCGTGATCGACGCCTCGGTGATGCCGCAGATTCCCGGCGGCAACACGAACGCGCCGACGATGATGATCGCCGAGCGCGGCGCCGACCTGATCCGCGGGCGCGCGCTCTCGCCTGCCGCCGCCGGCAGCAGCGTGCTCGCCGCCGGAAGTGCCGCGCCAGCCGGCGACACCGCGCCGGCGCGCGGATGATCCACCACCATCGCGAGGGAAGCGGCCCACCGCTCGTGTTGCTGCACGGCCTCGGGCTGAGCTGGCAGATCTGGCGGCCGCTGATCGGCGTGCTCGCGCGCGACTTCGACGTGATCGCCTGTGACTCGCCAGGCTTCGGCGAATCGCCGCCGCTGCAGGCAGGAGTCGAGCCGACGATCCCGGCATATGCCGAGCGCTTCGCCGCGTTCTTCGCCGAGCTGGGGCTCGAGCGCCCGCATCTCGCCGGCAACTCGATGGGTGGTGCGATCGGGCTCGAGCTGGCGCGGCGCGGCGCCGTGCGCAGCGTTTGTGCAATCTCGCCGGCCGGCTTCTGGACGCCGACAGAACGCGCCTTCTGCCAGCTCTCGCTCGGCTCGCTCGCGAGCGTCCCGCGCGCGCTGCGTCCCGCCTTGCTGGCGCTCGCCGGCACGCGCGCCGGGCGCACGGCGCTGTTCTGGCAGACCTTCGGCCGCCCGGCGCTGATGCCGCCCGACGAGCCGGCCAGGATCCTGCTGAACGCCTGGGCCTCACCCGCGCTCGCACCGGCGCTCGACGCGTTCAGCGCCTACGCGTTCGACTCGGCCGAGCAGCTCGATGCGAGCGCACCTGTGACCGTCGGCTGGGGTGTGCACGACCGCCTGCTGCCTTACCGAACGCAGGCGCCGAGAGCACGCGCGCTGCTGCCGCGCACTCGCCACGTCGCGCTCGGAGCCGGCCACGTGCCGGTCTTCGACGACCCCGCCGCCGTCTGCCAGCTGATCCGCTCCGCCGCCGCCTGATCGCGCCGCGCAGGCAGGACGCAGCGCGTCGATCCGGTCCCGAAGGATCATCGAGACGATGCCCTCGCGGCATGCAAGGCCGTGCGCGTTCATACTGCGCGCATGGATGCGATCGAGGGACGTGAGCTGTTGGCGCGAGAGCGAGCACGCATCGAAGCCGCGCTCGGCGAGACGGCCAAGCCAGAGGGCGACGACGAAGCCGTCCGAGACGATCAGGCTGACGTCGCGCCTGAGCTTCTCGAGACGACGATCGACGAGGCGCTCGAGTCCTCGCTGCGCGAGGAGCTCGGCGCGATCGAGCGCGCAGAAGCGCGCGTCGCCGAAGGCACCTACGGGCTGTCCGTCGAGAGCGGCCAGCCGATTCCCGACGCCCGCCTGCAGAGCATCCCCTGGGCCGAGCGCACCGCCGAGGAGCAGGCGCGCCTCGAGTCCGGCCGCTGAGCGCCGCGCCGAGCCAGGCCGGCGGCACTGCGGCACCGCGTGCGCCGATCAGTGGATGATCGGGCCGCTGTCGACCGCTTCGAATGCCGAGCCCGGAACGCTCTTGATCTGTTCCAGGCTCGCTTCGTTCCATTTGCCGCTCGGCGCGCCCGTGATGTACCACGGCGAGCCGTTGTCGGCGACGATCAAGCCGTAGCGCTTGAGCGCTTCGAGGATCACGAGCGCCTGCCCGGAGAAGCCCGCGAGACTGTAGTCGGCGTTCAGGCGCAAGCGCAGGCCCATCGGCGGCAGGCTCGCGTCGGAGCTGTTCGACGCGACGTGCGTCGCCGGATGGATGTAGCCCTTCTGCGTGCGCGGCACCGTCACGCGCAGCGCATGCTTGATCGCGCCCGTCTTGACCTCCGGATAGCGCGCGAGCAGCGGAAAGATCGGCAGGCCGGCAGCATCGGCCGATGTCCACCCTTCGGGGCGCAGCGCGTTGCTGCGCAGGTTGAAGACGGCGCCGTTGCTCGCCTTCCAGCCCGAGCCGCTGCGCTGCGCCGCGTAGAGCTCGTAGAGCATGCACGTGCCGCGCTGCAGCACGAGCACGTGGCGGTCGCCTTCTTCGCCTGCGCCCTCGATCGGCGCGTTCAGCGGGATCGGATACGGCCCCGGCTCCGATTCTTCGGCGTATTCGGTGAAGTCGATCGGCACCTTCGCCTGCTTGGCTGAGACGACCTTGAACGGGATGCCGTAGCTCCTGTTGCGGCCGAAGTCAGGATGCAGATGCGCCGTCAGGCCGATGCTTTCGACGTACTGCGCCGAGTCGGCGCTGACCGGCGCGTTCGCGATTTCTTCGTTGAGCGCGTTGTTCGCAGGGAAGATCGGGCAGCCGTACTCGGATGGCCCGGCGCTCGTTTCCTTCTTCGCCTGCGCCGACGGCGCGACGGCGAGCGCCGCGATCAGCACGAGCGCTGCGATCGGCGGCGCGCTCGACAGCCTCCACATCGACACGACGCTACACGACCGTCCAGCGCCTGCAGCAAGCGCTGGACGGATCGCGGCGCCTACGACGCGACCGGCTCGTAGATCAAGATCGCGACGCCCTCGCCGACGATCTTCGAGCTCGTCAGCCGCATCGGCAGCTTCTGCTCGGACTCGCCGAACAGGCGCTTGCCGCCGCCCAGAACGACCGGAAACAGCATCAGCCGCAACTCGTCGACGAGGCCGAGCTCGAGCAGCCCTTGAACGAGCTGCGCGCTGCCGTGAACGACCAGCTCGCCCTCGCCTGCCTCGCGCAGCTTCGCGACCTCCGCCCCAAGCTCGCCGCGCAGCACCGTCGTGTTGCTCCAGCTCGCCTGCTCGTCCGTCAGCGTCGAAGAGACGACGTACTTCGGCATGCCGTTGAACTTGTCCGCAAACTCGCCCTCCATGCTCGGCCAGGCAGCCGCGAAGCTTTCGTAGGTCGTGCGCCCGAGCAGCAACCCATCGGATGCGAACGCCTCGTCGAGCTTGAACTTGTCGCCCTCGGCGCCGCGATCGATCGCGAACGTCCAGCCTGCGTGCTTGTACGGCTCTGCTCCGCCTGGCGCCTCGATCACGCCGTCCAGCGAGACGAACTCGGTCACGACGATCTTTGCCATCTCGTTGCCTCCTGTAGTTGTCGTCAGGCAGAGAGACGAGGCCGGCCGCGCAAACTCATCGCGACTACTCGCCGCGGCCGAACCAGCGCGCGCGACGAGTCGCGCCGAAGCTCTCCTTCAGCGCCATCTGCTCGGCCGACGGCGGATTGAACGTGCCAGTTTTCTCCGGCCCGGAGAGGAAGTCGATGTCGACACTGCCGATCCGGCCGTGGCCGAACTCGATGTAGCACGTGCCCTGGCCGAGGTAGCGGCCAGGCTGCTCGCCGCCGCGCAGCTTGGCGATCAGAGTCTGCGCGACGACGCGCGCCGCCCCCTCGGCGAAGACTCCTGCCTTCGGCACACCTGCCGTCGCGACGTCGCCGACTGCATAGACGCCCGCAAAGCGCGTCTGCAGCGTCGCCGAGTCGACCGGCACGTAGCCGTTCTCGGTGATGCCGCTGGCGATCATGACGTCCGGCGCGCGGTGCTTGGGCACACCGAGGAACAGGTCGAATGCGAGCTCGGTTCCGTCGTCGAGGACCGTGACCTTGCGCTGCGGATCGAGCGAGCTGATGCGTCGTCCCGTGATCAGCGTGATGTCGCGCTCGGCAAACGCCTCGATCAGCGCCGCCGACGTCTCCGGCGACGGCGGCACCGGCGAGCTGAGCGGGATCACGAACGAGATCTCACAGTTCTCGCGCACGCCGCGCTCGACGAGCTCGTCGTGCAGCAGCAACGCGCACTCGCTCGGCGCCGGCGGGCACTTGAACGGCGCGCCGCACACGCCGATCACGGCGCGCCCCTGCGAGAACGTCGGGATGATCGACGCGAGGCGCTCGGCGCCGGCGACCGAGTAGAACTCGTTGCCGCCCTCGGCCAGGCCCGGCGTCGCGTCGAAGTCGTAGTCCGCGCCGAGTGCGATCACGAGCGTGTCGGCCTCGTGCACGCCGGCGTCCGTCGTCACGCGCCGCGCCTCTGCGTCGATCGCCGTGACCGTCTCGCGCAGCACGCGAACGCCTGGCTTCGCGATCTCGCGATACGGCAGGCGCACCTCCTCGGGCGTCGCGCGGCCGAACATCACGTCGAGCTTCGAGAAGCCGAACACGAACCCGTCGTTCTTGTCGATCAGCGTCACGTCGGCCTCGTCGCCCAGCGCCTCCGACAGCGTCGAGCACAGCTCCAAGCCGCCGAATCCTGCCCCCAGCACGACAACGCGCTCACTCATCGTCGCTCCTTCCGGTAGAGCGGCGCTGGGCCCCGCGCCCGGCCGCCGCGACGGCCACAGTACCGGCCGTGCGTCGCCGCCGCCACGAGCGTCGCACTCAGTGCGGCGAGCCCGGCAACGCCGCGAGCCGGCGTTCGAGCAGACGCCGCTCGGCGTCGTCGTGCGCCAGTGCGATCGCGCGGCCGTATGCCTCACGTGCCTCCTCGGCCCGATCGAGACGGCGCAGCAGCTCGCCGCGCGTCGAGTGGTAGTAACGGTAATCCGCCAGCGCGAGCCCGTCGACGATCGCCAGCGCCGCTTGCGGGCCGGCCGTCTCGGCGACGGCGACCGCGCGGCCGAGCTCGACCACCGGCGAGCCGGTCAGGCGCGCGAGGCGCCCGTAGAGCGCTGCGATCTCGGACCAGTCGCGCGGCTCGTCGGCGTGCAGCGACGCGATCGCAGCCTGGATCGCGTACGGCCCGGCGCCGCGCAGCGCAATCGCTCGGTCGAGCACCGCGCGCCCTTCGGCGATTTGCGCAGCGTCCCACAGCGAGCGGTCCTGCTCGGCCAGCAGCACCAGCTCGCCGTCGCTGACGCGCGCCTCACTGCGCGCGTCGTGCAGCAGCATCATCGCCAGCAGCCCGTGCACCTCCGGCTCGTCGGGCATCAGTTCGACGAGCGCCTGACCGAGCCGGACCGCCTCGGCGATCAGCGCCGCGCGCGCCGGCGGCTCGGAGTAGCCCTCGTTGAAGATCAGGTAGATCACCGCGAGCACCGCCGCCAGGCGATCCGGCAGCAGGTGATCGGCCGGCACACGGAACGGAATCCCGGCGACCCTGATCTTGCGCTTGGCGCGGACCAGCCGCTGCGCCATCGTCGCCTCGCCGACCAGAAACGCACGCGCGATCTCGCTCGTGCTGAGCCCGCCGAGCGTGCGCAGCGTCAGCGCGACCTGCGCGTCGATCGCAAGCGCCGGGTGGCAGCACGTGAAGACGAGCTCCAGGCGCTCGTCCGCGAAGCTCATCTCATCCTCGCTCTGCTCGACCGGCATGCGTTGCTCGAGCAGCTCGAGCTGGTGTGTCTTCGCCGAGAGCGTGCGATCGCGGCGGATCCGATCGATCGCGCGGTTGCGCGCGGTGCTCAGCAGCCAGCCGCCCGGATTCGCCGGCGCGCCGTCGCGCGGCCAGCGCTCGGCGGCGATCGCAAACGCCTCCTGCGCGGCCTCCTCGGCGAGGTCGAAGTCGCCGAGGAAGCCGATCAGCGCAGCAAGGACGCGCGGCCACTGCTCGCGGAAGACGCGGTCGACGATCGCCGTCACTCGACGATCGGGCGGATCTCGATCGCGCCGCCCATGCTCGCCGCCGGGATCTGCGATGCCAGCTCGATCGCCGCGTCGAGGTCGTCAGCGTCGAAGAACAGGTAGCCGCCGATCGCCTCCTTCAGCTCAGCGAACGGACCGTCGGTGCTCAGCGTCTCGCCGTCGCGCACGCGCACCGTCGTCGCCATCGCCGGCCCCTCCATGCGCATTCCCGAGCTGACTCCTGGCGTCTCGTTGATCGCCTTGTAGGCGCCGAAGACCGCGCCGCGCTCCTGCTCTGACAGCGCCTCCCACTCCTCGCTGCCCGGCAGCGGCGTCGTGCCCTGATGGATCAACAGCATGTACTTCATCGTGCCTCCTGTCTCGAGTTGGTCTCCTCTTAGACGAACGGAGTCAGGCGAAATCGACAGCTCTGCATCGCGAAACGCAATCAGCTCGCGAATGGAGCCATCCGCACCGCCAGCGGCAGGCCGCAGCGTACGAGCAGCCCGAACCTTCCGCGCGGCACCGCCGCGGCCTCGGCACGCACCATCGCGACGAGCTGGCGCTTGAAGTCGTCGCGCGGATGGCGCTGCACGATCTCGGCGACGTTCTGCGGAGCGATGTCCCAGACGCGCAGACCGGCGCCGTCGACCATCGCGCCCCACTGCAGGTAGCAGCCCAGCGCTCCGTCGCGCTCGGTCGCGATGCCCGGAGTCGTGTGGACGCAGATCGCGTCGGCGAGCATCTCCGCGCGATCCTCATCGACGCCGGCGCTCGCCGCGCACTCGAGCGTTCGCTCGGCACCTGCCAGCGTGAAGTCGCGACCGGGCGTCGGCGCGGCGATGCCGTGATCGTGCAGCAGCGAGCCGCAGTAGAACAGCTCGGCATCGAGCTCGCTGCGATCGACCGCGGCCAGCGCAAGCCCGAACAGCCACGTTCGGTAGGAGTGCCCGACGAGCGCAGCCGGCAACTCGGCGCACGCCTGCTCGGCCTCGCGCGCAAACGACGAGTCGGGCACGACGAACGTGTCGAGATCGACGCTCTCGGCACCGGCCGGCAGCGTGCCGATCGCGAGCTTCGCGCGGCCGAGCGCGTTCTGCCACTGGCCATGTGCGATCGCCGCGAGCAAGCGGGCACGCTCGGACCTGCTGAGCCGCCCGCCGCTGCTCCGCGCCCAGCCGATACCGCCGAGGCGCTGCGAGTCGGGAGCGGGCGGCGGAGCGTCGCGAGGCGGCGGCGAGCTCGTCGTCGAGCTGGTCATCGAGCTGGTCATCGAGCTGGTCATCGGCGAATCGTAATCGCGCGGGTTCGCGTGAGTGCGATTCGCATCGACGGCGAATCGATCAGCGCTTCGCAAGTCCCGCCAGCAGCCCGGCGATGACCGCGCGCATCTCCGCGCTTGCGCCAGCTTGATCCTCGGCGCGGGCTATGTAGAGACCCGCCTCGTCGAGTGCTCCGACCAGCACGTGAGTCAGAGCGCGCACCGGCTGTGGCGGGATCCGCCCGACCTCGATCGCATGTGTCAGCAGGCCCTCGATCAGGCCGAGCCCGTAGCGCATTCCGATCTCTCGCCAGCGCTGCCAGCCGAGCACAGCCGGCCCGTCCAGCAGTACGATCTGCTGGACCTCCTGCTCGCTGCACGCGTCCAGCCAGGCGTTCGCGCCGAGCGTCATCACCTCGATCGGGTCGCTCGCTCCGGCAGCAGCGACTTGCCGGCCGAGACGCCTGTCGAGATCCTCCTCGATCGCCTCATAGACGGCCTCGAACAGCTCGGTCTTGTCGGCGAACTGGTGGTAGAGCGCACCGCGCGTCACTCCGGCGGCCGCGACGATCGTCTCGGTGCCGACGCCGGCGAAGCCGTGCTCGGCGAACAACGGGCGCGCGGCGCGCACCAGAGACGCACGAGTGGCTGCGGAGCGGTCGGCTTGAGATCGACGGTTGACTTGCATACAGACAGTATGTAGGTTACGTGCAGACTGTATGCAAATCTAGACCAGGGAGCAGACAATGCCGAGCATCGACCTTCCCCACGGCACCGTGCGCTACCGCGTGGCCGGCCCCGAGAACGCAGCCGCGCCGCCCGTCGTATTCGTGCACGGCTTCCTCGTGAGCTCGACCCTGTGGAGCGATACGGCGGACGCGCTCGCCGCCACCGGCGTTCGCTCCTACGCTGCCGACTGGCCGCTGGGCTCGCACACGATCGCCCTTGCGCCCGACGCCGACCAATCCCCTCGCGGCATCGCCCGTCAGGTCATCGCCTTCATGCAGGCGCTCGAGCTCGACGACGTGACGCTTGTCGGCAACGACACGGGCGGCGCCATCTGCCAGTTGCTGCTGGACATCGACGCCTCGCGTATCGGTCGTGTCGTGCTGACCAACTGCGACGCGTTCACCGACTTCCCGCCGGCGCCCTTCGGCCAGCTGTTCAAGGCCTTCCGCAGCCCCAGGACGATCCGCGCATTGATGGCGCCGATGCGCGCAGCCGCCGTCAGACACTCCCCCGCCGGGTACGGGCTGCTCGTCAACCACCCGCTCGACGCGGAGCAGACGCGCGCGTGGGTCGAGCCGTGCCTGAGCGATGCGGCGATCCGTCGGGACGTGGCTCGTTTCGCCAAGCAGGTGGATCCCGGCGATCTCGACGCCGCATCGAAGCGCCTGGGCGACTTCGACGGGCCCGCACTGCTCATATGGGGCGCCGCGGACCGCTTCTTCAAGCTCGACTTCGCTCGTCGACTGCGCGCCACCTTCAGCGACGCCCGACTCCTAGAGGTCGAGAACGGCCGAACCTTCGTTCCTCACGACGAGCCGAAACGGCTGGCCGAGGAGATAGCCGCCTTTCAGTCGGCCTGAACGCGACGCCGGCGCCCTCGTGCGTGAAGCACGGGGCGCCAGCGTCGTCAGCGACTTGCTGTCAGGAACCGTCGTTCGTGAGCGCCTGATATGTCCGGCAGGGCTCGTTGCGCAGGCTCGGGCAGGCCGGCAATCCTGTCGGCACGCTTACACCGGGCACGATCGGCAGCGTCAGGCTTGCGGGCATGCTCGGCCCGAACGCGATCGACACGTTCGCGGTCGTGCCTTCCGGCTGCGTCTGGCTGAACGACCACACCGGCTGAGTGCCGTTCGGCGCGGAGATCGTGACCCTGACGCGCGAGCCCGCGCGATAGGCGTGCCCCTCGAAGTACAGCGGAATCGTGACCGGTACGTATTCGCCGGCCGGCATCGGCTGCAGATCGGACGCGAGGAACGTCGGGATCGGCGTCACCGCGTCGGGAGTCTCCTTGAACATGTTTTCCGACGTCGTGGCGAGCTTGCGCTCGCTCGCGCGGATCCAGCCGTTCTGAACGAACGTCTCGTTGCCGTCGGGGCGCACCTCGCTGACCGTCGCCTGGAGATCGACGTCCGGAGTCGACGACTTCACCCAGAGGTTGACGGCGCCTCCGCCGATTGCGACCGTATCGGCGCTGAGCGGCGCCGACACGTACGAGACGGCCGAGCCAGCCGGCGGCTGCACCCAGTTCCATTTCCACTGCGACGCGACGCCCCACAGCCCACCCGAACCGGTGCCGCCCGTGTAGTCGGTCAGCGGCGTAGCGCTCGCGTCGGAGGTGTAGGAGTCGGTCCCGTCTGACGCCGCCGGTTCTTCAGTCAGCGCGCCTTCCGCGCCGAGGTACCACGAGCGAGCGATCGTGCCGGGGATCGGGAACGCCGAGAACGACTTTTCGAACGCGGGGTATGGGTTGCCGGGCGTCGTGTTGCCGGTCGGCGATGTTCCCGCGCCGTTGTCGAACAAGATCCGGATCTCCGGCAGCGCTTCGAAGGCCGAGAGCGCTTCCGAGTACTTCTCCTTTTCCTGGATCGGGTCCGCCGGAACCGCGATCTGGTCGTTCGACGGGACACCCAAGGCCGACTGATAGACGACCGGCGCCGCCGCGTGCAGGATTCCCTTGTTGTTGATCGGCGCCTGGCGGGCGACGTACAGCTCCAGGAAGTCGTCCAATCGGTCGAGCGTGTATGGGTCGACCGAATCGATGTGCGCGCCGTTGGTGAACGTGAACCACTTGTGTTCGGTACCGGTGAAGTGCTCCGCCAGATCGGCGCAGTGCCCGCCGGTCTGCTCGTCCTCGAACTGACAAGCCATGAACGTCGGGACGTCGATGTTGTGAACGAACGAGATCGGGTCCAGCGGATCGGCGACGGACGGGTTGTAGGTCGCGTTTTCCTCGACTTCAGCGTGCAGGTCTGTCGCCTCTTCGTGCAGATCCTGGTTGGCCGCGCAGGTCGTGTCGCCTTTCTGGATCTGTTCGTAGGCCCAGTGCTCGCCGCTGGATGGGCCGGCCGGCTCGGCGTCGAACTGGCGGTCTTCGCCCCACGCCACGGCGAAGCCCGTGTTGAGGACGCCGCCGGCGTACAGGGTCGTTGACGTCGCATCGACCACCGACAGCGGCGCGATCGCCGCGAGGTCCGGCGGGCGGAGCTGAGCCGCGAACAGCTGGCTGATCCCGCCATAGGAGACGCCGAACATGCCGACCTTGTGGTGCAGTACCCACGGCTGATGGCCGATCGTCTGGATCACGTCGTACGCGTCGAGGTTCTGCATCGGTTCGAAGTAGTCGAACGCGCCGCCCGAGCAGCCGGTGCCGCGCATGTTCACGTCGACAACCGCGAAGCCGAGCTCGTTCGCCACCGCAGCGAGCCCGCTTTCCGGGCCGGCCGGGTTCGCGTAGCCGTATCCCGAGTATTCGATCAGCGTTGGGACTTGGCCCTTGCTGTTCGGCGACCCGAAGGTCGGCGGGTGGACGTCGATCGCAAGCTGAGTGCCGTCGCGCGTCGTCAAATAGCCGTATCCACTGCTTGGAATCGACTGCTTGTAGATGCTGTGGTTCCACCCTGCAGGCTTCTGCGTGTGCACCGTTATCGGACCGGATTCTTCGCTTGTCGAGCTCTCGAGAACTCGGTAGTGCTTGCCCGGCGCGACTTTCCGGAACAGAACTCCGCCGAGTTCATCGGCAGTCTGCGTGGAAGCCGTTTCGCCGTTCTTCTTCAGCAGCGATATCTGGGCCCCTGGGGTCAAGCCGGTGGCGTACACCTGTTCCGCACTGCCGTTGGCGCTGAACGCCGACGCCGTCGCGGCCATCGCGAGGCAAACGGCCAGCACCGTGAGCACAGGGACGACGCCGATCAGCGCACGTCTCCGCACCGTAGATGCTGCAATCGAGTGGCCACTGCTTCCGACGCGGCCCACAACCGGACGATCATCGCTGCATTGCTCGATGCGCAACGGCCCCTCCCCCTCCTGCGATTTGCGCATGCACCAAGCATGCGCCCCCATGACTGCCCGCTCATAGTAAACGCCACCCGATGCTAAGCGCAACCCTCTGGCCTTCTTCAACTCCAGACTTGGCTCTGTATAGCCGAAACTGGAGGCGGCTCCAGAGAGAAACGCGCGTTTTTGCAGAGCGCGGGGCCGGTTACCAGCCGGCGAAGCCGATCACCCTCGCGACACGCGCAGGGCTGGCGCCAGCTGAGCGAGCACGTCGAAGTCCTCGTCTTGCGTCCAGACGGAGAGATCGTGTGCCAGCGCAGTCGCGGCAATGATCGCGTCCATCGCCCCTGCTCGTCGCCCCGCGGCGCGAGCGACCGAGAGCAGATCAGCCAGTTGCTCGGCGACGGCCTCGTCATATGGAAGCGCGACGAAAGTACGGGCCCGCTGCAGCGTCGTCTCTCGAAGCGTGCGCAACGACCCGTCGACTGTGCGGCGAACGCCCACGATCAGCTCGGTCAGCGTCGCGACCGAGATGCGCGCGTCGCCATCGGGCGGATCGCCGGGCGCGCGACGCTGCTCGGCGGCGACGAAGACGCTCGTGTCGGCGAGATAGCCGCTCGTCACGCGATCATGTCGTCGGTCGTCAAGCCAACGTCGAAGTCGGCCGCGTCGGAGGAGACATCCAGCTCCTCGGCAAGCCGACCAATAGCGGCTAGATCCGCCAGCAGCAACTCGCTCGGCCGCCGCTCGCTGCGCAGCCTTCGCGGCACGATGTCGGCCACCGGTCGACCGTGCACAGTCAGCACGACCGGCTCGCCGCCCTCGACTGCAGCAATCACTCGGCCCGTGTGGTTTCGCAGCTCGCGAACTGACACGTCCATGGCGTGGCACACCGTAGCACTGTGGTCCGCAGCGGTCGTCCTCGAGCCGGCGAAGGGCGCGCGTTCTGCGACGGTCCGCCTCGAGGCGTTCGGCGCGACCGCGCGCGAGCGCGAGGTCGCGACGCTCCTGGCCCGCGGCCTCTCCCGTGCCGAAATCGCCGAAACCCTTGTCGTCTCTCCATACACCGTCGAGGACCACGTCAAGAACCTCTACGAGAAGCTCGGCGTCGCCTCGCGACATGAGCTCGTCGCTCGCGTCTTCCTCGACGAGTACCTCCCCGAGGTGGTGCGTCAGACACCGCTGACGTCGCGCGGGCGCTTCGACCGCGCATAGCGGGCCTGGCGCTGGAGTGGAGACGGCGGGAATCGAACCCGCGTCCGCGACCGCGTATGAATGGCTTCTACGAGCGTATCCGGCGCTCTGATCTCATCTCCAACTCGCCTCGCCGGCGGGGTTGTTGGAGACCAGTCCCATGAAATGTTCCCGGCTTGGCTGAGACGGACCGCACCGGGTGAGCCTGCTTTCTGATTCCGGCCTTCCCCGCCGCAGGCAAGCGGGGCCCGGAACCTCACTCACCTAGTGTTAGCTAGGCAGCGAGGGCGTACTCGTGAGAGTCCGCACTTATGGTTTTGCCGGGTGTTTTACGAGGCCGCCCGGCACCTCGACTCGCGACCATCCACACGAACCGACCACGTCGAAGCCTGTCGTCCCCTGGGGATGTTTGCCGTTTCAGTGTAGCCGCGAACACTCGCGGCAGAACGAAAACGACGCGGACCCGGGCCGCTCGAGGAACCTGCTTCGTCTAGCCCGAAGGCCTTCCTCAGCTAGGTGGCGCGGCCTCACACCTCAGTGGCCTCGCTCTTTGCGGCTCGGTTCCGCGTCTGAATTCAAAGTAGCTCCGCCGCGCGGCCGATGCAAGGCGCTCGCGCGGTTGATGCCGCACTTTCCAGAAAAAACGCCTCGCATGACCAGATGTCCGGTTTGCTTCGAGCCGTCGGAGTAGGAAGTGAGCGTCTCCCAGCCCGGCGCACCATTGCGAATGAGCCGTTAGGCGGCGCTTATCGCTGCTGCCACAATGGATGTATGGACAGCGGAGACTTCTCGCTGCATCCGACCGCTCCTCCCCTGCCGAGCAGCGTCCCGTCGGCGCCGGCGGCCGGCCCGGTCGAGAACCCGTTTGGCGAGCCGTCGCGCGGGCGCGCGCCGGCACAGGGACTACGCAAGCGCATCGGCAGCGCGTTCGCCGCGGTCGCGGCGCTGATCGCGAAGTTCTTCGCAGCGATCAAAGGCGCGCTGCTGTTCCTGCCGAAACTGAAGCTGCTGACGACAGCCGGCACTGCCGTTCTCTCGGTCGCCGCCTACAGCCTGTTCTTCGGCTGGCCGCTGGCTGCCGGCTTCGTCGTGTTGCTGTTCGTGCACGAGATGGGCCACGTGCTGCAACTGCGCCGTGAGGGGATCAAGGCGAGCGCGCCGATGTTCATCCCGTTCCTCGGCGCCGTCGTCGCGATGAAGGAAATGCCCGACGACGCGCTCGCCGAGGCGCGCGTCGGCCTCGCCGGCCCGATCCTCGGCAGTCTCGGCGCCGGCGTCGTCGCAATCGCCGGCAGCCTTCTCGGCAGCCCGCTGCTGCTCGCGCTTGCCTACATCGCGTTCTTCATCAACCTCATCAACCTGCTGCCGGTCGTGCCGCTCGACGGCGGCCGTGCGATGGCCGCGATGGCGCCGGCGCTCTGGTTCGTCGGCTTCGGCGCGCTGGTTGCGCTCGAGTTCTGGCACCCGAACCCGGTGCTGCTGATCATCATCATCTTCGGCGGCCTGGAAACCTACCGGCGCTGGAAGCAGCGCAAATCGGGCTCGATCGAGCAGGCCGCCTACTACCGCGTCGCTCCGCGCCACCGCCTGCTCGTCGGCCTCGTCTACATCGGCCTGATCGTCGGCATCGTGCTCGGCATGGACGCCTCGTTCGTGCACTACGCCGGCGGGCACGACTTCCGCCACTACTTCTAGCCCGCCCGCGCCGACCGCAGGCGACGGACGCACGCAGCACTCGGCGACGCGAAGCGCTAACGCCGCGCTTCGCGCACGGCGCGTTCCATGTCGCGCTTGCTCTCGCGCTCACGGATCGTCTGGCGTTTGTCGTAGAGATCCTTGCCGCGCGCGAGCGCGACCTCGGCCTTCGCGTGCGGACCCTTGAAGTAGATGCGCGTCGGCACGAGCGTCAGGCCGCGCTCGGCCGAGCGCGCGGCGAGGCGATCGATCTCACGCCGGTGCAGCAGCAGCTTGCGCGCGCGCTCGGGGTCGTGGTTCTCGCGCGACGCCGGCGCGTAGGGCGGGATGTGGATCGAATGCAGCCACAGCTCGCCGTCGCGGATCGCCGCGTAGCCGTCCTTCAGCTGCGCGCCGGACTCGCGCAGCGCCTTGACCTCGGTGCCCTCGAGCACGATGCCGCACTCGAGCCGCTCGAGCAGCTCGTAGCGGTGTGACGCGTAGCGGTTCGACGCGACGTCGCCGGCACCGATCTTGCGCTTGCCTTTCTTCGCCATCGTCGTTCGAGCCTAGACGGCCGGCTTCTCCTCGGCGATCGGCAGCAGGTCGACGCGCCCGCGCGGCGTCTCCACGCGCGCGACGCGCACCTCCACGCGATCGCCGAGGCGCAGCGTCGTGCCGGTGCGCTCGCCGTGCAGGATCGTGCCCTGCTCGTTGATCTCCCACCAGTCGCGCTCGCCCGAGGGCGTGTGCAGCTCGCGCACGGGCAATAGGCCTTCGTAGACCGCGCCTGCATCGGACCCCTCGACGCCGAACGCGACGAATGCGCCGGCCGAGATCAGACCGACGACTTCGCCGCCGAACTGCTGCTCGAAACCGCCGGAATACAGGAGCCGCTCGAGGTCGAAGCAGGCGGCGACGTCATCAGCGTCGCGCTCGATCTTCATCGCCTCGCGCTCTTGCTCGGAGGTCCAGACGCCGATCTCAGCGAGCTCCGAGCCGCGCGGAGCCCGCTCGTCGCCGCCGACAGCCGCGAGCAGCGCGCGGTGGCAGACGAGATCCGGATAGCGGCGGATCGGCGAGGTGAAGTGGCAGTAAGCAGTCGAATGGAGCCCGGCGTGCCCGAGGTTGCGCGGCGAGTAGTACGCCTGCTTGAGCGAGCGCAGCACGAGCGCGTTCAGAGCCCGCCGGCCGTGGCCGCTGCGCTTGACGTGGCGCTCGACGCGCTGGGAGATCTCGCCGAGCAGCTCGGCCGCCTGCGTGCTCGAGATCCGCTTCGGCAGCGGCGGCGTCGGCACGTCGAGCGAGGCGAGCTGCGCGACCAGCCGCTCGATCCGTTCTGCCTCGGGGCGCTCGTGCACGCGGTACAGGCACGGCACGCGTTGGCGCGCCAGCAGTCCCGCGACAGCTTCGTTGGCGGCGATCATCAGGTGCTCGATCAGACGATGCGACTCGGTCTGCGTGCGCGACTGGATCTCGACGACGTCGCCGCGCTCGTCGAACACGAACTCGGGCTCCTGCGAGTCGACGACGAGCGCACCGCTGCGCTCGCGCGCTCGCTGCAATTCCGCCGCCGCAACGCGCGCAGCGGCGAGCGGCTGCGCCCATGGGTCGAGCGCCGGCTCCTCGCCGGCAAATACGCGATCGACGCGCTCGTAGTCCAGGCGCTCATCCGAGCGGATCACCGAGCGGTAGAAGGCGGCGCTCGCGACCTCGGCGCCATGCAGCTCGAGCTCGGCGGTCACGGCGAGGCGCTCGCGTGCGGGAACGAGCGAACAGGCGTCGTTCGACAGCGCCTGCGGCAGCATCGGCGTGACCGCGCCGGGCACGTAAACACTCGTCGCGCGACGCAGCGCCTCGGCGTCGACCGGAGAGCCCTCTGGCACGTACGCGCTGACGTCGGCGATGTGCACCCACACGCGCGTCGCGCCGTCGCCGAGCGCTTCTGCCGAGATCGCGTCGTCGAAGTCGCGTGCGCTGAGCGGATCGATCGTGAACGTCGCAAGCGCCGTCAGGTCGCGGCGCGAGTCGAGATCGTCGCGCACGTCGAGGCGGCGGTCGCGCGCGCGTCTGGCCGCCCGCTCGACGTGGCGCTCGAAGCCGCGCGGCAGACCGCGCTCGTGTGCCAGCGCGTCGATCAGCGAGCGCGCCGACTGGCGCTCCTTCGGCGGCCAGACGACGCGCGCGTCGGACGGGCGTTTGCGCTCCGAGCGCCGCGGCGCCTTCGCGCGCCGTCCGCTCACTTGACTTTCGCCGCCAGCGTGCTCAGCGCGACGTCGAGACCGCGTTCGCTGTCGACACCGTTCGCGACGGCCACTTCCGGCGTGATCCCGGCGCCCTGTTTGACGCCGCCGCCGCCGAGGTTGCGGCCGTTCGGCGTGAAGTACTCACCGACCGTGATGTCGAGCGCGCCGCCGTTCGACAGTTCCTCCTCCTCCTGGAAGACGCCCTTGCCGAACGTGTGCGTGCCGACGACCGTCGCGCGACGATGGTCCTGCAGCGCCGCTGTGACGATCTCGGCGGCCGACGCAGTGTTCTTGTCGACGAGCACGACGACCGGAATCGACGGCGAGATCGCGTCGCCGACGGCCGTCAGCGTCTCGCTCGGCTGCTTGCGCCCGCGCGTCGAGACGATCGTGCCCTTCTGGATGAAGATGCTCGCGATCAGCCGGGCCTCCTCGACGAGCCCGCCGCCGTTCGCGCGCAGGTCGAGCACGATCCCGCGCGCGCCTGCGTGCAGCTCGTGTTCGACGCCTTCGCGCACTTCACCGTGCGCGCCAGGGCTGAACGTCGCGAGCGCGACGACGCCGAGCTTGATGCCATGCGAGACCTTCGTCGCCGAGGCGACGACCGGCTCGGAGATCGTCGCGCGCGTCAGCGTCAGCTGGTTGACGACCGAGTGCCCGGCGCGGCGCTGCTCGACGCCCAGTTCGACGTTCGTCCCTGGCTTGCCCTTGATCAGCGCGATCGCCTTGTCAGCCGAGAGTCCCTTGAGCTGGCGCGAGCCGACCGAGACGATTACGTCGCCCGCGCGCAGCCCGGCGCGCGCAGCCGGCGAGGTGTCGAAGACGCGCGCGATCAGCAGCCCGCGCCGGTTCGGCTCGACCGATACGCCGATCCCGGTGAAGCTCGGCGGCGAGTTGAATTCGCGAAATTCGCTTGGCGTCAGGTAGTGCGAGAAGCGGTCGCCGAGGCTCGCGACGGCGCCGCCGATCGAGCCGTTCGTGAGGCTGCTCTTGCTGACCGGGCGGTAGTAGTCGTCGGTGATCCGGTTGATCGCTTCGTCGACGACGCGCGTTTCGTGATCGGAGACGAACGTGCTGCGCGCGAAGCTCGGCAGGTCTTCGGGGTGACCGCCGAGGTAGACGCCGAGCACGAGCAGCAGCGGCAGCGCGATCGCGAGCACCGCCAGCAGCGGCTGTCTTCTCCTGGAGGGCATCGCCTCCCCAGCCTAAGGGGTCAGACCCTGAGAAAGCGCCGCAGCGAGAGCCCGGAACCGGCTGCCGAGACGGCGACCGCGCAAGCCATCAGGATCGCGATCAACAGCGGGAAGGCGATCATGTCCGGTTGCGAGATCAGCTTGACCGTGTTCGCGAGCGGATCGACGAGCGTCACCTTCGCCAACGCCAGCAGGCCGATCGCGGCGGCGCCGCCGAGCGCGCCGAGGAACAGGCCCTCGAGCACGAACGGCCAGCGGATGAACCAGTCGGTCGCGCCTACGAGCTTCATCACCTCGACCTCGCGACGGCGCGAGAACAGCGACAGTCGGATCGTGTTCGAGATCAGCAGCACTGACGCGAACACGAGCAGCGCCGCGAGCAGCGCCATCGTGATCTTGATCACGCGCGTTGCCGAGAGGATCTGGTTCGTCTGCGCCTGGCGGTTCTGCACCGCGGCGATCGCCGAGTCGGTGACCAGGCGCGTGCCGAGTGGGCTCGACTGGTCGAGCTCGGCGCGCAGCGCAGCCGAGTCCTGCGGATTGTCAGGCGTCAGCCGGAAGATGTCCGGCAGCGGGTTGTAGCCGATCAGCGCAAACGCCTGCGGGTTGATCTTCTTCTCCTGTTCGAAGCCTTCCTGCTTGGAGACGAGCTGGATGTGCTTGACGTGCGGCGCTTTTTCGAGCTCGCCGCGCACACGTGCGACTTCGGCCGCCGTCGCGCTCGTCGTCAAGTCGACGTCGACGAGCACGCGGCCGCGAACGTCGTTGGCGGCGCCGTTCGTCGCCTCGACGACCGGGATGAAGACGCCGAGCACGAGCGTCGTGACGAGCACCGACGCGAGCGCAGCGAAGCTCGGCACGGCGTTGCGCCGCATCGAGCGGATCGACTCTTTCAGGAAGAAGCCCGGCTTCACTGTGCTTCGGCTCGCAACCGCTCACCGAGCTCGTCGGTGTTCTCCTCGCGCGCGCCATACAGCCCGGAGGCCTCGTCGCGCACGATCCGACCGCGCTTGAGCTCGATCACGCGGCGGCGCATGCGATCGACCATCTCGTTGTCGTGCGAGGCGATGATCACGGTCGTGCCGGCGCGATTGATCCGGTAGAGCAGCTGCATGATCCCGATCGACGTCTCCGGGTCGAGGTTGCCGGTCGGCTCGTCAGCGAGCAGCAGCGGCGGGTGGCTGGCGAACGCGCGCGCGACGGCGACGCGCTGCTGCTCGCCGCCGGAGAGCTGATGCGGGTAGTTGTGCAGCTTCGTCGACAGGCCCGTCAGGCGCAGGATGTCCGGCAGCGTCGCGCGGATCTGCTTGCGCGAGGCGCCGGTGACTTGGAGCGCGTAGGCGATGTTGTCGTAGACGGTGCGCGTCGGCAGCAGCTTGAAGTCCTGGAAGACGACGCCGGCGTTGCGCCGGTAGTAAGGCACCTTCTTGCGCTCGATCTCAGCGATGTCGCGCCCGGCGACGCGAATTCGCCCGTCAGTCGGCTCCATCTCCTTGATCAGCAGGCGCATGATCGTCGACTTGCCCGAGCCGGTCGGCCCGACGAGGAAGACCATCTCCTGCCGGCGCACGGCGAACGTCGCGCGTTCGAGGCCGATGCCGCCGGGCCCGTAGAGCTTGGAGACGCCGCGGAACTCGACGACCGTGTCACGATCGTCGCGCAGCGGCGGCGCCGCGCGGCGTGACTGGGCGTGAGCGCCGCGACGCGCGCGCACCGGCAGCGGCGAGCGGGCGCTAGGCGAGCTCGCGGCGAGCGGGCGGTCCTCCTGCGGAGCGGTAACGGCATCGGTCGTGCGCACGGCTTCGGAGGGTACTGTGGCCTCGCGCGAGCAACGAGCAAAACACCTGCATGCAAGGGGTTTTGCAGAAAAGCTCACGTTTGTGCCGCACGTCTGCGGATATCGTGAGACGCGAATGACCGAGATCACGACGACGACGGCGCGCGAGAACGATCTGCCGATCCACAGGATCGCGCTGCCCGGCACGCGCGCTCTGACCGTGCTCGTCGCGTTCGACGCGGGCGCGCGCAACGAGCGCCCTGACGAGAACGGGATGGCGCACTTTCTCGAGCACCTCGTGTTCAAGGGCGGTCAGAAGTACCCGAACTACAAAGATGTCAACGAGACGGCCGAGCGCCTCGGCGGCGTGCTCAACGCCTACACGAGCCACGACCTCGTCGCCTTCCACATCACCGTGCGCGCCGAGAGCGCGCCGGCGGCGATCGATCTGCTGAGCGACTTCGTCGGGCGCCCGAAGATCGACGCCGAGGAGCTCGACCGCGAGCGCGGCGTCGTGATCCAGGAGATCAACCGCGCCTACGACCAGCCCTCGATGATCGCCGAGTACCTGATCGATCGCGCCGCGTTCGGCGAGCACCCGCTCGGGCGCACCGTGCTCGGCCCCGAGGAGAACCTGCGCAGCTTCACGCGCGATGGCATCGTCGCCTTCCGCGAGCGCCGCTGGGCCGGCTCGCGCGGCGGCGCATTCCTCGTCGGCAACCTCGACCACCTGCCGGCCGAGGACGAGCTGCAGGAGCTGTTCGGGCGCTTCCCGGCGCTGTCCTCGCCCCCGCCCTATCACCCGGCACCCGAGTTCGCGCCGCAGAAGCTCGTCGAGCAGCGCGAGACCAACCAGTCGCACCTGCGCATGATCTACCGCCCGCAGATCGCCGTCAGCGACGTGCGCGAACGCGCCGCGCTGTCGATCTACTCGACGCTGCTCGGCGGCTCGATGGGCTCGCGCCTGTTCGACGAGATCCGCGAGAAGCGCGGTCTCTGTTACTCGGTCTACGCAATCACGCACGCGTTCGCCGACGTGCCGATCCTGCAGCTCGGCTCGGGCCTGGACTCGGAAAAGTGCATCGAGGCATACACGCGCATGCGCGAGATCGTCGACGAGCTGCGCGACGACGGACCGACCGAGGAGGAGGTGGCGCGCGCTCGCGCCTACGCCGCCGGCCGGCTCGTGCTGTCGTTCGAGAACACGAACGCCGTCGCGCGCTACGCCGCCAACCAGCAGATCGTCTTCAGCCAGGCGATCGACCCCGACGATGCGATCGCCGCGCTCGACGCCGTCACCTTCGACGAGGTTCGCGAGGTCGCCGCCGGCGTCGCCGAGAACCTCGCCGTCGCCTGCGTCGGGCCGCACTCGGTCGACGAGTTCTAGCTCGTCAGTCGCAGCGCCGCGAGCTTCTTCGCGCGGTCGTCCTCACCGACCATCTCGACGACCCAGCGCAGCGCCTCCTCGACGTCCAGCGAGCGAGCCTCGACCATCGCTTCGATGTCGACCCAGTCGCGCGGACGGTCGAACATCGCCTTGAACACAGCCAGGCCGGTGCACCCCAGAACCGGGATCGTGCGATCGCCGAATGGCACGTGGCGGATGTTCCGCTCCACCTCGTCGTGCAGCGGCAGGACGCTGAAGAACAGGTCGATCGGTGTGATGCCCCAGCGAAGACGAACCTGCCCGTCGCGTTCGGCCTGTTCGAGGTCGCGCCCAGTCACAGCGATCTGATTGGGCAGGACGGCGAACACGTCACGTGTGCGGCTCGGCGAAACGAAGATGTTGACATCGACATCCTGGGTCGCTCGCGCTTCCAGCGTGCAGTACCCGAGCGCGATCGCACCTCCGATCGCGTGCGGAAATCCAGCTTCCAGGAGCGCATCGTGTACGGCCAGCAGCCGGTCTGCGAGACCCTCGCTCATGCGGCCAGCCGGATCAGCGGCGGATATGCAAGCTCGCCGCGCGGCCGAGATGGCATCCGGTCGGCGAGACCGAGCACGTCGATCAGCACCTTGCCCGCCCGCTCCAGCGCAGCCTCGTCGGACGGCGGCCCGACGCCGATCCTCAAGCCGGCCGCACCGGCTATGCGAGCGAGAGCCGCCACCGAAGGCTGTCTGCGGCCATGCTCGTACGCGCTCAGAACCGACGACTGCAGGCCCGAGCGGCGCGCAAGCTCTGCCTGGGTCAGCCCCGACACTCGCTGAATATCCGCGATCAGGGCACTCGCGACGCTGTCATTTCTTACGACCACGCATCAAAGATAGCATATCCGCTAACTTAGATAGATTATCCTTAGCGAAATCGCTAATTTACCCTAGCGCGACCATCCGGTCGATCGGCACGCGCGCCTTGACGGCGATCTCATCCGGCACGCGCACCTCGAACTTCATCTCGCGCAGCGCGTCGCGCAGCTTCGGCAGCGTGATCATCTTCATGTAGACGCATGACGCCTCGGCGTTCGCCGGAATGAACTCGACGTCGGGCGCCGCCATCTGCAGCGGGTAGAGCATTCCGGTCTCGGTAGCGACGACGACCTCGCGCGGCTCGCGCTTCTTCTCATCGACAGCGGCAGCGTCCAAGCCCGGTTCGGCTACCTGCGCATGCCCGTTGCCGCCGTGCCCGGAGATCGCCGACTCGGCGTCCTCGGCGTAGCGCAGCATGCCGCCGGTCGAAAGCATGTGCACGCCCTCGGCCGAGACGTCGCCGGAGGCGACATACTCCATCACGCTCGTCGTACAGCCGCACTCGGGGTGGATCAGGAAGTCGGCGCCGGGATGCGCAGCGCGTGTCGCCTCGATGTCGGCTGGGCGGATGCCGGCGTGTACGTGGCACTCGCCGTCCCACACGTGCATCCGTTTGCCCAGCTCTTTCTCGACATATGCGCCGAGCCACATGTCGGGGCCGAACAGGATCTCGGTGTCGGCGCCGTGCGTCTCGTAGATGTGACGCACGACGTCGACGGCGTTTGCCGAGGTGCAGCAGTAGTCGGTCAGCGCCTTGACCTCGGCTGTCGTGTTGACGTACATCACGACGACACCGTCCGGATACTCGGCGCGCCAGGCCGCGAGCTGATCGGCGTCGATCGACGCGGCCAGCGAGCAGCCGGCGTCGAGGTCGGGAATCAGCACGGTCTTCTGCGGACACAGGATCGACGCTGTCTCGGCCATGAAGTGAACGCCGCAGAAGACGATCACCTCGCCATCGCTAGACGCTGCGCGGCGCGAGAGACCGAGAGAGTCACCGACGTAGTCGGCAGCATCCTGCACCTCGGGCACCTGGTAGTTGTGCGCGAGGATCACCGCTTTGCGCTCGGCCGCGAGCTCGCGAACCTCCTCGTGCAGCGCCGCGATCTGCT
This sequence comes from Solirubrobacteraceae bacterium, assembly GCA_036271095.1. Classification (GTDB taxonomy): domain Bacteria; phylum Actinomycetota; class Thermoleophilia; order Solirubrobacterales; family Solirubrobacteraceae; genus Palsa-744. Next base: position 34,876 of record DATBBG010000054.1, read on the forward strand.
CACGCGAGAGCGCGCCGGCAGCGTCCTGTGAGGGGGCCATCGGAAGCGTCGGCGCCATCGGCAGGTTCATCGGACCTCCATTCTATCCCCGCCCGATCGCCGGCCCGATCGCACTCCTCGGCGCCGCGACGGGCCAGCGGGCGCCGGCGAGAAGCGACGCCGATCAGTCGAGCTCGAGCAGCAGCGACAGGTCCAGCGCCGGCGCCGAGTGCGTCAGCGCGCCCATCGAGACCCACTGCACGCCGGTCTCGGCGCGCTCGCGCAGCGTCTGCAGCGTGACGCCGCCGCTGGCCTCGAGCTCGGCGCGGCCGGCGACCTGAGCGACCGCTGCGAGCAGCTGTTCGTCGTCCATGTTGTCGAGCAACATCGCCGGAGCGCCTGCCTGCAGCGCTTGCGCGATCTCCTCCGGGTTGCGCACCTCGACCTCGAGCGTCGCCGCCAACTCCGGCGCGGCCGCACGCGCGCGCTCGACCGCCGCGGCGATGCCGCCGGCGGCGGCGATGTGGTTCTCCTTGATCAAGATCGCGTCATCGAGCCCGGCGCGGTGGTTGCTCGCGCCGCCGGCCGCGACGGCCGCCTTCTCCAGCGCGCGCAGCCCCGGCGTTGTCTTGCGCGTGTCGAGCACGCGCGCGCCCGTCCCCTCGACGGCGCGCGCTGCGAGCGCCGCCATCGTCGCGACGCCGGAGAGATGCGCGAGGAAGTTCAGCGCCGTGCGCTCGCCCGTCAACAGCGCACGCGCGTGCCCACGCACCGCCAGCACCGGACCGCCGTCGTCGCGCCAGACGCCCTCCGCGACGAGCCGCTCGAACGCGACCTCGTCGTCGAGGCGCGCGAAGACCGCTTCAGCGGCCTCGAAGCCGAAGATCGCTCCCGGCGCCTTCTGCGTGATCAGCGCGTGTGCGCGCGTGTCGGCATCGACGGTCGCCGCAGTCGTCACGTCGACCGCGCCGACGTCCTCGCGCAGCGCCCGCTCGACCAGCTCCGAGAGCCCGCTCACGCGCCGCCTTCGATGGCCGCCGAGGCGAGCAGCCAAGCGCGGACGAAGCCGTCGAGATCTCCGTCGAGCACTCGCTGAACGTCGCCCATCTCGTGCCCGGTCCGATGATCCTTGACCATCGTGTACGGATGCAAGACGTAAGAGCGGATCTGCGATCCGAAGTTGACGTCCTGCGCGTCGCCCTTCTCGCGTGCAATCTCTTCCTGGCGCTCGCGCTCGCGCCGCTCGAGCAGCTTCGCCATCAGCATCGCCATCGCCGTAGCACGGTTCGAGGACTGCGAGCGCTCGTTCTGGCACTGCACGACGACGCCGCTCGGGCGGTGCGTGATGCGCACGGCCGAGTCGGTCTTGTTGACGTGCTGCCCGCCCGCTCCCGAGGCGCGATAGGTGTCGACCTGAAGGTCGTCCTCGTTGATTTCGATCTCACCCGTGTCCTGAACGACCGGCGCGACCTCGACGCCGGCGAAGCTCGTCTGCCGGCGGTGCGCCGAGTCGAACGGCGACAGCCGCACGAGCCGGTGCACGCCGCGCTCGGCCCCGAACAGCCCATAGGCGTTCTCGCCGGAAGCGCGAAAAGTCGCCGACTTGATCCCCGCTTCCTCGCCCTCGCTGACCTCGAGCAGATCGATCTGAAAGCCGCGGCTCTCGCCCCAGCGCATCTCCATTCGCAGGATCATCTCGGCCCAATCCTGCGCGTCGGTGCCGCCGGCGCCGGCATTGACCGTAACGAGCGCGTCGCCGGTGTCGTAGCGACCCGAGAACAGCCGCTGCTCCTCGAGCTCGGCCAAACGCGCTTCGACCGACGCGATCTGCTCGTCGACCTCCACCTGCAGCGACTCTTCCTCGGCGGCCATCTCGGCCAGCGCGTCGAGATCCTCGACGTCGCCGTTCAGCGCGTTGAACTGCTCCAAGCGCTTACTCGCTCGCGCATGCTCGCCCGACACGGCAGCGGCTCGATCGGAGTCGTCCCAGAAGCCCTGCTCGCCCATCTCCGTCTCGAGCGCCGCCACGCGCCCTTGCAGCGAAGCCGGGTCAAAGATAGTCCGCGAGCAGTTTCATCTGCTCGCGGATCGAGGCCAGCCGCTCAGGCGTCGACTCGCTTGGAACGGTTGTGGTCACGGACCCACGCTAGCAGCGCGCTAAGCGCCGTGGCACTTCTTGAACTTCTTACCCGAGCCGCACCAGCAGGGGTCGTTGCGCCCGACCTGGTGCTCGTCGTCGACGACGCGCTGCTCGACGACCGGCATCGGCTCTAGGTCGGCGCCGTTCTCGGCGTAACCGCCGGCCGCACCCGGCAGCACGCCCGCAGCGGCCGCGGCGCCGGCGATCGCGCCTGCGCCGGCGGCGCTCTGGCCACCCGAGTAGGAGACGCGCCCTGCGCGCGTCGAGCTGCCCGCCGCGGCGAAGCTCGGCGCCTGCTGAGCACCGCCTCCGTTCTCGCCCTCGACGTTGACTTGCACGTTGAAGATCATCCGCGCGTAGTCGGTCCAGACGCTGTTCATCAGATCGCCGAACAGCGTGAACGCCTCGTTCTTGTAAGCGACGAGCGGATCGATCTGTGCGATCCCGCGCAGGTGGATGCCCTCGCGCAGGTAGTCCATGTCGAACAGGTGCTCGCGCCAGCGTTCGTCGATGATCTGCAGCAGCAGGAAGCGCTCGAGTGCGCCCATCAGCTCCTCGCCGAGCGCCTGCTCGCGCTCGTTGTAGCGCTCGAGCGCCTCGGCGGCGACCCGTTCTGTCAGCGCCGCGCTGTCGACCGTCTCGGGATCGAGGTCGCGATCGTCGAGGTCGATCGGGAAGAACTGCCCGAGCGCCGTGAACATCCCGTCGAGATCCCAGTCCTCCATGAAGTCGCCGGCCGTGTACTGATCGATCGTGCGCTCGACCACGTTGCCGACCTCGCGGCGCGCCTCCTCGCCGATGCTCTTGCCCTCGAGCACCTCGTCGCGGTAGGCGTAGATCACGCGCCGCTGCTCGTTCATCACGTCGTCGTACTCGAGCACGCGTTTGCGGATCAGGAAGTTCTGCTCCTCGACCTTCTTCTGCGCTTTCTCGATCTGCTTGGAGAGCATGCCCGCCTCGATCGGTTCCTCGTTGCCCTCCTCGTCGACGCCGCCGAGTTTGTCGAGGATCTTGTAGATGCGGTCGCCGGCGAACAGGCGCACGAGGTCGTCCTCGGCGGAGAGGAAGAAGCGGCTCTCGCCAGGATCGCCCTGACGTCCGGCGCGACCGCGCAGCTGGTTGTCGATCCGGCGCGACTCGTGGCGCTCGGTGCCGCAGATGAACAGGCCGCCGGCGGCCATCACGTGCTCGCGGCTCTCCTCGACGCCTCGCTCGAGCTCAGGCAGCAGCTCCTGCATGCGGCTGTCGTAGTCCTCCGCGTCGGGCGCCACGTTCTGGCGCGCCAGCTCCAGTCGCGCGAGGTGTTCTGCGTTGCCGCCGAGCTTGATGTCGACACCGCGACCGGCCATGTTCGTCGCGATCGTGACCGCGCCCGGCTGACCGGCCTCGGCGACGATCTCCGCCTCGCGCGCGGCGTGCTCGGGCTTCGCGTTCAGCACCGTGTGCTTGATGCCGGCCTTCGCCAAGCGGTCGCCGAGCAGCTCTGAGACCTCGACCGAGATCGTGCCGACGAGCACCGGCTGGCCGTTCTCGTGGCGAGCGGCGATCTCTTTGACGACCGCCTCCCACTTGCCCTCCTTGGTCTTGTAGATCTGGTCGTTGCGATCGTCGCGAACCATCGGCATGTTCGTCGGCACCTGCACGACCGGCAGCTCGTAGATCTTCATGAACTCGGTCGCCTCGGTCAGCGCCGTGCCCGTCATGCCGGCGAGCTTGTCGTAGAGGCGGAAGAAGTTCTGGTAGGTGATCGTCGCGAGCGTCTGGTTCTCCTCTTGGATCGCGACGCCCTCCTTCGCCTCGACCGCCTGGTGCAGCCCCTCCGACCAGCGGCGCCCGTCGAGGATGCGCCCGGTGAACTCGTCGATGATCTTCACCTCGCCGTCGATCACCGCGTAGTCGACGTCGCGCTTGTACAGCGACTCGGCGCGCAGCGCCTGGTTGAGGTGGTTGACGAGGTGCCCGTTCTCGGCCCGGTAGAGGTGGTCGATCTTGAGGAAGCGCTCGGCCTTGGCGACACCCTGCTCGGACACCGAGACGGTCTTGTGCTTCTCCTCGAACTCGTAGTCGAAGTCGGCGAGGAACTGCTTCTTCGAGCGCGGGTCCATGCCTTCGGGCGTCTTGCCGGGCGTCAGCTGCGGCGCCAGGCGCGCGAACTTGACGTACAGGTCGGCCGCTTGTTCGGGCGCGCCGGAGATGATCAACGGCGTGCGCGCCTCGTCGATCAGGATGTTGTCGACCTCGTCGACGACCGCGAACGTGTGCCCGCGCTGGACCTTTTCGGCGAGGTCAGTCGCCATGTTGTCGCGCAAGTAGTCGAAGCCGAACTCGGAGTTCGTGCCGTAGACGACGTCGCATGCATATGAGGCGTGCTTCAGCTCGAGCGGCTGCATGTTCTGCAGCACGCCGACGCTGACGCCGAGGCCGTCGTAGATCGGGCTCATCCATTCGGCGTCGCGTCGAGCGAGGTAGTCGTTGACGGTGACCACGTGCACGCCCTTGCGTTCAGGCGCGTCCTGCTGCGAGCCGGTCTCGCGCACGGCGAGCGAGTTGAGCACGACGGCGAGCGTCGCCGTCAGCGTCTTGCCCTCGCCGGTCTTCATCTCCGAGATCTGCCCGTCGTGCAACGCCATCGCACCGATCATCTGCACGTCGAAGTGGCGCATGCCCATCGTCCGCTTGCCGACCTCGCGCACGAGCGCAAAGCACTCGGGCAGAAGCGCGTCGAGCGACTCGCCCCCGCTCGCGCGCTCGCGCAGCTCGTCCATTCGCGCACGCAGTTCGGCGTCGCTGTCGTGTTCGAGCTCGGGCTCGAACGCGTTGATCAGCGCGACGCGCTTCTGGTAGGTCTTGAACTTCTTCGCCTCACCGGCGTTCAGCGCGCGATCGAGCAGAGATGGCATTGGCCAAGGATAGCCCTTGCGCGCGCGCCGTCGAGCGCCAACCGACCGCTACCGCAGCAGGGCGCGAGCCGTCCCTCCGATGGCTCTGAATCGCGGCTCTCGCGGCTGCGGCTAGGTCGCCGGCAGCCCTGCGCGCGCCGCTTCGGCGGCGAGCCGGCGATCGGCGGCGGCCGTGCGCGCCTCGCGGCGGTGACGGCGTTTGTCGCGATGGCGCTTGACCTGGCGCGCCAGCTCGTCGACGATCAAGTTGAGCGAGTGCAGCATCTCCGGGGAGCGGTCGCGCGCACGCAGCGTCACGCCCTTCAGGTACAGCGTCGCCTCGGCCACATGGCAATCGGACACGCGCGGATTGGGCTCCTTGAAGACCTCGATCTCGACGCGCGCGAACTCCGAGACCTGCCGCGCGACCTTGTCCAGACGTCGAACCGCGTGCATGCGGATCTCGTCGTTAACCGGAACATTGCGACCCTTGATGTCGATCTGCATCACAGGCTCCTTTGTCGGCTGTTCTCTGGCGCTGAGAGAGATGCTACGCCCGCATCTGGCGGATGTCCATCGGCAGTCGACGATCGTCAGCACGCTCATGTATGCTGACAACTGTCACATGACTCACTTTCCGCGTTCGGGCTCGCTTCGGCGGGCCCGAACGTGTTAAGCGGCGCCGGCGGCGCATTCGGCGAGCCGAGCGCTAGGAGCGGCTGCGGCGCATGCTCTGCAGGATGCCGCCGTGTCCGGCGATCGCGCCGATCAAAATCGATTCGGCTGCAAGCTCGGTGCCGGGAAAGACGATGCTCTCGCGCAGCTGCGCGCCGTCGCCGACGCGCGTGCCATCGCCGAGCACGATCGGCCCCATCAGGCGCACGCCGGCGCCGATCTGCACGTCGCGTCCGATCCAGACGTCGCCGTCGACGTCGGTGTCCTCGCGCAGCGGCGAGCTGCCGACGACGGTCACGCCTGGTCGAACCTCATCGCCGTCCATCTCCAAGCGCAGCTTGCCGCGCAGCGCGTCGAACGTGCCCTGGCGCAGCTCGCCGAGCGAGCCGACGTCGTTCCAGTACTCGCCGACCTCGTGGATGTAGAACGGCACGTCGTTCTCCAGCAGCGTCGGAAAGACGTCTTTCGCCCAATCGACGAACGGGCGCTGCGGGAAGTAGTCGAAGATGCCCGGCTCGAAGATGTAGATGCCGCAGTTGCCGAGGTCCGACAGCGCCTCCTCGGGCGCCGGCTTCTCCTGAAAGCCCGTGATCCGCCCGACGCCATCGCGCAGCACGACGCCGTACTCGCGCGTGTCGGGCACCTGCTTGACGGCGAGCGTCGCGATCCCGCCGGCCTCGCGATGTCGCGCAACGAACGCGCCGAGGTCGATGTCGGTCAGCGCGTCGCCGGAGATCACGAGAAACGGCTCGTCGCCGAAGAACTCGGCGCACGCGCGAACGCCGCCGGCCGTGCCCAGCAGCTCCTGCTCGAAGCGATAGGAGATCCGCTCGCCGAAGTGCTCGCGGATTGTGTCCGGGAAGTAGTGCAGATTGGCGATCACTCCGTCGAACTCGTAGCGGTCGATCAGGTCGACGATGTGCTCCATCACCGGCCGGTCGAGCACCGGCACCATCGGCTTCGTGATCTCGTACGTGAGCGGGCGCAGCCGGGTTCCCAGCCCGGCTGCCAAAACCATCGCCTTCATTGGCTCGCTCCCGCCCCTACCGCTCGACTAATACCGGTAGTGATCCGGCTTGTACGGGCCCTCGACCGGCACGCCGATGTAGGCGGCCTGCTCGTCGGAGAGCTTCGTCAGCTTCACGCCAAGCGCGTCGAGGTGCAGTCGCGCGACCTTCTCGTCGAGGTGCTTCGGCAGCACGTAGACCTGCTTCTCGTACTCGTCGTTCTTCGTGAACAGCTCGATCTGCGCGATCGTCTGGTTCGAGAACGAGTTGCTCATGACGAAGCTCGGGTGCCCGGTCGCGTTGCCGAGGTTCAGCAGACGCCCCTCGGAGAGCATGATGATCGCGTGGCCGTCGGCGAAGACCCACTTGTCGACCTGCGGCTTGATGTTCACGCGCTCGATGCCCGAGATGCGGCCGAGGCCGGCGATGTCGATCTCGTTGTCGAAGTGGCCGATGTTGCCGACGATCGCCTGGTGCTTCATCCGCTCCATCTGAGCGGCCGTGATGATGTCCTTGTTGCCGGTCGTCGTGATGAAGATGTCAGCCGTGGCGAGCACTTCGTCAAGCGTTTTGATCTCGTAGCCCTGCATCGAGGCCTGCAACGCGCAGATCGGGTCGATCTCGGTGACGATCACGCGCGCGCCCTGGCCGCGCAGCGATTCGGCGCAGCCCTTGCCGACGTCGCCGAAGCCGCAGACGACGGCGACCTTGCCGCCGATCATCACGTCAGTGGCACGATTGATGCCGTCGATCAGCGAGTGTCGGCAACCGTAGAGGTTGTCGAACTTCGACTTCGTCACGGAATCGTTGACGTTGATCGCCGGGAACAGCAGCTCGCCTGCCTCGACCATCTCGTAGAGGCGGTGAACGCCGGTCGTCGTCTCCTCGGTCACGCCTTTGATGCCTTCGCCGATCCGCGTCCAGCGCTGCGGATCTTCGGCGAGCGTGCGCGTGAGCGTGTTGAGGATCACCTCGTGCTCCTCAGACTCGGCCGTCGAGGGGTCGGGCACGGCGCCGGCCTGCTCGTACTCGGTGCCCTTGTGCACGAGCAGCGTCGCGTCGCCGCCGTCGTCGAGGATCATGTTCGGCCCCGTCGAGCCATCCGCTCCCTCGGGCCAGTTGAGCACCTGCTCGGTGCACCACCAGTACTGCTCGAGCGTCTCGCCCTTCCAGGCGAACACGGGAACGCCCTGCGGATTCTCCGGCGTGCCGTCGGGACCGACGGCGATCGCGGCCGCGGCGTGGTCCTGCGTCGAGAAGATGTTGCAGCTGCACCAGCGAACCTCGGCGCCGAGCGCCGTCAGCGTCTCGATCAGCACGGCCGTCTGGATCGTCATGTGCAGCGAGCCGGTGATGCGTGCGCCCTTCAGCGGCTGCGCATCGGCGTACTCGGCGCGGATCGACATCAGGCCGGGCATCTCGTGCTCGGCGAGCACGATCTCCTTGCGGCCGAACTCGGCAAGTGAGAGGTCAGCGACCTTGAAGTCGGTGTCCTCGGCGATGGCGGTCGGGGTCATTGCGGACATGACGAAGCCTCCTGTCCGGTCAGGTGAGCGCCCTTGCTGCAGAGAGACGGCCGAGCGTGGCGGGTCGCAGTGCCCGTCGCAGCGCTCCTCGGCCGGATCTTGACGGTATCACACCGCCCAGCGGCGCTCAGCGGCGCTCGAGCGCGCGCTTGAGCTCCTCGATCACCTTGACGGGACCGGGGTCGACGCCGCGCAGAACGGCCATGTAAATCGAGACGAGATCGCCGAGCAGGACGAGCGATGTGACGCGCTCGACGGTCGTCTGCCCGCGCGTCTCGAGGTGAAAGCTGGCTGCCGCGTTGCCGACGATCAGCTGCTCGGTCAGGTCCATGCGCGTCTTCACGCGCGGATGCGCGTCGGAGTCGTCGAGGAACACGGCCGAGAAGCGTCCGACGTCGCTCGCCCCCTCCCAGCCGACGATCTCGTTGTGATCGAGCTCAGGAAGTTCGTGCATGAACGCCGGCTGCTTGGCGTTCTCGTTGATCTGCGTCTTCCAGCGGTAGGCGATCGGCGCCGTCAGCCCGGCTCCGGCGATCACCGGCGTCGTCCCGAGCAGCCCGCGCGCGATCTCCTTCGCGAGCGAGTCCTCCGGCGCGTCCGGCCCCCACTCGGCGACGAGCTGCTCGCTGTGCGATGCGGCGACGTCGATCTCCGAGGTCAGGCGCGGCCCGGCGCCGCAGAGCGCGGCGACCTCGAGCGCGGCGACAGTCATGTAGGCGACGGCAGCGCGCGGCTGAAAGCCGCCCGGCAGCGGGATCACCGGGACGCCGTCGGCGCGCGCCATCTCGGCCAGGCGCCCGCCGGTCGTCACGACCGTGCGCCGAGCGCCGAGCGCGCCGGCCGACTCGTAGCAGGCGAGCGTCTCCTCGGTGTTGCCCGAGTAGCTCGCGCACAGCACCATCGTGTCGGGCGTCGTCCACGGCGGCAGCCCGTAGGCGCGCGTGACGAAGATCGGGCGCGTCGCGTGGTCGGAGAGCGCTGCGCGCGCGAGCGCGCCGCCGATCGCCGAACCGCCCATGCCGGCGACGACGAGGCCGGCGGACGTGTCGAAGTCCTGCATGATCGCCGACTCGACGCGCCAGAGCGCGTCGCGCAGGTGCTCGGGCAGCGCTAGAACGTCATCGATCTGCCCCGAGCGGTCGACGCGCGCGATCGCCTCGCGCGAGAGCTCTGCGGCGGTTGATGTGGCGCTGGCGGCGCCTTCGCTCATCTGCTGCTCGCCTCCTGTCGGGTTAGAACTTGATCGCGCCATCCGGCAACGCGACACCGGGGAAGATACGCGCCCCGTGGGCGATCACGTTGTCCGACCCGATCGTGACGCCCTCGCCGAGCACCGCACCGCCTGTGATCTGAGTGTTCGCGCCGATCTCACAGCCTCCTGCAACGATGCAGTCGCGCAGCGTGCAGCCCTCGCCGATCGTCGTGCCGCCGAGGATCACCGAGCGTTCGACCGTCGCGCCGGCGGCGACCGTGACATCGGCGCCGAGCACGACGAGGCTGCCGACGTGCGCGCCCGGCGCGATCCGCGCGCCGCGCTCGATCACTGCCGGCGGAACCACGCGGCCCTGCACGTCGGCGCTGGCGTCGACCGCCAGCCAGCCCTCGCCGAGACGCTCCGTCACCGCCGTCTTGACGTTGCCCTCGATGATGTCGAACGTGCCCTGCAGGTAGCGATCGGGCGTGCCGATGTCGAGCCAGTAGCTCTCCGAGGAGAACGCGTAGAGGCCGTTGCCGACCAGGCGCGGCCACACCTCTCGCTCGATCGAGACGTTGCGATCGGCCGGCACGAGCTCGAGGATCGAGCGCTCGAGCACGTACGCACCGGCGCTGATCATGTTCGTGTCGATCGCGTCCGGGCTCGGCTTCTCGAGGAAGTCGCGCACCGAGCGATCGTCGTTGACGTGCACGAGACCGTAGTTCGTCGGATCGGCGACGGGCACGAGCGCGAGCGTCGCCGTCGCGCCGGTCGCCTCGTGCTGAGCGATCTGTGCGCTCAGGTCGATGTCGGTCAGCACGTCGCCGTTGAGCATCAGGAAGCGCTCGTCGAGCATCGAGGAGGCGTACTTCAGCGCGCCGGCGGTCCCGCGCGGGTCCGGCTCCTCGACGAAGCGCAACCGCACGCCGTAAGCGGAGCCGTCGCCGAGCACGTTGCGCACGCTCGTCGCGAGAAAGCCACACGACATGATCACGTCGTCGATCCCGTGCGTGA
>DATBBG010000055.1:0-19665 GCA_036271095.1 Solirubrobacteraceae bacterium
GGCCGGACGAGTCGATCTTCTGGGTGCTGCCGGCGATCCTCGCCGGCAGGCGGCTGATCAAGCAGAGCGCTCCGAGCGCGATCGTCGTGTTCATGATGCCCTACTCGGCCGGGCTCGTCGGGCTGGTGCTGGCGCGCATCAGCGGGCTGCCGCTGATCCTCAACCTCGACGACTCACCGACGTGCACCGACATGCACCCGGACTTCCCCTCGCGCCTTCACTACCGGCTCGCAAGAGCGCTCGAGGATCTGTACGCGCGTCGCGCCGACGCGATCGTCTACGTCTCGCAGACGAACCTCGAGCTCGTCGCCGCGCGCCAGCCGGCCGCGGTACGCGAGCGCTTCCACCTCGTTCGCTACGGCGCCGATGAGACGGAGCTCCGCGCAAGCTCGCCCAGCGGCGATCGCTTCGAGATCGTCTACGTCGGCGCGATGTCGGGCTGGTGGACGCTGATCGGAGAGCAGGCGCAGCCGAGCACGTTCAAGCGCCTCTACGACGCCTGGATGCGACTCGGCCGTCACGCGCTGACCCACCTGGACACGCGCACGGCCTCGCCGGCGGTGATCGGTCGCGCGCTGCTGCAGGCGCTCGCCGAGCACCCCGAGTGGCGAGGGCGCATCGGCATCACCGTCTACGACAACAGCTACCCGCGCGAGGTGATCGCGCGCGCTCTCGCCGCCGCCGGCATCGAGCAGGTCGTCGCCGTGCACGACGCCGTCGCGCACGAGCGCGTCGCCGCGATCCTCGCCGATGCCGACCTGCTGTTCCTGACGCTGCCGCGACGGCTGGACGGCTCGCGCGGCGGGCGCATCTCGGCGAAGACGTACGAGTACCTGATGACCGAGAGGCCGATCCTCGCGGCGCTGCCGGCCGGCGAGAACTGGGACTACCTCGACGGCAAGCCCGGCGTCTGGCTGACCGAGCCCGACGACGACGGCGCGCTGCATCGGGCGATCGTCGAGCTCGCGACGGCGAAGCTCTCCGGCGAGCCGCGCTCGTTCGCGCGCGAGCGCGTCCACGAGGAGATCTCCTACGCCGCGCGCGCCAAGCAGTTCGAAGCCGCGATCAACGCCGGTATCGAGGCCCGGCGACGTCGCCGGCATCCCGGCTGAGACGCTCAGCCGATCGCGCTCCTGAGCGCGGCGCCGACGACGCTCGCGCTGTGCTCGACGCTCATCGCGCGCGCTGCGAAGCCGCGGCCGAGCTCGCCTTGACGCGCGCGCAGATCGCGGTCGGCCAGCAGCGTCGCGATCGCGCCCGCCAGCGCCTGCGCGCGCGGCTCGACGATCACGGCAGCGCGCGCTCGCGACAGCTCCGGCCAGCTGTTGGCGCCGTCGAGCGCGACGACCGGGCGCCCCGAGGACAGCGACGCGGCGAGCGTCGTCTTACGCGACGTCGCTCCGCCCCTCTCGGCGAACAGCAGCACGTCGCAGCCGGCGAGCGCGTCGGCGAGCCGCTGCGCCGGCAGCCGGCCGGAGAAGCCGATCGCGTCGGCGAGGCCGCGTGCGGCCGCCTCGCGCCGCCAACGCTCAGCCGCCGGCGAGGGGCTGCCCGGCGCGCCGAGCAGCGTCAGCTCGACCTCGCCCGCGCGCTCGCGCAGCTCGCCCAGCGCATCGAGCACGGTCGCGAAGTCGACGCCCTCGTGGCCGTAGCCGAACAGGCCGAGCCGTCGGACCACGCCGCGCGGACGTGCAGGCGTGCCCGGCGACGGGAGGTTCGAGAACACCGGCGCGACCGCGACCGGACGCCGCGGCAGCCACGCGCGCGAGCGCAGCGACGCGGCGCGCGCATCGGCCGAGACGACCAGCGCCGTCGAAGCGCTGACGACCTCTCTCAGCACGAAGCGCTGCGTCGCAGCCCAGACCTTGCCGCGCGCGCCGCCGAGGCGCCACGGATAGGCGTACTCGTGCATGAACGTCACGAGCGGCAGTCGCGAGCGGCCGATCGCCGCGAGGACGGGCTTCGCGAACACGGGAACGCCGCGATGCGCGAAGGCGAACACCGAGTAGTGCAGCAGCACGGCTGCGGCACGCGACGCGGCCAGCTCGCGATCGATCGCGTCGGTCCAGTCGCGGACCTCGGCCCGCTCCACGCCAAGCGGCGCGGCGGTGCGGTCGAGCCAGTTCAGCGAGCACTCGACGCCGCCGGCCGTGAGAGCGTCGGCGAGCAGCGCAGCGTGGTCGCGCACGCCGCACGGATCGTCGATCGAGATCCCGATCACGCCGACGCGCGCCGTCGAGCGCGCATCCGCCGTCGTGCCCGGAGCGGTCGAGCCGCCGGAGGGCGCCACCGCGCCTACCGCCCGCCGAACAGCTCGCCGCGGTAAGCCGCCTCGATCGCCGCCGTCAGCGCATCGAGGTCGCCCGTCGGAACGACGAGGCCGGCGCGCGGCGCGTCGATCAGATCCTTCATCCCGGTGTCCTCGCTGACGATCACCGGGACGCCCGCCGCGAGCGCCTCGGCCGGCGCGTAGGCGAAGCCGTCCTCGAACGCCGGATGCACGCACAGGCGCGCGCCGGCGAGGCGCGGCAGCGGATCGCCGGGCCCGGCGGCGATCCGACGGTCGGCGGCGCAAGCGCGCTCGACGAACTTGCGCATCCCGCGCGTCCCCCAACCGCCGACGAGAGTCAGCCGGAGATCCTCGAACGGCAGCCGTCGAATCGCGTCGATCAGCAGCGGCACGCCCTTGTGCACGGCGAGGCTGCCGACGTAGACGACCTCGAACGTGTCGCCTGCCGGCGCGCGGCCGACGCCGTCGAAGCGCGGATGCGACGTCAACGGGAACCAGCTGAGCCGCTCCTCGGGAAAGCCCTGTTCGAGGAACGAGTCGCGGATGTAGCGCGAGGCGACGTAGACGCGATCGGCGCGCTCGTACTCGCGCAGGTTGCGTCCCATCATCCGGCTCGCCCACGATCGCTCGAACGGGTACTGACGCCACGCACGCTCGTGCTGGCGGATCACTTGGCGGATGTGCGAGTTGGCCGAGACGAGCGTGCTCGACCGGTACCCGGCTCGCTTGGCCGCAGCGAGCTGGGCGAGCGCCTGGCCGTTGAACGCGATCAGGTGCTCGGCTGCCGGCAGCCGCCGCGCGGCGAAAGCGTCGAACTCGGTTGCCGAAGCGCGCGCTCGCAGGCCCGGCGAGAGGGGCAGCGGCAGCCGCAGCGCCCGCGCCGCCAGCCACGTGCGGGCGGTGGCTGCCTCGGCTCCGGCGCGATCGCCCCCGGCCCCTCCGGCCTCGACGGCCGCTCGCGTCGAGCCGGAGATGCAGAAGCGCGTCTGCGCGCGACGCTCGAGCGCGTCGACGAGCTCCTGCAGGTGGCGACCGAGACCGCCCGTGCCGAGCGGCGCCGAGCACGACACCGTCACCGCGCCCGACGACGGCAGCGCCTCCTCCTGCTCGCCATCGGCCTGCACGCGCCAGCCCGCGAGAGTCGCTCCAGCCGGTGTGTCGAGTGCGCCGGAGTCAGCCGAACCGGCCGCTGCGCCGAGCGCGCCGGCCTCAGTCGAGCCGGTCATAGCCCCAGAGCTCGACGAGGTCGCGCCCGAGATACTCGCTCGTCGCGACGACCTCGCCTTTGTAGCGCAGGCGCAGCCGCCGCATCACGGCCTCGTCGGGCGCGCGCGCCGGAGCGAACACGGCTTGGCGCTTGAGCGCGTGAAAGGCACGGCGTCGCGCGTCGGCGGGCGTAACCGCCTTGATCGCCCGCTTGACCGTGCGCGAGACCGGGCCGCGACCGACGCCGACCGCGTGCACGAGCTCGTTCAGCGCCTGCGAGCGCGGTCGCACGGTCGGGTTCGCCTCGAGCGCCGCGACCGGGCCGGACTCCTCGACTCCTAGGAACCTGCGCACCTCGCGCACCGTGCGCTCGTTGTCGGCGCGAAAGTCGTCGTAGATCACGACCTTGATCTGCTCCGCCGGCAAGACCGCGTGGAAGCGCTCGAGCTGGGCGACGTAGTGGATGAAGTCGGAGTACAGCAGCATCTTCGGGAAGTAGGTGTAACGCGGCAGCGAGCGGCCTTCGCGGCGCTCGGGCTCGAGCTCCATCGCGCGGCCGAGGTCGGTCTCGACCTCGACGTAGGTTTCGAGCTGCTGCAGGTGCAGCGAGTGCAGGAAGCTCGCCGGCTCGCGCAGGATCGCGACGATCCGCGCGCGCGGGTTGACCTCGGCGATGTTCGCCGCGGCCGACGTCGACCACAGATAGAAAGCGGTCGCGTCGCCGACGAGCTGGCCGTCGCGCGCGCCGCTGAACCACTCCGCGTACTCGCTCAACGTGCGCGGCGTCCCTTCCGGTCGCGGCGGCGTGCGCTCGTGCAGCTCCTCGGCCAGGAACCACGGCTCCTTGCGGTCGGGCAGGTGGATCTCGGGGTGAGTCTTGAGCAGCTGGTGCATCGCCGTCGTCCCGGACTTCGGATGCCCGACGACGAAGAAGTCGGGCAGCCTGCCGCTGAACGACTGCGGACGCGTCAGATCGATCGCCGCGGACATGACGTTCAGTTGGCGTGCCCCGCGGTAGCGAGCTGTGAAGCGTGCCGGTAGTACAGGTTGTCGCGCTGCAGCACCGCTTTCGTGTCGAAGCCGGCGAGGCGGCCGTCGACGATCACCATCACGCGGTCGCACATCTCGAGCGTCGACATCCGGTGGGCGACGATGAACAGCGTCAGCTCGTTGCGAATCGTTTTCAGCGACTCGCTGATCAGCGCCTCGGACTGCGGGTCGAGCGCGCTCGTCGGCTCGTCGAGGACGAGCACGTCGGGCTCCGCCGCGAGCGCTCGCGCGAGGCAGATCCGCTGCTGCTGACCGCCCGAGACGGCGTCGGCGCGCGGGCCGACGATCGCGTCGTAGCCGCCCGGCCAGCTGACGATGTCGTCGTGGATGCGTGCGAGGCGCGCCGCGCGCTGCACCTGCTCGTCGCTCAGGTCGCGGAAGAAGCGGATGTTGTCGGCGACCGAGGCGTGCAGCAGCCGCGGTTCCTGCGGCACGTATGAGACCCGCCGGTACCAGTCCGTGCGAGCGAAGTCGTCGGCCGGCATGCCGTTGACGAGATAGCGCCCGTCGACCGGCCGGCGCAGCC
Organism: Solirubrobacteraceae bacterium; assembly: GCA_036271095.1. Taxonomy (GTDB): domain Bacteria; phylum Actinomycetota; class Thermoleophilia; order Solirubrobacterales; family Solirubrobacteraceae; genus Palsa-744. The sequence continues at coordinate 5,073 of DATBBG010000055.1, forward strand.
GCAGCAACAGCTGCACGAGCGTCGACTTGCCGGCTCCCGACGGACCGACGATCCCGATCGCCTCACCGCCGCGAACACTGAAGTTGATCCCGGAGAGCACGGGCGACTCGGGCCTGTAGGCGAACGAGACGTTCTCGAAGCCGACCGTCTGGATCCGCGCGAGCGGCTGCCCGCCGTCGGCTTCGGCGCTGTCGCGAAAGCTCGCGAGCGTCTCCTGCGCGCGCTGCATGAACGGCACGGCTTGCACGAGCGTCTGGTAGTTGCCCTGGATCACCTGCCCGGACATGCCGGCGCGCAGCAGCAGCAGCACGACGCCGGCGAGCGAGCCCGTGTGGCTGCCGCCGATCAGATGAAGCACCCAGATGCCGCCTACGAGCAGCACGTAGATCAGGCTCTGGTAGACGTTCGAGACCAGCCGCGCGAGGATCTGCGAGCGGAAGAACCAGTGCTTCGCCTCGATCACAGCGTGGCCGATGCGCGCGCGCTGAGCCGGCCCGGCGCCGAACACCTGCGTCTCCTCGGCGAGCCTGTTGCTCTCGGCGACGCCGCTCGCGTAGTTCACCTGCGCGCGGGAGAGCGCCTGCGCGTAGCGGCCGCCGCGCGCACGCATCGGCCGCAGCAGCGCGAACAGGACGATCGTCATCGCACCGACGCCGGCGGCCGCGACGACGTTGAGGAACAGCGCGCTGATCAAGAGCACGGCAAACTGCAGCGTCGAGGCGATCAGACCCGTCGTGCCGGCGACGCCGCTGACCGCCTGCGCGACCTGGTTGGTCATGATCTCCTGCAGGTTGCCCTCGTTGCCGCTCGACTGGACGGTCCACGAAGCGCGGCTGAACGCATCGAACAGTTCCGTGCGCAGCCGCGCCATCACATCGGCGGCGATCCGTGCCGGCAGCACCGACAGCGGGATCTGGAACAGCAGGCGCAGCACGCAGAGGCCGAACGCGACGAGGATCTCCAGGTCGATGCTCGCGTGCAGGTTGACGAGCGAGAGCACGGCGTTGTGCGTGCCTTTGTGCCCGCCGCCGACGACCTGCTGCGCGAGCTGCGCGACGAGCGCGAGCGTCGCCGCTTCGGTGAAGCCGGAGATGATCGAGCAGAACGCGAGCGCCACGATCAGCCGGCGGCGATCGCCGATCAGCAGGTTCAGCCGTTCGCGCATCAACGCGCCTGAGGAAGTCCGCGCTCGCCTAGGCAGGTGCAAGCGAAGCATCGCCCCTCCGCTTCAGCAGCTCGCGCGACGCCGTCAACCCCGGCCCGGCGAGCCAGTACGCGACGACGCCGATCGCAAACCAGTAGTAGGCGCCGCTCGGCGCGCCGCCGCTGATGAACCCGGAGGTGGCCTCGATCGGCAGCGGAATGAACGCGGCGAGCGTCCCGGCGAGGCAGATCGCCAGCTCGCTGTCGCGAATCCGCCGCATCCTGCTCACGATCAGGAAGCTGACGAAGATCGAGAGCAGCGGCCACAGGATCAACCCCGGCGCTCCGAGTTCCTTCACGAGCACGTTGTACTCGGTCTCCGAGCTGAGCCCGTGACCTTCCAGCAAATTCGTGTTGGCGCTGCCGCCGAAGCCGTTGACCGCGCCGCTGTTGCCGAGCCCGAAGCCGAACGGCGAAGCCTCGACGTACTTCGGGATTTTGCTCCAGGCCGCTTCCTTGTGAAGCGTCGTTTCAGAGCTCGTACCGATCGTTTCGAAGCGCTTGAACGTGCCGCCGCGCAACGAGGAGACGACGACCGCGCCGACCGGGATCGCGAGCACGACGATCGCGAGCAGCGTGCCCATCGCACGCGAGAAATGTCGCCCCGTGAGCGTCGCCAGGCCGGCGAACGCGAGCACGCCGAGCGCCGCGCCGATCAGCTGCAGACGCCCGAGCCCGACGATCACCGCCGCGACCGCGCCGAGCGCGAACAGCGCCGCGATCCATCGTTTTCGCCGGCGCGTGATCGCCACCAGCGCGAGGCACATCGGCAGCGCGACGTGCCCGATCGCGCCACTGGAGCCGGCCTCGGAGCCGAGGCCCGGCGGTCGCACACGCGCTTCGCCTTCGCTGAAGTAGACGCGGCCGGTGCCGTTGCCCGGCGGGTAGATCAGATTGTGATAGCCGGGGCCCCAGCTGGCTAGCTGTTCCGGCGTCAACTCGGTCTGGTAGGCCGAGACGACGCCGTTTGCGAGCGTGATGACGCCCATGATGATGAACAGCTGCCGGAAGCGGCGCTTGGATCGCATCAGCAGGTAGCCGAAGAAGAAGAACGGAACGAACTGAAGCTGCTGGCGGAAGCCGCCGATCGCGTGCAGCACGCCCTGTGTGCGCGGGTTGAAGGCGTTGACGAGAACCAGCAGCACCCACGCGATCACCCAACCTGAGAGAGCGGGAAGCGCGATCCGCTCCTTGCGCACGATCAGCCGCAGCAGCGCGCCGAGGCAGACGGCGAGGATGATCACGTCGGAGATCGACGCGGTCAGTTCGTGCGCGCCGAACAGCAGCTTCACCGGGCCATCGAGCAGGCCCAGGTAGATCACGGTGAAAGTCACCGTCACCTCCAGGCGCGTGCAGACCATCAGCGCGACGACCGTGACAGCGCCCGCGATCACGAGCAGGATCAGCGGCAGGCTCGCCTTCGGCAGCGCGATCGTGATCGCGAGCGCGCTCACCGCCGGCAGCAGCGCCGTCAGCCCGGTCAGCGCGATGTCGCGCAGGCGCTGCTCGACCACGTAGGGGTGAATTGGCCCGAGAGCCGCCCGCGACCGTGGGCGGACGGCGTTCATCGTCCCGTCAGTTTGGCGCCCGGCCAGCTACGTCCGTCGAGCGAGGAGTACCCGTACCGCTTCAGATCGGCGGAGGAGACGAAGTTCGCGACGAGGCCGACGATCGGAGCGCGCGAGGGCCCGGCGAGGAGCTCGCGCAGGCGCTCGGCGGAGGCGTCGCGAGAATGCCCGGCGCGCGCGACGACGACGATCCCGTCGACGGCTCCTAGCAGCGGCACGACGTCGCTGACCTCCAGCGGCGAGGGGGCGTCGATCAGGACGTAGTCGAACTTCTCCGCGAGCGAGCGAAGCAGCTCGAACGTCGACTCCTGTGCGAGCAGCGTCGGCGGATTCGGGACCGAGCGATCGCCGGCGAGCAGGAACAGCGAGCCGACGCGCGCCTGCACCGCGGTCGCGACGGCGTGCCCTGTCTCCTCGGCCGACGTCTCGGCGCCGAGCGCCGGCGCGACGCGCTGCATCGCCTCCTCGACGTCGAGCCTGCCGGTCAGCGCCGCGGCCAGCCCTCCCTGCTCCTCCAAGCCGAGCAGCCGGTCCTGTACCGGCCGGCGGAAGTTCGCCTCGACGATCACCACGCGCTCGCCCCCATCGCGCAGGACCAGCGCGAGATCGGCGACGAGCGTCGACTTGCCGTCGCCGGGGTCGGGGCTGACGAACGCGACAACCCGAGGACGACTCGCCGGCGCCGTCTCCGAACGCGCGCCGTCGGTCAGCTGCAGCGCGGTCTGCAGGCGCCGCAGCGGCTCGAGCAGATGGACCGACGGGCGCGGCGACTGGCCGCCGCGAACGATCGGCCGGCGCACCTTCGGCAGCGCTGCGAGCAGCGGCAGCCCGATCGCCGACTCGATTCGCGACAGCGAGCGCAGCCGGCGATCGAAGCGGCTGAAGGCGTACGCGGCGATCGCGGCAAGCACGATCCCGAGCACGAAGCCGAAGATCGCGTCTTTGCGCGGTTTCGGTGAGAGCAGCTGCGAGCTGCCGGCTTTCGCCGGTTTGACCTGCTGAGCACTCGCCGTCTCCAGACTCGATTCGAGTTGGTTGATCTTCGAGCTGAGGTTCGCTTCCTGGATCACGTTCGATGCGCTCTCGTTGCTGCGCGCCGGGGCCGGCGTCGTGCTCGTGGTCGAGCTGCTCGAGGTCGGCGAAGTGGATGTCGAGGTCGTGGAAGTCGAGGTCGAGGTCGACCCGGCGCCGCTCGCAGCCGAGGACGATCCGCTCTGTTTTTTGGCCGGCTGTTCGTCCTTCGCGATCGCCGACTGTTCAATCCGGCGCAGCTGGCGCCGGTTGATCGCGATCGCCTTTTCGATGCCGCGCCGGCGCTTGTCTTTCTGACGCTTGACATATGTCTGCGCGGTCAGATTCGCCAGCAGCGCAGCGCCTTTGCCCGAGTGCGCTTCCGTCGTGATCGAGATGAATTCGCTTTTTTCGTTCGACTTCGCTTTGACCTTGGTGCCGCGCGCGAGCGCCCGTTTGTGTTCGGCGGTCAGCTGCTGGCGCACCTGTTCGACGACGATCGTGTTGATCACGGCCGCCTGGTCGGCGAGCGCGTTGCCGCGGCCTTTGTTCGCCGTCCGTTCGGTCGGCGCCTGTTCTTCGGCTCCGGCGCCGAGGAACACCTGCGTCGTCGCCTGATAGGTCGGGCGCTGGCGCTTGTAATACAGGTAGCTCGCCGCCGCGACGATTATCCCAACGGCGAGAATGAGCCACTTGCGCCTCCAGAGCGGAGCGAATATGGCTGTTGCATCAGAAGTCTCGTTCATCGAAGTAGAGGGGTCCATCCCTCAGCTCGGAGGGCACGCCATCTTATGTGCGCGGCTTACCCGGCGCTAAAGACTACTGGCGGGTCGCAATTTGCGGGCAAGCTTTCATGCATCGACGCTGACGTAGAATGGCCGCCTTGTCCGCACGCGAGCAGCCGCGAATCATCTGCTTCGCGACGCAGGGTCGGGGCCACATCGAGGGCGAGCGGATCAGGCTGCTGCTCGACCCGCTCGACCCCGAGGAGCTCGCCTTCGACCGTGCTCGCAAGCTGCGCTCGGCGCTGACCTTGGCGAGGACGATCGCCGCGCGCCGCCCGCGGCTGGTCGTGATGGAGGGGACCGGCACCGCCGGTGGCCTCGTGCTGCTCGCTGCGCACGCGCTGCTCGGCACGGACTACGTGGTCTCCAGCGGCGACGCCGTCGGACCCTTCCTCGGGCTGCGCTCGCGACTGCTGGGCGCGCTCGGCACGCGCTACGAGCGGCTGCTCTGCCGCCACTGCGCCGGCTTCGTCGGATGGACGCCCTATCTCGTCGGCCGCGCGCTCACGTTCGGCGCGCCGCGCGCGATGACGGCTCCGGGCTGGACGCGCAGCGAGCCCAGCGCCGACGCGCGCACGCGCGTGCGCGGCGAGCTGGGGATCGCCGAGCACGCGATCGTCGTCGGGCTCGCCGGTTCGCTGCACTGGAACGAGCGCGCCGGCTACGTCTACGGCGCCGAGCTCGTGCAGGCCGTCTGCCGCAGCTCGCGCGAGGACGTCGTCGCGTGCATCGTCGGCGACGGCGATGGCATCGAGCGCCTGCGCGAGCTCGCCGGCGATCAGCTGGGCAAGCGCGTGCTGCTGCCCGGACGGGTCGAGCCGGAGCAGGTTCCCGACTACCTCGCGGCGTTCGACGCCGGCAGCCTCTCGCAGAGCGTCGACGCCGTCGGCTCGTTTCGTTACACGACGAAACTCAGCGAGTACCTCGCCGTCGGGCTGCCGGTGATCACCGGCCAGGTGCCGGCTGCATACGACCTCGACGCCGGCTACATGTGGCGGCTGCCTGGCGCTGCGCCGTGGAGCCCGACGTTCCTCGACGCGTTGACGACGCTGCTCGACGGGCTCGCTCGCCCCGAGATCGAAAGCCGTCGCGCGGCCGCGCGCGCCGCGAGCAGCGACGTGTTCGACCGCGACGCCCAGCAGCGGCGGATGCGCGCCTTCGTCGAAGACCTGCTCGCCGACGGCGCTTAGGCGAGGGGCGCGTCACGCGCGGATCGGCCGAAGGCTCTCGTACAACGCATCGTGGCGCTCGACCATCTTCGCCCAGCTGTACTCGAGCGCGGCCGCTCGCGCGGCGGCGCCGAGCCGTTCGCGCAGGGCGCGATCTGATCCGAGCAGGCGCAGGCGCTCGCCGATGTCGCCCGGATCGGCGCGAATCAGAAAGCCGTTCTCGCCGTCGCGCAGGAGCTCGCGAATGCCGTTGACCGGCGTCGCGAGCAGCGGCAGCCCGCTTGCGGCCGCCTCGAGCGCGACCAGCGGGAAGGCCTCGTAGCTGGTCGGAAAGACGAGCGCGTCGGCGAGCTGGTAGAGCGGCGCGACGTCGCGCGAGACGCCGATCCAGTGGATCCGAGCGGCGACGCCAAGGCGCTCGGCGAGCCGTTCGTAGCGCTCGCGATCGCCGTTGCCGACGACGAGCAGATCCCACTGCGCCGCTTGCGCCAGCGCGCCGATCGCCGGCTCCAGCCCCTTTCGCTGCCACTCGCTGCCGACGAAGATCGCGAGCAGCCGCTCGCCGGAGATCCCGAGGCGCTCTCGCAGCGCAGCCGACTCCTGCGCGCGCGAGTCCGGAGCGAACGCGGCGGTGTCGACACCGTTGGGAATCGCGATCGTGCGCGCGGCCTGCGCGGGGAAGAACTCGCGGATCTCATCGGCGACGCCCTCCGAGACGCAGACGAAGCGCCGCGGGCGGTTGAGCCGAAAGCAGACGCGCTCGGCCAGCTTGCCGAGCTGCGCCGAGACGGCCACGTTCAGCCGGAACAGCCAGTGCGAGCGGCTCGGCGTGGCCGGCCCGACCTGCTGGCAGTAGTGAATCGCGATGAGGTCGACGCGGTTGAGCACGACCGCGCCGACAGCCATCACCAAGCCGCGCCGCCGGCGCCTGACGGCGAGCGTGCCGGCGAGCATGAACCACGGATAGCTCAGCACGAACGGCCGGCTCGGTCCGCTCACGCGGTGGAACGTCACTCCGGCCTCGGCCGGCAGGTCGCACTCGTAGGCGATCACGCTGACGCGATAGCCGCGCTCGACCAGGCCGAGCGCGAGTTCGCTGAGCACTCGCTCCATGCCGCCGACCGGCCCTACGTGGTGCGCGACGAGCGTCAGCTCGCGCGGCTCGCGCGCGAGGCCGCTCGCGTTTGCCCGCGCGCTAGCGAGCGGCGCGGCCACGACGGCTCCCGGCGGGCTCGGCGATGCTCTCGAGCGCAGTGAAGAATCGATCGCGCACGGCCTCGTCTGTGTAGTCGCGCATGAAGCGCTCGCGGCCGCGCTCACCGAGCTCATGGCGCAGCGCGCGCGAGCTCAGCAGCGGCTCCAGCGCAGCGGCGAGATCGGCCGGCTCGCCCGAGCGCGCCAGCATTCCCGTGCGCGCGTGCTCGACGATGTCGCGCGGGCCGCCAGCGTCGACGGCGACGACGGCGACGGCGGCGGCCATCGCCTCCAGCAGGACGATGCCGAACGGCTCCGGGTCCGAGGCGTTCACCAGCACGTCGAACTGCTCGATGTACGGCATCGCGTCGGCGACTTCGCCGACTAGCGTGACGGCGCCATCGAGCCCCAGCTGCGAGACCAGCTTCGGCAGTGACGCGGCGTACTCGGGCGAGAGGCCGTAGGAGTCGCCGCCGACGATCACCAGATGCAGCGGCTGTCCCTGCTCGCGCAGCAGCGCCTGCGCCTGCAGCAGCCGGTCCTGTCCCTTCCAAGCCTGCAGCCGTCCGACGATGCCGACGACCGGCACGTCGCCGGCCAGCGCCAGCGGCGCTTGGCGCGCGAGGCCGGAGACGGGCCTCGCTCCGGCCGGGATCACGATCGTGCGCCGGTGCGGCCACAGCCGCTGCTGAGCTTCGGCGGCGGCAGTCGAGTAACAGGCGATCGCTCGCGCCGGCAGCAGGTTCGCGCCGAGGTCGAGCCAGTGGCGCCCGGCGATCGCGTGCTGCCACCAGATCACACGGTCGCTCATCCCGGCGAGCGCCGCCGCCGGCGCGCCGTAGAGCTGCGTCTTCGTAGCCCAGTTGAGGATCACGTCGGGCCGGCGCTCGCGAAACCGCGCGGCGAGTCGAAAGACGGTGCGCGCAAAGCGCCCGAGCTGGCGCACGCGCCCCGCTTCGATCACCTCCACGCGCAGTCCCGATGCCCTCAGCTCCTGCGGCCAGGGCCCGTCCTCGAAGAAGATCAGCTCGAGCTCGTGGCCGCTCTGCCCGGCGCCTTCGAGGATCGTGTGAAGCATCGCCTCGGCGCCGCCCAGGCGCTCCCACCACGGAACGGTGATGAGAACGCGCACGTGCAAAATCGTATCCGACCGTTGCGCGCAGCCGGCCAGATCGCCGACGGTAGACTCGCTCGCGTGTCAGTCCGTGAGCCCGAGATCGGCATCGATGTCACTCTCGCGCACGACTACCTGCTCGTCATGCGCGGCGCCGAGCGGACGTTCGCGGCGATCGCTGAGCTCTACTCGCCGCGCGCGCCGATTTTCACACTTCTGTACGACGAGGCGGGCACGGACGGCCGCTTCGCCGGGCACTCCGTCACCACCTCGCCGCTGAACCGGCTCGGCGTCGGCCAGCGCCAATTCAGACGCCTGCTGCCGCTGTACCCATGGGCGATCCGACAACTCGCGCTGCCGCCGAGCGACGTCGTGCTCAGCAGCAGCAGCGCGTTCGCACACGCGGTGCGCGTGCCACCCGGAGCCCTACACGTCTGCTACTGCCATGCGCCGTTCCGCTATGCCTGGACCGAGCGCGAGCGAGCGCTGCAGGAGCTGCCGGCGCCGCTGCGTCCGCTGCTGCGCCGCCAGCTCGACTGGATGCGCGGCTGGGATCGATCGGCCAGCCGCGGCGTCGACCTCTACCTCGCCAACTCGCAGCTGACGCGCGAGCGGATCAAACGCTTCTACGGACGCGAGTCGACCGTGATCCACCCGCCAGTCGAAACGCATCGCTTCTCGCCGGGAGCACCCGGTGAGAAGCTGCTGCTCGTGACCGAGCTCGTGCCGCACAAGCGCGTCGAGGTCGCGCTCGAGGCGGCGCGACGAGTCGGCGTGCCGGTCGAGGTCGTCGGCGCCGGCCCCGCCTACGCGAGCCTGCACGAGGCCTATCCGGAGGTCAGCTTCCTCGGCCGCGTCGACGACGCCGAGCTGGCGAGGCTGTACGCCGCGGCGCGCGCCGTCGTGATCACGAGCGTCGAGGAGTTCGGGATCACCGCCGTCGAGGCGCAGGCGGCCGGGCGGCCGGTCCTCGCCGCGCGCGCCGGCGGCGTGCTCGAGACGGTGATCGACGGAGAGACGGGCCTGCTGGCCGAGCCGGGCGACGTATCGGCGTTCGCCGCCGCGATCGAAGCGCTCGACCGCCTCGACTTCGATCCGCGCCGCGCCGTCGCCAACGCCGATCGCTTCTCCGTCGCCAACTTCCAGGCGCGCCTGTCGAGCTTCGTCACGACAGCCATCGAAGACGGCGATCACGGTCCTCGCGGCCCTGTGCTCAGCGGGCGAGAGCGTCCGACCGCCAGCGCTTCGAGCGAGGCGTGACGCGCGGACGCAGGCGGCCGAGTCCGGCAAGCATCGCGCGCGCGAACAGGCCTCCAGCGAGATCGCCTCGCACCGGCGCCTGCGGGCGCTGCTGCAGCGAGACGACGGCCGAGTCGAGCAGCCGGTTCCCGTGCAGCGGCACACCTGTCTCGAGCGAGCCGAAGTCCGGCAGCTCGGCCGAGGAGCCGATTCGCTCGAGCAGCTCGCGCATGACGCCGTCCGGGTCTTCGATCAGCTGCTCGTAGCGCAGCACGACTCGCCGCTCGTGCGGATGCCTGAGAAATACCCAGCTCGACAGCAGGTAAGTCAGCAGTAGGTAAACGCGCGTCGTCGCCGGACTGAACTGGCGCTCGACGACGTCGTCCTTGGCGAACGACGCGACGACGGCCTGCGGATCTCTGACAAGCATCAGCAGGTACAGCTCGACCTGCTCGAGCGACTGCAGCTCACGCGCGCGCAGCGGATAGTGAGATGTGTCGACGACACAGCTCGCGTCGGCGGTCGCAGCGACGGCCGCGTAGAGCTCGCCCGCAATCCGCCGGTAAGGCGTCTGCAGCCGGCGGCGCTCACGCAGGCGACCGGCGCGAAACAGCGCCGAGGAGCGCTCGAGGTAACGGTGCGCGCGCCCGCCGAAGAGAACGTCCGCGTCGGCGACGCGCGCGCGCACGTTCGACCAGAACTCGACGCGAGCGGCGTCTTTCAGCTTCGGCTCACCCTTTCGCGTCAGCCACTTGTCGAGCTCACCGGCAAAGAACACGTCCGTGCAATTGCCGAGCGCGACACCGAGGATCGTGCTGCCGCTGCGACCGGCGCCGATCACGTAGAGCACCTTCGGCTTGGGCTCGGAGCGGGCCTCGGACGTCGTCGGCGCCATCGGGGATGAGTCTTGCAGACGCTCCGACTTGGCTGCAATTGCAGCTTGATAGGGTCCAACGATGCCCGCCGGCAGACCCCTTCGGATCGCGTGGCTCGGCGGCGGACCTGCGGAATCCGGCGGCGCGCCGGGCGTCGTGACAGAGTTGTTGGACGGCCTCACCGAGCGCGGTCACACGATCGACTGCTTCCTGCCGGCGACGCCGCGCAACATCCCCGAGCGCCTGCAGGGACGCGAGAACCTCACTTTCATCTCCGGCACCAGCTCGTGGCGATTCGACCGCTGGTACAGCCGTACGAAGATCAGCTCGTTCGCCTCCGGCCTGCTCGCACGCGCGCTCGGCTCGCTCAGGCTCCGGCGTGAAATCGTCAAGCGCCACGAACAGCAGCCATACGACCTCGTTTACCAGAATCAGACGATCGAGTCGCTCGGCGTTCCGAGCAGCGTGATTCGCTCGGTGCCGCTCGCCGTCCGCCCCGACAGTCACCAAGCCGGCGAGCTGCGCTGGCTGATCGCCGAGCGCCGGCTCGCCTTCCGCTGCCAGCCGCGCTACGTGTTCTTCGTCGTCGCCGCGATCATGGCGTTCCGCGCGCTCGTGCAGGCCGTCAGGATCCGCCGCGTCGACCTGCTGATCTGCATCAGCACCGTCTTTCGCGATCACATCGTTCACGATTACCGCTTCCCGCTGCAGCGGACGACCGTGATCACCAACCCCGTGCGCGTCGAGCGCTTCGACGCCTCGACGAAAGACCTCGCCGAGCCTGCGGTCGTGCTCGTGCCGACGCGGCTGTCGGTGCGCAAGGGGCTGGAGGACGTCGCTCCGGTCGCGCGGATGCTGACGCAGCGCGGCATCGCCGCGCGCCTGCGCATCATCGGCGGCCCGAGCACGTGGTCGGACTACACCAAGCTGCTGGAGGATCTGCCGCCGGAGAACTGCGAATACGCCGGACAGGTGATGCCGAGGCAGATGCCGGCAGAGCTCGAACGCGCCGACCTCGTGCTGGTGCCGAGCAAGTACGACCCCTGCCCCGTCTCGGTGCTGGAGGCGCTGGTCTCCGGTGTGCCGGTCGTCGCCACCAGCGAGGTCGGCTCGATCGAGGCAATCGACCGCTCGGTCGCGACCGAGGTCGCGCCCGGCGACGTCGAGGGCATCGTCGACGCGATCGCGGCGATGCTCGAGCGGCTTCGCGCAGATCCGCTCCGCACGCGCGCGCTGGCGCGATCGGAGGCCGAGCGTCGCTTCGCGCGAGACGTCGTCTGCCAGCAGATCTCAGACGCGCTGGAAGACCTCGTCGATCGTCACGCTCGAGTCAGACGCTCGACAGCGCGCGCGGATCGCGCAGCCACCACGGAATCGGCGAGCGCCGCTCCTGCGGCAAGCCGTCGAGCTTGAGGCTGCGCGAGCAGATGAACGCGCAGCGCCGTTCGCGGCGGTAGTCGTCCATGCCGGCAGCGTCGCCGATCGCGAGTGCCAGCGCGGCCGTCTCGAAGCCGTGTCTGGCGGCGAGCTCGACGACCGCGCGCCTGCTCGGTATCAGCACGATGCCGTCGCCGCTGACGTCGCGCGTGCGATAGAGGTGCGAGACCTCGAACAGGCTCGCGCGCGCTCGCGAGACGTCGCTGTCGATCACGATCAGCTCGGCGCCGGCGGCGCTGATCAACTCGAACAGCTCGACCGGCCGGTCGACGCGGTCGAGCACGCCGAGGCACAGCACCGTGTCGAATTCACCATCGAAGCTCGACTCGAAGAAGTCACCCGACTGAAATCGGTAACGAGCGGCGTCGACTTCCTTCGCCTCGAACACGAGCTCGGCCTGATCGATGTATTCCTGTTTGCTGTCGACTCCGAGCACGAAGTCGGCGCCCGCTTCGACCGCCGCGAGCGCCCAGTAGCCGGCGCCGCAGCCGAGGTCGAGCACGCGCCTGCCGCGCAGCGATCCAGCGGTGAGCGCGAGCAGGCGCTCGAAGAAGTAGGAGTGGCGTTCGCGGTTGCGGTTGATCCTCGCGCGGTCTCCGACCGGCGTGCTGACTCCGTCGTCGAACTCGAAGCGGTAGTTCCAGCGCGGAAAGGCGGCGATCCGCTCGCGTAGCTGCTCGCTCTGCACGCGTGGAGCGTAGTGCACCGCATCCGCCGCCGGCGGGCTCGCGCGAATAGAATCAGCGGCCGTGGCCGAGCCCGTCCCAGCAACCGCGCTTCCCGCCTGGCAGCAGCTGACTCGCCACAGCGAAGAGCTGCGCGAGACCCATCTCTCGCAGCTGTTCGCAGACGACGCCGGTCGCGGCGAGCGGCTCGTCGCCGAGGGCGCCGGGCTGTACCTCGACTACTCCAAGCACCGCATCACCGACCGCACGCTCGAGCTGCTGTTCGAGCTCGCCGAGCAGGCCGGGCTGCAGTCACGGATCGACGCGATGTTCGCCGGCGATCCGATCAACGTCTCGGAGAACCGCTCGGTGCTGCACGTCGCGCTGCGCATGCCCGAAGGATCATCTTTGATCGTCGACGGTGTCGACGTCGTCGCCGAGGTACACGCGGTCCTACGGTCGATGGCCGACTTCAGCGAGCGCGTGCGCTCCGGCGCCTGGACCGGGCACACGGGCAAGCCGATTCGCAACGTCGTCAACATCGGCATCGGCGGCTCGGACCTCGGGCCGGTGATGGCTTACGAGGCGCTGCGCCACTTCGCCAGCCGCGAGCTGCGTTTCCTGTTCGTCTCGAACGTCGACGCGACCGATTTCGTCGAGGCGACGCGCGATCTCGACCCGGCCGAGACGCTGTTCATCGTCTCCTCGAAGACGTTCACGACGCTCGAGACGATGACCAACGCGCACTCCGCGCGCGACTGGCTGCTCGCGGCGCTAGGCGACGAGCAGGCGATCGCCAAGCATTTCGTCGCCGTCTCGACGAACGAGGCGGAGGTGCGCAAGTTCGGCATCGACCCGGCGAACATGTTCGAATTCTGGGACTGGGTCGGCGGGCGCTACTCGATGGACTCGGCCATCGGGCTCTCGACGATGCTCGCGATCGGGCCGCAGGCGTTCGCCGAGATGCTCGCCGGCTTTCACGCGATGGACGAGCATTTCCGCACGACGCCGCCGGCGCGCAACCTGCCGGTGCTGATGGGCCTGCTCGCCGTCTGGTACGCCGACTTCTTCGACGCGCAGAGCACGGCAGTGCTGCCCTATGAGCAGTACCTCAAGCGCTTTCCCGCCTACCTGCAGCAGCTGACGATGGAGTCCAACGGCAAGCACGTCACGCTGAGCGGAGCGCGCGTCGACTACCAGACCGGCGCGATCTACTGGGGCGAGCCCGGCACGAACGGCCAGCACAGCTTCTACCAGCTGCTGCACCAAGGCACGAAGCTCGTGCCGGTCGACCTGATCGGCTTCGGCAAGACGCTCAACCCGCTCGGCGAGCACCACGAGATCCTGATGTCGAACGTCTTCGCCCAAGCGCAGGCGCTCGCGTTCGGCAAGAGCGAGGCCGAAGTGCGCGCCGAGGGCACGCCCGAGCACGTCGTCGCCCATCGCGTGATGCAGGGCAATCGCCCGAGCAGCGTGATCCTCGCCGAGCGCCTGCGGCCACGCACGCTCGGCGCGCTCGTAGCGCTCTACGAGCACAGCGTCTTCACGCAGGGCGCGATCTGGGGCATCGACTCGTTCGACCAGTGGGGTGTAGAGCTCGGCAAGGTGCTCGCCAAGCAGATCATCCCCGAGCTGCTCGCCGAGACCGAGCCAGAGCTCGCGCACGACAGCTCGACGAACGCGCTGATTCGCCGCTATCGCGCGCTGCGCTCGGCCTAGGCGCCCCCGCAGCAACAGCCGCGCCGGCTGGACGTTTCGTCGAGCGGCCGCGCCGCCGCGCTCATGCTCGCGCGCGGCGCTGCCGATGGGAAGGAGGCGGGAGTACGCCCGCCGAACTATTCGCCAACGGAGACTCTGAAGATGCTGCTCTTGACCTCGATCGCAATCGCCTGGCTTGCAGTGATCACGCTGCTCGTCGCGATCTGCCGTGCAGCAGCCGACGGCGAGCGGCCAAGCGTCTCCTTCGACGAGCTTCGCTCGGTCTCGATCGGCCCGAAGCTGATCCTGTCAGCGTCGCCCGAGCGAATGCGGCCGCCGCGTCGGCGGCCGAACGCTCACCGCTCGGCAAGCGGCTCGCGCCAGCTCACGCGCCGGCTGCGCAGCGGCCACGGCGTCCGCTAGCTGGCGACGTCCGCCGGCGAGCTGCAACGGCAAACGGGCCGGCGCAGCGATGCAAGCCCCGCGGTGAGGCCTCTCACAGCCCCCGCCGCCCCAACACATGCGGCACGGTCCGCAGCAGGATCTTCACGTCGGTCCACAGCGACCAGTTGGCGACGTAGAGGTAGTCCAGCGCGACCATCTCCTTCAGCGGCACGCGTGAGGGCCCGAGGATC
>DATBBG010000056.1:0-47472 GCA_036271095.1 Solirubrobacteraceae bacterium
GCCCGAGCGACGAGATGTCAGTGTTTACGCAGCGGCTTTGACACCGGTTCCCTGCGCATCGGCTTGCCGCCGTAGATCACTTGGCCTGACGCTGTCTGGTAGGTCAGCCAAGGGATCGTCGGTTTCTGGAAGACGCCCAGCTTCTTGTAGTTGCAGACGCCGGTCGGGAACGCGCTTTTCAGCACCGCCCATTCCGAGTCGGAGAAGCTGTAGGCGTAGCTGCTGCGCTTCAGAGCCTGCAGCCTGCACTGTGTATCGTCGGTTGTGATCGATTCGCCGGCGACCATTCGGGGCGAGGGGTATAGCGGTACGACGCTCGTACCGCAGATGCTGTGAGCATTGAGTACTTCGCCTGCTTCGTTGTAGCAGCGGTCGCCGAGTTCTGACGGCCGATCGGCGATGATCTTGGTGGCGAGCGGGACTTCCCGCGCGTCAGCTTCGACCTTTGACAGCCAGCTGTCCATCGCGACGAGGCCTTGGGACTGGCAGTCTGTAGCGGCTCTGAGCGCCAGCGGCCCCTCCCAGATCAGCTGGTTTGCCGAGGTCCCGTGTTCGCGCTGCAACCGTTCCCGGACGGCAAACGCGCGGTAGGCGTCGTGAGCCTGTTCGGGATTCGGACCGCGGCAGTCGATGATTGCGACTTGGTTGAGATTGTTGGTCTCGTTGATCATTCCGCTGCGGTAGGCGTTCTTCAGTGCGGTTGGGTCCGCGACGTTACGCGAGGGATCGACGGCGATGGTCTCGGGGTTGACGCCGCCGATCCTACCGTTGACGTCTGCGAACTCGCTTGGTGTGATCTTGCCTTCGCGCAGCGCCGCGAGGCCGTACTGCACGCCGACGTTGTCGTAGGCGAGTCCCGCAAAGCCGTGACCGAGCGCTTGCTCCTCGGGGCCCCACTCTGATTCGGGCCGTTCACCGAAGACGTTGATCGCGAAGTCCGCCGTCGAGCACCGTATCCCGCCCGGGTTGGTCGTGGGGTTGTAGCGGTCTTCTGTGGTTGTGCCGGGGCACGCGTAGCCTGGTTCAGCTCCGTGGAAGAAGCCGGCGTCGGCCACGAGCGCGTTTTTTGTCGTCGGGTCGCCGTCAACGGCGGCCTCCTGTTGGGGCGTCCAGGTGACCCCCGACCCCCACTCTTCTTTGTGGGCGAAGTAGTAGTTGAGCAGGTGGTAGTCGACGACCTGGTTGGAGGCGGACCACGCGTCCGGGAACGAGCATGTCGGTAGCAGCCCCTGGTAGATGCCGGGATAGGCATTCGCTACCCATTGCTGAGTCAGCGAGCCGCCCGAGCAGCCGATGCCGATCGTGTAGCGCAGCGTCCCGTACTGATCGATCACACGCTGCTTGGCCATGTAGATTGACTCGGCCTGAGTGACGACATCGCAGTCGTGACCGCTGTTGTCCATCGCGGTCGACATCACGACCCAGCCGTTTTCAAGCGCCCATTCCACGCCGCCACTTTCGCTGGTGAGCGTGCCGGGCGGAGTGCCGCTTTCGTAGGCGACTCCACAGCTGGAGCCGTGCGTGATGAGCATCTTGTGGTCGAACTGGGACTGCGGGCTGACCGCGCTCCATGGTTCGTTGGGGTTGTAGAGGACGGAGATCGAGTACTGATCGCGATCCTGGTAGCCGGTCTCGGTGCGCACGACGTAGGGCACGGTCTGGCCGTTGACGGTGATTGTTGCGACGTCTTCGGGCGGACTTTCGGGGTTGTACGGCTGCAATGCCTTGTTTTCCGGGTTCGTCGACCGGTACACGTATTTGTATGTCGCGGGCTGGTCGCACTGACTGTCAAGCGCCCCGGCCGGACACGTCCACGGCTGCACCTGGGGCCCCGCGAACAGCGGCCCGCCCTGCGGGTGATCGGTCAGAGTGATCTTCGCGCCGGTCCCGTCGGCCAGCTTCGCTTCGACGATGTTGGGACCTTCCAGGAGGCCCGTAACGACTCCGCGCAGGCTCTGTTCGGACTGCACTGCGAAGGCGCTGGTCTCGTCCTGACCTCCAACCGTCACGGTGACGTTGTGGGCCTCCTCGCCCGTGGGTACCGTGATTTCAAGTAGCGCTTCGCCATCAACTACCAGATCGGCGCGACTGGAGAGGACTTTGAGCGTCGTTCCTCCCGCCGTTTCGGCGTCGCGCGAGGACGTGCGACGCGCGGCTGCCGTAGAGCTGAGCAGCAGCAGCATCGTGATCGCGGCCAGCGCGCCTTGAAGCAACGTCCGAGCGGGCTTATTCCTTGTTCTAGGTCTGCTGGGCGCGCTCGCTTCTGAGCAGCCCGAGCGGGTTGGTGCGACATCCATTGGCATTGCAGTCCCTCCTCGTCCGTTTCCCTCGTGGATCTGACTTGGTCCCGTGTTTCCTCTTCCGGGGCCGACGACGACGCTACTTCCTGAACGCCGAACCGTTACGACCGAGAACGCTACACCTCGACTCGCCACCAAACTATGTCTCGGCGACACTGAGATCGCGCCCCGATTCTTGTTCGGTGGACACAATGTTTCTCGAACACAGCGCGCGCGTTACCATCGGGTCGTGATAGCCGGCGCAGGCAAGCCCGACGACCGCACGAAGGCGATCTCCATCGTGCAGGCACGCCGCGATGAGATGGTTCGCTCGGCGACGGCCACGATCATCGAGGAATTGCCCCCGTATGCGACGAGCGAGAATGCGGCCCTGGCGGACGAAATCGGCCAGCAGGTCTCGGCGCACATCGACGCGTTCATAGTCACGCTCCACGACGGCGGTCCGCCCGACACCGCATCGCTCACCTTCATCGAGACCACCGTCGAGCGGCGAACCTCTCAGGGGATCCCCCCCGAAGCCGTCCTGCAGGCCTACCGCGTCGCCCACCACGTGATCTGGCGGCGGATCCTCGCGACGGAGAACCAAGACGGCGAGGAGCGACTGGCGACCCTGCTCGCCGAGCCGATGATGCAGTACATCGAGGCTGCCTGGGCTGCCGTAGCGAAAGGCTACATCCAGGTCGAGCGGCGCCTCGAAGCCGACCTCGACCGCGTACAGTCGCGCGTCGTCGAGGCGATGCTCGACGGGCGCGCGCAGAGCGAGACTCCGCAGCTCGGTGCGGGCGCGTTCCCGATTGGCGCCGACGAGCTCTATCTCGTCGTCGTCGTGCACGGCTTCTCCGACAACGACGCTGCGAGCTTGCGGAGCGCCGCGCGCCGCCTCGGCGACGCGCGCGGCCTGCGCGGCAGCGTTGCGCGTGTGCGCAACGAAGACCTGATCGCGATCGTCGCGCTTGGGCAGAAAGACCCGCGCGCGGCCACCGACCACGTTCTTGCCGGCCTCGACTCGGCCGTGGGCGTGCTCTCGCGGCGACCGGCAATCGGCGTCGGGATGCCCACGCGAGGCCCGGCAGGCGTTCCCGCTGGCAGCCGTCAGGCCGAAGCGGCCGCGGCGAAGGCCGGGCCAGGGCACGCTTGCGCGATGCTCGACCTTAGGCTGATCGAACGGATGTCGCTGATGCTCCCGCGCAGCGACTCAGGGCTCCATCTGATCGGGCCGACGATCCAGGAGTTCGTACGTGAGGACCTGGACAAGCACGGCACGCTTGTCGATACGTTCCTCGCGTACGCCGCGTGCGATCTCAACGCGAGGCGCACGGCCGAGGCGCTGCACGTGCACAGCAACACCGTCCTCTATCGTCTCCGCCGGATTGACGAGCTGACCGGCCTCAACGTGCAGTCCGCACACGATGTAATCGACCTCGTGGCGGCGATCCGGCTGCTGGAGAACCCCGAGAGACTTCCGCACGCGACCTGACCCGCTGCTGCGGGCGCGCACGAACGTCAAGAAGCTCTGCGCAGGACTCGCCGCCTGGAAGTCGGCTCGCCGGTTCGGCTCGAGACGGCGGGGTCCACGTATTGTCTATGGTCCCGCGCGGCCACGAGATTGCCGCCCCGCGCGACGATCTCCTCCGCGGTGAGTTGGCGGCGCCACTTCCGTGACTGCTTCAGGGCCTGGACTATGAGTGGGCCCAGAGTCGCAAGGAGCGCGAGCGACATGGTCGGCCTCGCCGAGGATTAGCAGCGGCTGTGGATGACCGCGCCGAGACAGGTCTCAGACGACGGGCACGGCGGCCGGTGGGCATATCGCAGCAGATTCCGACGGAATCGAGTCCTTCCAGGGTCGCGTCGCAGGTGCATCTACCGGGCGGGATTCGAACCCGCGACTGTGACCGGCCGAAGGAGGTCGGACGTCGTCTACAGGATCAAGGGCCGCGGTTCGCTCGCTCGCGTCTGAAGACGCGACGCTACCCCGCACCGGGGCACAACCTCTTGGGGCCCGGGAAGCCGAGATCCGAGAGCGGGGTCTCTAGCGGTTCACCCGTGGCAACATCGTGGCAACAATCGCCTGTCCAGATGAGTCCGGGGCGTCCGCAAACCCCTATGAAACGGACCATCGCGACACGAGCGGACGGATCTGGACCCCCTTTGCAGAGTTCAGGTCCGTGTCTGGGAGACCAGGTGGAGGTTCGAGTCCTCTCATCCGCATCGCCGAGGTGACGGCGCCCCTCCGATCAAGGGTTGCGTAAGCCGAGGCGCCCGCCGATCGAGGGCTGGCGTCGCTTGCGGCGCTCGCCTGATCGGGCCCGGCTCAACCGCTGATCTCGGCGCGAAGCCGCTTCAACGCGGCGGCGTAGATTTCCGAGAAGCTCGGGAACGGCTGGATCGTGTCGCGCAGCACCTCCAGCGGCACGCGAGCGCGAATAGCCAGCGTGGCCTGCTGTAGCCACTCGCCCGCTTCCGGTCCGAGCGCGTAGGCGCCCGTCAGCCGCTTGCCGTCGCTGAGCAGCGTCAGGAAGCCGTTCGACTCCGCATAGGCATGCGTGTAGGTGGCCGTCTTGGAAACCTGCGAGACCGGCGCAGTGGCGCTGAACCGAGCTTCGCTCACGCCGACCGATGCGGCCTGGGGGTCGGTGTAGGTGACTCGCGGCACCGCCTCGTAGTTGGCCTCACGCGGCTCGCCGAGGATGTTCGCGGCGATGACCTCGCCCTGGTACTCACCGACATGCGTCAGCGGCCAGATACCGGTGACGTCGCCCAGTGCCCACAGGCGCTCGCCCGCGCGCATCTGCGCGTCGACCGGGATCCCGTGACGGTCAGCATGCACGCCGACCGTCTCCAAGCCGATGTCCGCAAGACGCGGGCGCCTGCCGGTGGCCACGAGCAGGCGCTCGCCGCGAAGCTCGCGCCCGTCCTCGAGTGCCAGCACGTACTCCGCCCCGTCACGTCGCGCCGCGGTCGCGCCCTTGCCGAGCGCGAGCTCGATGCCTTCGCCGCGGAGGACGGCCGCCAGCGCGTCTCCGAGCGGCGCGGGCTCGTGCCCGAGCAGGTGCTCGCCGCCCTCGACGAGCGTGACCTCGCCGCCGAGGCGACGCACGACCTGCGCCAACTCGACGCCGGCCGGCCCACCGCCCAGAACCAGCAGGCTGCGAGGGACGGCCTTCATGCCGGTCGCCTCGTGCGTGCCCCAGACGCCCTCGAGCTCGCTGAGGCCGGCGATCGGCGGCAGGATCGGATCAGAGCCGGTTGCAACGACGACGTGCTCGGCGGTGTGGCGCGCGCCGTCGACCTCGACGACGCCCGGCCCGGCGAGCCGGCCGCTGCCGCGCAACAGCGCGATGCCCTTGTCCGCCAGCCAGCGCTCCTGTCCGGCGTCGGAGTAGTCGGAGACCATGAAGTCGCGCCAGGCCAGCGCAGCCTCGACGTCGACCTGCGCGCTCGCCGCCGCCTCGCGCGCGCCGTGCACGGCCTCACCCGGTCGCAGCAGCGTCTTCGACGGGATGCACGCCCAGTAGGAGCACTCGCCCCCGACCAGGTAGCGCTCGACGAGCGCTACCTGCAGGCCGCCATCGGCCAGCGCCGCGGCGCAGTGCTCGCCTGGAGCGCCGCCGCCGAGGACGATGACGTCGTAGTCGCTGCCGCCGTCGACGCCGGTCATCGGGGCGCCGCCCCTGCGAGGCCTTCCATGTAGAGCCCGGCCGCGGCGACGGCCTGCTCAGAGGTGCTTCCCTGCTCGCGCGCATTCAGATATGGCGCGTACCAATCCCACCAGTCGTGCGGCGGATGAGTTTTCTCGTAGTAGTCGTGGTGTTCGGCCGTCTCGTGCAGAAGCTCGGCCAGGGTCGCGACGTCCATGCCGATCACCGCCCCGGAAGCCGCGTCTTGATCTCCTGCAGCAGCCAGCCGTTGCCGTCGGGATCGCTGAACGAGGCCCACGTGGAGTAGGACCGACCCTGCGGATCGGCGCCGGGCACGCGACGCTCGGTCCCGGCGTGATGAAACACGCCGCCCTCGTCGTGGAACACCTCGCTCACCTCGACGCCTTGCTCGGCGAGCTGCTTGCGTGCCTCGTCGATGTCCTGCACGATCAGCATCAGGCTCTGCACCGATCCCGGCGCAGCGGAGGTGATGCCGGCGCCGAAGATGACCGAGCAGCGCGAGCCCGGCGGCGTCAGCTGCACTACGCGGAAGCCGTCTTCGACCGCCAGGTCGGCATCGAGCCGCCAGCCCAGCCGCTGATAGAAGCGCTTCGCCCGGTCGACGTCGGAGACCGGCACCACCACGACCTCGAGTTTCATCTCGACCGCGCCGGCTCCCGGCCCATCGCTCGGATCGGCGTTGCTCACGTCGACGCCACTCATCTCGACCTCCTGAGTCCGTAGCTCTGACGGCAGCCGCGCACCGTCGCGCCGCCAGCCTAACTTGCCGGAGCGGGCAACTGCAACCGACTTCTCAGACTTTCTCGGCAACCGAGAGCACGGCGCGCGAGAGCGCGAGCGCCGCCGTCACATTCGCCACCGCTCGCGACGTCGGCGCGAACGAGAACGGCCGCCCCGAAGGGCGGCCGTTTTCCTGCTCAGCTCGAAATGTTGCTCAGCGGCCGTTGCTGCGACGCTGGCGGCGCTGCATCGTGACGATCGAGAAGCCGGTCGCCAGCAGCACGATGCCCGCGGCGATCGTCCAGCGCAGGTCGAAGCCCGTGAACGGGAGCGACGTGGCCTTCTGCGCCGTAGGCGCCGGTGTGCTGGTCGGTTCTTCTTTTTTCGTTTCAGGCGCCGTCGATTTTTCCGGCGTGCTCGACTGTTTTTCCGGCGAGGTGCCGGAAGTCGGCGTCGGCGTAGCCGGCGCAGAGGTCGTCGTCGGCGGCGGCGTCGTAGTGGTCGTCGTCGTCGGCGGTTTGCTCGTGTACGGGCTCGTTTCTTCGGCCGCGAAAACGGCGGCCGGCGATACCAGAGCCATCATCAGAGCGAAAGCGACCGACAGCACGACGAGCTTGCGAGCCCTAGGCGATCCTTTCCTCATCGTTGCTTCGTCTGCTTTCTGCGGCCTACTCGAGGCCACGACATCGGTCCGAGTCATGCCAACCTCCCGTGATGGTTTGGGTGAGTGCATCGAGCCCATAGCGGGCATCTTGCCCTTTTGATCGGGCGATTCTACGCATGTTCTTTAATTTATGTTCGTCGTGCACGAACACTTGCCCTGCATTTCCTGCGTGAGGTCTACCAGCAGCGCCGGTCGGCGATACGCCGACAGCGCCGTCGGCACTCATCGGCGCGCGCGACGGAACCCTGAAGCCCCTGAGCATCCAGCGCCCGCGCCGCGCAGCTTGCCCGTCTACGAGAACCGCCCGCCGGCGTCGCGACCGGCCCCCCGCTCAGAGCCGCACGCGCTCCTGCAGCGCGCCTTCGCTCAACTGTCTGCGCAGCACCTTCTTGTCGAACTTGCCCACGCTCGTCTTCGGGATCTCCTCGATGAACGCGAACTCGTCGGGCAGCCACCACTTCGCCACGCGCCCGCGCAGGTGCTCGACGAGCTCGGGCGCGCCGATGCTCGAGCCCTCGCGTAGGACCACGCAGCAGAGCGGGCGCTCGGCCCACCGCGCGTCAGGCTTGGCGATCACCGCAGCCTCGACAACGTCCGGGTGCGCCATCACCTCGTTCTCGAGCTCGACCGAGGAGATCCACTCGCCGCCCGACTTGATCACGTCCTTCGAGCGATCGGTGATCTGCACGAAGCCGTCGGCGTCGAGCGAGGCGATGTCGCCCGTTCGCAGCCAACCCGCGTCGAACTTCTCATCGCTCGAGTCGTCGTTGTAGTAG
The DNA here is from genome assembly GCA_036271095.1 of Solirubrobacteraceae bacterium. GTDB lineage: Bacteria > Actinomycetota > Thermoleophilia > Solirubrobacterales > Solirubrobacteraceae > Palsa-744. Next base: position 8,120 of record DATBBG010000056.1, read on the forward strand.
CGCGCCGCGACCCATGGGCCACGGACCTCGATCTCGCCGGTCGCCTCACCGTCGCGCGCGACCTGCGCGCCGTCGTCGCCGACGAGACGCAGCTCGACCCACGGCAGCGGCCGTCCCTGCTTGGCGCGCGCGTCCCAGTAGGCGTCGTCGTGCGGACCGTCCGGTGGGCGCGAGAACGCCGCGACCGGGCTCGTCTCGGTCATCCCCCAGGCATGGAAGATCTCGACGCCGTGGCGCTCCTCGAAGTCCTTCATCAGCTGCCGCGGCACCGCCGAGCCGCCTGACGTCGCGTTCGTCAGCGAGGAGAGATCGACGTCTGGATGCTCATCGGCGTAGCGCAGCAGGTCGGAGAAGATCGTCGGCACGCAGCCCATCAGCGTCGGGCGCTCGGCTTCGATCAGGCCCGCCAGCGGCTCGGCCGCGAGGAAACGGTCGGGCAGCAGCAGGTCGGCGCCCGCCAGCGCCGCGCCGTGCGGCAGCCCCCAGGCGTTCGCGTGGAACATCGGCACGACCGCCAGCACGCGGTCGGTGCGCGAGAGCCCGAGGCCGTCTCGCACGAGCGTCGCCGTCGAGTGCAGGCTGATCGAGCGGTGCGAGTAGAGCACACCCTTCGGATTGCCGGTCGTGCCGCTCGTGTAACAGAGCGCCGCCGCCTGGCGCTCGTCGAGATCGGGATAGTCGAAGCCGCCCTCGCCGGCGTCGGCGATCAGCTCCTCGTAGCGCAGCACGTTCGGCAGCTCGCCGCTGTCGCCATCGCCCATCACGACGTAGTGCTCAACCGTCTCGAAGCTCGGCGCCAACCGCTCGAGCACCGGCACGAGCGAGTCGTCGACGAAGATCACGCGGTCCTCGGCGTGGTTGACGATGTAGGTCAGCTGCTCCTCGAACAGCCGCACGTTGAGCGTGTGCAGGATCGCGCCGACACACGGGATCGCGAAGTACAGCTCGAAGTGGCGCTGGTTGTTCCAGGCGAACGTCGCAACGCGCTGGCCCTGCTCGACGCCGAGTCGCGCCAGCGCTCGCGCGAGACGGTCGATCCGAGCGGACACCTGCTCGAAGCTCGCGCGCTCGACGACGCCCGGCTCGCTCAGCGTCAGCACCTGCGCGTCGGGGCTGCATGCCGTCATCCGGCGGCGGATGTGATGCAGCGTCAACGGAAAGTCGTCCTGCATCAGGCCCTCCAGGTGCCCGCCGGTGCTCGCCGCGCCGGGCCCCCGCGTGATCATCCCCTCTGAGCTCATCCCTTCGGCACCCCTTCCTGGCGCGGCCTCAACGGGCGCAGCTGACTGTAGACCCCGTGCGTGCGCTGCGCGATGTCATCCCAATCGAAGCGCAGCACGTGCTCGGAGGCCTCCGTCACCAGCCGCTCGCGCAACGGCTCGTCGACGAGCAGGCGCTCGATCATCACGCCGAGGTGCTCCGCGTCGCCGCCGTTGAAGCGCAGTCCGACGCGCTCGCCGACCGGCACGACCTCGCGCAGGCCGCCCGTGTCGGCGACGATGCACGGGCAGCCCGAGGCCATCGCCTCCAGCGCGACCAGCCCGAACGGCTCATAGATCGACGGAACGACGCAGAGATCGGCGATCCGATAGAGCGAGTGCAGCACGTCGTCGCCGATCCAGCCGAGGAAGCTGCCGTGAGCGGACAGCCCGAGGCGCTCCGCCTGCGCCTTCAGCTCGTGCTCGTGAGTGCCGCTGCCCGCCACGAGGAAGCGAACGCCCTCGACGCGCTCGACGACGCCCGGCAGCGCGTCGAGCGCGAGCTGGAAGCCCTTCTCGTAGACGAGCCGCCCGACGAACAGCACGAGCTTCTCGCTTGGCTCGGCGAAACGGCTGCGCAGCGCCTGCAGGTCGCCCGCCGGTCGCAGTTCGCTCGGATCGATCCCGTTCGGGATCACGACGATCCGCCGCTCGTCGATGTCGAAGATGTCGGCCACGTGGCCGCGCATGTAGTACGAGCAGACGATCACCGCGTCGGCACGCTGCGCCATCCACCGCTCGACCGCGTGGATGTGCGCTTGCGGCTCGTCCTGGACCCAGCCCTGATGGCGCCCGTGCTCGGTCGCATGGATCGTCGTCACGTACGGCACCCGGGCGCGCTCGGCGAGCGTCGCCGCCGCTTGCGCGACGAGCCAGTCGTGACCGTGGATCAAGTCGTAGTCGTGCTCCTCGGCGAGCGCTTCTCCGGCCGCGAGCATGTCGCTGTTCATCTGCTCGACCCACGCGACGAAGCGCTCGAGATCGCGCGGCCAGCTCGGCTCGCGCACGCGATGGATCGTCACGCCCGCGAGCTCGTCGACGCCGGGCTGACCCGGCTGCGGTCCGTCGGCGACGCCGCGCGTGAGCACGTCGACGGCGACGCCCTGGCGGACGAGCGCCTCCGCCAGCTTGCGCACGTGGCGCGCGAGTCCTCCCTCGATCACCGGCGGGTACTCCCACGAGAGGAGCAGGACGCGATTGCCCATGGCGCAGACCCTATCTAGCGCCGAGCGCCATCAGATGCCGATCAGCTCGAGCTCGTCGAGGCGCCGTGTCGCGGCGGACGGCGACGCGCGCCGCTCGTCGACGTCCAGCACTCCGGCGTCGCGCAAGGCGCGCAAGGCCGCGTCGAGCTCCGTCTCATCCGCGCCGAGCGCATCGCCGAGCTCGGCCGGCGAGCGCCCGCTCTGCTCGTCGTCGCTCAGCAGCTCGAGGACGATCGCCCGTTCCAGCCGCGAGTCGCCCCCGGCTCGCGACTCACTCGATTCTCTATGCATGGGAGCCATTCCTTCCGCTGCACGGCGCCGGCTGCATTGCGTCGCGCCGGGGCGCCCGATTTCCGATCGCAGGGAGAGTACACACAGCTTGGAACGCTTCAGCGCGGCGACTGCGTCGAGCGCGAGCGCAGACGACCGTCCGCGGCCCTGAGCCAGTACCCCCAAGGGGTATATTCGACTCGTGCACCGCAGCTTCCCCGAAACGGCCCCACGCAGGCGCGCGCGATGAGCGTCCTCGACACGCTCTGGGAAGGGCTCTCGAACGCGCTGCTGATGGCCTGGACCGTGTGGTGGGCGCTCGTCTTCGGCTTCGCGATCTCCGCGATCGTGCAGGCGTGGGTGCCGCGCGAGCGGATCGAGCGAGCGCTCGGCGGCACTGGCCTGCGCCCGGTCGCGCTCGCAACCGGCCTCGGCGCCGCATCGTCCTCTTGCTCCTACGCTGCCGTCGCGATCGCGCGATCGCTGTTCGCCAAGGGAGCCTCCGCAGTCAGCGCGCTCGCCTTCCAGTTCGCCTCGACGAACCTCGTCGTCGAGCTCGGCATCGTCATCTGGATCCTGCTCGGCTGGCAGTTCGCGCTCGCCGAGCTGCTCGGCGGGCTGCTGCTGATCGCGATCATGTCACTGCTGCTGCGGCTGTTCGTCTCGCGGCGCGCCGAAGCGCAGGCGCGCGAGCACGCCGAGCGCGCCGACCCCGGCCACCAGCATCACTCGGCCGGCGCGCAGCTCTCGCTGCGCGAGCGGCTGACGTCGATCTCGGCCTGGTCGGACGTCGCGCACAACTTCCGCAACGACTGGTCGATGCTCTATCGCGAGATCGCGACCGGCTTCGTCCTCGCCGGTTTCGTCGGCCTGCTCGGCAATCACTTCTTCAGCGACCTCTTCATCGTCCACGCGGCGGCGCCGCTGCGCTTGATCGAGAACGTGCTCATCGGTCCGCTGATTGCCGTCCTGAGCTTCGTCTGCTCGGTCGGCAACATCCCGCTCGCCGCCGTGCTCTGGTCGGGCGGGATCGGCTTCGCCGGCGTGATCGCGTTCATCTTCGCCGACCTGATCGTGCTGCCGATCGTCGCGATCTACCGCAAGTACTACGGCACCTCGTTCGCGCTGAAGATCGTCGCGCTGATGCTCGTCACGATGATCCTCGCCGCGCTCGCGATCGACGGGCTGTTCGGGGCCGCCAGCCTGATCCCGCACGCGCGCCCGACGCGCGCCGACATCTTCGGCAGCGTCAAGCTCGACTACAAGCTCGTCACGAACGTGCTCGGCGCGATCGTCTTCGTCGCGCTGTTTGCACTGACGCTGCGCCGCGGCGCGACCGACCCCGTCTGCGGGATGAAGGTCGACCGCGACAAGGCCGTCGTGCGCGAGCGTTTCGGGCGCCGGCATTACTTCTGCTCTGAGCATTGCGCCGCGAAGTTCGACGGCGCCTCCCCCGGTCCCGCTTAGAGGCCAGCGGCGAGATCGATCTCGAGCTGGCGCGGCGAGGGCTGAAGCGGCTCTGAGCTGGCGCGCGGCTTGCCGCGCTTGGCCCAGTGCCCGACGACTTCGCGACTGCGGCAGCTGTAGTAGCTGACGCGCCGATCGAGCGGCGCAAGCGCGAGCCCGCCGGGCGCCGGCGCCGTGACGATCGCGTGAAAGCGCCGGCCGCCGCGATCGACCTCGACGATGTCGCCTGTCTGGATGCCCTCGAGCCGCACCAGCTAAGCGTAGGCTGCTCGCCGTGCGTTGGTTCATCGACGGCATGAACGTGATCGGCACGCGGCCGGACGACTGGTGGAAGGACCGTCACGCCGCGATGGTCCGCCTGGTCCACCTGCTCGAGCACTGGGCGGCGAGCGGCGGCGAGGACGTCGTCGTCGTCTTCGAGCAGCCACCGCGCCCGCCGATCCGCTCGACCGTGATCGAAGTCACGCACGCGCCCCGCCCGCGGCGCGACTCAGCCGACGACGAGATCGTGCGCCTGATCGCCGCCGAGCGCGTTCCCGGCGAGGTGCGCGTCGTCACCTCCGACCTCTGGCTCGCCGACCGCGTACACGCGGCCGGCGCGACCGTGCAGTCCTCCGACGCCTTCCGCTTATCGATCGAGGACGACCGATGACGGCGACCGCGAGCCCGCGCTGATGGCGCCCGTCACGCGCTACGCGCGCAGCGGCGAGGCCAGCATCGCCTACCAGACGATCGGCGAGGGCAAGCTCGACCTGCTGTTCACGAACGGCTGGATCTCACAGGTCGAGCAGCTGTGGGAGTCGCCTGCGCTGCGGCGCATGTTCGAGCGCCTGTCGGTCTTCAGCCGGCTGATCCTGCTCGACCGGCGCGGGACCGGCCTCTCCGACGGCGCCGGCGAGCCGTACTCGCTGCAGCAGGAGGCAGGCGACGTGCTCGCCGTGCTCGACGCCGTCGGCAGCGAGCGCACGGCGCTGTTCACCTACGGTCTCGGCGGTCCCATCGGAGCGCTGCTCGCCGCCGAGCATCCCGAGCGCATCGGCGCGCTGATCATGTATGCGTCGGTCGCACGCACGACTTGGGCGCCCGACTACGACTGGGCGATGACCGTCGAGGAGCGCTCCGCCTGGACCGAGCAGACCGTCGCTTCTTGGGGCGAGGTAGCCGGGCCGGCGATGCCCGTGCTCGCGCCGTCGGCAGGCGACGACCCCTCGCTCGCCGCATGGTTCGCGCGGCTGCAGCGCCTCGCCGCGAGCCCGACGCAGGCGCGCGTGCTGCTCAACGCCGGCGCCGAGCTAGACGTGCGCGAGCTGCTGCCGCGCGTCGCCGTGCCGACGCTCGTGATGCACCGCGCCGGCGACGGCGCGTGGGATCCGCGCCACTCGCGCTACCTCGCGCAGCGGATCGCCGGCGCTCGTTACGTCGAGCTCGACGGCGTCGACTCGCTGCCGTTCATCGGCGACAGCGAGGCGATCGTCGAAGAGATCGAGGAGTTCCTCACCGGTGGCCGCCGCGCCGGCGAGGTCTCTCGCGCGCTGCTGACTGTGATCTTCACCGACATCGTCGACTCGACCAAGCGCGCCGGCGAGCTCGGCGACGGGCGCTGGCGCGACCTGCTCGCGCGCCACGACGAGGAGCTGCGCAAGGAGCTGCGCCGCTTCGACGGACGCGAGGTCAAGACCGTCGGCGACGGCTTCCTCGCGACATTCGCCGGACCGCCTTCACGCGCGCTGCGCTGCGCGCTGGCGATCGTCGAGTCCGCGCGCGAGCTCGGCGTCGAGCTGCGCGTCGGCCTGCACACCGGCGAGTGCGAGCTGATCGGCGACGACGTCGGCGGCATGGCCGTGCACATCGCCGCGCGCGTCGGTGCGCTCGCAGGGCCCGGCGAGGTGCTCGTCTCGGGAACCGTCTTCGGCACCGTCGTCGGCGGTCCGTTCGAGTTCGCCGAACGCGGCTTTCACGAGCTCAAGGGCGTGCCCGAGCGCTGGCCGCTGTTCGCACTGCAGCACTGATAGGCCCCCGTCGGTCCCGCTTCGCGCGCGAATGTGCGCGTGCGGCGATCCCGATCCTCAAAACGAAATACGATCGTCTCGATGGGGCGACGAGGGACGAGATGAGGATTCGCGCGGCGCTGCTGGAGGAGTTCGGCAAGCCGCTCGTCGTGCAGCAGCTCGAGCTGGCCGGCCCGCGCGCCGGCGAGGCGCTCGTTCGGCTCGTCGCCTGCGGTGTCTGCCACACCGACATGTACACGGCCTCCGGAGTCGACCCCTCCGGCTACGCGCCGACCGTGCTCGGCCACGAGGGCGCTGGTGTCGTCGAGGCGGTCGGCGAAGGCGTGCGCGACCTCGCCGTCGGCGATCACGTCGTCACGCTGTTCTCGCCGCAGTGCCGCGAGTGCGTCCACTGCGTCAGCCCGCGCACGAACCTCTGCATCGCGATCCGCCAGCAGCAGAACAACGGCTACCTGCCCGACGGCTCGACGCGGCTGTCGCGCGAGGGCGAGCCGATTCGCCACTTCATGGGCACCTCGACGTTCGCCGAGTACGCAGTCGTCCCGGAGATCGCGCTCGCCAAGGTCGACCGCGATGCGCCGCTCGACCGCGCCTGCCTGTTCGCCTGCGGGCTCTCGACCGGTCTCGGCGCGGCGATGTTCACGGCGAAGGTAGAGCAGGGCTCGACATGCGTCGTCTTCGGCGCCGGCATGGTCGGCCTCGGCGCCGTCGCCGGCTGCCGCCTGCAGGGCGCCGAGCGCGTGATCTGCGTCGATCTCTCAGAGCAGCGCCTGGAGCTCGCGCGCGGCCAGGGCGCGACCGACACATGGATCGCCGATGGCGACGTCGTCGAGCGCGTGCTCGCAGAGACCGGCGGCTTCGGCGCCGACTACACCTTCGAGGCGACCGGCCTCGTCGCGGTAATGCGCGAAGCAGTCGAGTCGGCGCGCATGGGCTGGGGCCTGTGCACCGTCGCCGGCGTCGCCGGCAAGGGCGAGACGCTCGACGTCGTTCCGCGGCTGCTGATCACCGGCCGGCGGATCTGCGGCTCCTCCTTCGGCGGCGTCAAGGGCCGCGACCAGGTTCCACAGCTCGTCGAGCGCTACATGCGCGGCGAGATCGACGTCGACCCGTTCATCTCCCACCGGATGGCGCTCGACGACGTCAACCGCGCATTCGAGCTGATGCACGCGCAGGACGGCATTCGCTCGGTGTTGGAGTTCGAGTAGGCTCGCCGGCATGGCCCCGCTCGGCCCCTCGACACCGGCGTTGGAGCTCGCCTCGGCCCTGCGCGCACGCGAGCTCTCGGCCGGCGAGCTGCTCGACGCCTGCCTCGCCGAGGTCGACCGCCTCAACCCCGAGCTGAACGCCGTCACCTGGCGCGACGACGAGCAGGCGCGCGCCGGCGCCGCCGACGCCGACCGGCGCCTGGCCGAGGGCGACCCCGCTCCGTTCCTCGGCGTGCCGCTGCCGATCAAGGATCTGACGCCCGTCGCCGGCTGGCCTGTCACCTACGGCTCGCACGGCGCTCCCGACGGTCCCAGCGAGCGCTCCGAACTCGTCGTAGACGCGCTCGTTCGCGCCGGCTTCGTCCTTTGCGGACGCACGAACACACCTGAGTTCGGCGTGATCACGGCCGCCGAGAACAGCCGCTTCGGAGCGACGCGCAACCCGTGGGACACGAACCGCACGCCGGGTGGCTCGAGCGGCGGCGCCGCCGCGGCCGTCGCCGGCGGGATGTTCCCGATCGCGCACGCCAACGACGGCGGCGGCTCGATCCGGATTCCCGCCTCCTACTGCGGTCTCGTCGGCCTGAAGCCGAGTCGCGGCCGCGTGCCGCGCCTGGCTCAGAGCTGGCTCGGCGCAGTCGTCGAGGGCGTCGTCGCGCAGACCGTCGCCGACTCCGCCGCCGTGCTCGACGCGATTGCCCATTTCGACGAGCACGCCTGGTACAACGCGCCCGCGCCACGGCGTCCGTTCGCCGAAGAGCTCGACGCGCCGCCGGGGCAGCTGCGGATCGGCCTGATGGCGAGCGCTCCGCTCGGAATCCCGACCGACGAGGCCTGCGTTGCCGCCGCACGCACGGTTGCCGCCGCGCTCGACGAGCTCGGCCACAGCGTCGAGGAGGTCGAGGTGCCGACGATCTCCGAAGCGATGATCCCCTCGTTCATCCTGCTCACGCAAGGCGGCCTCGCCGACTACGAGGGCGTCGACTGGGCCAAGACCGAGCCGCACATCGTCCACCAGCGCAAGCTCAGCGGCGAAGCGGGCGCCAACGACTACGTGCTCGCCGCACGCACGCTCGAGCTGCTCAGCCGCGAAGAGGTCGCGCGCTGGGGACGCGACTTCGACGTGCTGCTGACGCCCACCTCGGCGATCCTGCCGCCGACCGCCGGCTCGACCATGCAGCAGCAGCACGCGACGCCCGAGGCGCCCGTGCTCGACGTCGTCGCGAGCGTCTCGTTCACTGCCTTCGGCAACGTCACCGGCCTGCCGGCGGTCAGCCTGCCGCTGCAGCAGACCGGCGCGAACCTGCCGGTCGGCGTGCAGCTCACCGGAGCTCCGTGGGACGAGGCGACGCTGATCCGCCTGTCCGCCCAGCTCGAGCAGGCGCTGCCCTGGGCCGACCGTCGTCCGGCGCTCAGCGGCGTCGCCTGAGCGACCTGAGCGAGACGATGGACTACGAGCAGATCGTCACCGAGCTCGACGACGGCGTGCTGACGATCACGCTGAACCGGCCCGAGCGGCTGAACGCCTGGACCGAACAGATGCGCGCCGAGCTGATCGACGCCTTCGATCAGGCTGACGCCGACGACGACGTCCGCGCGATCATCATGACCGGCGCCGGACGCGGCTACTGCGCCGGCATGGACCTGGCCGCCGGCGGCGAGACGTTCGACTACGACAAGCGCAATCCGAACGGTCCGGCGATCACGCGCGACGGCGGCGGCCAGTTCACGCTGCGCATCTTCAACTGCAAGAAGCCGGTCATCGGCGCGATCAACGGCCCGGCCGTCGGCGTCGGCGCGACGATGACGCTGGCGATGGACGTCCGCCTCGCTGCCGAGGACGCCAAGATGGGCTTCGTCTTCGCCCGCCGCGGCATCGTCCCCGAGGCCTGCTCGAGCTGGTTCCTGCCGCGCGTCGTCGGCATCAGCCGCGCGATGGAGTGGGTCGCGACCGGCCGCGTCTTCTCCGCGCAGGAGGGCCTCGACGCGGGACTGCTGCGCAGCCTGCACTCGGCCGATGAGCTGCTCCCGGCCGCGCGCGCGCTGGCGCGCGAGATCGCCGATAACACCGCGCCCGTCTCGGTCGCGCTGGCCCGCCAGTTGATGTGGCGGATGCTTGGCGCCGAGCACCCGATGATCGCCCACCGCGCCGACTCGCGCGCGATGTTCGCGCGCGGCCAGTCCGCCGACGCCGTCGAGGGAATCGAGTCGTTCCTGCAGAAGCGCCCGGCGCAGTTCAGCGATCGCGTCAGCGACGGGCTGCCCGACGCGTTCCCGAATTGGGTCGAGCCCGAGTTCGAGTAGCTCGCGTCGCCGGCGCTAGGGCGCCGGCTGGATGATCGCTTCGCGCGGGACACGAGCGCGTGGCACGCCGATCCCGTCGCACAGCCGCACGCAGCGCTCGTAGACCGGACGAAAGCCGAGCAGCTGCGGGATCGTGACGATGCCGTAACCGCGCCGGCGCAGCGCCGCGATGATCTTCGGATAGGCCGCGAGCGTCTGCCCGCGCGGGCCGCCGCCGTCGTGCGAGATGATGATCGAGCCCGGCTGCACCTCAGCGAGCACGCGCTGCTCGATCGCGCCGATGCCGGGTTGCGTGTAGTCGCTCGGGTCGACGTCCCACGTCACCGTCGCCAGGCCCAGCGAGCGCGCGATCCGCTGGACCGATGCGTTGACATCGCCGTACGGCGGTCGAAACACGCACGGCGTGTAGCCGGTCTGCGTGCGAATCGCCGAGATCGTCTTCTGCAGCTGGCTGCGCACTTCGCTGGACTGCGTCAGGTCGGGATGCGTGAACGTGTGATCGCCGAGCACGTCGCCTTCGCGCAGCTCGCGCAGCATCGTTTCGCGGTAGGTCGCGTCGACTTGGCGGCCGATCATGAAGAACGTCGCCGTCGCGTGATTCTGCGACAGCATCCGCACGAACGCCGGCGTGTCCGGGTAGGGGCCGTCGTCGAAGCCGATCGCGACCTCGTAGCGATGCGGCCCGTGCGAGTGGACCTGCGTGCCGCTGCTGCGACAGCCGACGATTCGGTACTCGCCGCCGGCCTGATGCGGCGAGGTGCCGCCGACGGCCGGGCCGATCAGCGACAGCGGGATGCCGATCTGCGCCGCCGGGCCGAGCGCACCGGCGCCCGAGCCGCATCCGGCAAGCGCCGCCGCCAGCGCGGCTGCGACGCCGCAGGCGAGCAGAGCTGTCAGCCACGCGCGCACTGCTCGAAGACTACTTCGCCCGTATCAGCCGAGAACGAGCTCGGCGATCGTGCGCAGCGAGGCCGCGTCCGCCGAGACGAGCATCGTCGTCACGATCGACTCACGCCACTTCTGCAAGTCGTCGCGGATCTTCGCCGGCGGCCCGACGAGCGACAGCTCCTCGATCAGCTCACGTGGCACCTTCGCTCCGGCCTCGTCCTTCTTGCCGCCGAGATACAGCTCTTGGATCTCCTCGACCTCGCGCTCGTAGCCCATCCGGATCGCGACGTTCGCGTGGAAGTTCGTCCCTTTCGCGCCCATCCCGCCGAAGTAGAGCGCGTAAAAAGGCCGCAGCGCGTCGATCGAGCCGTCGACGTCGTCGGAGACGATGAATGGGACCGTCGCGCAGACCTCGAACTCCTCCGGCGTGCGTCGCGCTCCCGGACGCGCGAAGCCCTCCCCCAGCGCCGCGCGGTTGGCGTCCTGATGAGTCGGGCTGAACAGCATCGCCAGCCACCCGTCGCACAGCTCGGCGCACAGCGCGACGTTCTTCGGCCCCTCGGCGCCGAGGAAGATCGGGATCTCCTCGCGCAGCGGATGGATCGAGGACTTCAGCGGCTTCGCCAGGCCGGTGCCGCCGGCCAGCGGCAGCTGGTAGTGCTCGCCGTCGGCGATCACCGGGCCCTTGCGCGCCCAGATGTCGCGCAGGATGCCGATGTACTCGCGCGTGCGAGCGAGCGGCTTCGCGAACGGCATCCCGTACCAGCCCTCGACGACCTGCGGGCCCGAGACGCCGAGCCCGAGGATGAACCTGCCACCCGAGAGATGATCCATCGTCATCGCCGCCATCGCCGTCGCCGCCGGCTGGCGCGCCGACATCTGCACGATCGCCGTGCCGAGCCTGACGTGCTCTGTCGCCGCGCCCCACCAGGCCAGCGGCGTCAGACAGTCCGAGCCGTACGCCTCGGCCGTCCAGATCGAGTCGACTCCGAGCCGCTCGGCCTCGGCGACCGCCTCGACAACGCCCGGCGGCGGTCCGCCGGCCCAGTAGCCCGTGTTCAGTCCTAGCTTGAGATCCGTTGCCATTCCCCGCTCCGAGCGCAACCTTATTCGATCCCCTGCGCCCAGCGCAGGCGCGCCGGCGCCGTCGCGCAAGCATGTGAATACTCTGGATCGATGCCATACGCGACAGCCGACGCACGCCAGGGACTGCTCGACACGATCGCCGAGGCGATCGATCAGCTAGCCGACGCGCTCGCCGAGCTCGGCGACGCCTACGACCAGCTCGACGAGCAGAGCGGCGATCGCCTCGAGGAGCAGCTGTTCCGCCCGACGCAGCTGGCCTACGGCCGCGCGCAGCGCACCTACACGGGCTTTGCCGAGCGCCACGCGCTGAACGCGCGCAGCTTCGCCCCGGCGGCGTCCGGCGCGCCGTCAGCCGGCGTCAAGACCTTCCTCGAGCGCACCTCGCAGTCGATCGCTAGCGCCGACGCGACGCTGTCGCAGCTGCAGGACTCGATGCTGCCCGTCGAGGTCGGCGACGCCGAGCTGCGCGATGGCCTGCGCGAAGTGCGCGAGCTGCTCGGCCCGCTCAGCGGACGCGTGCGCGAGCTCGTCCGCGTCTTCGGCCGCTAGCCGGACGTCGTCGTCATGCCGCCGGCCTCGCGGCGCCGGCCGGAGCCGTTGCCGAGGGCGCCGAGGGCGCCTGGCTCGGCGTGCGCGGCGCTGCGATCAGGCTGCCGACGCCGCGAAGCAGTCGCGCGAACACGCCCTGCAGCGTCTGCTTGGCGTATTCGTGGCTCGGGCTGTCGGTGATCAGCACCGCCAGCGAGACGCGCACCGATCCGTGTCGCAGAAGCACGACTTGATGCTCGACTTCGCCGGTGCCTGCGCCCCAGCCGCCCTTGAAGTAGAGCTGCCAGCCGGGCAGGCGAATCCTGCCGATGCCCCAGCGCTGGCTCGGCTCGACGCTCGCGAGCAGGTGCATCGCCGCTGCACGATGGCGCCGCACGACTTCGCGGTCGATGTGCAGGAAGAAGCGTGCCTGGTCGGCTGCATCGATCCGGCTCAGCCCCCACACGGTCGGGTCGAGGCTGAACTCGCGCATGTGCGCGCGGCGCGCGACCCCGTCCACGCCCGACGGCCCGACCAACCCGAGCACGCTCGTCGCAGCTTCGTTGTCCGAGCGCTCGATCATCGGATCGATCAGGCGACGGTCGGACGCGCGCAGCGGACGGTCGCGCACGCGCGGGTCGTCGAGGTAGGCGACCAGCAGCATCGCCTTCAGCACGCTTGCAGACGGGACCGTGCGCGTCACGCGCCAGCCCCACTGGCGCTGCTCGGTGCGCACGGCGAAGCTGACTTCGCCCGCGCGCGTGTGCGCATAGGAGATCGCAGCCCCGACGTGTGGCTGCCACGTGCCTGCGACAGGCGCATCGCCGGCCGCCACGCCTGCCGCGACCGCCCCACCCGCCGCTATCGCGTTCGAGCCCGCCACAGCCGCGACGCACGCACAGACGCTCGCCGCAGCGAGCAGTGCGCGACGGGCTCGACCGCGCATCTCAGCGTCGCAGCGAGACGATCCGCGCGCCGACACCGGTTATCTCGGTCACGTAGACGCTCGCGCCCGAGAGCGCCGTCGGGCCAAGCCGCGTCTTACCGCCGCCGCCGGCGCCCTGGTCACCGCACACGCTGCCCATGTTGTATGCGTGTTCGAAGCCAGGTTCGTAGCCGATGTCGCGGCTCACGGTAGAGCGCATTCGCAAGAGCGTCCGTTCGCGCGCGCCGCGCCGCGGCGTCGTGACGTCGAGCTGCAGCTGCTGCAAGCAGCGCGTCGTGCGCTCGAACAGCAGCGCGCCGCCCATCAGCGATGGGTTCGAGAACTGCGCGTCGCGGGTGGCGACGCGCAGCGGCCGTAGCCGACCGCTCGCAAGCGCGACCAGCTCGATCGCGCTGCGCCGGGGCGTGTTCAGCGCGAACACCGCGCGCGCGCCGTCGAGCGCCGGACGCCCGATCTGTCCCGGCAGCTTCGCGCTCGCGAGACGGCGTTGGCGCGCCGGGTCGGCCAGCGAGACCGCGATCAGCTGCTCGGCGCCGTCGGGGGCGGTCTGCCGGCGATAGACGAGCCACGAGCTCGAGACCGCCAGCGCCGTCACGCCGGTCACCGGCAGCGCCAGCCGCGGCGTGAGCGTCGTCGCATCGGCGACCGTCACGGCAGTCGGGCTCGCCCACGCGACGAGGCCGCCGCCAAGCGCCGGGTGCACACCCGGAAGCGCGCTGACCGCGCCGGCCGCATTCAGCAGTGCACCGGGTCCGGCGAGCTGCTGCCAGACGAGCTCGCCACCGGACGCCGACGGGTCGGTCGCCGCCGCGACGCTCGCCGCCTTCGCCGAAGCGGTCGCACTGGCGCCGCCGAGCGCCAGCGCGCAGAACACGAGGCCGAGCGCGTCCAGGCGCCGCAGGCCCAACAACAGGCGCGGCTCGCTCGCCATCTCGTCGAGGCGGCGCGCGCCATCGCCATCGCCTGCGCCGCGGCGCAGGCCTGGCGCCAGCCACAGCACCGGCGCCGCGCGCCCGGCGCCGAACGCGACGCCGACGAGCGCGCCGAGCAGCGGATCTCCGGCCGCGAAGCTGATGCCTGCGAGCGCCCAGACGGCGAACGCGAGCACGAACGTCGTGAAGCCGAGCCCGAGCAGGATGCCGTAGAGCGCGCACGCGAGCGGCAGCGGCATCGTCCAGCGCCAGCGCTCGGGAACCTGGCGGCGAATCTGCGGCGCGAGCTTGAGGCCGCGCCAGTCGGCGACCGCCGCCGCCAGCGCGAGCGCCGCGCCGAGAGCCTCGCGCAGCCAGCTGGAGTGACCGCCGATCAGCTGGCCGAGCAGCGCAAGCCCGCCGAACGTGACGACGCCGCCGATCAGCGTGCCGAGCGCGAACGTCGCGCTCGCGAGCAGCGTCGCCCCGCGGCGGGCGTCGCCGAGCGCGCTGCCGATCGTCTCGACCATCGAGAATCCGCACGGCGACCAGGCGCCGGTGACGCCCGCGAACGCCGCCGTGATCGTCGCGCAGACGGCGAGGCCGCTCAGCATCTCCTCGCCGCCCGCAGCGCAGCCTCTGGCGTAACCGTCGGCGTCGCCGCCCGCAGCGCAGCCTCCGGCGCACCCGCCGGCCTCAGCACGGGACCATCGTTTCGTAGTACTGCACGCAGAAAACGTGGCGACCCGGATAGCAGTAGCCGACGAGCGCTTCGTCGCCGTTGATCCGCTTGCTCGTCTTGCCGCAGCAGTCCATCATCCGGCGCACGCGACCGCCGCAGCAGCGATACCACGAGCCGTCGGTTCTCAGATCCAGCCCATAGTCGTCGCCGGCCGCCGGGCAGACCTTCGAGCGCGGCGCCGGCGCCAGCGGCTCGCCGTCCGGTTCGCGCAGCAGCTGGCCGTGCGCGTCGACGGGCTGGCCCTGCGCGTTGACCGGCCGCCCGAGATCGTCGACCGGATGCCCGTCCGACGCGCGCAGCGGGTAGTCGTGGCGATCGACGCGCGGCAGCCCCGTCGGGTGCGGGCAGTTGCCGGTCGTGTACGTGTGGCCGCAGAAGTTCGTATAGGCGTCGGCTTCGTCCGGCAGCACGCCCTTGGCGACCGTGCGCGCGCCGGCGAGCGCGATGATCGCCGTGCCGGCCCACTCGAGAAAGCCGCGCCGGCTGCTGTTGCGCAGCACCGCGTCGGAGAGACGCTCGCCGTCGGGCTGCTCAGGCGGCAAGCGCCGGCCCCCGCTCTCTCGCACGCGCCGTCGCGAGCACGCTTTCAAGCTGCCCGAGGCTGTTGAACGTCCCCTTCGCGAGCGTCATGCCGTCGGCGCTCAGCGCAACCGCGTACGGGCTTCCGGGAACGGCCGCCGCGCGCCAGACCGAGCCGTCGGCGTGCTCGTCGAACACGCGCAGCGCGACGAGCGGATCGGCCGCGACGTGCGCGACGGCCGGCGCGACCTGCTCGCACAGCGGGCAGCCTTCGGAGCTGAACACGGCGAGCTTCAGCAGCGCGCGCGGTCCCAGCTCGACCTGCTCGGCCCAAGGCTCGCGCTCGCCGACCGCCGGGCCCTCCGAGGCGATCTCGAGCGCTCCGTGCGCGCCGCCGGAGAGCCGCAGCACGCCGACCTCGCGCGCCAGCGCCAGCAGCGCTACGGCGAGCGCCGCGATCGCGACGACGCTCAGCGAGAGCGCCAGCGTCAGCCAGCGGGCATAGCCGCTCGGCGCGTCCGGGAACCAGCCGAGCGCTGTCACGCCGGCGATCGCCGCGAGCGCGGCCGAGCGCAGCGGCGACGGCCAATCGAGCCGCGCCGACGCCGCGAAGCAGGCGCACGGCGCGCCTTTGCGCCCTGCCAGCAGCGCTGTCGTGCTCGCTGCGGCGAACAGCAGGAACAGCCCGGCGGCGAGGACCGGCGCTGCGGCGACGCCGACGGCAAGAGCCACCGCGAGCGCCGCCTCGCTTGCGACCAGCAGCCACAGCGCAGCGCGCTGCAGGCGCGGGCGTGCGGCGATCCCGTAGGTCGCGAGCGCGGCCGCGCTGCGCGAAGGTCGCGCAGCCTTCGCGCCAGCCGCGAAGACGAGCACGAGCGCAAGCCAGATCGAGACGATCGTCGACAAGGCCGCGCACGATACGGTCCGCGTCGGATCGCTCAGGACTGTTTTCGGCCGCTCAGGCCGTTCGCCGGCTGCCGAGTACGCACACTCGGGTACGCATACCTGCGCCGGCCAAACCTACGACGGCGCCAGCGCGCCTTCGCCGAGCTGCGCGATCTCGGTGTAGCCGCTCAGCGCGAGCGTCAGATCGAGCTCGGCGAGCAGGCAGCGCAGCACGTGCTCGACGCCGGCCTGCCCGCCCAGCGCCAAGCCCCACATGTACGGGCGCCCGACGCAGACGGCGCTCGCGCCGAGCGCGAGCGCCTTGAAGATGTCCGCGCCGGTGCGCACGCCGCTGTCGAACAGCAGCGGCAGCTGCTCGCCGACGGCCTCGCGAATCGCCGGCAGCGCGTCGAGCGCGCCGATCGCGCCGTCGACCTGGCGGCCGCCGTGATTGGAGACGAGCAGCGCATCGACGCCGGCGTCGAGCGCGCGCATGGCGTCCTCGGCGTGGACGATCCCCTTCAGCACGATCGGCAAGCTCGTCTGCTCGCGCAGCCACGCGAGATCGGCCCACGTCACGGTCGGATTGGCGAACTGGTAGGCCCAGTGGCCGATCGCCGGCCCCGGATCATCCTCGGGCGGGCGCTCCAGCGCAGCGCGAAAGACCGGGTCGCTGAAGTAGTTGGCGACGCCCTCGCCCTGCAGGAACGGCAGGTAGGCGCTCGTCAAATCGCGCGGGCGCCAGCCGAGGAACCAAGTGTCGAGCGTCAGCACGACCGCTTCGTAGCCGGCGCGCTCGGCGCGCGCGACGAAGCTCGCCGCCAGCTCGCGCTCGCGCGGCCAGTACAGCTGATACCAGCGGCTCGCCTCGCCCATCGCCTCGGCGACCTGCTCGATCGAGTGCGAGGCGGCCGTGCTGAGGATGAACGGCACGCCGAGCGCTGCCGCCGCGCGCGCCGAGGCGAGCTCGGCCTCGGGATGGACGATCGACTGCACGCCGACCGGTGCCAGCAGCAGCGGCGCCGCCATCGTCGTGTCGAGCAGCGAGCAGCTGAGATCACGCGCGGAGACATCGCGCAGCATCCTCGGCACGATCCGGCGGCGCTCGAACGCGTCGAGGTTCGCCTGCATCGTGCGCTCGGCGCCGGCGCCGCCGGCGACATACCCATAGGCCTCGACGCTCAATGCCGCGCGCGCTCGCTCCTGCAGCTCGTGCGCGTCGATCGGAAACTGCGGCTTCTCGCCGCTCAGCGAGCCGGCGTAGATCAGGTTCTGGAACGCCGCCGGGTCAAGCGGCGGCGTCGTCTGCTCGGCGTCGGCCATCGCCGCGGACCCTATCGTCCACGCGGCGGCGCGACCGCCGGCGCGGGCTACGCCTCCTCGGCGAACACCTCGCGCAGCCCGTGCGTGTCGACGTCGTAGACGAAGCCGCGCACCACGTCGCGGTGCGCGAGGAACGGCGAGCGGCGCACGCGCAGGATCGACTGGCGCACGTCGGCGTCGACGTCGCCGAACGACTCGATTGCGAACGCCGGCGCGACGCCGGCCGCCGCCTGCAGCTCGGCGCGAAAGCCGTCGTCGGTCAGCTTCTGCATGCCGCAATCGGTGTGATGGATCAGCATCACCTCGCGCGTGCCGAGCTTGCGCTGGGAGATCGCCAGCGAGCGGATCACGTCGTCGGTGATGATGCCGCCGGCGTTGCGCAGGATGTGCGCCTCGCCGTCGCCGAGGCCGAGCGCCGCGAACACGTCCAACCGCGAGTCCATGCACGTGACGATTGCCAGCCGCCGGCTCGGGCGCACGTCGAGGTGGCGCTCGGCCAGCGAACCGGCGAAGTCGCCGTTGTTCGCAAGCAGCTCGTCGATCGCGCTCATCGCTGCAACCCTAGAGATCGGCCGCGCGGCGCTTGCTCAGGTAGCGCGTGAGTCCCTGGTAGCTCTGCTCCGGCGGCAGCGCGTGCGCGTAGGCCGCCTCGCCGGCGACGCGAGCGCGCATCCGCTGCACGAAGCTCGCCGGATCGCCCTGCGCCGCCCACTGCTCGACCTCGTCGAGGTGCTCGCGCAGCGCGCCGAGCTGCGCCGCGACGTCGTCGTGCGCGCCGAAGTGCGTGACGGCGAGACGCCGCGGCCGCCACGCCTCGATCGCCGTCAGCGAGGCGCGCCAGGCGTCGAGATCGATGTCCGGCGGCGGCGTCGGCGCGATCACCGGCCCGCCGCCGATGCGCACGCCGGCGACGTCGCCGGCGAACGCCGTGCCGCTCGGCTCGTGCAGGTATGAGACGTGATGCGAAGCGTGCCCCGGCGTGTAGGCGACGCGAAACGGGCCCAGCCGCTCGCCGCCGTGCAGCACCCTGATCCGCTCGGCCGGCACCGCCAGGAACTCGCCCCAGAGCCGATCCATCTCCGCTCCGTAGAGCCGCCCGGCGCTCGCGAGCAGCTTCGTCGGGTCGATCATGTGCGGTGCGCCGCGCTCGTGCACCCAGACCTCGGCCTCGGGATAGCGGCGCGCGAGCGTGCCGGCGGCGCCGGCGTGGTCGAGATGGATGTGCGTCAGCGCAATCGCGCGCGGCGGCGCGGCGTCGAGCGCGCCGAGCAGCGTGCCGACGCTGCTGCTCGGGCCGGGATCGATCAGCACGTCGCCGACGCGCCAGGCGCCGATCACGCGCGCGTTGCCGAGGTGCATCACGTCGATCAGCTGCGGCTCGCCGTCGCGGAGCTCGTTCGCGTCCATCGCCAGCATGATTAGCAGGCCGCCTCAGCCGGCTGCCGCCGCCGCGCGCAGCGCCAGCTCGATCTCGAAGCGCGCGTCGGGCTGCTCGAGCGCCGCGCCGAGCAGCTCGCGCAGCTGCCTGACGCGGTAGCGCACGGTCTGCTCGTGCACGCCGAGCGCGCGCGCCGTCGCTGCGCGGTTGCCCTGCTGCTCGCACCACGTCAGCAACGTCAGCTCGAGGCGCTCGCGCGCGTTGGCGCTCAATTGCGCCAGCGGCCGCAGGCGGGCGGCACGCAGCTCGCCGAGCACGCCGTCGGCGTCGTCGAGCGCGATCGCCAGCAGCTCGTCGGCGACCCAGCGCGGCTGCTCCGGCGCGCCGCCGCGCCTGCCGATGTCCAGCAGCGTGCGAGCGAGCCGCAGCGAGCGGCCGGCCTCGCGCCAGGAGACGGCCGGGCCGACGGCCGCGCGGCGGCGAACGGCGCGCTCGATCAGCGCGCGCCCGCCCGGACGCAGCGGGTCCGGCCAGACGATCAGCGTGCTCTCGCCGTCGAGCACCGCGACGGCGTCGTCGCCGAGCGCGCCGGCCAGACGCGCGCCGCCGGTCCCGTGCACAGCGATCGCCGTGAGCGTCGAGGGCAGCGGCCAGCTCGCGGCGGCCGCCGCCGCGCGGACGGTCTCCTCGTCGATCGGCTCGGCGACGAGCGCCGCGAACAGCCTCCGGTAGCGGCGCTCGCGCTCACCCGCGCGTTCGGCCTGTGCGGCGGCGTAGCCCTCGATCGACTCGGCCGAGAGCTCGTCGATGTAGACGAAGATCGACTCGGCGAGCAGCTGCAGCGCGGCCGCGTCCAGGCCGGCCGCGCTGCCGGCTTGGGCCCAGCGCCGCCAAGCGACGCGCGCGCCGATCCGATAGGCCGACTGCAGCGCGTCGAGGCTGCGCCCCTGGCGCAGCTCGCCGCGGCCGAGCCCGCGATAGACCGAGCGATCCTGCGTGCGCCCGGCGACCGGGTCTTCGATCAGCTGCAGGAAGTGGCGCAGCGCCTCGCGCACGCCAACGCGCAGGCCGCGCTCGAAGCCGCCCTCCAGCGGCCGCGCGTACTCGCGCACGTCGAGCACGATCGTGTCGATGATCTCGTCAGCGAGAGCATCGAGCTCGGGGCTCAAGATCGAGGCGACCTGCGGGCGCAGACCCTCCCACGGGCGCATCGTCAACTTGGCCGTCATCATCATTATTTATATATAAATTGATAAAAATCAGTCGGCAGACGTGTCTATTCGGGTCAGAGACAGACAGATATCGCGCTTTATCGTCTAGATCGTGACCCGCTTCGAGCGCTCCGCAAACATCGGCGCCGTGCTGCTTCCGTTCGTCGCCTTCCTCGCCGCCGTGACGATCTTCTGGGGCGACGGCGTCGGCTTCGCCGACCTCGGCGTGATGGTCGCGCTGTACCTGCTGACGGGGCTCGGCATCACGATCGGCTACCACCGCCTGTTCACGCACAACGCCTTCAGCGCGAAGCCGCCGGTGCGCTACGCGCTCGCCATATTCGGCTCGATGGCCGTGCAAGGACCGCTCTCGGACTGGGTCGCCGACCACCGCAAGCACCACGCGCACACAGACGTTGACGGCGACCCGCACAGCCCGCACGTCGGCGAGGGCTCCGGCCTGAGCGGCCTCTGGCATGCGCACATCGGCTGGCTCTACCGCACCCAAGGCCAGGCCGCGACACGGCGCTACGCGCCCGAGATCATGGAAGACCGTGGGCTGCGCCTGATCAGCCGTCAGTTCGGCGCGCTCGTGCTGCTCTCGCTGCTGATCCCGTTCGCCGCCGGCTACCTGATCCACGGCACGCTGACCGGCGCGCTGTTGACGCTGCTATGGGCTGGCCTCGTGCGGATCTTCCTGCTGCACCACGTGACCTGGTCGATCAACTCCGTCTGCCACTTCTTCGGCCGCCGCCGCTTCGACGTCGACGACCACTCGACGAACGTCTTCTGGCTGGCGCTGCCATCGCTCGGCGAGTCCTGGCACCACAACCACCACGCCTTCCCGCGCGCCGCCGTGCAGGGCCTGCGCCGCTCGGAGCTCGACCTCTCCGGGCTCGCGATCGCCGCTCTGGAGCGCGTCGGGCTCGTCTCGGACGTCGTCCGCATCACACCCGAGCGCCAGCGCCAGCGCGAACGTGAGCAGTCCGCTCCGGCTAGGCGTGCTGTCGCCGGCAGCGGCACGGCCGGCAGCGGCACGGCCGGCAGCGGCACGTAGAGGTCGGTTCTCTTTTTCGCGCTGCGATAGCGATCGTATATACGGCGTATATACGGCTGCTATCGCTCTCTGCGAAATTGCAACCGCTCCCGCCCCTCAGCCGGCGGACAGCCCGAGGCGCTCGGCGCGCCTGACGGCGTCGGCGCGGTTCTTCGCGCCGAGCTTCTTGTACAGCGAGCTCGTCAGATCCTTGACCGTATGCGGGCTGAGATGGAGCTGCGCAGCGACCTCGCGATTGGTGCCGCCAGCCGCGATCAGCAGCAGCACCTCGCGCTCGCGCGGCGACAGCGGCGTCGTGTCGCTCTCGCCCTGCGGCTCAAACACGGTCAGCCCGAGGCCGACCATGCGCACCGCGCGCGAGATGTCGGCGGCGCTCCAGTCCTTCGGGATGAAGCCGGACGCTCCGGCCGCCTTCGCCGCGCCCGGCGAGATCCGACCGGCGCCGGAGATCAGCAGCACGCTCGTGATCGGCGAGCGCTTGCGCAACTGCTCGCAGACGTCCGCGCCCGACTCCTCGCCGATGAACAGGTCGACGAGCGCGACGTGCGGCTCGTAGCGCTGCGCCAGCGCGTAGGCCTCCTCGCCGCTGCGCGCCGAGAGGCAGCGCTCGACCCAGGGCTGGTTGCCGAGCATCAGCCGAAAGCCCCAGTGCACGACGTCGTGGTCGTCGACGACGAGCACGCGCAACGGCCGCGAGATCGAATCGGCGCTCTCCAGGCGCTGCGCCGCTGCGCTCATCGGCGACGCTCGGGCTCGTAGGGCACGACCAGGCGCACGCGCCAGCTGCCGCGCTCGCGCTGGCCGAACTCGAGCACGCCGCCGGCCTGCAGCGCCTCCATCGCGGCCAGGCGCAGCCCGACGCCGGCGCGGCGCTTGGAGCCCTCGACGCCGTCGTTTGACACCTCCAGCACGAACGTCCCGTCAGACATCTGCGTGCGCACGCCGACGCGCGTCGGTCGCGAGTGCTTGTGCGCGTTGCGCACGGCCTCGGCGAGCACCGACTGCGCCAGCGGCTCGAACGTCGCCGGCACCTCCAGCTGCGCCTCGCCGTCGGCCTGCAGGCCGAGGTCGGGATGCTGGCGCTGCAGCCTGCGCACCTCTTCGGCGAGCGTCGTGTTCGTCTCCGGCGCCGAGCGGCCGAGCGGGCGCTCGAGCGCCGAGCGCAGCTCGATCAGCGAGCGCTGCAGCTCCTCGGCGCAGCGCCGGCGCGTGCCTTCGTCGAGCGGGCGCTCCGGCGAGAGCGCCAGCGAGATCCCGAACAGGCGCTGGATCACGTTCTCGTGCACCTCTCGCGTGAGATCGATGCGGTGCTCCAGTTGGCGCGCCTTCTCGCTCTGGCGGGTCGCGACGCGCGCCATCGACGCGAGCGCAGCCGTCTTGCCGAGGATCCACAGCACGTCGCGCTCGGCGTCGTCGAGCGGCAGCGCGTCCTGCGCGCGTTCGGCGACGATCGCGCCGAGCCAGCGCCCGCGCGCGCTCATCGGCGAGCAGACGATCGCGCCGAGGTCGAGCAGGCGCACGTACTCCGGCGGCAGCTCGCGCTCGAGGCCCTCCGTGACTTCGATCACGCGATCGAGCTCGAGCGCGTGCTTGGCGATCGGTGCCGACTCGACCGTGATGAAGGCGTCGGC
Source organism: Solirubrobacteraceae bacterium (assembly GCA_036271095.1). Lineage (GTDB taxonomy): Bacteria > Actinomycetota > Thermoleophilia > Solirubrobacterales > Solirubrobacteraceae > Palsa-744. Next base: position 30,947 of record DATBBG010000056.1, read on the forward strand.
GAACGTCGCCACGTCGATGCCGAAGCTGCCCGCCGCGCGCACCCGCCGGCGCGCCGAGTCGTAGCGGAAGATGATCGCGCGGCGCAATCGCGTCGCGCGCACAGTCGCCTCGCAGAGGCGGTTGTAGAAGTCGTCCTCGGCGGCCGTCAGCTCGCCCTGCGCCAGCACATCGGCGAACAGCTCGATCGCCGTTGCGTGAGCCGCCGAGAGCACTTCCTCGCGCATCTCACTTGGGGACACGACTCGACAGTACCGGAGCTGATCCTCGCCGCCCGCCGGGGCGTCGGCGCAGTACCCCCGAATGGGGGGTCGCAGACGCGCGGCACCCCCCATTCGTCGCCTAGGCCCCCCGCGGGCGGGGGTGATCGGGCCGCCGGCTTGCCTGATTCTCGGCGCGCGAGCAGCAGGCTGAGGCGATGACAGCTTCCGTGGAGATCGATGAGACGACAGTCCTGCTGTTCCCCGGCCAGGGCGTCTCGCTCGCCGACGCGCGCGAGCCCGTGATCGAGTGCTGCCCGAGCCTGTTCGAGCGCTGCTGCGAGCTGCTCGACGCCGACCCGTTCGAGCGTGCCTCGCAGAGCACGCGCTTCGCTCAGCCGGCGATCTTCCTAGCCGGCATCGCCGCCTACTCGCAGTTGCAGGAGCGCCATCCGCTGGCGCTCGCCGGACACTCGCTCGGCGAGCTCTCGGCGCTCGCCGCGGCCGGCGTCTTCGAGCTCGACGACGCGCTCGCGCTCGTAGTCCTGCGCGGCGCGCTGATGGCCGACGCGGCCGAGCGCCAAGGCAACGGCGGCATGCTCGCGATCCTCAAGGGCACGCCCGGCGACGCGCGCGAGCTGTCTGCCGCGCACGGCGTGCAGATCGCCAACGACAACGCGCCCGGGCAGACGATCCTCTCCGGCCCGCGCAGCGCGCTCGACGCGGTCGCCGCCGACGCGCGCGAGCACGGTCTGCGCGCGATGCGACTCGACGTCACCGGCGCCTTTCACTCACCGGCGATGCAGAGTGCCTGCGCACCATTCCTCGACGCGCTCGCCGGCATGACGACAGCGCCGCCGCGCGCGCCCGTCTACTCGGGCATGACGGCCGCGCCGTTTCGCGACCTGCGCGCCGAGCTGGCGCAGGCGCTCGTGCGCCCGGTGCGCTGGCGCGAGACGATGCTCGCGCTGTACGCCGCCGGCGCGCGGCGCTTCCTCGACGTCGGCCCCGACAAGGTGCTCGCGCGCCTGGTCGCGCGCAACCTGCAGGGCGTCGAAGGCTTCGCGATGATCGACTACGCGGGCGAGGAGGCCGTCGATGGCATCCACGCTTGAGCCGGCCGCCGCGCCGTCGCCGTTGCCGGCGCACGCGAGCGCGCAGGTCGCGGCGTCGCACAGCGGCGTGCTCGGTCTCGGCGCGGCGCTGCCCGAGACGACCGTCGCCAACGAGCACGTCGCCGCCGGCATCGGCGTCGACGAGCAGTGGATCGTCCGCCGCACCGGCATCCGCGAGCGTCGGCACGCGGCTCCAGGCGCGCGGCTCAGCGAGCTCGCGGCCGAAGCCGGGCGCGCCGCGCTAGATGACGCCGCGCTCGACGCAAGCGAGCTCGACCTCGTGATCGTCGCGACGTTCACGCCCGACTCGATCATCCCGCCGGCAGCGCCGACCGTCGCACACCTGCTCGGCGCGACGCACGCGAGCGCATTCGACATCAACAACGCCTGCTCCGGCTTCATCTCGGCGCTCGCCACCGCCGACGCGCTGATCCGCACCGGCAGCATCAGCCGCGCGCTCGTGATCGGCGCCGAGATCATCTCGCGCCACCTCGACCCGAGCGATCGCAAGACCGCTGCCGTCTTCGGCGACGGCGCCGGCGCGCTGGTGATCGGCGGCGAGACGCCCGGCGGCTTCGGCCCGTTCGTGATGGGCGCCGACGGCTCGCAGGCCCACCTGATCACGACCGACGCCGACAGCGGCAAGCTGCGGATGGACGGCCACGAGACTTTCAAGCAGGCGCTCGCGCGCCTCAGCGAGGTCTCGCTCGAGGCCTGCGCTGCCGCCGGCGTCGAGCTCGTCGAGCTCGACCTGCTCGTCTTCCACCAGGCCAACAGCCGGATCACGACGGCGCTGGGCGAACGTCTCGCGCTCGACCCCGAGCGCGTCGTCGACTGCATCGCGACGCTCGGCAACACCTCCGCCGCGAGCATCCCGCTCGCGCTCGACTACGCCCGCCGCGAGCGCCAGCTGCACCGCGGCCAGAAAGTGCTGCTCGCGGCTGTCGGCGCCGGCTTCACCTGGGGCGCGACGGTCGTCGACTGGGAGCTCGCGTGAGCGTCGTCGAGCAGCAGACGCCAGCGCTGGCACCGGGCGCGCGGCGGCCGGACTTCGGCTGCGCGCTGGTCACCGGCGGCTCGCGCGGGATCGGCGCTGCGATCGCACGCTCGCTCGCACGCGACGGCTGGCCGGTGCTCGTCAACTACCGCAGCGACGCCGACGCGGCGCAGCAGACCGTCGCGGCGATCGTCGCCGACGGCGGCGCCGCGCAGGCGGTGCAGGGCGACGTCTGCGACGAGCGCGCAGCGCAGTCGCTGCTGGGCGCCGGCGAGCAGCTGGGCGGCCCCGTGCTCGTGCTCGTCAACAACGCCGGCATCACCGCCGACGGCCTCGCGCTGAGCATCGGCGACGAGCAGTGGGACGAGGTGATCGCGACAAACCTCTCCGCGCCCTTCCGCCTGATCCGCCCGGCGCTGCGTCCGATGATCGCCGCCCGCTTCGGCCGGATCGTCAACGTCGCGTCCGTCGTCGGGCCGCTCGCGAATCCCGGCCAGGCCAACTACGCCGCCTCGAAGGCCGGGCTGATCGGCCTGACGAAGACCGTCGCCGCCGAGGTCGCGCGACGCGGCGTCACCGTCAACGCCGTCGCACCGGGCTTCATCGAGACGGAGATGACCGCGGCGGTCTCGACGGCGCTGCTTGACCGCGTCCCGGCGCGCCGCGCCGGCCGGCCCGAGGAGGTCGCCGACTGTGTCGCCTTCCTCGCCTCCGAGCGCGCTGCATACGTGACTGGAACGACCCTCTACGTCGACGGCGGCCTGTCCGCCTAATCAAACGAAAGGACAACGATGAGCACAGACACACAGACGATCGAGCAGGTCGTGACCGACTCGCTGGAGAAGTTCGGCGCCGAGCCCGACGCGATCACGCGCGAGGCGAGCTTCGAGGAGCTGAACATCGACTCGCTCGACCTCGCCGAGCTCTCGCAGATCGTCGAGAGCGAGTTCGGCGTCGAGCTGACCAGCTCGGACGTCGCCGGCGTGAAGACGGTCGGCGACGCGATCGACCTGATCGTCAGCCGCGCCTAGCGATGCCCGACATCGTCGTCACCGGCCTCGGCAGCGTCTCGCCGCTCGGCGTCGGCGCGCGCGCGCTGATCGAGCGCTGGATCGCCGGCGCGAACGGCGTGCAGGACGGCGAGGCGCCGTGCGCCGAGTTCGACGCCAGCGACTTCCTCTCGGTCAAGGAGGCGCGCCGCGCCGACCGCTTCACGCAGCTGGCGCTGGCGGCAGCCTCCGAGGCGATCGCCGACGCCGGCTGGGACGACGCCCTCCCCTACGCGCCTGAGCGAGTCGGCTGCCTGATCGGCACCGGCATCGGCGGCATCGCGACGATCGAGGTCAACCAGGAAGCGCTTGCCGAGAAGGGCGTGCGCGGCGTCACGCCGCTGGCCGTGCCGCTGCTGATGGGCAACGCCGGCACGGCTGCCGTGAGCATGCGCTACGGCCTGCGCGGCCCCGCCTTCGGCGTCGTCTCGGCCTGCGCTGCCGGCGCGCACGCGATCGGCTCGGCGATGCGCACGATCGCCTGCGGCGACGCCGACGCGATGCTCGCCGGCGGAACCGAGGCGGCGCTGACGCCGCTCGCGCGCGCCGCTTTCGGGGCGATGGACGCGACCTCGACTTGCGGCGTCTCGCGGCCGTTCGACGCGCGCCGCGACGGCTTCGTGATGGGAGAGGGCGCCGGCGTGCTCGTGCTCGAGAGCGCTGAGCACGCCCGCGAGCGCGGCGCGCGCGTGCTCGCGACGCTGCGCGGCTATGGCGCAACCAGCGACGCGCACCACCTGACGGCGCCCGACGCCGAAGGCCGCGGCGCCGCCGCGGCGATCGGCGCGGCGCTCGCCGACGCCGGGCTGGACCCGGAGCAGATCGACTACGTCAACGCGCACGGCACCTCGACGCCGCTGAACGACAGCTCCGAGACGAAGGCGCTGAAGCTCGCGCTCGGCGAGCACGCCGCGCGCGTGCCGATCTCCTCGCTGAAGGGCTCGACCGGGCACCTGCTCGGCGCCGCCGGCGCCGTCGAGGCGGTCGCCGGCGTGCTCGCGCTGAACGAGCGGATGGTGCCGCCGACGGTCGGCCTCGAACAGCCCGATCCGGAGCTCGACCTCGACTACGTGCCCGGCTCGGCGCGCCTGCTGCAGGTCGCCGACGGCCGCCCGCCGGTCGCGATCTCCAACTCGTTCGGCTTCGGCGGGCACAACGCCGTGCTCGTGATCGAGGGCGCGCCCGCGGCCTCTGCTGCCGGCGCGTCGGACGCAGCGACTGCAGGCGCAGCGGCGGGAAGCGGCGGATGAGCGTCGCTGTCGCCACTCGCCCGCGCGAGCGCCTGACGCCGCACGAGCGCCTGGAGGTGCTGTGCGACCCCGGCTCGCTGCAGCTGCTGCGCACGCGCGTGCGCTCGCGGCGGATGGCCGGGCGCGCGCGCGACGGCGACGGCGTGCTCGCGGCGACCGGCCGGATCGACGGTCGGCCTGTCGCCGCGTTCGCGCAGGACGCGACGTTCGCCGGCGGCTCGCTCGGCGAGGAGCACGCGAACACGATCGTCGAGCTGCTGCGCCTGGCCGAGCGCTCGCGCGTACCTGTGATCGGCTGCATGGAGTCGGCCGGCGCGCGCATGCAGGAGGGCCTCGCCGCGCTCGGCGGCTACGGACGGATCTTCCGTCAGCACGTCGCGCTGTCGGGCCGCGTCCCGCAGATCTCGGTGATCTGCGGCGCGTCCGCCGGCGGCGGCTCCTATGCGCCGGCGCTGACCGACTTCGTCGTGATGACCGAGCAGGCGAGCATGTTCCTGACCGGCCCCGGCGTCGTCGAGAAAGTGACCGGCGAAGAGATCGACGCGGCTGCGCTCGGCGGCCCGCGCGTGCATGACCGCAACGGCGTCTGCCATCTGGTCGCGCCGAGCGACCTCGACGCGCTGCTGCTGACGCGCGAGCTGCTCGACTACCTGCCCCAGCGAGCCGGCGAACGTCCCGCTGATTGGCCCGGCGTCGCGGCGCCGACCGATGCGCCCGATCTGACCGTGCCGCTGGCGGAGCGCAAGGTCTATGACGTGCGCGACGTCGCGCGTGCGATCGTCGACGGCGGCCGGCTGCTGGAGATCTCGCCGCGTTACGCGCGCAACGTCGTCTGCGCGTTCGCGCGCATCGAAGGCCGCTCGGTCGGGATCGTCGCCAACCAGCCGCGCCACCTCGGCGGCGTGCTCGACTCGGCCGCGTCGCAGAAGGCGGCGCGATTCGTGCGCAGCTGCAACACGTTCGGCGTCCCGCTTGTCGTGCTCGTCGACACGCCCGGCTTCCTGCCGGGCGCCAAGCAGGAGCGCGGCGGCGTGATCCGCCACGGCGCGAAGCTCGTGCACGCCTTCGCCGAGTGCGTCGTGCCGCGCATCACGGTCGTGCTGCGCAAGGGCTTCGGCGGCGCCGTGATCGCGATGAACAGCAAGCAGCTCGGCGCCGACTTCGTCTTCGCCTGGCCGCAGGCGCAGCTCGGCGTGATGGGCTCGACGCAGGCCGTCGAAATCATCAACCGGCGCGAGATCGCCGCCGCCGACGACCCGCCGGCGGCGCGCACGGCGCTGGCCGAGGCCTACGCGCGCGAGCACCTGCATCCGGACGCGGCGGCAGCCGAGGGCTTCGTCGACGAGATCATCGAGCCCGCCGAGACGCGCGCCTACGTCGCCGGCGCGCTGGCGACGCTTGCGCAGAGCGAGTGGCGCGCGCCGGCCGGCGGGAACATCCCGCTGTGAGCGCGCGCGGCGGCAAGGTCGATTGGTCGGCGCCGTTCGAGCGGCTCGACGCCGGCTCGCGCTTTCGCACACGCGGGCGCACCGTTACCGAGTCCGACGTCGTCAGCTTCGCAGCGCTGACCGGCGACTGGCATCCGCAGCACGCCGACGCGGAGTGGGCGGCGCAGAGCCGCTTCGGCGAGCGGATCGCGCACGGGATGCTGATCGTCTCCTACGCCGTCGGGCTGCTCGCGTTCGACCCCGAGCGCGTCGTCGCGCTGCGGCGGGTCGCCGACGTCGTCTTCAAGCGACCGTTGAAGCTCGGCGAGACGATCACGGTCGACGGCAAGCTCGTCGACCTGCTGGCGCTCGACGACGACGTCGGGCTCGTCGGCTGCGCGCTCTCGATTCTGAACCAGGATGGCGCGCTCGTCTGTCGCGCGCGCCTCGACGTGATCTGGCGTCGCGGCGAGCCGGCGACGGCGACAGAGCCGTTCAGCCGCGAGCGCGGCGTGGTCCCGTGCTGAGCTCCAGCCGGCTGCTGATCACGGGCGTCGTCACGCGCAAGTCGATCGCCTTCGAGGCGGCGCGCCGCGCGCAGCTCGCCGGCGCCGAGGTCGTGCTGACCGGCTTCGGCCGCGCGCGCAGGCTGACCGAGCGCGCCGCGAAGGAACTGCCAGAGCCGGTCGAGATCCTCGAGCTCGACGTCGACAACGACGACGACATCGCCGCCGTCGGCGAGGCGCTGCGATCGCGCTGGGGCGCGCTCGACGGGCTCCTGCACGCGGTCGCGTTCGCGCCGGCAGACGCGCTCGGCGGCGACTTCCTCGGCGCCTCGCGCGCGAGCGCGACGACGGCCTTCCAGACGAGCGCCTACTCGCTGAAGGCGCTCGCGCAGGAGCTCGCGCCGCTGCTCGCCGCCGGCGAGGACGGCGCCGGCGGCGCGATCGTCGGGCTCGACTTCGACGCCGGCGTCGCCTGGCCCGTGTACGACTGGATGGGCGTCGCCAAGGCCGCGCTGGAGAGCGTCGCGCGCTACCTCGCGCGCGACCTCGGCCCGCAGGGCGTGCGCGTCAACCTCGTCTCGGCCGGCCCGATCCAGACGCTCGCCGCCGGTGGCATTCCAGGCTTCGAGCAGCTCGCCGAGCACTGGGCGGCGGGTGCGCCGCTGCACTGGGACGTCAGCGACGCCGGACCGGTCGCCGATGCGATCTGCTTCCTGCTCTCGCCGAGCTCGCGCGGGATCACGGCGGAGATCCTGCACGTCGACGGCGGCTATCACGCGATGGGAGCGCCGCTGCGGTGAGCGAGACGGTGCTGCTGACCGGCGCGACCGGCTTCCTCGGGATGGAGCTGCTCGCACGGCTGCTCGAGCGCGGCGACGACGAGGTGATCGTGCTCGTGCGAGCGAGCGACGAAGCGGCTGCCGTCGAGCGGCTGAACGGCGTGCTCGCGCGCCTCTACGACACGGCGCCGCACACCGCCGAGCGCGTGCGCGCGCTGCCCGCCGACGTCTCGCTGCCACAGCTCGGGCTCAGCGCTACGCACCGCCGCGAAGTGCTCGCGCGCACGTCGAGCATCGTCCACTGCGCCGCGTCGATCGCCTTCGACCTGCCGCTGGAGGAGGCGCGCAACATCAACGCCGGCGGCGCCGCGCGCATGCTCGAGCTGGCGCACGAGCTCGACGCGACCGGCCGCCTGCGGCGCGTCGTGCACGTCTCGACGGCCTACGTCTGCGGGCGCCGGCGCGGCGTCTTCGGCGAGCGCGACGAGGCCGCGACGGCGTCGTTTCGCAACACCTACGAGCACTCGAAGGCCGACGGCGAGCGAGTCCTCGCAGCCGCCGGCGAGGGGCTGCCGCTGGCCGTCGCGCGGCCGAGCATCGTCGTCGGCGACAGCCGCTGTGGCTGGACGCCGAGCTTCAACGTCGTCTACTGGCCGCTGCAGGCGTTCGCGCGCGGCTTGATCGACGAGATCCCGGCCGACCCGGCCGGGACGCTCGACATCGTGCCTGTCGACTACGTCGCCGACGGCATCCTCGCGCTGCACGAGGACGAGGAGATCGCCGGCACGGTCAACCTCGTCGCCGGGCGCCACGCGGTCAGCAACCGCCGCCTGCTCGAGCTCGCGTGCGCGCAGTTCGGCCGCGCCGAGCCTCCGTTCGCCGCCGACGGCGCGCTTCCGGGAGTGCGCCAAGCCGACGTCTACCTGCCTTACTTCGACGTGCACGCGCGCTTCGACGACGAGCGTGCGCGTGCGCTGCTCGACCCGCGCGCGATCGCCTGCCCGCCGCTGGAGCGCTACTTCTCGACGCTGATGGACTACGCCGCGAGCACGCGCTGGGGCAAGCGCGCGCCGACGCGGCAGTCGACGCACGCGGCAGCAGCCGCCGAGGCGGTCTAGAGCGACGATGGCGCCCACTCCGCTCGCCCTTCGCCGCCGCGCGCGGCACCCCCCTGCCGGCGCCTCGCAGGCTCGCCTGCCGATCCAGCAAGGAACGCTGGGGACGGCGCCGACAGGCCGACACCATCAGCGGCACTCCCCAAGTCGCGAGGGCGACGAGCCCCTCTCCTCCTCAACTCGTCGCCCGATGGTGTCGGCACCCTTCTTTGCGACGGCGGCGCCTTCTTCGCGACAGCCGCGAAGCTGAGTGACGCCGTAGGATGACCGTGTGGAGAGCTCCGCCACCGCCGCCACGCAGAGCTTCGGCGAGCTCGAGCGCCACCGTCGCGAGCTGACGGCGCACTGCTATCGAATGCTCGGCTCGCCGTTCGAGGCCGAGGACGCAGTGCAGGACACGCTGCTGCGCGCGTGGCGCTCGCTCGAGCGCTTCGAGGGCCGTTCCTCGCTGCGCTCGTGGCTCTACACGATCGCGACGAACGTGTGCCTCGACATGCTCGACTCCAAGCAGCGCCGCGCGCGCCCGATGGACCTCGGCGAGGCGCGCGCGCCGGACGGCCCGATCGGCGAGATCCTGGCGGAGACGACGTGGATCGAGCCGGTGCCCGATGCGCTCGTGCTCGGCGACGGCGACCCGGCGGCGGTAGCCGAGTCGCGCGAGACGATCCGCCTGGCGTTCGTCGCGGCGCTGCAGCACCTGCCGCCGCGCCAGCGTGCGGCGCTGATCCTCTGCGAGGTGCTGCACTGGAAGGCCGCCGAGGTCGCCGAGCTGCTGCAGACGAGTACGGCGGCGATCAACAGCGCGCTGCAGCGCGCTCGCGCGACGCTCGATCAGACGGCGACGCTCGACGGATCGGGCGGCAAGCTCTCAGAGCACGACAGCGAGCTGCTGGGCCGCTACGTCGACGCCTTCGAGCGCTACGACATCGACGCGCTGACGCGGCTGATCCACGAGGACGCGACGCAGTCGATGCCGCCGTATGAGCTGTGGCTGCGCGGGCGCGAGGACATCTTCGGCTGGTGGCTCGGCAAGGGCGCCGGCTGCCGCGGATCGCGCGTGGTCGCGACGCAGACCGCCAATGGGTCGCCGGCGTTCGCGCAGTACAAGCCGCGCGAGGACGGCAAGGGCTACGAACCGTGGGCGCTGCAGGTGCTCGAGATCGCCGACGGCAAGATCGTCGAGCTGACCTTCTTCCTCTCGACCGACACGCTGTTTCCGCTGTTCGACGTGCCACTCGCGCTCAGCCAGGCGCAAGAACTTCGCTGAGGCCGACCAGCGCGACGAGCGCCAACATCTCCTCAGAGGCGCCTCGAAGGACGATGGCGCAGCCGTGCCTGTGCGCGGCCAACGTGAGGCGCGCGAGCGCGTCGACGGCGACCGCGTCGGCGGCGACGGCCGCGACTTCGCAATCCAGCACGTCGCACTCGCTTGCCTGGAGCAGCGCGCACGTGCGAGCGATCAGCCCCGGCAAGTCGTCCGGCCGCAGCGGCGCGTAGATCGCGATCGCGACGCTGCGCTGAGCTGGAGCGGCCATCGCGCGGACCGGCCGTCGCGGAGGCTCGCTAGCCGACCCCGAGCTCGATCTCGGCCGGGTCCGCGTCGGGCGGCGGCTCACCGTCCGACCGGCCCTCGCGGCGCTCCAGCACGACCGTCTGCGCCTGGCGCCTCGGCGCTGACAGCAGCAGACAGATGACGACGGCCACGCCGATCAGCCCGGCGCCGATCGTGAAGGCGAGGTGATAGCCGCTCGTGAGCGCCTCGGCGAGCGGCTTGCCCGCCTTCTCCAGCGTGCTCGAGCGCGTCGCCGAGGTCGTCGCCAGCACGGCCAGGCCGAGCGCGCCGCCGACTTGCGCGGCGGTGTTGACCAGGCCCGAGGCGAGGCCGGCGTCCTGCGGCTCGGCGTCGGCCATCGCAAGCGTCATCAGCGCCGGGAACGAGGAGCCCACGCCGGCGCCGAGCAGCAGCATCACCGGCAGCACGTCGGTCAGGTAGTCGCCGTGGACGGGAATGCGCGCGAACCAAAGCAGCCCGGCGGCGGCGAGCACCATCCCCGGCAGCAGCGTTCGCCGCGCGCCGAAGCGCATGATCAGCCGTTCGGAGTAGCGCAGCGAGAGCGTGCCCATGACGACGGTCGTCGGCAGGAAGGCGAAGCCGATCTTCAGCGGGTCGTAGTGCTGCACGCGCTGCAGGTAGAGCGAGCCGAGGAAGAACGTGCCGAACATGCCGGCGACGACGAGCGCCTGGATCACGTTGGCGCCGACGGTGTCGCGCGAGCGAAACAATCGCAACGGCATCAGCGGCTGCTTCGCGCTCGCCTCGCGCATGACGAACAGCACCAGCAGCACGAGCGAGCCGGCGGCGCAGGCGAGCGTGCTCGCCGCGCCCCAACCGTGTTCGGCGGCCGGCGAGACGATCGTGTAGACGCCGAGCATCAGCGAGCCGACGATCAGCGAGGCGCCGAGCAGGTCGGCGCCGCCGGCGAGCCCGAGGCCACGGTCGTCGTCGAGCAGCCGGATCGCGGCAAGCCCCGTGGCGACGCCGATCGGGACGTTGATGAAGAAGATCCAGTGCCAGTCGATCGCCTGCGTCAGCACGCCGCCGGCGAGCAGCCCGACGGAGCCGCCGGCCGAGGCGACGAAGCCGTAGACGCCGATCGCCTTGGCCTGCTCGCGCGGCTCGGGAAACATCCTCACGATCATTCCGAGCACGACAGCCGAGGTCATCGCGCCGCCGGCGCCCTGGACGAAGCGCGCGATGACGAGCATCGTCTGGTCCTGTGAGAGACCGCAGACGAGCGAGGCGAGCGTGAAGACGGTGAGCCCGATCAAGAAAATCCGCTTGTGCCCGAGCAGATCGCCGATTCGCCCGGCCAGCAGCAGCAGCCCGCCGAAGGCGATCAGGTAGGCGTTGACGACCCACGCCAGGCCCGACTGCGAGAAGCCCAGGTCGGTCTGGATCGAAGGCAGCGCGACGTTCACGACGGTGACGTCGAGCACGATCATCAGCACGCCCGTGCAGAGCACGTAGAGCGCGAGCCAGCGGCTGCGGTCGTCTGTGGCACTCGTCACGTCACGTCTCCTTCTCGTCGTTGTCGTCGCTTCCAACCTGCAGACGTGATCAAGCCTAGAAACTCATCGGCTGCGCGCCGGCTCAAGCGGCCGTGACGCCTGCGAGCGGTGCGACGTAGCGCAGGAACGGCTCGACGGCGAGCTCCTGGCCGGTCGCCTGCTCGACCAGCGGCAGCGTGTCCAGGCGCCGGCCGAAGCGGTGCACATGCTCGGCCAGCCACGACTGGATCGGCAGGACTTCGCCGCGACGCAGGTCGTCCTCGCGCGAGCCGAGATCGCGCTCGATCGTCTCCCACAGCTGCGCGGCGATCAGACAGCCGAGCCCATAGCTGGGGAAGTAGCCGATGCTGCCGGCGCCCCAGTGGACGTCCTGGAGGCAGCCGAGCGTGTCGGTTGGAACCTGCACGCCGAGCAGCCGCTGCATCCCTTCGCGCCAGGCGCCGGGAAGGTCGAGCACGGCGAGATCGCCTTCGACCATCGCCAGCTCCAGCTCGAAGCGCAGGATGATGTGCAACGGATACGTGAGCGGATCGGCCGAGACGCGAATCAGCGAGCGTTCGACGCCGACGAGCGTCGAGTGCAGGTCGGCGGCGCTGACGGAGAAGCCGCCGGTGGCCAGCTCGGCGACGAGCACCTCGGCGAAGGCGGCGCTGCGCGCGACGTGGTTCTCCCACAGCTTGCTCTGGGACTCGTGAATCGACATCGACGTGCCGCTGCCGAGATTCGTGCGGGCCAGCGCCGGGTCGACCTGGCGCTCGTACAGCGCGTGCCCGAACTCGTGCAGCGAGCTCAGCAGCGACTCGACCTCGCCGTCGCCGTAGCGCGTCGTCAGGCGGCTGTCGCGCTGCCCGACCCAGGCCGTGAACGGGTGCGCGGAGACGTCGACGCGCCAGCTCGCCGCGTCGACGCCGACGCGCCGCAAAGTGCCGGCGACGGCGGCTTCCTGCGCGGCGACCGGCACGGCCAGCGTGCGCCGCGGCGAGCGCTGCGCGGCCTCGTCGGCGAGCGGCGGCAGCTCTTGCGCGAGCGCGCCGAAGAGGCGGCTCAGCTGCTCGGTCTCGAGCCCGAAGTCGTAGTCGCCCAGCAGCGCGTCGTAGGGGCGCTGGCCGGGCTCGGCGAGGCAATCGGCATAGGCGCGCGTCAGCTCGACGTTTCGCGCGAGCGCTGGCGCGAACGCGGCGAAGTCGTCGTTCTCGCGTGCGACGCGCCAGCTCTCCTGGCCCTGTGCGCTCGCCTCGGCGCGCTCGACGGCGAGCTCCGTCGGCACCCGCCGCGCGCGCTCCCAGTCGCGCCGCGCGATGCGCACGACGTCGGCGTCGAGCTCGTCGAGGATCGCGCCGTCGAGCTCGGCCAGCCAGGCGCCGACCTCGGCGCCTGTCGCGCGTTCGTGCGTGAGCCGTGCGAGTGTTCCCAACTGGTGCGCTCGCGCCGGCGCGCCCTCGCCGGGCATCGTCACGAGCTGGTCCCAGACGGCGAGCATCTCGACGGCGGAGAGATCGGACAGCTCGGCCATGCGGTCGCGCAGCTTTTCGAGGGCGCTCATGAAGCGAGCAATCGTACGTGCGCGGGTGGATGCGCTTGCGCGTGGATTCCGCGTCGGCTGGTCGATATGCATCAGCGGCGGCGCGCCGAGGCGCGCGGATAAGATGCGCGCTCATGCCGCGCGCCGATCGGTCCATGCGCTTGGAGAGTCGGCCGATGACGACCGGCCGATGACGACCGACACGACCAGGGCGGTCGCTCGCGAGGAGATCGGGCTGCTGCTGGTCGAGGACGACGAGGGCGATGCGCGCCTCGTCGAGGACGAGCTCGCCGAGCGACTGCCGGCGGCGCGGATCGCGCGCAGCCGCAGCCTCGGCGAGGCCCTGCAGGCGCTGCAGGGGCTCGACTCGCGGATCGACTGCGTGCTGCTCGACCTCGGCCTTCCGGACACGCAGGGAATGGACGCCGTCGCGCGCCTGCGCGCGGCGATGCCGGGCGTGCCGTTGATCGTGCTGACCGGCCGCAACGAGGCCGAGGCTGGCCTCACCGCCGTCGAAGCGGGCGCACAGGACTATCTCGTCAAGGGGCACGTCGACGGCGAGCAGCTCGCGCGCTCGATTCACTACTCGATCGGCCGACGCCGCGCCGAGGAGGCGGAGCGCGAGCTGCTGCTCGCGGAGGCGCAGACGCGCGAGGCCGAGCGGCTGGAAAAAGGGCTCGTGCCGAGCCCGCTGCTCGACGATCCGACGCTGTGGGTCGCCTCGTGCTATCGAGCCGGGCGCAGCCGCGCGCTGCTTGGCGGCGACTTCTTCGATCTCGTGCAGAGCGACGACGGCAGCGTGCACGTGCTCGTCGGCGACGTCTGCGGCCAGGGCCCCGACGAAGCGGCGATCGGCGTCAGCCTGCGCGCGGCCTGGCGCGCGCTCGCACTGGCGCGGACCGAGCCGCAGAGGATGCTGCTGACGATGCAGCGCGTGCTCGAGCGCGAGCGCCACGTCGTCGGCCTGTTCGCGACGCTGTGCACGCTCGAGATCGAGCCGAGCCACAGCTCAGCGCAGATGATCCGCGCCGGGCATCCGCAGCCGCTGCTGCTCGCGGGCGCGAGCGTGTCGGCGCTGTCGGAGGCGCGCCCCGGCGGCGCTGCGATCGGCCTCGAGCGCGAGCAGTGGCGCTCGGAGCAGCTGACGCTGCCGAAGGACTGGACGATCCTGCTGTATACCGACGGGATCGTCGAGGGTCGCATCGGCGCCGGCTCGGAGCGACTCGGCGAAGCCGGCTTGCGCGACCTGATCGCGCGGCGGATCGCGCAACGGCCGAGCTGGCGCGAGCAGCCGGAGCTGCTGCTCGACGAGCTGATCGAAGACGCCGAGCGACTCAACGGAGGCGCGCTGAGCGACGACGTCGCGATGCTGCTGGTCGGGGCGCGCGTGGACGCCGAGCCGCGGTGAGCGATCAGCGCGGATCGCGCCCTGCCGCGACACGAAGGCTCGCGGGCATCGGCGTCGGCCCGCTGCTGGCGATGACGATCGGCGTGCTGCTCGTGCTCGCGGTCCTCGGCATCGGCCTCGCGCTGCTTGCGAACGGCCGGCTGACGCACAACCGCAACGTGCTGCTCAACCAGGTCGGCCCGGCGCGGCGCGCGGCGCTGTCACTCGAAACGGCACTCGTCAACGAGGAGACGGGCGTGCGCGGCTACGTGATCACGGCTGACAAGCGCTCGCTGCAGCCCTACGAACAGGGTCAGAGCGAAGCGGTCAAGGCGTATCGCCTGCTGGTCGAACAAGAGCATGTCGTTGGCCCACAACTCACGGCGGAGCTGGCAGCGGTACGTGAACGCGGGCTGGCGTGGCAGCAGCAATTTGTCGCGCCGGCGCTTGCGAACCCAAAGCTGGCGGCGAGGCAGGCGATCGGGACAGGCCTGGAGGGCAAGCGCCAGTTCGACGCGCTCAGGGTCTCGCTCAGCGACCTGCGCGAAGTGCTCGAACACAGCGACACGCGGGCGCGCGAGGCGTTGCAGAGCGCGGCCGACGAACTCGAACTGCTGCTGATCGTCGCCGGTCTGTTGATCCTCGGCGGCGTGCTCGCGGCGGGCTTCGTGCTGCGCCGCACGATCACGCTGCCGCTGGCGAGCCTCGGCGCCGAAGCTCGTCGCGTCGCGGGCGGCGAGTTCTCGACGCCGCTGAAGATCGCCGACGGTCCGCGCGAGGTTGCCGAGATGGGCGCCGAGATCGATGCGATGCGCGAGCGCATCGTCGAGGAGCTGGCAAGCGTCGAAGCAGGGCGCGAGCGCTTGGAGTCGCAAGCACTCGAGCTGACGCGCTCGAACGCCGAGCTGGAGCAGTTCGCCTACGTCGCCTCACACGACCTGCAGGAGCCGCTGCGCAAGGTCGCGAGCTTCTGCCAGGCGCTGCAGCAGCGCTATGGCGACCAGCTGGACGCGCGCGCCGAGCAGTACATCGAGTTCGCCGTCGACGGCGCAAAGCGGATGCAGGTGCTGATCAACGACCTGCTCGCGTTCTCGCGCGTCGGGCGCAGCGGACGCGAGCCGGAGCCGGTCGCGCTTGGCGAGGTCGTCGCGGCGGCCGAGTCCTCGGTTGCCGACCAGCTACGCAGCTACGACGGTCGCGTGCTCGTCGGCGAGCTGCCGATCGTGAGCGGCGATCGCGCGCAGCTCGTGTCGCTGTTCCAGAACCTGATCTCGAACGCGCTGAAGTTCCACGGCGAGCAGCTGCCACTCGTGCAGATCGACGCGCGGCGCTCCGGCGAGATGTGGGAGATCGCAGTCGCCGACAACGGAATCGGAATCGAACGCGACTATGTCGAGCGAATCTTTATGATCTTCCAGCGGCTGCACTCGCGCGAGGCATACGAAGGCACGGGCATCGGACTGGCGCTCGCGCGCAAGATCGTCGAGTATCACGGCGGCGAGATCTGGCTCGATCCGGACTATTCCGGCGGCGCTTGCTTTCGCTTCACCTTTCCGATCATCGAGGAGACCCAGCAATGAACGCCGACCTGATCTCGGTCCTGCTCGTCGAGGACGACCCGGGCGACGTGATGCTGATCCGCGAGGCGTTTGCGGAGAACAAGGTCGGCAACGTGCTGTCGGTCGTCAGCGACGGCGTCGAGGCGATGAAGTTCGTGCGCGGCGAAGGCGAGTACGCCTCGCTGGAGCGCCCCGACCTCGTCCTGCTCGACCTCAACCTGCCGCGCAAGAGCGGCGCGGAGGTGCTCGCGGAGATCAAGGGCGACCCGCGGCTGTCGACGATTCCGGTCGTCGTGCTGACGACGTCGCAGGCCGAGGAGGATGTCCTGCGCTCGTACGAGATGCACGCGAACGCGTACGTGACGAAGCCGGTCGACTTCGAGCGCTTCGGCGAGATCGTCCGTCAGATCGACGAGTTCTTCGTCGGCATCGTCAAGCTACCGCCGCGCACGCGCTGAGCCCCCGCCCGCGCGCCCTGGCGGCGGTGGCGCCGTACCCGCCGGGCCGCGCGGCGGCCGGGCCGCGGCGCTAGTCGAGCTGGAACTCGCCGTCG
>DATBBG010000057.1:0-13136 GCA_036271095.1 Solirubrobacteraceae bacterium
GACGGTCGCAACCCGCACCGCCCGCCGTGCCGGAACCCGCACGATCCGGCGCGCCTGCCGGGCGGCTCCTCCTCGGGCCCGGCCGTCGCCGTCGCAGCCGGTCTCGCGATCGCCGGCCTCGGCACCGACACGAGCGGCTCGATTCGCGTCCCGGCCGCGCTCTGCGGGCTCGCCGGGCTGCGCCCGACGCACGGCCGCCTGTCGGTTCGCGGCGCACTCCCGCTGGCGCCGTCCTACGACGTCGTCGGCCCGCTCGCGCGCAGCGTTGCGGACCTGCAACTGCTGTTCGCAGCGCTGAGCAAGCACGGCGCTGCCGGCGGCAGCACGTCCGGGCTGCCGCGCGCGCCGAGCCGGACGGGGAAGGGCGAGGCCGGCCGTGCGCGACCGATCGATCGCGTGCTCGTGATCGATCGCATGCTCGACGCAGACGTCTGCGAGCCGGCTGTCGCCGCGGCCGTGCGGCGCGCGGCCGGCGCGCTTGCCGACGACGGCCTGCGCGTCGACGCGGTTGCGATCGCCGAGCTCGACGGCGCTCTTGCCGTTCACCGCGACGTGCAGCTGCCGCAGGCCGCCGACTCCGTCGACGCGCTCGGCGTCGCCGAGAACGAGCTCGGGCCTGAGGTGCGCGAGCGCGTGCGCAGCGCGCGCGAGATCGGCCCCGAGCGACGCACACGCGCGCTTCGCGACCGCGCTCGCATCGCCGCCGCGATCGATCGCGCGACACCGTCCGGCACGGCTCTGCTCGCGCCCGGCTGCGCGATCCCGGCGCCGGCGCGCGACGCGCAGGAGTGGCGCTTCGACGGCGGGCGCGTCGACTCGCTGCGAGACGCGCTGCTCGCCTGCACGGTCCCGCTGACGCAGGCGCCGGGCCCAGTCCTGAGCGTTCCGCTGGGGCTCGCTGGCCGGCTCCCGGTAGGCGTCCAGCTGCTCGCGCGGCCCGGATGCGACGAGCCGCTGCTGGAGCTGGGCGTGCGCCTCGAACGGGCCCTCGGCTAGCCGGCGTGCGTTAGGCGACCGTCGCCGGACTCGTGGTGCGCGCCTACCATGCAGACGGCGCGTCGCGCGCGGCGCGCTTGCGATGAAAGCTCTCCAACGGCGACCCCGACTCGTAACGCTCCTGTCGCTTCTGATCGCCGGCGGGACGGTCGTCGGCATCGCCGCTTCGGACAGTCCGCGAGCGCTCTGGCACACCTTCGAGCAGATCGAACCGATCTGGCTGCTCGCGGCGCTTGGAGTAGAGCTGGTCGCCTACTTCGGCTATGCGCTGGCATATCGCGCGACGATCCTCGCGACCGGTCAGAAGGTCTTCTCGCTGCTGCTCGCGGTCCGGCTTGTCGTCGCCGGCTTCGGCCCGTTCGTCCCGCTCGGCGGCTTCTCGTTCGACCGCCGAGCGCTGCGCGCCGTCCACAGCAGCCGCCGCAGCGCTCGACGCCAGGTGCTCGCGCTCGGCGTGATCGAGTACGTCCTGCTGGCGCCGGCCGCATGCATCTGCGCGCTGATCCTGCTGCTCGAATCCAATCGCGCCTCGCTCGTGCTGACGCTGCCGTGGGTCTTCGCCGTGCCTCCAGGCTTCGCGCTCGCCTGGTGGGCGACGCAGCCGCGCATCCTCGACTACTTCCAGCGCTCCGACGGCGGCTTCCGTCGCTCGATCGGCGAGATCCTGGCCGGCGTCGAGGTGCTGCGAACGATCGTCCTGCGCCCGCTCGAGCGGCCGTCGGCGCTCGTCGGCATGGCCGTCTACTGGGCTGCTGAGATCGCCTGCCTGGCCTTCGCGCTGCGCTGCTTCGGCGTCGTGCTGTCCGTGCCGGCGCTCGTCGTCGCCTATGCCACGGGCTACGCCGCCAGCCGCCGCTCGCTTCCGCTCGGCGGCGCCGGCATCACCGAGGCGCTGCTGACGCTCGCGCTGATCTGGGTCCACGTGCCCGCCGCGCACGCGCTGCTATCGGTCGTCGCCTACCGCGTCGTCAACTTCCTCGCGCCGAT
This sequence comes from Solirubrobacteraceae bacterium, assembly GCA_036271095.1. GTDB lineage: Bacteria > Actinomycetota > Thermoleophilia > Solirubrobacterales > Solirubrobacteraceae > Palsa-744. The sequence goes on from DATBBG010000057.1 coordinate 1,984, forward strand.
GCTGCCCGGACTGCTCGTCCACTCCGCGCTCGCGCCGGTGCTAGAAGGCGACGGCATCGAGCGCAAAGCCGGCGGTCAGGCCTGAACGGCCTCGCCGCCGGTACCGTCAGCAGCGGCGGGCGATCGTTTCAGTCGCGGTGCTGCAAAGCCTGCGGCGAGGCGTCCCAGAAGTCGTCGATCTTCGTCGCGTCGCGACGGCCGAGCTTGCGCGAGATCGCCCACAGCTCGACCGCCTCGTCGCCCTCGTTGCGATGCGAGCGCGGCGTGCCGGCGTCGACCCGGACCGCTTCAGGCGCGCTGATCGTATGAACGTCCTCGCCGAGTCGGATCGTCAGCGTTCCGCGCGTCAACAGGTAGATCTCCTCGATCTCGCCGTGGAAGTGGCCGCTGCCCTGCTCGAAGTCCGAGTGTGCCGGCACGCGGATCAAGGTCAGCGCGAGCTGCTCGCAACCGAGCGCGTCGGTGAGGCTGCGGAACTCGCCGGGAACATCCGAGTCCGCATAGGTGTCGCTCGCATCGTTCGGGTCGAGGATCGCGTAGCCGCTCGATTGCCGTTTACTCATCACGATCGGTGCTTACCCGCGGCTGCAAGCGCGAACCATCGATGTCGAGCTCGACGCGATCGCCGAGCGCGATCGCGCCCGGCTGCAGCACTTCGCCGTAGACGCCGAACGCAAGCGGCTCGGTCGTGTCGAGACCGTCGCGAAACGAGCGCAGCAGGTCGAGCGTCGGCAGGTCGACGCGGCCGCTCTCGGGGTCTCTGCTCGTGACGATGCAGCGCCCGACGTGCCCGCGCGGGACGATCACGGCATCGCCGACCCGCACAGCCTCGCCGAGCCACTGATCCTCGGCGAACGGCTCGACGCCCTCGACCTCGATCGTCATGCGAAAGCGCCGCGCGTCGACTCGCGGCTCGCCTGCCACCTCGGCCAGTCGCCGCAGCGAGGCCGAGGAGATCAGGCTGACCGCGCCGTCGGCGCCACGATCGATCGCCGAGGCGCCGTCTGCCGCGCACACGAGGCGCAGCGGTTCGCCGGCGTGCTCGCTGAGCGCCGCCGAGAACGGGCCGCGCACGAGCCGCGCCGTGCGCGGATCGGAGAAGAAGCGCGTCTCGACCCGCTCGCCGAGCTCGGTCGCGGCGCTCACGCGCGCGCCGTCGGCGAACGTCAACGTCAGCCGCTCGTTGTCGTCGAGCGCCGCCGCGATCTCGCTGAGCGCGCCCGAGTGCTTGCCGTTGATCATCCGCCCGCGATCGTCGATCAGGTAGAAGCGCCGATCGCCGTGCGCGCCCGAGCGCTCCAGCTCGACGCCTCGCGGCATCGCGATCCGCAGGCCCTTGACCGGCGTCGTGCTCAGCGCCGCGACGCGAATGCTGCCGTCCGCGGTCAATGCCCGGCGTCTCCGCCCGAGAGCAGCGCGAGCGCGTGGCGCAACGGCGCGGCGATCGCCTCGCCGGTCTGCTCGATCGCCGCCGGGCTGCCGGGAAAGTTGACGATCAGCGTGCGCCCGCGGGTACCGGCAAGCGCGCGCGAGAGCATCCAGTTCTCGGTGTGCGCGCGCGAGGCTTCGCGCATCGCCTGCGGGATGCCAGGCGCCTCGCGCTCGATCACCGCACGCGTCGCCTCCGGTGTGACGTCACTCGGCGCGAGGCCGGTGCCGCCGCTCGTCAGGATCAGCTCGCAGCGCTCGACGTCGCACCAGTGGCGCAGTCGCGCTTCGATCAGCGCCTGCTCGTCGGCGATCACCTCGACGCTCGCGACCTCGGCCACGAGTTGCTGCGCCAGCGCGGCCAGGCGTGGTCCGCTCTCGTCGTGGCCGTCGCCGGCGGCCTTCGAGGTGCTGATCGTGAGGATCACCGCGCGGCGCGCCACTCAATCCTCCGCGCGGCGCCAGTCGCTGCGCCCGCCGGTCTTCTCGAGCAGCACGACCTGCTCGATCTCGACGCCTCGCTCGAGTCCCTTGACCATGTCGTAGACCGTCAGCGCTGCGACTGCGCACGCTGTCATCGCCTCCATCTCGACGCCCGTGCGATCGACCGCGCGCACCTCGCTCGTCAGCTCGACGAGGCCCTGCTCGACGTCGACGCGCGCGCTCACGTCGATCAGCGTCAACGTGATCGGATGCGCGAGCGGGATCAGCAGCCCGGTCTGCTTCGCCGCCTGCACGCCGGCGATCCGCGCGGTTGCCAGCACCTCGCCCTTCGGCGCGTCGCCGGCCGCGACCGCGCGCGCCGTGGCGGCAGACATCCGCACTCGCGCTCGCGCTCGCGCGACGCGCTCGCGCGCGTCCTTGGCGCCGACGTCGACCATCCGCGCGCGGCCGTGCTCGTCTAGGTGCGTCAAGCGCTCCTCGCTCATCCGCGTGAGTCCCGCCGCGCGGCGTTCGTCGTCGGCGTTACTGCCGCTTCCGGCGCAAGTGCGCCCGGCGCCGGCGTTCCCGGCACCCCTCGCGCCTGCCCGTCGGCGTCGACTTCGACCTTCCAGATCGGCGCCTCGGCCTTGATCCGATCGATCGCCTTGCGCGCGGCCGCGAACGCTTCGCCTCGGTGCGGCGCGGAGACGGCGACGATCACGCTCGGCTGTGACAGCGCGACGCGCCCGACGCGGTGCTCGACGGCGATCGCACAGAGCTCGTGCGCGGCGGCGCACTCGCGCGCGATCAGCGCGATTCGCTCGCTCGCCATCTCGGTGTAGGCCTCGTAGTCGAGCCTGCTGACCTCGCGCGTAACGCCCTGGAAGGTGACGATCGCTCCGGCGCGCGGATCGGCGACGGTCGCCGAGAGCGCCGTGAGATCGAGTGGGCGCTTGTTCACGGCGACGTGGACGCGCGGCGCGGCGCTTCGCTTGTCGGCCGAGTCGCGAGCGCCGTCAGGGCCGCCGGCCGCGGCACTCGCCTCGTCGCCGGTCACCGGCCCCGCGCCGCCGCTCAGCGGCGGGATCAGCGCGAGCTCGTCGTCCGGTGCAAGTCGCATCTCCGTCGAGGCGTAGTCGCGGTTGACAGCGAGCTGTACCGGCAGCCGCGCGAGCACGTCGCCAAGCGACGGCAGTCGCGCGAGCTCGGCCAGCGCGTCGGCGACCGTCGCGCCGTCGGGCAGCTGCAACTCGACGCGCTCGCGCCCGGCGCGTTCGCGCAGGATCGAGAACAGCCGCACGCTGACGGTCATCCGAACCCCGGGCGCGCGCCGGGCAGCAGCTCGACCACGACGCGCTCGCCGGCGCGCACTCCGGTGCTCTGCGACGGGATCAGCGCGAGCGCGTCGGCGTCGAGCATCGACGTCAGCACGTGCGATCCCTGCGCGCCGGTCGGCGCGGCCGTCCATCCGGTGTCGCCGGCGCGCAGCCGGCAGCGTACGGCGTGCGCGCGGCCGGCTGGCTTGGCGTAGTCGACGGCGATTGTGGCTGTAGTGCGGGCCGCGTCTGCCGCTGCACCGGCCAGCGCGCGCAGCGCCGGCGCGACGAACAGCGTGAACGTGACGATCGCCGAGACCGGGTTGCCCGGTAGTCCGAAGACGAGCGTGCGATCGCGCAGGCCGAACCACGTTGGCTTGCCCGGCTTCAGCGCGACACCCCAGAAGCGCTGCTCGACACCGAGCGCGGCGAGGCTCGCCTTGACGTGGTCGTGCGCGCCGACCGAGACGCCGCCGCAGATCACGAGCACGTCGCAGTCCGCGAGCGCGTCGGAGATCGCCGCCGAGGTCGTCTCGGTGCGGTCGCGCGCGGTCGCGGTCGGCTGCACCTCGGCGCCGGCCTCGCGCGCGAGCGCGGCGACAGCGTAGGAGTTCGAGTTGTAGATCGAGCCGCGCGGCAGCTCGTGCCCGGGCTCGACGAGCTCATCGCCGGTCGTCAGCAGCGCCAGGCGTGGGCGCCGCGAGCACGCGAGCTGCGCTCGGCCGACCGACGCGAGCACGCCGAGCTGTGCTGGACCGAGCACCTCGCCGGCGGCGAGGACCGGCTGCCCCGCGCCGATGTCCTCGCCGGCACGCCGCACGTCGTTGCCGGCCGGCACCGCCGCCAGCACGTCGACATGTCCGTTGTGCGCGTGCGTTCGCTCGACCGGCACGATCGCATCGGCGCCTGGTGGCACGATCGCTCCGGTCGAGATCGCGACGGCCTCGCCGGCACCGACGGCGCGCGCGGAAGGATGCCCGGCGCGCGACTCGGCGACGACGCTGAGCCTCACCGGCCGTTCCGCGCCGGCCTCGCACACGTCGGCGAAGCGCAGCGCGAAGCCGTCCATCGCTGAGCTGTCGAACGGCGGGATCGGCCCGTCGCTGCCGACGCCCTCGGCGAGCACGCGTCCCAGCGCGTCGGCGAGCCGCACGCGCTCGCTTGGGAGCGGCGTCGTGCAGTCGAGCACTCGCTGTCGCGCGTCGTCGATCTCGATCAGCTCGGCGTTCATCGCCAGAGCGTAGCTCCACGTTTGTCCGGGTATCGTGAGCCGGGATGGCAAATCCGACCGATCGGCTCGGCCGTCCGTTGCGCGACCTGCGCGTGTCGGTGACCGACCGCTGCAACCTGCGTTGCCCGTACTGCATGCCGCGCGAGCTGTTCGGCAGCGAGTACCGCTTCATCGATCGCGCAGAGCTGCTGAGCTTCGAGGAGATCGCGCGCGTCGCGCGCGTCGCCGCCAGCCAGGGCGTTCGCAAGGTCCGGCTGACCGGCGGCGAGCCACTGCTTCGGCGCGAGCTCGACGTGCTCGTCGCGATGCTCGCCGAGATCGACGGGATCGAGGACGTCGCGCTGACGACGAACGGAACCGCGCTGGCGGTGCACGCCGAGAAGCTCGCGCGCGCCGGGCTCGATCGCGTGACCGTCAGCCTCGATGCGCTCGACGAGGACGTCTTCCACTCGATGAGCGACACGCGCTTCCCGCTCGCGCGCGTGCTCGAGGGGATCGAGGCGGCCCAGGACGCCGGGCTGGCTCCGGTCAAGGTCAATATGGTCGTCAGGCGTGGCGTCAACGACCACTGTGTTGCGGCGATGGCCGAGCACTTCCGTGCGCGCTCGCAGGTGCTGCGCTTCATCGAGTACATGGACGTCGGCTCGTCGAACGGCTGGCGCCTGGACGAGGTCGTGCCGGCGAGCGAGATCCTCGCGACGATCGGCGAGCTTTGGCCGCTGCTGCGCCTTGCGCCGGCGCACGACGGCGAGGTCGCCACGCGCTGGGCCTACCGCGACGGCGCCGGCGAGATCGGCGTGATCCACTCGGTCAGCGAGCCGTTCTGCGGCGGCTGCGCCCGCGCGCGCCTCTCTGCCGACGGCAAGCTGTTCACGTGCCTGTTCGCCGAGCGTGGGAACGATCTGCGCGAGCTGCTGCGCGCCGGCGCAAGCGACGCGCAGCTCGCCGCGCGGCTGCAGCTGATCTGGAGCTCGCGCGCTGACCGCTACTCGGAGCTGCGCGCCGAGCGCGCTCGCGGCGTGGAACGCGGCGGGACGCCCCCCGAGCCGCCGAAGCGACTCCGGACCGAGCACGACGTCGCGGCCGAGTCACTGGGGCGCGCGGCGAAGATCGAGATGTCCTACATCGGCGGCTGAACCGCCCAGACCGAGATCGCCGTCGGATCGATCTCAACACGCAGCGGCTCGCCGGGGCTCAGCGCAAGCTGCTCGAGCGTGCGCAGTGTCAGCTCGAGCGTGCCGCCGAGCGCGATCGTCAGCTCGCGTTTCGAGCCGAGGTCGACCTCGTCGAGCACGATCGCCTCGTAGCGGCCGTCAGAGGCGATTTCGATCCGCTCGGGGCGAACCGACCAGATCACCTCGGCGCCCGGCGCGAGCCCGCGCGGCGGAACGTCGAGCTCGGCCTGCTCGCTGCGGATCAGCTGTGGTGCGAGGACGATGCCGCGGTGCGTGTTCGCGATGCCGAGCAGCGCGGCAACCTGCGGCGATGCGGGCGCGTCGAAGATCGACGCGCGCGCGCCGGCCTGCAGCACACGGCCGTCGTCGAGCACGAGAATCTCGTCGGCGAGCAGCGCCGCCTCTTCGGCATCGTGCGTGACGATCACCGTGTTCAGGCCCTGTTCGCGCTGCAGCCGGCGCAGCTCGCGGCGCAACCGATCGCGCACGGGCACGTCGAGCCCCGTGAACGGCTCGTCGAGTAGCAGCACGCTCGGCGCGACGGCGAGCGCTCGCGCGAGCGCGACGCGTCGCTGCTGGCCGCCGGAGAGCTCGTCCGGGTAGCGATCCTCGAGCCCGGCGAGCCCGAGCCGCTCGATCCACCATGCTGCCAGCCCCGGATACGCTGCTACGCCGAAGTTCACCTGCCGCCAGACGGTCCGCCGCGGCAGCAGTGCCGGCTGTTGCGGTACGTAGCCGATCGCGCGCTTCTCGGGCGCGAGCGCGCCCAGCGAGCGACGGCCGACACGCACATGCCCGCCCGGCGCCGGCGCGGCGAGCCCGGCAAGCAGCCGCAGCGTCAGCGTCTTGCCGGCGCCGGAGGCGCCGAGCAGCGCGATCCGCGTCGCGCGCGCGCTGAAGGCGACCGTCAGCGCGAAGTCGCCGAGCTGCTTCGAGACGGCGAAGTCGAGCGGCAGGGGAGGGGTTGCGGCGCCGCGCGGCGCGGTTGCCGTGACGGCCGTGCGCGGATGACGGCGACGCGGCAGGCGTACGCTGATCAGCAGCAGCACCGCCAGCGCCGCGCCGAGCGCGACGGCGATCGGCAGCATCGTCGCCGGCAGGCCGGTCTCGTCGAACTGCACGTACGTGAAGATCGGCAGCGAATAGGGGTGGTAGGCGATGATCACGGTCGCGCCGAACTCGCCGAACGAGCGCAGCCAGGCGAGCAGCAGGCCGGCACCGATCCCCGGCAGCGCCGCCGGCACGGCGACGCGCCAGAAGCGCGCGAGGCGGCCGTGGCCGAGCGAGGCGGCGACGTCCTCGAGTGCCGGATCGACCGACGCGAACGCCGCGCGTGCCGCGATCACGAGGAATGGCGCGGCGACGAACGTTTGCGCGAGCACGATCCCGAGCCGCGATTCGGTCAGCCCGTGGCCGAGCAGTTCTCCGAGCGCCGTGCGTGGACCGAGCACGTACAGCAGCAGCAGGCCGCTGATCAGCGGTGGCAGCGCCAGCGGCAGTGCGACGAGCGCCGTCAGCACACGTCCGAGTGCGCCGTGCGTGCGCGCCAGCACGTAGGCCAGCGGCGTGCCCAGCAGCGCGATCACGGCCGCTGAGATCGTCGCCGTCAGCAGCGAGGTGACGAGCGCCGAGCCGACGCCCGGCGCCGCCGAGACGCCTTCACCGAGGCGCACGACAAACGCGACGATCGGCGCGAGCAGGTACAGCGCGAGCAGCCCGCCGAGCCACGGCAGCGGGCTGCTCGCTCGCCTGATCACTTCTTCTTCGGCTGCTTTGCGTTCGCCCTCGCCGGCTTCGTCGCGCCGACGAGCGTGCGCAGGCTCGCCGGCACGCTCGCGACCTTGCCGGAGAACATCGGCTTCAGCGCCGTCAGTCCGTTCTTCTTCAGCGTGTAGCTGCGCTGCGCGTTGAGCAGATAGCGCACGAACGCGGCCGCCCCGGACGGGTTGGGCGCCTTGTTGAGAATCGTCAGCGTGTAGTCGGCGACCTTGTAGACCGGCGTCAGGCTGACCGTCGACAGTTTCGCCGAGGACGCCTCGACGGCGTAGAAGAAGCCGGCGTCGAGCTGGCCGGACTGCAGCCGTCCGACGAGCGCGGTCTCCGGGTAGACGGGGAAGCTGCTCAGTGCCGTTGACAGCGCCGGGTCTTTCAGCTTGCTCGCGGCGTTTTCGACGGCTTCGACCGTGAGGACGCCCTTCGGATCGAGCTTCGGGTCGGTGCGCCCGACGAGGATGCCCGGCTCGGTCAGCACCTGGTACCAGGGCTTGCCTTCGGCGAGCTGCTTGCCGAACGAGCTGCTCGGGTTGTAGGCGAGCATCAGCGGCGAGGCCGCGAACGTCGTGTACCACGAGACCCAGCTGCCGTTCGCCGATCCTTCGAGCAGGTTGTCGGCGGCCGCGGCCGCGCTGATGAACACATCGCCCTGGCGCACGCCGCCCTTGATCTCGGCTGCGACTTCGGTCGAGCCGCCGCCGAAGCCCTGATAGCCGAAGCCGCTCACCTTCGCGAACGACGGGCCGAAGTCGTGTTCCATGTAGTTCAGCAGTGAGCCCGCGAACAGCGCTGTGACAGTTCCGCTCGCTGAAGCGCTCGCGCCGCGACCGGGCGCCGCGACCGCGCCGGGCGTCGTGGCGCCGGCGATTCCGAGCGCGAGCACGATCCCGGCGGCGATACCCGTCGCACGCAACTTCGCGCGCACCGCGATGCCAGAGCTTGCCTTCCTCGCCTCGAATGCCTTCGTCCGTCTCGCGCCGGAGCGCCTCGTCTTACCTCTCACGTCCTCTCCCTTCCGCGACCGTCAGGAGTCGCGTTCGATCATCACCGAGGTTGCCTTGACCGTCGCCGTCGCACGCACGCCCGCCGCGAGCCCGAGCTCCTGCACCGAGTCGCGCGTGATCGCGGCGGTCACGAGAAACGGTCCCGCCTCGAGCTCGACGAGCGCCATCACGCCGTCGACCTCGACCGAGCGCACCGTGCCGGCGAAGCGGTTGCGCGCCGAGCCTTGCGTTCCCGTCCGATGGCGAGCCGGGCGTGCACTGAGCCGACGCACCTCGGCCGCGGAGACGCGGCGGCGGTTGCGCTCGTCGCGATGCGTGCGCAGCTTGCCCGCACGATCCCAGCGGCGCAGCGTGTCGGCGCTCACGCCGAGCGCCTTCGCGGCTTCTCCGACCGACAGGTCGCGTGTTGCTTGCCTAGGCATTGCATAGGCATATCGCAAAACCGCCTTGCGCCGCGGCGAGCGCGCGCCCGCGCGAGGCCAGCTCGTGTTACAAACAGCTATCCGCGATCTCACCGGCGAGTGTGGCCGGGGGCTCGCGTCGGGGCGCGTCAACTCGAGATCGGAGCAGCGATGGCACCCATTTCCCGCGGATTTCGCGGCCGCCCGCGCCGCGAGGTCGATCCTGCGCGAGTGCCGCCGGGGCAGTATGTCGTCAACGACTTTCCGGTGCTCTCGGCCGGTCCGACGCCGCACACGCCGACCGACCAGTGGAGCCTTCAGATCGGTGGCGCCGTCGCCGCGCCGGTCTCCTGGACGTGGGAGCAGTTCCGCGCGCTTGCGACGGAGACGTTCACCGTCGACATCCACTGCGTGACGAAGTGGTCGAAGCTCGGCACGAGCTGGACCGGGGTCTCGCTCGACACGCTGCTGGCCGGTGTCGAGACGGACGCCGGCTACTTCACGGCGTGGTGCGACGGCGGCTACACGACGAACCTCGCGCTCGCCGACGTGACCGGGGGACAGGGGTGGGTCGTCTACGAGTTCGACGGCGCGCCGCTGGAGGCCGAGCACGGCGGGCCGGCGCGCCTGCTCGTCCCGCACCTGTATTTCTGGAAGAGCGCGAAGTGGCTGCGCGGGCTGACGTTGACGCCCGAGGATCAGCCCGGCTTCTGGGAGGCGGCCGGCTACAACAACCACGGCGACCCGTGGAAGGAACAGCGCTATTGGGGGGACTGAGCGGGGAGCCGACACTGCTCGCCGAGCAGGCCGCGGGCGAGCCGTCGTCGGCGTCGGCGTCGGCGTCGGCGCCGCTCGTCCACGTGCCGAGCCGCTGGCACAGCGCGGGCGTGCGAGAGGTGCGCGATGAGACGGCGCACGCGAAGACGATCGTGCTCGACGACCCGGCCTGGCCCGGGCATTTCGCCGGGCAGCACGTCGACGTGCGGCTGACGGCCGAAGACGGCTACCAGGCGCAGCGCTCCTACTCGATCGCCTCGGCGCCCGAGGAACCGCTCGCGCTGACCGTCGAGCGAATCGACGACGGCGAGGTGTCTCCCTACCTCACCGAAGAGCTGCGCGCGGGCGATGAGCTCGAGCTGCGCGGTCCGGTCGGCGGGCACTTCACCTGGCGCACTGCAGACGGCGGCCCACTGCTGCTGCTCGCCGGCGGATCCGGTCTCGTGCCGCTGATGGCGATGACGCGCCACCGCATCGCGCGCGCCGACGCGACACGGATCGAGCTGCTCGTCTCCAGCCGCAGTCTCGACGATCTGCTGTTCGCCGAGGAGCTGAAGCGCGCCGGCGCACAGCCGGGCATCGACGTGAAGATCACGCTGACGCGCGCCCAGCCGCCTGGCTGGAGTGGGCTTGCGCGCCGCGTCGACCGCGCGATGCTCGCCGAGCTCGGGCCGCCGCCGAGCGAGCGCCCGCGCGTGTTCCTCTGCGGGCCGACGGCGTTCGTCGAGAGCGCCGCCGACGCACTTGTCGCGCTCGGCCATGCGCCGAGCGCGATCCACGCCGAGCGCTTCGGCCCGAGCGGAGGCTGATCGATGGCCGATCCGAGTCCGGCATCGAGCTCTAGCGAGGACTACGCGCTCGACGGCAACGCGCTCGCCGGCCTGCTCGAAGAGGTCTTCGCCGCCGAGATCACGACGGCGCTGCGCGTATGCCAGTCGTGCGGCACACAGAGCGCGATCGGCGCGCACCGCGCCTATCGCGGCGCCGGCGTCGTGCTGCGCTGCCCGGTCTGCCGGGATCTGGCGATGCGGATCGCCGAGCTGCGCGGCCACACGCGCGTCTGGCTTGCCGGGGAGTGGTCGTTCGAGACGCCTGATCGCTAGTCGCGATGGTGATGGCGATCACAGCAGGCGAGCGGCCGCTCGCGGCCTCGCCGGCGCTCGTCGCGGTGCTCGCAGGCGGTCGTGGAACGCGGATCGGCGGCGCCAAGGCGAGCGCGCTGCTAGCCGGCAGATCGATGCTCGATCACGTGCTCACGACGGTGCGCGACGCCGACCTGGAGGCGGTCGTCGTCGCCAAGCGCGCGACTGAGCTTCCGCCGCTCGCCGAGCGCTTGATCCTCGAGCCGGACGAGCCGAGCCACCCGCTGTGCGGGATTCTCGCGGCGCTCGACTTCCTCGCCGATCGCGCGCCCGAGCGTGCCGTGCTCGCCGTGCCGTGCGACATGCCGTTCTTGACGGGCGCACTGTTGCGGTGGATCGCGGAGCTCGACGGGCAGGTCGTGCTCGAGCTCGACGGCAGGATGCAGCCATTGCCGGCGCGCGCCCTGCCGGCGAACATCCCCGTGCTCCGCGCGGCGCTCGCGCGCGAGAGCTCGCTGCGCGCGACGCTCGGCGCGCTCTCGC
>DATBBG010000058.1:0-3882 GCA_036271095.1 Solirubrobacteraceae bacterium
GCCTCCTCGCGGCGATCGATCGGATCCTCGGCGGGCAGCTGCGGCGGTCGCTGCTCGCAGCTGCTCGGCATGTAGGAGAGGTACTCCTTCACCTTCGCGATGCACTCCTCGTCGTCTGCGACCTCGATGTCGCCGACGCCCGACTTGCGCGTGTGTACGCGCGAGCCGCCAAGCTCCTCCTGCGTGACGTCCTCGCCGATCGCCGCGCGCACGAGATGCGGTCCGGCAAGCGCCATCGAGCCGCGGCCCTTGACCATCGGCACGAAGTCGGCGAGACCGGGGATGTACGCCGTGCCGGCCGCGCACGGACCCATCAGCGCGGCGATCTGCGGGATCACGCCGCTCATCACGACCTCCTCGCGGAACAGGTGCCCGGAGCCGGCGAACAGCGAGCCGACTGCCTCCTGGATGCGCGCGCCGGCCGAGTCGAGCAGCCAGATGAACGGGATCCGCTTGGTCAGCGCGAGCTCGCGCAGGCGTCCGACCTTGAGCTCGCCGGTCATGCCCATCGAGCCGGCCATCACCGTGAAGTCGTAGGCGCAGACCGCGACGAGCCGCCCGTCGACCTTGCCGTAGCCGGTGATCACGCCGTCGGCCGGCGCCTTCTTGCCGTCCATCGCGCGCTGCGCAGAGTGCGGGCGGCCGTGGATGCCGAGCTCGACGAACATGCTCTCGCCCGTGCGCTCGTCGGTATCGATCAGCAGCGCCAGGCGCTCGCGCGCGGTCAGCTTCTCGGCGGCATGCTGCTTGGCGATCTTCTCCTCACCTCCGCCGAGCGCGATCTGCGCGCGGCGCGCGTGCAGATCCTCGACGAGCGGGCGCAGCAGCGACGTTTTCTCGGTCGTGCTCATCAGCGCCCTTTCCACTGCGGCTCGCGCTTCTCGAAGAACGCGCTGACGCCCTCGACGATGTCCTCGGTCGATTGCGCGAGCGTCAACTGCGCGCGCAGGTAGTCGAGCGCGTCGTCGAGCGGCATGTCGAGCTGGCGGCGCATCGCCTGCTTGCCGAGGCGCATGATCACCGGCGACTTGCTCGCGAGCTTGCCGGCCCAGTCGGCGACGGTCGCGTCGAGCTCGGCGTCCGGCACGACGCGGTTGACGATCCCTGCCTCGCGCGCCTGCTCGGCGCTCCAGCGCTCGCCGAGCAGCAGCAGCTCGTTCGCGCGCTTGCGCGGCACGTTGCGGTAGATCAGCGCCATGATCATGAACGGGAACGCGCCGATGTTGATCTCCGGCGTGCCGAACGAGGCCTGCTCGGAGGCGACGATCAGATCGCAGGCGAGCGCGATGCCGAGCGCGCCGGCAAGCACGTGTCCGCGCGCGGCGCAGATCGTCGGCTTGCCGAGCTCGCCGATCACCTTGAACAGCGAGACGAAGCGCTCGCCGGCGAAGTGCTTGTGCACGAGCGCCGTCTCGGCCGCAAAGCCGCTGAGGTTCGCGCCCGACGAGAACGTGCGCTCGTGCGATGACGCGAGCACGACGCAGCGCGCGCCGTCTTCGTCGCGAGCGCGCTCGAACGCCGCGATCAGCCCGGCGAGCATCTCGGCCGACAGCGCGTTGCGCGTGTCAGGCTCGTCCATCGTGATCGTCGCGACGCCCGACTCGTCGAGTGCGTAGAGAACCGGTCCGTCGCTCACGCGCGCATCCTAGCCCGAATGCGCACGGAGCGCGAAGTAGGTAGCTCTACTGCTTACTTTCGGCGCCCGCGCGACGCGGGCGCCGAGCGATTACCTATGGCCTTTGGGCGCCAGCAGCTTTTCGAGCCCTGCCCGGCCGAGCGTCTTGCGCTTCGGCGGCGCTTTGACGCTCACCGTGACGTCCGTCGCGAGGATGTCGGTCGTCTGCGTGATCGAGATGCCGCCGAATTGCTCGGAGCGAACGACACGCAGCGGCAGTCCGGCATCGGTCACGAACAGTTCGAGCTGCGTCGTGTCCTTGACCGTCGCGTTCGACGCTCCGACGAGCAGCGCCAGCGGTTCGACCGTCGCGGCCAGCTCTGTCGTCTGCTGCCCGTCGACCGTCGCCGGACCGACGATGCGGACCGCGCCATCGGCCGTCGCGAGCAGGTTGATCAGTTCGGCGTAGCTGCCGCTGCCGCCGGCGTTCAGTTCGATGCTCGCGTTGTTCTGCCCGTGGTAGGGGAACAGCGTCGCGGCGCTGACGTCTTCGAGGCGCAGCCAGGGACGCGAGCTGCGCTTGCGCTTGCCGTTGTGCGTCGGCTCGTAGGCATACGGCGCATAGGCGTACGACGTCGTGCCGATCGCGATCTGCGAAAGCGCGCCCGAGCTGCCTTTGGCGAACACCTTGCCGAGCAGCGGAGCGAGGCTCGCTTCGCCGACCGACATCTTCATTTCGTTCTTGACCAGCTTGACGCGCTTGCCGTGGTGCGTGACCGTGAGCGTGCCGGCGGTGTGGTCGGTCGTCGAGTAGCGCTCGCTGTTGACCGTCTGCTGCGCGATCTTCGCGACGAGCGGCTGCACGGCGGCGGGGATGCTTGCGACGCTGGGCGCCGGCGCCGGCGCCGGCGCCGAGTCCACAGCGGTAGCCGGCGCTGCGCTCGCGCCGAGCAGCGCGCCGATCAGAAGCGGCGCGCCGAGCAGCGGCGCGACGCGGTTGGAAGCTTTCATCTGTCCTCCTCGGAAGGTCAAGTGCGGCGAGAGTGTCCGAACGGATCGCTCGGACCGTCCCGGACCGTCCGCTTGACGCGATCTTCGGCGGCGGCGGCGCGCTCTTTAGCCGCGCAACGCGCGACCCACGAGCTACTTCTTCTTGTGCTTCGCGCGCGCCTTGCGTTCGAGGCGCTCGAGTTCCGCGGCGGTGATCGTTTCGCCGCCGGGCGGCGGTGGCACGTTGGCGCTGACCGGGAAGTTGATCGCGACGACGTTGTCGACGGCCGTCAGCTTCAGCTTGCCGAGCTTCAGCGTCAGCGTCGTGGAGACGGGCACGCCGGTCGCGCTGACGAACATCTGAAAGCTCGCCGAGATCTTCACGTGCTTGCGATGCAACTCGCCGATCAGCTTCTTCGGCAGCAGCCCGCCGGCGGCTTTGCTCGCGTCGAGCGTGCCGGCGAAGCCGCTGACCGCCTGCGCTTCGACGGTCGACGGGCCGAGCGCGCGCACGTCGGCGGACCTCTCGAGCAGCTCGGCGTCGCTCTCGAAGCTCTGCGGCGCGGTCGCGCCGCTCGATCCGCCCAGTCCGGTGCTGCTGCCGAGGCCTGGATTGGAGCCGAACAGCTTGTCGCGCGCGCTTTCGTCGAGCTTGACCCACGGCCGGCCACCGTCGTGGCGCGCGAGCGCCGGCTCGCGGATGTACAGCACGTTGCCGATCTGCATCAGCGTCGAGCTCTTGCCGGCGACGGTCGTCGTGACTCTCGCGACCGGCGGCGTGAGGCTCTGTTCGCCGGAGACCGTTATCTCCAGATCACGCAGCGCCGCGGCCTTGCGCGGCAGCTTGCCGCCGAACGAGATGCTGCCGCTGAAGCGCTCGCTCGTGACGGTCAGTTCGCTCATGCGCTGCTCGAGCGCCTGCAGTTCGGGCGACTGCGCCGGATTCGGCGCGGCTGCCGCCGGCGCGGCTGTCGCGGTGACGATCGCGCCGAGTGAGGCGATCGCGATCGCGTTGCGGGCGGCTGTCGTGGAGATTCGCTTTGTTCGCATTGCCGAGAAATGCCCGAAACGGCGCTTGCGAAACACTCGGTCGCAGGACGCGCAAGAAGTAGCAAGCTCTACTGTTTACTTTTCCGAGCGCGGGCGCTAGCGTCACGGCACGCCCGCACGAACTGCAACGACGACAAGGAGAGCGCCCGCCATGGCGACGGCCGAGAGCGTGCTCAAGCCGGACTTCGGCTCCGCGCGCAAGCACTTCATCTTCAACGACGAGCACG
>DATBBG010000059.1:0-27110 GCA_036271095.1 Solirubrobacteraceae bacterium
CCGGCCGGGCCACATGTGGCCCGGCCATCCCTCGACGGCTACCCTTTCAGGTATGCCCGCTCAGGCTTATGCCGGTAAGGAGTGCGTCTGTCAGCTGCGCAAGGGAATCTGCGACCAGAGCTGCGTGCAGGGCATGCTCGACACGCCGTTCTACATCGCCTGTCTGAAGCTGACCGGACGGCGCTGCCTCGTCGTCGGCGGCGGTGAGATCGGGCTGGAGAAGGTCGAGGGGCTGCTCGCGTGCGACGCCGCCGTCACGCTGATCGCGCCGGAGGCAGAGCCGGCTCTGCAGCAGTACGCGCGCGAGCGCTCGATCGAGTGGCTGCAGCGCTCCTACGCCGGCGCGAGCGATCTCGAGGGCGTCTTCATGGCGATTGCAGCGACAGACGACACCGACGTCAACATCGCCGTCTACGACGACGCCGAGCGTCGCGCGATGCTCGTCAACGTCGTCGACGTGCCGCCGCTGTGCAACTTCATCCTGCCGGCGATCGTGCGCAGCGGGCCGCTCGCGATCGCGATCTCGACGGCCGGCGCCTCGCCGGCATTGGCGAAGCGGATGAAGCGCGAGATCGAAGCGCAGTACGGCGCTCCGTATGCGCGCCTTGCAGTGCTGCTGAACGAGGTGCGCGGCTGGGCGAAGGGCACGCTGCCGACCTATCAGGACCGCAAGCAGTTCTTCGAGGGCATCGTCAACGGCGCGCCCGACCCGATCGAGCTGCTGCGCTCGGACGTCGCCTCCGGCGGCGGCGAGCCGGCCGTGCGCGAGCTGATCGCCGCGGCGCAAGCGCGCAGCGAGCGAGCGCCGCAGGTGTCGAGAGCCTGAGCGTGACTGCAGTCGAGGTCGACGGCCTCGCGCGGCACTACGGCGAGCGCGAGGCGCTCAGCGAAGTGACGCTGTCGCTCGGCAGCGGTCAGACGCTCGTCGTGTTCGGCCCGAACGGCGCCGGCAAGACGACGCTTCTGCGCGTGCTCGCAACGCTGCTGCGGCCGCACGCCGGCAGCGTTCGCGTGCTCGGCGAGAGCCTGCCCGGCGACGCCTGGGCGGTGCGCGGGCGGATCGGCCTGCTCGGGCACGAGCCGCTGCTCTATCGCGAGCTGACGGCGCGCGAGAACCTTCGCTTCCACGCGCGCCTGCACTGCGTTCAGGAGCAGCGCGTGCACGACGTGCTCGAACAGGTTGGCATGGAGCATCGCGCCGACGAGCCGATGCGCACGCTCTCGCGCGGCATGGTCCAGCGCGTCGCTGTCGCGCGCGCAGTGCTGCATGAGCCCGAGCTGCTGCTGCTCGACGAGCCGCGCTCGAACCTCGACCCGGCCGCCGTCGAGCTCGTCGACCCGCTGATCGGCGCCGGCTCCGGGCGCACGCGCGTGATCTGCAGCCACGACCCCGGCAGCGGCCTCGCCGAAGCCGACCTCGTGCTCGGGCTGCGCGCCGGGCGCGCCGCTCTGCTGAAGGCTGCCGCCGACGTCGAGCCGGAGGAGATCGTGGGGCTGTACCGATGAGCGCGACGATTCCCGGCGCGTCGGGGACGCCTGGGGTGGACGGCGCGACTGGCGCGGCCGGCGATTCGAGCGCACGTGGCGGCGGCGAGCCGGTGCTCGGCACAGGCGCTCGGCGAGGACGCGCAGGCACGTTCGCGGTCGTGCGCGCGCTGCTGCGCAAGGAGCTGCTCGTCGAGCTGCGCACGCTCGAGTCGGTGCCCGGCATGGCGCTGTTCGCCGTGACGACGTTCGTCGTCTTCCACTTCGCACTGAACCGCGACAGCGTCGACGGCGACCTCGCCGCCGGCATCCTCTGGGTGACGCTGCTGTTCGCTGCGATCCTCGGCATCAACCGGCTGTTCGTCGCCGACGCCGATCAGGGCGGCTTCGACGCCTTCCTGCTGGCGCCGGTCGAGCGCAGCGCGATGCTGTTCGCGAAGGTGCTGACGCTGCTCGCCTACCTGTTCGTGCTCGAGCTCGTCGCCGTGCCGGCGTTCGGCCTGCTGCTGCTCGGACCGTCGCTCGGGCACGCGCTGCCGGCGTTGATCGGCGTGCTCGCGCTCGGCGACGTCGGCATCGCGGTGATCGGCACGCTCGTCGCTGCGCTCGCCGTGCAGACGCGCGCGCGCGACCTGCTCGGGCCGCTGCTCGCGCTGCCGCTGCTCGTGCCGATCGTGATCGGCGGCGCGCGCGCGAGCTCGCCGCTGCTGGCGCTCGGCCACGCAAGTGGCCCGTCGCTGCGCTGGCTGTTGACGCTCGGGCTCTATGATCTGGTCTTCGGGCTGATCGCCTTCGCCCTGTTCGACTTCCTCCTGGAGGACTGAAATGAGCCCCTCGGGCCGGCATTTCGCCGGCGGCTCCGACACCACGCGCAGCTCCGCAAGCGCCGTCCGCTACGGCACGGGGCTCCGCGCGCTGAGCGTCGCGACGATCGTCGTCATGACAGTCGCGCTCGCGCTCGTCTTCTTCTGGGCGCCGCTCGAAGCCGAACAGGGCTTCCTGCAGAAGATCTTCTACGTGCACGTGCCGCTCGCAATCACGGCGCTCTGCGGCTTCGTGCTCGGCGGCATCTTCGCGATCGCCTACTTGCGCACGCGCGACTCGCGCTGGGACATGCGCTCGTACGTCGCGATCCACATGAGCCTGATCTTCGGCGTCGCGACGCTGATCACCGGCTCGATCTGGGCGAAGGGCTCGTGGGGGCACTGGTGGGTCTGGGACGAGCCGACGCTCGTCTCGTTCCTGATCGTCTTCCTGCTCTACGCGACCTATCAGCCGCTGCGCTTCGCGATCGAGGATCCCGAGCGCCAGTCGCGTTACGCCGCCGTCTTCGCCATTACTGCCGGCGCGTTCGTGCCGCTCAACTTCATTGCCGTACGCGCGTCGAGCGCGTACCTGCACCCGCGCGTGCTCGGCGCCACGTCGAACCTGCCGTGGCAGATGGCCTTGACGTTCCTCGTCTCGCTGCTGGGCATCGTGCTGCTGTTCACGACGCTGTGCAAATACGAGTTGACCGTCAAGCACACGCGGATGCAGCTGCGCGCGCTTCGCCGGCTGGCCGAGCGCCGCGAGGAGATCGCCGCCGGCGTCGCGCCGGCGCCCCGCGCACGCAGCGCCGCGCCGAGCGTGCACGCGACTGCGATGAGCGCTAGCTCGCCAGCTCCGGCGACTGGCCCGGCGAGCCCCGGCCACGCAGGCGCCGCGCGCGCCACGAGGACGAGCTCCTGATGGCCGCTGCACTGCTCGCCGAGCTGCCGGCGCTGCCGCTGCACACGGCCGGCAAGTACGTCGCCGGCGCCTATGTCGTGCTGTTCGCGCTCGTGCTCGTCTACGTCGCGATCATGGCGATCCGCCAGAGCCGGATCGAGCGCGACCTCGCCGAGCTGCTCGAGCGCGAGCAGGCCGTTGCCGCGCGCGAACGCGAGTCGGCGCAGGAGACGCTGGCATGAGCGAGTTGCTTGCGCTCGGCATCTCGCACAAGACGGCTCCGGTCGCGCTGCGCGAGCGGCTCGCTTTCACCGAGGCCGAGGGCCTCGAGTTCGCGCGTCAGGCGGCCGACACGCCGGAGGTGCGCGAGGCGGTCGTGATCTCGACCTGCAACCGCACCGAGGTCTACCTCGTGGTGGGCGACCCCGTGCGCGCCGAGTCCGACGTGCTGAGCCTGCTCGCTCAGCGCGCGTCGATCCGCCCGACGGAGCTCGCCGAGGCGATCTACTCGCCGCGCAACTGCGACGCCGCGCGCCAGCTCTATCGCGTCACTGCCGGCCTCGACTCGATGGTCGTCGGCGAGGCCGAGATCCAGGGACAGGTCAAGCGCTCCTACGAGTCGGCGATGGCGTCCGGCTGCACCGGGCCGCTCTCCAACCGCCTGTTCGCCGCCGCGCTGAGCACCGGCAAGCGCGTACGCAGCGAGACCGAGATCGGCTCCAGCCGCGTCAGCATTCCGTCGGTTGCCGTCGATCTGGCGCTGAGCGTTCTCGGCAGCATCGAGGATCGCCACGTCGTCGTGCTCGGCGCCGGCGAGACGAGCGAGCTGACGGCGCGCGCGTTGTCCGAGCAGGGCGCCGGCACGATCTTCGTCGCCAACCGCCACGCCGATCGCGCGCTGAGCCTCGCCCAGCGCTTCGGCGGCGTCGTCGTCGGCCTCGACAAACTGCCCGATCAGCTGCTTCACGCCGACATCGTGCTGTGCTCGACCTCGTCGCCGCACCCGATCGTCGGACGCGACGAGCTCGAGCTGGTGATGCGCGAGCGACGCGAGCGCCCGCTGCTGTTGATCGACATCGCCGTGCCGCGCGACGTCGAGGCGGCGTGCGCCGAACTGGACGGCGTCAGCCTCTACGACATCGACGACCTGCAGGCCGTAGTCGCGCGCAACCTCTCGACGCGCGAGGGCGAGGCGCCGCGCGCCGAGGAGATCGTCGAGCAGGAGATCCGCCGCTTCGCGCGCTGGCTCGGCCAGCTCGAGACGCTGCCGACGGTCAGCGCGCTGCGCGAGCACGGCAATGAGATCGTCGAGCGCGTGCTCGCCGAGAACGCCGGGCGCTGGGAGTCGGCCTCTCCGCGCGACCTCGCGCGGATCGAGGCCGTCGCGCGCTCGGTCATGAGCCGACTGCTGCACGAGCCGACGATCCGCCTGCGCAGCCTCTCCGAGGAGCGCGGCCATGCGAGCCTGGAGCTCGTGCGCGAGCTGTTTGCGCTGAGCGATGACGAGCCGTCAGCGCAGGAGCAGCCGGCGGCGCTCGCCGAGGTGCATGACTTGCCTGCGCGTGCGAGCGACGGCGCTGTGCCGTCGCGGGCACGTCGGCGCCGCGAGGGCTGATGCGCATCGGCACCCGTGCCAGCGCACTGGCGCTGGCACAGGCGACGCTCGTGCTGCACGCGCTCGGCGAAGGCGAGCTCGTTCCGATCCTCACGCGCGGCGACCGCGAGTCGGCCGGCGTCGACGACTCTCCCGGCGAGATCGCCGGCGACGGCGCGCCGGGCGAACCGCCGCCGGGCGAGGACAAGTCGCGCTGGGTCTCAGAGCTCGAGCGCGCGCTGCTGAGCGGCGAGATCGACGTAGCCGTGCACTCGGCAAAGGACGTGCCAGGCGAGCTCGCCGACGGGCTCGCGCTGGTCGCTGCGCCGGCGCGCGCGGCCTGCGAGGACGTGCTGTGTGGCGCTGCGAGCCTCGACGCCTTGCCGAGCGGCGCGCGCGTCGGCACGAGCAGCGTGCGCCGGATCGCGCAACTGCGTGCGGCGCGCGCGGAGATCGAGCCGGTCGCGATGCACGGCAACGTCGACACGCGCCTGCGCAAGCTGGCCGACGGCGAGCTCGACGCGATCGTGCTCGCACGCGCCGGGCTGCAGCGGCTCGGACGCGAGGACGCGAGCGGCGCGCCGCTCGATCCGGCGCGCTTCGTCCCGGCGCCAGGACAAGGCACGCTCGCGCTGCAGGCGCGCGCCGACGATGCGCGCGCACACGACGCGCTCGCGGCGATCGGCGACGCCGTGACGCTTACGTGCCTGCTGGCCGAGCGCTCGCTCGCGCGCGCGCTGGACGCTGACTGCGACACGCCGCTCGGCGCGTGGGCAACACGCGACGGGGAGGATGGCAGCGGAGCGGGCGCTGGACGCCTGCGCCTGCGCGCCTGGATCGGGCTGCCCGACGGCTCGGCGTGGATCGCGGACGAACTGCAGGGCGCCGACGACGCGCCAGAGGAGCTTGGGCGCGCCGTCGCCGAGCGCCTCACGCTGGCAGGCGCGGAGGAGATCTTGCGCGCCGCGCGCGGCTGACCGGCCTGGCGCTGCCCGCGACAGCCAGAGCGCTAGCCAGCCAATTTGTGTGTTACCTTGTGGCCATGCGTTTGCACATCAGCCTGGACGACGAGCTCGTAGACCAGTTGGACAAGCGGGTCGGGCAACGTCGTCGTAGCTCGTACATCAGCGACACGCTTCGCCGGGCGCTCGACGAAGAGCGCCGCTGGGACGACATCGAAGCCGGCTTGGGCGCGCTCGCCGGGAGTGAGCATGAGTGGGACGCCGATCCGGCGGCATGGGTGCGCGCGCAGCGCTACAGCGATCCGAGCCGCGTCGGCTGACGATTGGCGCTACTGCTTGACACAACCGTCCTGATCGACGCACTACGAGACCGTCCTGTCGCCGGTCGGCTCCGTGAGCTTCGCGGCGCGGACCGAGTCCCTTGGATCTGCGCCGTCAACGTCGATGAGGTCTTGCGTGGCACGAAGGCCGAGGATGAGGCAATCGTGACGCGCTTCCTCGGCGGCCTGCAGTTGGCGCCGCTCGGTCGAGCCGAGGGCGAACGTGCCGGACGCTGGCGCCGGGATTTCGCGCGCAAGGGAGTCACGCTCAGTCAGGGCGACTGCCTGATCGCCGCGGCCGCCGTTGCCGTGGACGCCCGCTTGATCACCGGTAATCCAAAGCACTTCCCGATGTCCGAGCTCGACGTCGAGCACTGGCCCGTCGGAACATGACCGCTCACGGCGGGCGCGTCTATCTGGTCGGCGCCGGTCCCGGAGATCCGGGCCTGCTGACCGCACGCGCACTCGAGCTGATCGCGAGCGCCGACGTGATCCTCTACGACCGACTGATCCCGTCGACGGCGCTCGACGGCGCTCGTGCGGACGCCGAGCTGCTGTATGTCGGCAAGGAGGGCGGCGGCGCGTCGGTGCCGCAGGCGGACACGCAGGCGCTGCTCGTCTCGCGGGCGCAGTCCGGCAAGACGGTCGTGCGCCTGAAGGGCGGCGATCCGTTCGTGTTCGGCCGCGGCGGCGAGGAGGCGCTGGCGCTGCGCGAGGCCGGAATCGAGTTTGAGATCGTGCCCGGCGTGACGGCCGGCGTCGCCGCGCTGGCCTACGCCGGGATCCCCGTGACCCATCGCAACGTCGCCCGCGCAGTCGCGTTCGTGACTGGCCGCACCGGCGACGAGAGCGAGCTCGACTGGGCGGCGCTCGCGTCGTTTCCGGGAACGCTCGTCTTCTACATGGGCGTTGGCCGCCTCGCGCAGATCGCCAGATCGCTGATCGGCGCCGGCCGCGTCGCGCACGAGCCGGCGGCCGTCGTCGAGTCGGGCACGCTGCCGACGCAGCGAACGGTGCTCGGCACGCTCGAGACGATCGCCGCGCTGGTCGAGCGCGAGCAAGTCGGCTCGCCGTCGATCACCGTCGTCGGCCCGGTCGCGGCGATGACCGAGCAGCTGTCGTGGCTCGCGCCGGCGCCGCTGGCCGGACGGACCGTCGCGGTTACGCGCGCGCGAGCCCAGTCCAGCGGGCTTGCGCGCGAGCTGCAACAGCTCGGAGCGCACGTCGTGCAGGCGCCCGCGATCCGCGTGCGGCCGCTGCCCGGCCCACCGCTCGACCCGAGCGGCTACGACCTCGTCTGCGTGACGAGCGCGAACGCAGCAAGCGAGCTGTTCGCGCGGCTGGCGGCTGGCGAACGCGACGCGCGAGCGCTGGCCGGCGCGCGCGTCGCTTCGATCGGAGCGGGCACGAGCAGCGAGCTCGCTGCGCACGGAATCACCGCCGATGTCACCGCCGAGCGCTCGCTCGGCGAGGGCCTGGTCGAGGCGCTTCTCGACGTGCCGGTCACACGAGCGCTCGTCGCACGAGCGCTCGGCGGCCGCGACGTGCTGCCCGAAGCGCTGCGCGCGCGCGGCGCGCAGGTCGACGTGCTCGACCTCTACGAGAGCGTCGCCGAGCCGCTCTCAGCCGAGACGATCGCTGCCGTGCGCGCGGCCGACTACGTGACGTTCACGTCGTCTTCGACCGTGCGCAACCTGCTCGACGCGCTGCGTGACGGCGCCATCGACGAGCCTGCTTGCGGCGAGGCCGATGCGAGCCGCGCCGGCGGCGTGCCCGGCGGGCTCTCGCCGCAGACGCGCGTCGTCTCGATCGGCCCGCTCACGAGCGAGACGCTGCGCGAGCACGGCGTCGAGATCGACGCCGAGGCGACGCAGCACGACGTCGGCGGCGTACTGCAGGCGCTGCTCGCCGACGCTGCCGCACGCCAGCCGTGAGCAACCTCGGCCATCCGCGCGTGCACCTGCGCCGGACCGACTCGACGAACGACCGCCTGCGCGAGCTGGCGCTCGCAGGCGCGCCGCACGGAACGCTCGTGACCGCCGCCGAGCAGAGCGCCGGTCGCGGCCGCCAGGGCCGGAGCTGGTCGGCGCCGGGCGGCAGCGCGCTGCTGATGTCGCTGCTGCTGCGATCGAGCTCACCCGATTGGGCACTGCCGCGGCTGCTGCCGCTGATCGCGGCGCTGGCCGTCTCCGACGTGGTCGGCGAGCGCGCGCAGATCAAGTGGCCGAACGACGTCGTCTTCGCCGGCGACGAGCTCGCGAGCGAGGACAGCACTGCCGGGGGCGCCTTGGCGAAGGTCGCCGGCATCCTCGCCGAAGGCCGCCCGCAGGAGGGCTGGGCGGTGCTCGGCATCGGCCTCAACGTCGCTGTTCGGATCGACGATCTACCTGCCGAGCTGCACGGCACGGCGGCGACGCTCGGCCGCTCGCCTGCCGACGTCGAGCCGACGCTCGTGGCGCTGCTGCAAGCGCTCGAACGACGCCTCGCCGAGCCGGCCGACGCGACGCTGCAGGCATGGCGCGCGCGCGACGCGCTGCTCGGCCGCGCGATCGCGTGGAGCGGCGGCGAAGGCATCGCTGACGGGATCGACGGAGCCGGCCGACTGGTCGTCGCGCTCAGCGACGGTGCGCGCACTTCGCTCGAAGCCGGCGAGGTGCACCTGCGGCGCGTCGGCTGACGCGCACGAGCAGGCGCGTCAGCAACTACTACTCGTCGTGCTCAGGCGTCGGCGGCGCTCTCGCGCGCCTCTGCCGGGTGGGCCTGCGCCTGGGCATCTGCGCCGTCCGGCCGAGCGTTGGCGCCATTGCGCTTACCGCGGCCGTTCCTGCTCGTCGAGCTGCGCTTGGGCCGCGCTGCATCGCTCGTCGCGCCGTTGGCCTCATGCACGGCGCCGCTGGCCACGCCGGCGCCGTTGGCCACGCTCGCGCCATTCGCGCTGCTAGCGCCATTCGCCGACGCCTTGGCGCTGCCCGGAGCGCCGTTGCCGCCGCCGCCCTTGCGCCGGCGGCGCGAGTTGCGCGCGCGGCGTTTGGGGAAGTTGCGCAGCAGCTCTCGCGCGAGCGCCGGCGGCTTGCGCGCCATCCGCGTGCGCGCGCCACGCAGCGCCTCCTCCGCCTCCGGCGTGTGCGCGAGCGCAGCCGCCAGCAGCGCAGCGGCGAGGCGCCGGTCCTGCTTGCGCGCGGCGTGAATCAGCCGCCGCGCGTTGCGCGCGTGCGCGCCGCCGGCCGAGTTGACGAGCAGCCCCAGCAGCCGCTTCGTCTCGGGCCAGCGCTGCACGGCGTACTCCTCGTGCACATCACGCGTGTACTCGGCCAGGCGCCAGATCCAGGCGTTGGCCTGGTCGCGGCGTCCGATCCGCCGCTCGACGAGCGCGCGCAGCATGAGCTTGCTCGCCTCGCGGCGCTCGTCGCGCGGCCAGCCGCCGATGATGTCGATTGCCGTGTCGAACGCGTCCGCGTCGCGCAGCGCCGGGATGTCGGCGAGCGCGCGCAAACGCAGCTGCGGATTCGTGTTGCGCTGCACTGCCGTGATCAGGAAGCGGCTCTTGAGCTCGCCGGTGCGATCGAAGTGCAGCATCGCGCGCGCCCGGCGCCAGCCGCTGGGCGCGACGCGCGCGCCGGCAAGCGCAGCCCAGACGTGCTGCTCGCCGTAGTCGAGGTGCTCGACGGCGATCCGCCAGAGCTCGCGCTCGAAGACGGCGAAGCGACGCTCCTCCTCCGCACAGACGGGCAGCACGCGGCGCTCGACGCGCATCCGCCGCCCGCGCCCGCGCCGGACCGGGCCGACGACGATTGCGCCGCCGCGGTAGACGTCGCGATCGAGCAGCGAGTGCAGCGTCACGACCGGGTCGTCGTGCTTGGTCGCCGGATGCACGAAGTCGACGACGAGGCCGGCCTCCTTGCCTGGATGGCGTCGCGTGACGCGCCCGACGCGCTGCTGGTAGATCCGCTTGGAAGCCGTCGGCGCGAGGTGCACGCAGACGGTCGCGCGCGGGCTGTTCCAGCCCTCGGCGAGCAGCTGCGCGTTGATCAGCACGTCGATGTCGCCGCGCTCGTAGCGCGCGAGGATCTCGGCAAGCTCGCGCTTCGGTGTCTCGCCGGAGACGCCCTGCGCCTTGATCCCCTCGGCGCGAAACGCCTCGGCGAGGTTGTAGGCGTGCTTCACGCCGGCCGCGTAGACGACGCCGGGCACGCCGTTGAAGCGCGTCTTGTAGAGGTTCGCGACGGCCAGGTTGAACGGCTGCTGGTCGAGCAGTTTCGCGAGCTCGTCCTGGTCGAACTCGGTGTCGATCTCGCCGCGCCTGAGCGGCACCTTGGCGATCGTCCGCACGCCTACGCCCGGCGAGATGCGCACGCAGCGCAGCGGCGCGATCACGCCGCGCCGCGCGGCCTGCGCGAGGTCGAAGCGCGAGGTCTGCGTCGGGAACAGGTCGGTCACGTGGCGTGCGATCAGCGCGCCGGTGGCGGTCATGCCGATGAAGATCGGACCGGTCCACTCGCGGATCGCGGCGCTCGTCTTCTCGCCGAGCGCAGTGTGCGCCTCGTCGCAGATCACGATCGTGTACGCGCTCGAGATCTTGCCGGCGTTGCGCACGAACCACTGGTAGGTCTCGACCGTGACCGGACCGTTCGAGGAGTCCTCGCCCTTCAACAGCGGTTTGCTGATGCGCTTGGTGTAGCCGCGGTCGCGCAGCTCGCCGTTGAACTGGTCGACGAGGTTGCGCCGGTGCGTGAGGATCAGCACGCCGCCGGTCTGCGACGCCTCGACGAAGCCGAGCGCCGCGACGGTCTTGCCGGCGCCGGTCGCATGCTCGAACCAGAAGCGCTTGGCCGCGTTCGGATCCTCCGGCTGCTCGGCGAGCGAGTCCTCGTCGCTCTCCTCCGACCAGTCGCGCGGCTCCTCGCCGTCGCTCTCGGCCTCGGCCTCCTCGGGATCCTCTTCGTCCTCCTCCTCGTCCTCGTCGAGGTCGTCCTCGTCCTCCTCGTCCTCCTCCTCCTCGTCGGGCGCAGCGCGCTGGACCGGGCCGAGATCGTCCTCCTCGTCGAGCTCGTCTTCGTCCTCGTCCGGCTCGTCCTCCTCGTCGTCCTCCTCGTCGGCGTCGGCGCGCGACTCGAGCGCGTTCTCGGGAGCGCGCGCCGGCGCTTCGTCGAGACCGAGGATCTCGGCCGAGGCGAGCAGCTCCGGCGAGGCCGAGGCGGCTGCGCGGCCGTTGCCGTTCGACGCGGTCGCAGCCTGTGCAGCGGCGAGCAGCGCCGCGAGCGTGCCCGACAGCGCGTCGACCTGATGCGCCGAGAGCACGGTGCCGTCGGCGAGCTTCGGCTCGTCCTCGGAGAGCACGCGTTCGAGCCCGAGCAGCAGCGAGAACTCGCGCCGCCAGGCAGTCGACGGGTTCTTTGCTTTCGGGTCGGCCGCGAGCTCGGCGAGCGCCATGTCGAGCGCGCTTCGGCGCGGCGATCCGGGTGCGAGCGCTACCGCGGCATCCTCGCCGTCGTGCAGGAATCGCTCGCGCACGAGCTTCTCCGCACGAGAGATTTCCGCGGAACTGGGAATGGGCGCGGCCGCGAGGGCCACTGAGGTGGACTCGGCCATGACAGGCTCTGGACTTCGAGACGGAGTCGCTGCTGAAGTGGCTTCGGCGCGACTCGATGAGACAGGCGTCCGACTGACGCCGTTTGGCCAGCTGCTCACAGCGAACCGGCCTCTGAGTGCATCCAAGATATAGCACGTCGAGGCGCCAACGTGGTCGCGTCGTGGACGAGCAGATCTGCCACGCTTACGCGCGATGACGCCCAAGCGCCTGTCGCTCGCAGCCGGCGGGGCAGCGCTCCTTGCACTGCTCGTCGTCGGCCTCGTCCAGCTCGCCGGCTCCTCCTCGCCGCCGGCCCGGCGCTCGAAGCTGACGCTCGCGCAGATGCAGGCTGCGCTCGCCGGAGCGCCGCCGCCGCTGGCGGCGCTCCACGCGCAAGCGAACCAGCTGCTTGGAGGTGGTGCGACGGCGCTCGACGCACGGCTGGCGACGCTGCGCGGGCGCCCGATCGTGATCAACAAGTGGGCCTCGTGGTGCGTGCCGTGCCGCTCTGAGTTCGGCGCCTTCCAACAGGCCTCGCTCGCGCTCGGACGCCAGGTCGCGTTCATCGGCATCGACTCGGCCGATACGAGCCGCGCCGCAGCGCAGTCGTTCCTGCGCAGCTTTCCGGTCAGCTACCCGAGCTACTACGACCACAGCGGCTCGCTCGGCACGAAGGTGACCGACTCGACGTTCACGCCGGTGACGATCTTCTTCAACCGCTCCGGCGGCGAGTACATTCGCCAAGGCCCCTATCCCAGCCGCGCCAAGCTCGAAGCGGACGTGCGGCGCTACGCGCTCGACGAGAAGGTCGCCTGAATGCCCGAGATCCGTATCGACCCGCTCAGCGGGCACCGCACGATCGTCGCCGGCGAGCGCTCGCGCCGCCCCGGCGGCGCACCGGGCCTGCCGGCGAGCGTGCTGCAGACGCCGCCGATCGACGCCGGCGCGGACCCGTTCGCCGAGGGCAACGAGGCGCGCACGCCGCCGGAGCTGTATGCCGTGCGGCCGGGCGGCGGCGTTCCCGACTCGCCCGGCTGGACGGTGCGCGTCGTGCCGAACCTGTTCCCGGCGCTGAGCGAAGCCGACGAGGACGAGCCGGCGGCAGGCGCCAGCGAGGGCTCGGAGCGCAAATCGCCCGGCGGCGCGCCGCTGCGCGGCGATGCGCGCGGCGAGCTGTTCAGTTCGATGCCGGCACACGGCGCGCACGAGGTGATCATCAACGGGCCGCAGTCGGTGCTGTCGCTCGCCGAGCTGCCGGCCGAACAGGTCGCGACGGCGATGGACGCTTGGCGCGAGCGCATGCGCGCGCACGAGCAGAGCGCGTACGTGCAGCTGATCGTCAACGAGCGGCGCGAGGCCGGCGCGTCGCTGCCGCACACGCACTCGCAGCTGTACGCGCTCGACTTCGTGCCGGCAGCGGTAGCGCGCGAGCGCGAGCGAGCCGGCGCCTATGCGACGCGCAACATGGGCCAGAACCTCCTCGGCGACCTCGTCGCCGAGGAGGTGCGGTTGCGCGAGCGGATCGTCGCGATCGACGAAGAGGCCGTGCTGATGGCGCCGTACGCCTCGCGCCTGCCGTTCCAGCTGATGCTCGCGCCGCGTCGCCCGCTGCCGCGCTTCGAGCAGGACGGCCCAACCGGCGCTGCGCTGCTGTACGACGGGCTGCAGCGTCTCGCGCGTCACCTCGGCGCGAGCCCGCCGCTGAACATGTGGGTGCGCACGGCGCCGCGCGGCGCCGAGCACTTCTGCTGGCGAATCGACGTCGTGCCGCGATTGACGCACCTCGCCGGGCTCGAGCTGTCGACCGATCTGAACCTCAACATCGTCGCTCCCGAGCACGCCGCGGCGCTGCTGCGCGACGCGTAAAGCTAGGCTGCCGAGCGTGCCCGCCGAGGAACGCTTCGTCCCGCGCTTCGCAGCAGAGCCTCCGCAGGAGGAGCTGCCCTATGGACGCTGGGCCGAGCGGCTGAGCGAGGGCTTCCTCAAAGCGGCGGCCGGACTGGGCGAGGACGGCGTCGAGTTGGGCGAGCCGGGCGAGGTGCGCTGGTATCCCGATCGCAGCTGGCACGGGCGCACCTACGTTCCCGGCACGGCCAGCACGAGCGAGGGCTACGAGCTGTTCGGCTACGTGCGCTTCGTGCCGGCCGGCGAAGACGGCGAGCCGAGCGACTTCCTCGCCTATGTCGACTTCACCGAAGAGACGGCCGAGCGCAATCCGGACTGGCAGCTCGACCTCTGCGACGAGGTGATCGGCAGCTGGCGCGGGCAGGCCGGCGCGGTCGCTGCGATGACGCTCGTCTGGGGGCATCCGCTGATCTCAGGCGGGCGTGTCGCGACGGCTGAGCTCGCGGGGCTGACGGTCGACCAGTGCGAGCTCGTCAGCGAGCGTTTCACGCTGATCGCGCCCGACGACTACCGCCACGACCTGCTCGAGATCAAGCTGTTCAACGTCAAAGGCCAGCAGCTGGCGAGCGAGTCGCTGTACGCCGGCGAGGATGAGAGCGGCGACGAGGACGACGGCGAGGACGCAAACGCGAACGAGCCGGACAACGAGGATGCGGACGGCCGCGAGGAGGGCTGAGCCGGCGCGCGCGAGCGCGAATCGCTACTTCGCCGATTCGTGTTTCTGCTGCTGCGTGTAGCGCGCCGCTTCTTGCGCTTCTTCCTTGACGAACTGTTCGCGCGCGGCTTTTTCGCTGGGCGTTTCTTCGCCTTTCTTCGTCTTGCTCTTCGTCTGCTTGCTGTTCGTGCTCTTCGAGCCGCCACTCGAGTGCCCGCTCGAGGAGGAGTGCTTAGTCTTGGTCTTTGCTGACTTCACCGGCGTTTGCGCCTGCGCTTTAGCAAGCGCAGCTTCCTCGCGTTTGCGTTTCTTCGCGACTTCGGCTTCTTCGCGCTTGGCCGACGCAGCTTCGGCGGAGCGTGCTTTTGCCTGCGCCGCTTGTTCGGCCGCCGCTTCGCTCTGCGCCGCCGACCCATCTTCGCCGCCGGATTCGGAGCCTTTCGATCCGCCGCCTCCGCCGCAGCCGGCGAGCGCGCCGGTCAACGCGAGCAGCGCAAGCGCAAGCAGCGCAAGTTGCAGGGCACGCCGCCGGCGCGTGCCGGAAGCGCGCGTGACTGCGCCTTCGGGACGCTTGTGACTCTGCTCAGCGGACACGTCGATCATTGACCCGCTTCGCCGGCCGGTGGCGGCACGGGCACGGTCGTCGTAGTCGTCGTCTGTGTCGCGGCGCGTTCAGCTTCCTGCTTCTTCACTTCCGCTTCCCTCTTCTTCGCAGCTTCGCGCTGCTTGACCGCTTCGGCCTTCAGCTGTTCTTCCTGCTTCTTCGCTTTCGCGACTGCCGCCGCTTCGCGTTTCTTCGCTTCCTGCTCCGCCTTCTTCGCCTTAGCTTCTCGCTTCTTCGCCTTTGCTGCGGCAGCCTGTTCGGTGCCCTGCGCCTCCGCTTCGGCCGCTTCTTCGCGCTTCTTCGCTTCCAGCAGCGACAGCAGTTCGCGGTTTTTGAGCGCTTCGGACGTTTCTTCCTGTTTTTCGGCGGCTACTTCTTCGTTGGCTTCTTCGCTCGCGCCCGTCGCTCCGCTCGCTTCGGCAGCAGGGCTCTTGCTCGAGCCTTCGCTGCAACCGGCCAGCGAGACAGCGAGCCCGACGGCGAGCAGGAACGGAAGGGCGGCGCGCAGAGCCCTACCGGATCTCACCGGCGTTCCGCGAGGCGCCGCGGCGTTCGTCCTCCGCTCGTTCGACACATCGTTTTTTGACGCTACCAGTAGGGAACGGGTTGCTCAACTCTTGAGCGCGTGCAGCCAACGATGCCCCGCCGGGAGTCGAACCTGGAAAATCACGGCATTGGCTCGCGCCACATCTCCCACATCGGCGGACCACGCAGCAACGAGACCTCCTTGACGACGCGAAAGCCGTGCCGCGCATAGAAGGCGATGTTGCTCTCCTTGGAGCTCTCCAGGTATGCCGGAACACCGTCGCGGTCGCACTGCGCCAGAACCTGCTCCAGCACGACCGAGCCCAGCCCGTTGCCCTGCGCCTCGGGCTCTGTCCCGAGCACAGCCAGATACCAGTGGAGAGGCTCGGGAGGATGCTTGCGTTCCAGGTCGGCCCATCCCATCCCGACGAGTGCGCTGCGCAAGAACAAACGAGGTCGCAGAAAGCAACGCACGAGCTGCGCGGTTTCGTGCAGCGAGCTGCGCCATCGGCCCGGCGGAGCCCACAGCGCCGCGCAGCTTCTCTGCTCGTTGGTCCATACCTCTTCGTGCGGGAGCAGTTGGCGAATCCTCGTCGCCTGAAACCGTTCGAGCGCCTGCAGACGCAGCGCGTCGGGCCGCCACGCCCATCGAGCGACCGGATCATCGAAAAACGCGCGTGCGAGCATGCTTGCCAACGGCGCGACGTCAGCGCTGCTCGCACGACGGACGGGGCTCGAATCGATCACATGCCCCCGCCAGGAGTCGAACCTGGATCTACCGCTTAGGAGGCGGTCGTCTTATCCATTGGACTACGAGGGCGCGCGGCGTAGGCACGAAGGCTACTGGCGCCCGGCGGCGCATCGGCAGTGGGCGATCGGCACGAGCGAGCGCCGCTACGCGCCGACCAGCTCGACCCGCTCGGACTCGGCTGGCTCGCTCTCCTCCAGCTCCTCGGCGACATGGCGCGCGCTGCGGTTAGCCCACGCCGTCGTGCTCGCGAGGCCGAGCGCAAACACGGCGACGCCGCAGCCGGTCACGATCCACCACGCCGCATGGCTGGCCTGCACGAAGCCGGGCCCGACCGCCGCGAGCCCGCCGGCCGCAACGGCGCCGACGACGGCGACGCCGAGCGTCTGCCCGAGCTGGCGTGATGTCGAAGCGACCGCCGCGGCGACGCCGGCTTGCGCGGCCGGCATGCCGAGCACGGCCGTGTTCGTGATCGGCGGGTTGACCATGCCGAAGCCGATTCCGAAGATCACGTAGGCAGGCACGAGCGAGACGATCGACGTGTGCGCGCCGAGTCCCGTCAGCAGCCCTCCGCCGAGCGCGATGCCGGCGCCGCCGACGAGCAGGCCGATGCGCGGCCCGCGACGGCCGACGATGCGCCCGGAGATCGGCGCGAAGATCAGCGTCATCGCGGCGATCGGCAGCGTGCAGAGGCCCGCTTGCAACGCCGACAGGCCACGGACCTCCTGCAGGTAGAGCGTGTTGAGGAAGAGGAAGCCGCCGAGCGCCGCGAACGCGCAGACGGCGATCACGCTCGCGCTCGAGAACGGCACGCTGCGGAAGAAGCGCAATTCGAGCAGCGGCTCGCGCCGACGCGCCTCGTAAGCGAGCAGCGCCGTGGCAGCCGCCAGCGCGACGGCGAACAGCGCCAGGCTCTGCGCCGAGAGCCAGCCGGCCTTCGGCGCCTCGATGATCGAGTAGGTCAGCGAGCCGAACAGCGCGATCACCAGCAGCTGGCCGACCGGGTCCAGCCGCCGCGGGTGCGGCGCGCGCGACTCCGGCACGAAGCGCAGCGTCAGCGCCAGCGCCGTCAGCCCGACGGGGATGTTGATCCAGAAGATCGAGCGCCAGCCGATCGACTCGACCAGAGCACCGCCGAGCACCGGCCCGAGCGCGAGGCTGACGCCGACGGTCGCTCCCCACACGCCGATCGCCTGCGCGCGTTCGCGCGCGTCGGTGAAGACGTTGCGGATGATCGACATCGCGACCGGGTTGAGCATCGAGCCGCCGATCGCCTGGATCATGCGAAAGGCGACGAGCGTGCCAAGGTTCGGCGCGACGCTGCACAGCAGCGAGCCGAGCGTGAACAGGATCAGCCCGAGCGCGAAGACGCGCTTGCGCCCGAGCCGGTCGCCCATCGATCCCGACAGCATCAGCAGGCTCGCGAGCACGAGCGTGTAAGCGTCGACCGTCCACTGCAGGCCGGAGACCGACGTGTGCAGCTCGCGTCCGATCGACGGCAGTGCGACGTTGACGATCGTGTTGTCGAGCCCGACGATCAACAGGCTCATGCAGCAGATCGCGAGCACGAGGCGGCGTCGCGAGCGCGATGCGATCGGGCTATCCGTGGCCGTCCGCCTCCGCCGCGATGCGCGCCAGCGCGTCGTCGTCGAGACGCAGCGTCGTCCACTCGTCCATCAGCCGCGCGCCGATGCCGCGATAGAAGCCGAGCGCGAGCTCGTTCCAGTCCAGCGCACACCACTCCAAGCGGCCGCGAGCTTCCGGCACGCGCGCGGCGACGGCAGCAAGCAGCGCTCGCCCGACGCCGGCGCCGCGATGCGCGGGCAGCACGAACAGATCCTCGAGCCAGATCCCGCGGCTGGCGCGAAAGCTCGAGAACGTCGGGAAGAACAGCGCGTAGCCGACCGCCTCGCCGTCGCGCTCGGCGATCACGGCCGCGGCGGCCGGCTGCTCGCCGAACAACGACTCGCGCAGCCGCGCCTCGTCAGCCTCGAGCTCGTCCTGCAGCTCCTCGTAGTCGGCCAGCGCGGCGAACAGCGCGAGCAGCGTCGGGACGTCCTCGGCGCGCGCCGCGCGTACGAGCGTCGAGGCGGCCGCCAACACTCAGCCGGCCGTCTCGGCCGCCGCGACGCGGTCGGGCCGCTCGGGGTAGACGTCGTCGATCGTGCTCAGTGCGACGTACGGCGCGCCGGCCGCGCTTTCGATCGCCGCGCCGCCGCCTGCGAGCCGGTCGAGCACGCTGACGACGCCGACGATCTCGCGGCCTGCCTCTTGCAGTGCTGCGATCGCCGTCAGCGTCGAGCCGCCCGTCGTGACGACGTCCTCGACGATTACGCAGCGGTCGGCCTCGCTCAGCAGCGGACCCTCGATCCGTCGCTGCAACCCGTGGTGCTTGGCCTCCTTGCGGACGAAGAACGCCTTCGCCTCGGCGCCGCCGGCAAGCGCTGCGCAGGCGACCGGATCGGCGCCCATCGTCAAGCCGCCGACGGCCGTGCCGCCCCACTCAACGACGTAGCCGGCGACGAGCGCCGACAGCGCGGCGAAGCCGGCCGGGCGCAAGATCGCACGCTTGGCGTCGACGTAGTACTCGGCCTGCGCGCCACTCGTCAGCGTCACCGTGCCGATCACGAGCGCGTGCTCGCGAAGCTCGGCGACGAGCTGCCGGCGCGCGTCAGCGCTCACTTGGGAACTTGGCCGCTGCGTCCATCTGTCGACCCAATCTAGCGATCTCGTTCAGGCGCGCAGGGAGGGCGCCGGCGATGCGTGCGACGTGCGATCGGCAGGAGCCGGTCAGGGACCGGCGTTGCCTTTGACCGTGTGGCTGCCGCCGCCGCTCTCGTTGTAGACGTCGACCGGCGTGCCTTCGTGCACCCATGCGTAGATCGACGCCGCGTTTGGAATCGGCACGCGCAGGCAACCGTGGCTCGCAGCGTACGTCGGAACTTCGGCGTAGCCGTGGATCGCGTAGCCGCGGATGAAGTAGTTCGAGTCGACCATTCCCTCGGAGTTCGTGCCGAACGTCTTCTCGTAGACGCGAAAACGGCCGATCACGGTCGGCGTCGACGGCTTGCCCGAGCTCATCGTGTAGAGCGCGTGGATGCGGCCGCCCGGTTCGATCTCGGCGAGCACCTGCCGCGTCAGGTCGCCCTCGACGTGCCTGCCGTCCTGCGGGTAGCGCACGCGGAACGTCCCCGCTCCCTCCTGCAGCTTCTTGAACACCGTCAGGTTCGTGCTCGGCACGCGTGCGAGCCCGGTCATCTTGCGGTATGCGATAACCGCGCGGCCGGTCGCTTCGTCGAAGACGCCGTTCAGCGGCACGACGAAGTGCAGCGCGTTGAGCTCCGACTGCAGCAGCCGCACCGACGGGCCGCTGTCGCCTTCGTGCAGGTCGGGCGAGACGAAGTGGACCGTTTCGGAGCGGCCGGAGAAGGCGGCCTGTTCGGGCGTCGCATAATGCGCCGCGCGCACCTGCACTTCGCCTGAGCTGGCGCTCGCGAAGTTGACGTGGAACTGCCCGGCGCCGTTGCCGATCGCAAGCACGCTGACCGTCTGCACTTCGACCTTGCGCCCGTCGCGGTAGATGCTCAGCTTGACCTTCTGATTGCCGACGTACGGGATCACGATCCCGCGGATCACGACGCGGCCGCCGGCGACGACGAACGGCGGCTTGCCGTACGCCTTCTGCACGACGAGCTGGAGTCGCCCGGCAGCCGGCGCCGGCGCGCTCAGCGGCACTGACGGAGTCGGCGGCGGCGTCGCTGCAGGCGTAGTCGGCGTAGTCGGCGACGCGGGAGTTTCCGCGGCCGCGGCAGCTGCCGGCGCGAGCATCACGACGCACGCGCACGCGACCCCCGAAGCGAGACGAAGCCTTTTCATCGATGCGATCCTATCCATCGCATGCGACGGCCGATGCAGTGCGACTTGCCGCACTGCGCACCGGCTACGTAGTCAGCGGCTGCTCGCGCGAGGCCACGCCGAGCCGCGTCAGCACCGTCGCAAGCAGCCAGAGGACGGCGAGCGCGGCTGCCAGCAGCACGAGCACCTTCCACCAGATCCAGCTCTCGAGGCTGCCGAACGCAATCGAGTTGTTGATGCAGTGCGCCGCGATGCACGGATACAGCGAGCCGCTGGCGCGATACAGCAGGCACAGCCCGAAGCCGAGCGCTGCGAGCGGCACGAGATCGATCGCCGGCGCCGAGCCGGCGTGGACGGCGCCGAACAGCAGCCCGGTAATGATCGCCGCCGGCAGCGTGCCGCGCCAGTTGCGCAGCGCCGTGAAGATGTAGCCGCGAAACAGGAACTCCTCGGCGATCGGCGCGACGACGCACGTCAGCGCCGCGCTCAGCACGAGCAGCGTCGTCGTTTCGTTGGCGCCGAGCTGTTCGAGCAGTTTCTCCTTGCTCGTGCTGAACGCTTCGGCCCAGATCAGGCTGAACAGGAAATACGTCAGCAGGATGCCGAGCAGCAGGCCGACCGCGCGCCGCAGGCGCGTCGGGCGAAGCCCGAACATCGCCGCGTCGACCTTGCGGCCACCGAGCTGCGCGAAGAACACGGCGACGGCGATGAAGCCGATGTCCTGCACCGTCGTGTCGGCGATCGTCAATCCCGGCGACAGGTTCGACGAGTTGACGTGCGCGCCGAGCGCCGCCGCCGGGATGTCGACGATCAGCCCGCCGATCGTCGCCAGCACGACACCGCCGACGAGCGCCGTGAACGCCGTCCACGGCGGCCACGCGGCGCTCCCGCTCGGCGCAGGAGCCGAGGTCGCCGGCAGCTCGGGCGCTCGCGCGTCGGCTTGCCGCTCGTTCTCGAGCACCTAGGCCACCCAGTGCCAGGTCGCGAACTCGGCCGTGAAGAACGCCAGCAACAGAGCCGAGCAGACGAACGCCGGTCGCTGCACGCGCGGATGCTCGGCCAGCCACGCCGCGAGCCAGATGCCAAGTGGGAACAGCACGACGAGAAAGCGTGGCAGCGACATCAGCGGCTGGCTCGTGACCGGGTAGGACAGCGGCAGCGCGAGCGCCGCGATCACGTAGACGCCATAAGCGAGCGGCAGCGCGCGCAGCACGCCGACGATCGCGACGAGGGCGCCGAGCAGGAACGCCAGCAGCAGCAGGTTGTGCTCGGAGGCGACGAACGCACTGCCGCCACCGGCGGGGAAGTAGAGGTGATGCTGCTGCGCCGAGACGAGCTGGCGCACGCCCTCGAAGGCCGCGCGCAGCCCGTCCCAGGCGCCGACGTAGGGCCCGGCGAAGTGTCGCCCCCAGACATCCTGCGCGTGAAACGGCGCCAGCGCGTCGCCACCCGCGAGCGACAGGTAGAGCATGTACGCGAACAGGCCGAGCGGCGCGAGCGCAAGCCACAGCGCGTCCCGGCGCAGGCGATAGCGCGGCCTGAAGCCGCGTGCGCGCGGAAAGTCCGGCGCGCGGTCCTCGCGCGGTCCGTACAGGTAGAGCATCAGCGCCGGCAGCAGCAGCACGATGCCGGCGCTGCGCGTCGCCGCCGCGAGCGCCGCGAGCGCGCCGGCGGCGAGGAAGCGCCCTCGCCGCGCCGCGTAGAACAGGCCGACCGACAGCGCCAGGTAGAGCGACTCCGAATAAACGGCCGAGAGGAAGAACGCCATCGGCGCGAACGCCATCACGATCACCGCCAGGCGCGCGACCGTCGCCGGGCTCGCGCTCGACGGACGCGCGCGCTTGTCGAGCAGCAGCACGCGTCCGGCGCGCGCGGCCGCGCTGCCGAGCTCGAGCGTCGTCAAGCGGTGGATGCCGTACAGCGACAGCGCCAGCGCAGTCGTCGAGAGCAGCACGCCGGCGAGCACGAGCGGCAGGCCGGTCGCGCCGAGCGCGCGCACGCCAAGCGGATAGAGCGGGAAGAACGCATCGCGCGAGGACGTGAACGAGCCGAGGTCGGGGCGGTAGCCGTAGCGCGCGATCACGAGATACCAGGCGGCGTCCCAGCGCGCTGCCGGCGCCGCAAGCGCGTTGCCGAGCCAGCCGAGCCCGCGCGTCAAGCCGGCCGGGTTGAAGGCGTGACGCACCGGCCCGCTGCCGTACGTCGCCAGCGTGATGACGCCGGCCAACCAGATCAACAGCCGCGAGCTCCACAGCGCTCGCCAGCTGTCGCGTACCGCGAGCGCGCGCGCCTCGTCGCCGATTCGCGTGCGCCTGCGCAGGCGATCTCGCAGCGCCGATGTCGCAGCGCCGGCGCGAGCCGTTCGCGTCGGCGCAACCGCGAGCGGGCCCGCCAGCTCGCCCGTAGGATCGGCGATCGCGAGCTCGGCGGTGTCGGAGTTCATAGGTCGTAGCGGCGCCCGCGCAGGAGAGCAAGCGAGCGCTACCGGCAGGAAATCACAATCCGGCGGGTAATCTCGAAGGCTCCGGTATGTCTCGACAGGCACGACAACGCCGGCGCAGGCACAGCCACGCGGGCCCAACGCGGTTCCTCCTGATCGGCAGTGGCGTGATCGTCACCGCCTTGATCGTCGGCGCGATCGCAGCCGTCGGCTACGTGCTCAACGTCGCCCAGTCCGCGCCGGCGATCGACGCGCTGAAACCGATCATCGGCGGCGGCTCCTCGCAGGTCTACGCCGCCGACGGCACGCGCCTCGGCTTCATCCAGTCAGACGAGCTGCGCACGCCGATCTCGTGGGGTGAGATCCCGACGAACCTGAAGAACGCGACCGTCGCGATCGAGGACCAGCGCTTCTACAAAAACAACGGCGTCGACCTGACCGGCATCTTCCGCGCCGCTGTCAAGGACGTCACGCACGGCCAAGCGCTGCAGGGCGGCTCGACGATCACGATGCAGCTGATGCGCAACCTCTACCTCGGCGGCGACCAGCACACGCTCAAGCAGAAGATCATCGAGGCGAAGCTGGCGATCGAGTACGAGAAGAAACACTCCAAGCGCTCGGTCCTGACGAGCTACCTCAACAGCGTTCCCTACGGCACGCTCGGCGGGCAGACGGCGATCGGCGTGCAAGCCGCCTCGCGCGAGTTCTTCGACAAGCCCGCCTCGCAACTGAACCTGCAGCAGTCGGCGCTGCTCGCCGGACTGCCGCAGGCGCCGTCGCAGTACAACCCGTTCCGCGACGCCTCCGTCGCGCGCCAGCGGCGCAACGAGGTGCTCGCGAAGATGGCCGAACTGCACTACGTCACGCGCGCCGAAGCCGCGAGCGCCGAGGCCGCGCCGCTGGAAGTCAAGCGCGGCGACTTCTACTCCGAGCGCAAGGAGGACTTCTTCTTCGAATACGTCCACCAGCTGCTGATCAAGCGCTACGGCGCGACGACCGTCGGGCAAGGCGGCTTGAAGGTCTACACGACGATCAACCTGCAGATGCAGAGCGAGGCGCGCAAAGCGATCGCGGACGTGCTCGACGAGCCCGAAGACCCGGCCTCGGCGATCGTCACGCTGAACCCGGACAACGGCGACATCGAAGCGATGGCCGAGTCCGAGAGCTACGAGAAGTCGCAGTACAACCTCGCCGCCGACGGGCACCGCCAGCCCGGCTCGACGTTCAAGGCGATCGACCTCGCCGACGCGCTCTCACGCGGCGTCGATCCGAACAGCACCTACTACCTCTCGCACACGCTCGAGCCCGGTTGGCTGACCGGCTATCCGACCTACGAAGTGAAGACGTTCGAGGGCACTTCGCTGAACAAGTCCGTCAACCTCGTCGACGCGACGCTGACCTCAGACAACACCGTCTACGCCCAGCTCGCGGCCGACCTCGGCGAGTCGACGGTCACCGACACGGCCTACAAAATGGGCGTCAAGACGCACCTCTCGAGCTATCCGGCCGAAGCGCTCGGAGGCCTCACGCTCGGCGTCACGCCGCTGGAAATGGCCGACGTCTACGCGACGCTCGCCGACGGCGGCTACCGCAACACGCCGATCGCGATCACCAAGGTCGTCTTCCCCGACGGCCACGCCGACACCAACTGGGGCACGCCGCATCGCGTCAAGGCGCTCAGCGAAGCCGTCACCGCGGAGGAGACGAGCATTCTCAAACAGAACGTCGAAAGCGGTACGGCGACGCGCTCCGCGATCACCTGCCCGACGGCCGCGAAGACCGGCACGACAAGCGAACTCGTCGACGCCTGGCTCGACGGTTACACGCCGAACTACGCGACCGTCGTCTGGATGGGCTATCCGAACAAGCGCGTCTCGATGACAGACGTGCACGGCGAGCCGCAGCAGGGCGGATACCTGCCGGCCGAAATCTGGCACGCGTACATGTCTGCAGTCGTCGAAGGCAAGACCTGCAAGCAGTTCCAAGCGGCAAAAGAACCGATCTCATACGAGCCGTTCTACGGCAAATTCGCGACGACAGGCGAGTCGCGCTCGTTCTCGGAATCGAGCAGCAGCGAAGAACATCCCGAAACCCACCGCTCCGAGAAACACGCCGCCGAACGAGGCGGCGCCGACGCGCCCGTGCCGATCGAAACGCACGAAACGCCCGCCGAACCCGCTCCGTCGCACGGATCGCCCGGCAATTCCGCGGGCGGTGCCACGCCGGGCCAATGAACCTCGCCCTGCAGACGCTGGTAGTTTGATCGCGAGTCGATTTCGGACAACGGGCCGCGAGTGAAGCTCGCGCTGCCCAGATGGGAGCTCAGTGCCAAAGGAGGACAAGGTTGAATTCGAGGGCGAGGTGATCGAGGCGCTGCCGAACGCGATGTTCCGCGTGAAGCTCGACAACGACCACGTCGTGCTCGGGCACGTCGCCGGAAAGATGCGGCGCTTCCGCATCCGCATCCTGCCGGGCGATCGCGTGCGCTGCGAGCTCTCTCCGTACGATCTCGACCGCGCGCGGATCGTCTACCGACACCGCTGAGCGGCCATCGCCGAGCGCTCGCTGATCGAAGCGATCGAGGCGCTGCTGGCTGACGATGGCGTCGAGCGCTCGGCGACGTCCGGCCTCACTAGCATCGCGACAGATCGCTCGCGCATCGTTCGCGGTCCCGGCGACGACGCGGCCGTCGTGCGTGCTCGCCCGCTCTGCGTCGTTTCCGTCGACGCCGTCGTGGAGGGCACGCACTTCCGTCTCGACGACGGTTCGGCGACGCCCGCCGAAGTCGGCGCGCGCGCGCTTGGCGCCGCCCTCTCGGACCTCGCCGCGATGGGCGCCAGCGCCGGCGAGGCCTACCTCGCGCTCGGCCTCCCGCCACAGCTGAGCGAGGGCGACGCGCTCGCGCTCGTCAGCGGCGCGCAGGCGCTCGCACACGCCGGCGGCGCGATCATCGCCGGCGGCGACGTCGTTCGCTCGCCGATCCTCAGCCTCTCCGTGACTGTCGTCGGCTGGGCCGAGCACGAGCGCGAGCTCGTCGGACGCGACGGTGCGCGCGCCGGCGACCTCGTCGGCGTGACCGGCGCGCTCGGCGGCGCCGGCGCGGCGCTCGCCGCGCGTGAGGCTCGCGCGGCAGACGCGGCAGGCGCGGCGAACTCGGCAGGCGACTCGCCGGCGCTCGAACGCGCGCCGCTGCCGACGCCGAGGCTGGCCGAGGGTCGCGCGCTGGCGGCCCTGGGCGTGCACGCAATGATCGATCTCTCCGACGGCCTCGCGACGGACGCCGCGCACATCGCTCGCGCGAGCGATGTGCGCCTGCGACTCGAGCTCGAGCGCCTGCCGCTCGGCGAGCGCGTCGCCGAGACCTGCCGCGCGCTCGAGCGCGACCCGTACGAGCTGGCGGCAAGCGCCGGCGAAGACTACGAGCTGTGCTTCTGCGCGCCGAGCGAGCTGCGCGAGGCGGCCGAGGCGGCCGTCGCCGAGGCCGGAGCGACGCGTGTCACGTGGATCGGCGAAGTGCTCGACGCGGCGCCGAACGGCGCCGGCGTCTCACTGTTCGCCGGGAATCGCAGCGAGGTGAGGCTGGACGGATTCGAGCACAGCTGGCAATGACGCACGGGCCGGCGCGCGCTTCGCGCTTCGCGCCGCGACGGGCTCTTCGAGCTGATCGCCAGTCAGCGTTTCCTCGGCACCTGCCGGGCGGTGCGCCGAGCGCACGCGGGCAGCGCCGAGCGGCTGTACGCGCGTCAAGCGCGCGTACACGAGCAGGCGTTTAGCCGCGCTGAACAACGGCGTGCACGCCGACAGCACGAGCCGCGTGTAGCCGACGTTGTCGACCGCCGCCGCGACGTCGTTCGGCGAGACGACGCGTTTGTCGACCACGTTGTAGGTGAAGCGCGCATATGGCATCAGCAGCGTGATCGTGCTGCCTTTGCGCAGTTCGTCGATGTGGCGAAACGGGGCCAGATAGGTCGTCCGGTGCCCGGCGATCGCCGTCGTCCCGGCCATTCCCGGAAAGACCGTTTCCGGGTAGACGCCTGGACCGCTCTCCAGTTCGGAGGTGCCAGTGCCCTTGACGACGACGAAGTCGGCGCCGATCCGCGGGATCTCGATGCGCCCGACGGCGCTGCCGTTCTTCGCGCGGCCCTCGAGCGAGCCGGCGAGGAACGCGACGCGCCGGCGCACGTCGGCGAGGTCGACCAGCACCCGGTTTTCGCTCGCGCTCGGCGCCGCTCGATCGACCTTTGCGAGCGCCCCGTTGAGGTGGTCCTGGCGCAGTTTTGCGTAGATCGCCGAGAACGGCTCCTGCCACAGCAGCGTCACGGCAGCGTCGAGCAGCGCGATCGTGCCGGCCGCGATCAGCGCAATCGCAAGTACGCGCAGCGCTTTGCGCGACCGTCGTGACTTGCGGCGAGTCGAGAAGCTCGGCCCTCCACGCGAAGCCTGAGTGAGTGGGATGTCGGCCATTCGTCTTTGCGCTTCCGTCGAAGATCTATCGTCGCAGAGCCGACCCGGTCCCTCCGAGCGAGCCCGGCCCCGCATAGGACAGCGGCCCGCGAATCGTTATTTCTCGATCATCGACATCGTCCTGCTCGAAAGTTGAGCCGCTGCTACCGCCGAGCGCGATCAACGCACTCGCCGCGCCGCAGCCGAGCGCGAGGCTCCACAGCAGCACGCCCGGCGCGCCAACGTGGCCGCCGGCCAGCAGCAGCACCGCCGCTGAGAGGAAGCGGCCGGGGCCGAG
>DATBBG010000060.1:0-217053 GCA_036271095.1 Solirubrobacteraceae bacterium
ACCGCGTCAAAGCGAAGATCTCCGATGAGATCGTCCGGTTGCTCGCAGCTCACACCGGTCACGGCGCGACGCGCGCATGGACGACGCTCGACGACGATCTGATCGTCTGCGTGCTGCAGGACGTGCTCAGCAAGGGCGAGCAGAACCTCGTGCGCAGTGGCGAGCGCGAGACCGTGCTGAGGACTCGCAGCGCTTATCAGGAGATGATGCGAGGCGAGGCGATCGAGACCGTCGAAGAGCTCAGCGGGCGCACCGTCAAGGCGTTCACGAGCGCCAATCACCTCGACGCGGATCTCGCCGTCGAGATCTTCGTGCTCGAGCCGCTGGGCGCGTGAGCTCGTGCTCGATCGCCTGAGCATCGAGCCGGCAATCGCGCGCCCGATGGCCTGAGCGCCGAGCAGCGCTCAGGCGGCGCGGCGAACGCTCAGGCGGCGTGCGCCCTGCGTGCCTGCGCGAAGGAGACGAGCCGCTTCTGCTCCTCGTCCCACAGCTTCAGCCGCACCGCGCGCATGCCGTCCCACAGCGTCAGCGTCGGCACTTCCTGGAACATCGGATTCTCATCGTGCGCGCGCTGCAGGTTGTAGTTGGGGATCCGCGCGCTGAGGTGGTGGACGTGGTGGTAGCCGATGTTGCCGCTGCAGAACTGCAGCAGCTTCGGCAGCTTCAAGAACGAGCTTCCGCGCAGCGCGGCCTCGTCGTAGCTCCAGTCCGATCCGCTCTCCCAGTAGGTGTCCTCGAACTGGTGCTGCACGTAGAACAGCCAGATCCCGGCCGAGCCGGCGAGCAGCGCAGGCACGCCGAACACGAGCAGATAGTCGCTCCAGCCGATCAGCCAGCAGAGCCCGCCGATCAGCACTGCAAGCGCCACATCGGTGACGATCACGCTGTTGCGCATGCGCGGCCGCGCTCCGCGCGAGACGATCCTCGGCCCGATCACCATCGCGACGATCGGGCCGAGCCCGAACATCACGAGCGGGTTGCGCAGCATCCGGTAGGCGAGGCGGCCGCGAGGCGCGAGTGCCATGTATTCGCCGGTCGTCAACGTCTGGACATCGCCGACACCGCGTCGCTCGAGGTCGCCCGACGTCGCGTGGTGGACGGCGTGGTCGTGCTTCCAGCGGACGAACGGCACGAACAGGAACACGCCCGTGAACATGCCGAGCCACGTGTTGACGCGCCTGGACGTCGTAAACGAGCCGTGCGAGCAGTCGTGGAAGACGATGAACGTGCGCACCAGGAACGCAGCCGTCGGCACAGCGAGCGCGAGCGTCAAGAGGACGGAGACGCGCAGCGCGAAGTACATCGCGACTGAGAGCGCGAGGTAGGGAACGACCGATGTGGCGACGCCGAGCGCCGCGCGGCCGTCGTGCGCTTTCGCGTAGCGCGCCAGGATCTCGCGCGTGTTACCGCTGGAGAAATCGCCCGAAGCCTCGCGCGAATCGGCCGGATGCTGCGCTATGTCGGGTGCAGCAGTCCCTGCGGCCGTGCGGCCTTGCGTGGCGGTGGGGATCATCGATCCCCCTTTCTTGAAGACGTGAGCGGCCGGTCCGACCGACGCACCTCCATAAGGGTGGCGGCGAGCATACCGTGCGCATTCCCGGCATGTATCACCTGGCGGACGTCTGTCGCGCTACGCTGTTGGTGTGCTCACTCAGGCAGATCGCGCTGCGGAGCGCCGCCGCGCGAAGCTGGAGCAGATCCAGCAGCAGGTCAAAGACGGCTCGCTGAAGATCCGGAAGATGACTCCGGAGGAGCGCAAGCGCTACTCGACGAAGCCGCAGGAGAAGCGTCGATGACAGCCTTTTTCGTCGGCGGCCTCGCCGACGCACGCGGATCGCGCGCCGAGGACGCCTACGGCGAGCTGCGCGAGACCTCGCAGGAGCTGGCCGGCTGTCCGGCGCGCGCGCGCCGGATCTTCCAGTTGCGCTGCCGCCTCGATGGCGCCGACGCCGAGATCGAGGTCGGCAAGGCGATTACAAGTGGCAGCGGCGTCGTCAGCGCGATCATCGATCACGGCCGCCACGAGCCGTTCGTGATCCACACGACGCCCTCAGACGACGGCATCGGCGAGCCGCTTCGCGTTCCTCACCCGGTTTACGCGGTCACTGAGTTCTCAGCCGCGGGCTGAGCGCCAGCGCCGAGCGCCGGCGCTGCCAGCTTCGGCGATAGGATCGAGCGATGCCGCACGACGCGCTGGTCGACGAGGTAGCGAACGAGCTGGAGACTTGGCCGGGAGTGCGCATCGAGCGCGTCTCTCCGACGGAAGTGTTCGTCCACTACGAGC
The DNA here is from genome assembly GCA_036271095.1 of Solirubrobacteraceae bacterium. GTDB lineage: Bacteria > Actinomycetota > Thermoleophilia > Solirubrobacterales > Solirubrobacteraceae > Palsa-744. The sequence continues at coordinate 2,285 of DATBBG010000060.1, forward strand.
AGCTGCAGCTCGGTGTGCTCGACAGCGAGCGAGCGATCGCCGAGCTGCGCTTCACGAAGGCCGAGCACGACGAGCTGGTCGAGCACGGCGACGCCGAGCCGATCGCCTCGCTCGCCTATCCGGACGTCGTCGCGCACGAGCTCACCGGGCCGTCGGATGTGACGGCCGTGCTCGAGCTGTTCGATCGCCGCTATCGCGACCTGCGCGGCGAGGACGAGCCGTATAGCTCACGCGACTCTGGCTGACGAGCGCTGCTGCTCAGCGCTACGCGGCGAGTGACGCGTCGGACGCTTCGCTGCCGTCAGCTGCCACGACGCCGTCGCCGTCACTCACCCGGGCGGTCCGCTTCGCCGCCCAGATGATCAGCGCGATCGGGATCAGCCAGTTGAAGATCGTGTTGCCGCGACGCGTGTCGATCGCGCCGGCGATCACGTGCGAGGGGACCATCGCGGCGAAGACGAGGCCCCACATTGCCGTGAGGCTGCGGTTGACGTGCTTGAAGCGCTCAGACGACCACCACTCGCGGGGAACCGTTTCACGCGCGTACTGCTCGGTGAACGGCGTCCGTAGCAGCGAGCCAAAGGCGATCAACGCCAGCAGCGAGGCGGAGATCGCGCGGGCGTAGCGCGCGAGCCAAGCGCTCGCGGAGCTGTCGAGCAGCGTGGCCGCGATCGTGAAGCCGACGAACGCGAGGACCGTGCCGAGCTCGAGCACCTTCGGCCGCCCGTGCACGACGCCTGGCGCGCTGATCGCGGTCGCGGCGAGCAGCGCGACGATGGCTGCGGCGATCAACGAGTCCTGACGCACGATCACGCCGAACAGCAGCCACGGGACGAACGCTATGTAGATGCCGGGCCCCGCGTGGCGCTTCTCGCTTGCTTGCGTCTTCTCGTCGTTCATCTCGGTTCCCCTACGTCACTTGATCGCCGTTTGCTTCACTATCGTTACATATATCTTGAAGATATGTCAAATTAAACTGATGATGACCTTCGTGGCGAGGCGCGCGTGAGCTCGGTCGGTGGCGGCGGTCGCGGGCGGCGGCGCTCACGATCGCAAGCCGCGGAGCGGGTCGCTCCTGCCGCGACGACAGTCGGCGCGAGCGCGGGCACGGAGCGCCTGCATCCGCGCGCGGCGCCGGGCGCGGCGGAGGTGCACCTGCCGATGCCTGGCGCGGCGGACGCGGCTGCGGCCGAGCCTGCGGCGGAGCTGAGCGCGACGATGCTCAGCTTGCTCGGCCTGCTCAACCTCGGCCCGATGAGCGGCTATGACATGAAGCAGATCGCCGACCGCAGCTTGCGCTTCTTCTTTCCGATCAGCTACGGGCAGATCTATCCGAACCTCGAGCTGCTTGCGGCCGACGGGCTGATCGAGGCTCTAGCGGAGACCGACACGACGGCGCGCGGCAGGCGCGCGTATCGGATCACCGACGACGGCGTGCGCGCGCTGCGCGCGTGGCTCTATCGCGAGACCGAGCCGACGCGCACCCGGTCGGAGCTGCTCGCGAAGCTGCTGCTCGCGGCGCCGCTCGATCCGCGGCGCACGCGCGAGATGATCGAGACGCATCGCGACTGGGTGCAGGCGCGCCTCGAGGTCGTGCGCTTCAATCGCGAGGCAGTGCCCGACCCGCCGGCGAACCTCGATGCGACGATTGCGTGGGGCGAAACGTTGCTCGGCGCCGAGCTCGAGTGGTGCGAGAAGGCCGACGGCCTGCTCGCAAAGCTCGGCGAGAGCTGAGCACCGCTCGTCGCGATCGCCTGGCGCTCAGCGCGGCGTCGGGCTCGCGCGAGCGCTCGGCGCGATCACCGGCACGCACCCGCACGCGCACCGGTTCAGGCGCGTGCGTCAGCCGATCGTCGCGACGTCGATCACGAAGCGGTAGCGCACGTCGCTTGCGAGCACGCGCTCGTAGGCGCCGTCGACCGCGTCGGCGCCGATCAGCTCGATCGCCGGGCGAACGTCGTGCTCGGCGCAGAAGTCGAGCATCTCCTGCGTCTCGCGCAGCCCGCCGATCGGCGAGCCGGCGAGGCTGCGCCGCGACGAGATCAGCGTGAACGCGCGATACGTGTCGGGCTCTGCCGGCGCGCCGACGTTGACGAGCGTGCCGTCTACGCGCAGCAGCGAGAGGTAGGCGTCGACGTCGAGGTTCGCCGAGACGGTGTTGAGGATCACGTCGAAGCTGCTGCGCAGTTGCTTGAACGTCTCCGGGTCCGACGTGGCGTGGTAGTGCTTGGCGCCGAAGCGCAGGCCGTCGTCGCGCTTGCTCAGCGTCTGGCTGAGCACCGTCACCTCGGCGCCGAGCGCAGCGGCGATCTGCACGGCGACGTGGCCGAGCCCGCCCATGCCGACGATCGCGACCTTCATCCCCTCGCCGACGTTCCAGTGCTTCAGCGGCGAGTAGGTCGTGATGCCGGCGCACAGCAGCGGCGCCGCGTCCGCCAGCTCGATCGCGTCGGGAACGGTCACGACGAAGCGCTCGTCGACGACGACGTGCTGGCTGTAGCCGCCGTATGTCGGCTCGCCGTCGTAGCCGCGACCGTTGTAGGTCAGCACGGCGCCCTTCGTGCAGAACTGCTCATCGCCGGCCTTGCAGTACTCGCACTCGCCGCACGAATCGACGAGGCAGCCGACGCCGACGCGATCGCCGGTCGAGAACTTCGCCACGTCGGAGCCGACGCCGGCGACGATCCCGACGATCTCGTGGCCGGGAACCATCGGAAAGATCGAGCCGCCCCACTCGTCCTTGACCTGATGGATGTCGCTGTGGCAGATGCCGCAGAACTTGATCTCGATCAGCACGTCGCTCGCGCCGAGCTCGCGGCGCTCGATCGTCGTCGTGTCGAACGGCGCTCCTACTGAAGGTGCGCTCAAGGCTGAAGTCGAGGACATGGGCTCTCCTGGGACGTGCTTGGCGGACGTTGCTGCTGCGAGGTCAACCTAACAGCCGGATGTCCGCCGGCCGGCTCGTAGCTGCTGCTCAGCTCTCGTCACGTGCGACGCGCCGCTGCTGTGGTATCGGTCGTGTCACCGAATCGACTTACAAAGGAGCAGGCGATGAGCAGGCAGGCTGAGCGAGAGCTCGAAGGGCAACGCGCGCTGGTCACCGGCGCGACGTCGGGCATCGGCCGCGCGATCGCGTTGCGGCTTGCAGCCGACGGCGCCGAGGTGCTCGTGCACGGGCGCAGCGCCGAGCGCGGCGCCGAGGTCACCGAGGCGATCGAGCGCGCTGGCGGAAGCGCGCGCTTTCTCAGCGCTGATGTCGGCGAGCTGCAGAGCGTCGCCGAGCTCGCCGGGCAGGCGGGCGCCATCGACGTCCTGGTCAACAATGCCGGCTTCTCGGCGTGGGGTCCGACGCCGGAGTTCGACCTCGCCGACTTCGACGCGATGTACGCGGCGAACGTTCGCGCGCCGTTCCAGCTCGTCGCGGCGCTCGCGCCGGGGATGCTCGCGCGCGGCTCCGGCAGCATCATCAACATCGGAAGCATGGCCGGGCGGATCGGGCTCTCGGGCGGCGCCGCGTACGGCGCGACGAAGGCGGCGATCGCGTCGTTGACGCAAGCGTGGGCGGCCGAGCTGAGCGCCGGCGGCGTGCGCGTCAATACGGTCGCGCCGGGCCCCGTCTACACGCGACCGGACGGACGCGAGCTGTTCGACACGCTCGGCGCGACGACGGCGATGAAGCGCGCGGCGCAGCCGGAGGAGATCGCCGAGACGGTCGCTTTTCTAGCATCGCCTCGCGCGAGCTACGTCACCGGCGCGATCGTCGCGGTCGACGGCGGGCGCACGGCGATCTGAGGACGCGGCGAGGTTGCTAACTTCGCGGACGTGCAGAGCGTGACGATCGACACCAGGCTGCAGATGCGCGTGAATCGATGAGCGCGCCCGACGATCAGCAGGACGTCGCCTTCCGTCCGCTCAGCGACGCCGAGCTGGCTGAGGTGCGCGCGTTCGGCGAGGAGCGCGAGACGAGCGCCGGCGAGCTGCTGTTCGAGGCCGGCGAAGCCTCCTATGACCTGTTCGTCGTGCTCGAGGGCGAGATCGAAATCCTCCGCCTCGAGGGAGCCGAGCCGGTCACGATCGTGAGCTACGAGCCGGGCGGCTTCGCCGGCGAGCTGAACCTGCTGAGCGGCCAGCGCCGCTCGCTGAGCTGTCGCGTGGTGCGGCCGGGACGCGTCCTGGTGATCTCTCAAGAGCAGTTCCGCCGGCTGATGAGCGGTCGCCCGGCGCTCGCCGAACCGATCTTCAACGCGCTGCTTGCGCGGCGCGAGGTGCTGCGCACGGGGATCGGCGCCGAAGCGATCCGCATCGTCGGATCGCGCTACTCGCCCGAGGCGATGAGCCTGCGCTCGTTCGCCGAGCACTCGCACCTCGCGCACGCCTGGATCGACGTCGAGGAGAGCGAGGACGTCGAGCAGCTGCTCGCGAGCCTCGGCCTGCGCCGCGAGGACGTGCCGGCGGTGATCACGGCAACCGAGACGCTGCGGCGTCCGACGGCAGGCGAGTTCGCGGCGCACCTCGGCCTGACCTTCCAGCCGACGCCCGGCTACATCTTCGATCTGGTCGTCGTCGGCAGCGGTCCCGCCGGGCTTGCAGCGGCCGTCTACGGCGCCTCCGAGGGCCTGCGCACGGTCTCGCTCGACGCCGTCACCGTCGGCGGGCAAGCCGGTTCGAGCTCGCGCATCGAGAACTACGCCGGCTTTCCGAACGGCATCTCCGGCGAGGATCTGACCGGCCGCGCAGCCGTGCAGGCGATGCGTTTGGGCGCGCGGCTGAACGCGCCGTGCGAGGTCGCCGCGCTGCGCACCGAGACCGGCTTTCACGTGATCACGCTGACCGACGGCAGCGAGATCCCGACGCGCGCGGTGATCGTCGCCTCCGGCGCGCGCTATCGGCGCCTGGACGTCGACGGGCTCGAGCGCTTCGAGGGCGCCGGCATCTACTACGCCGCGACCGATCTGGAGGCGCGCGTCTGCAACGGCACGTCGGTGCTCGTGATCGGCGGCGGCAACTCCGCCGGGCAGGCGGCGCTGTATCTCGCGCAGAACAACTGCAGCGTGACGATTGCGATCCGGCGCGAGGACTTGCGCGCGACGATGTCGCAGTACCTGATCGAGCGGATCGAGATCGATCCGAAGATCGACTTGAAGACAGGCGTCGAAGTCAAGGCGCTGGCCGGCCAGGATCGCCTCGAGCGGGTCACGCTCCAGGCGCGCGAGACCGATCAGCGCGAGGACGTCGCCTGCGCCGGGCTGTTCTGCTTCATCGGCGCCAGCCCGGCGACCGAGTGGCTCGGCGAGGGAGTGACGCTCGACGACGACGGCTTCGTGCTGACCGACCGCCAGCTGCCGGCGCCGGCGAGCGCCGCCGAGTTCGAGCCGCTCCCGTTCGAGACTTCGGTGCCGGGCGTGTTCGCCGCCGGCGACGTGCGCCACGGCTCGATGAAGCGCGTCGCCGCCGCCGTCGGCGAGGGCTCGAGCGCCGTGCGCTCGGTGCACGAGCGGATCGCCGCAGGCGCGTGAGCGGCGTGCTTGGCTTAGGCAATGCCGAGCCGAGCCCGTCCTGACATCTCGCCGCGAGCGCTCGAGCTGCCGAGCGAGCTGCCCGAGCTGGCGCTCACGACGCTCGAGCACGACCAGACGATCAGCGAGGCGACACTGATCGGTGCGGCGCTCGGCGACCTCGACGCGCGCGGCGTCTCGCTGCAGGGTGTCGCGCTCACGAACGTCGATCTGTCGGGCTCGTCGCTGGAGAGCCTCTACGTCAGTCAGGCGACGCTGAAGGCGTGCAGCCTCGCGAACGTGCAAGCGCGCGGCGCGGTGCTCACACGCGTGTCGATCGGCGCCAGCCGCCTCACCGGCGTGCTGTTCGCCGAGGCGAAGCTGAGCGACGTGACGGTGCGCGAAAGCCGTGTCGACCTCGCCTCGTTCGGCTTCGCGCGCCTGACGCGCGTCACGTTCGAGGACTGCCTGCTGGCGCAGACGGACTTCCTCGAGGCGCAGCTCGACGGCGTCCGCTTTCACGACTGCGACCTGACGGGCGCCGACTTCCGCGGCGCGCGCCTGACGGGCTGTGAGCTTCGGCGTTGCAGCCTCGATGAGCTGGAGGGCGTGACGAGCCTGCGCGGCGCCGCGTTCGAGTGGCCGGCGATCGTCGAGCTGGCCGGCGCGTGGGCGGGCGCGCTCGGGATCGGCGTGCTCGACGCCGAGTAGCGACTGTGCGCGACCTCACTCGCTGCGCGCGGCGCCCGTCGGCGATAATCAGCCGATGAGCGCGAGCGCAGACGCCGACGCGATCGTGATCGGCGCCGGGCTCGCGGGCCTGGTAGCGACCGCGGAACTGGCCGATGCCGGCCGCCGCGTGATCCTGCTCGATCAGGAGCCGGAGGGCTCGTTCGGTGGCCAGGCGTTCTGGTCGCTCGGCGGCCTGTTCTTCGTCGACAGCCCCGAGCAGCGGCGGATGGGCATTCGCGACTCGCACGAGCTGGCGCTTCAGGACTGGCTCGGCACGGCCGGCTTCGACCGGCCCGAGGATCACTGGCCGCGCCGCTGGGCCGAAGCCTACGTCGACTTCGCGGCCGGCGAGAAGCGCGCGTGGTTGGCCGGGCAGGGGCTCAAGCTGATGCCGAACGTCGGCTGGGCCGAGCGCGGCGGCTATGGCGCGATCGGCCACGGCAACTCGGTGCCGCGCTTCCATGTCACCTGGGGCACCGGCCCAGGCGTGATCGAGCCGTTCGTGCGCCGCGTCCGCGCGGCCGTCGCGCGCGGGCTCGTCGAGCTGCGCTTCCGCCACCGTGTCGACGCGCTCAGCGTCGAGGGCGGCGTCGTCGCCGGTGCGTCAGGTCGGGTGCTTGCGTCCGACTCGTGCGCGCGCGGCCAGTCGAGCAGTCGCGAGGAGGTCGGCGAGTTCGAGCTGCGAGCCGGCGCCGTGCTCGTCAGCTCGGGCGGGATCGGCGGCAATCACGAGCTCGTCCGGCGCAGCTGGCCGGCGCGCCTCGGCGATCCGCCGAAGCAGATGATCAGCGGCGTGCCGGCGCACGTCGACGGGCGGATGATCGAGATCGCGCAGGCTGCGGGCGGCGGCGTGATCAATCCCGATCGGATGTGGCACTACGTCGAGGGGATGCGCAACTGGGATCCGATCTGGCCGATGCACGGCATCCGCATCATCCCGGGCCCCTCCTCGCTGTGGCTCGACGCGACCGGTCAGCGTCTGCCCGTGCCGCTGTTCCCCGGCTTCGACACGCTCGGCACGCTCGCGCACATCATCAAGACCGGGCACGATCACACCTGGTTCGTGCTCACTCAGAAGATCATCGAAAGAGAGTTCGCCCTGTCGGGCTCCGAGCAGAACCCGGACATCACCGGGCGCAGCGTGCGCGAGCTGATCAAGTCGCGCATCGGCAAGGGCGCTCCGCCACCGGTCGAGGCGTTCAAGCGCCACGGCGCCGACTTCGTCGTCGAGCGCGACCTGCGCGCGCTCGTCGACGGGATGAACGCGTTGACCGAGCAGCCGCTGCTGGCCTTCGAGCAGATCGAGCGCGAGGTCGTCGCGCGCGATCGCGAGATCGTCAACCCGTACAGCAAGGACATGCAGGTGACGGCGATTCGCGGCGCACGCCGCTACCTCGTCGACCGCTTCACGCGCGTGGCTGCGCCGCACGCGCTGCTCGACCCCGATGCCGGGCCGCTGATCGCGGTCAAGCTGCACATCCTCACGCGCAAGACGCTCGGCGGCCTGCACACCGATCTGTCGGGGCAGGTGCTGGGCGGCGACGGGCAGCCGGTGCCGGGGCTGTTCGCGGCCGGCGAGGTCGCCGGTTTCGGCGGCGGCGGCATGCATGGCTATCGCGCGCTGGAGGGGACGTTCCTCGGCGGCTGCCTGTTCTCCGGGCGCGTCGCCGGACGCGCGATGGCCAGCGCCGTCGCTAGTTGATCGCGTAGACGAGCGAGACCTGCGCGGTCAGCGTGCAGCTGCCGGCGGCGGCCTTCTTCGCGGTCGGATGCTTGACCGTCTTGCGCTTCTTCACGACCGGCGCTTTCTGTCGCGGAACGCCGCTCGGCGCCGAGGCGGCCGCCTCCGGCGCAACGCCGACGCTGCGTTCCTGCCCAGAGCCGAAGTCGGGCTGTTCGCCTTCGTATTCGACGCCTTCGTCTTCGGTGCCGCCGCGACACCAGATGTAGCCGCCGCTTTCAGTCACGCTCTGCACCGGCCCGAGCGTGCTGGCGGTCTTTTCGGCGAGGAACGCCGCCTTGCTCTGCCCGTCGACGACGGCGCTTGCCATCCCTTCGCGGTAGACGGCAGTCGCCGCGGCGGCGCTGGCCGTCTGTGCGATCGGCACGTTCGCGATGCCCTCGACGCTGACCGTGCGCAGCGGCGTGCTGGTCGGCGCTTCGGCGACGGCTACGCCGAGCATGCTGGCCGCGAACAGCAGGGCTGCAACGAGAACTACTGCTGGAATCAGCTTCCTCACATCGCCTCTGCACCGATTCTACCCCTGCGATCGACCGGGAAACGCGGGCGCGCTGGATCTCGGGCGCTGGCGTCTACGCCAGACCAAGCGCCCGGCTCGCGAACCGCCAGGTCAAGCGTCATACGCTGCCAGTCGATGCGAAACCGATGAGGCAGCCGTGAGCACCCAGCCGGCGTCGAGCGCTCACGCCGGCCGCGCGGCGAGCGAGGACGGCCGCTCGACGCGCGCTCTCGTGCGGCTGCTGATCGCCGTGACGATGGTCGCCGGCATCGTCAGCAGCCTCGGCGCGCCGCTGATCCCGGCCGTCGCCCGATCGCTGCACGTCTCGCTCGCGAGCGCGCAGTGGTCGTTGACTGTCGCGCTGCTCGCCGGCGCGATCTCGGCGCCGACCGTCGGGCGCCTCGGCGACGGGCGCTACCGCCGCGAGGCGATCATCGGCAGCCTGCTCGTCGTGCTGCTCGGCAGCTTGATCGCCGGCTTCGCCAACTCCCTCGCGGTCTTGATCGTCGGCCGCGCGATGCAGGGCGTCGGCCTCGGGCTCGCGCCGGTCACGATGGCGGCCGCGCGCGACCACCTTCCGGCGGCGCGCTCGCGCGAAGTGATCGCGATTCTGTCCGTCGCCGGCGCGGCCGGCGTCGGCGCCGGCTACCCGATCAGCGGACTGATCGCGACCGACGTCAGCCTGCACGCGGCGTTCTTCTTCGGCGCGCTGCTGAGCGGTGCGCTCGTCGTCGCTTCGGCGATCTGGATTCCCTCGAGTCGCGACTCGCATGGCGTTTCGCTCGACGTTCGCGGCGTCGCGATCCTCGCCGTCGGGCTCGTCGCGCTGCTGATCGCGATCGCGCAGGGCGAGGAATGGGGCTGGGGCTCGGCGCGGATCCTCGGGCTGTTCGTCGCGGCCGCCGCGATCCTCGCCGGCTGGACCGTGTCACAGCTGCGCCGCGAGGTCGCGCTCGTCGACCTGCGCCAGCTGCGCCATCGCGCCGTGCTGACGGCCGACCTCGCGGCGCTCGTGCTCGGCGTCGCGCTGTACATGTTCCTCACGCTCGTCACCGAGTTCGTCCAAGAGCCGCTGAGCGGCGGCTTCGGCTTCGGCTCCTCGACGCTCACGGCCGGGCTCTGCCTGGTGCCGTTCTCGGTCACGAGCATCCTTGCGAGCCGCATCGCAGGCGCTGCCAGTCGTCGCCTCGGGACGACCGTCGTGCTCGTCGGCGGCACGCTCGTGACCGCTTCTGCAGGCGCCTTCTTCGCGCTGCTGCACGGCGCGCTGTGGGAGGCGTTCGTCTCGATGGGCGTGCTTGGCGTCGGCTTCGGCTACACCTTCGCGGCGATCCCCGGCCTGATCACGCAGGCCGTTCCCGAACGCGACACCGGCAGCGCGATGGGCCTCTACCAGGTGATCCGCTCGATCGGCTTCTCGATCGGCAGCGCGCTGGCCGCGTCGATCCTCGCCGGCGACCTCGTCGCCGGCAGCGGTCGTCCGAGCGAGCACGGCTACGTCACTGCGATCTGGGTCGGCAGCGCGATCTGCGTTGCCGCAGCGATCATGCCGCTGCTGATCGCGCGCCGCGCGCCGGTCGCGGCGGGCGCGCTGGCGCCCGACGCGCGACGAGCGCTTGGCGTCGAGGACGCCGAGCTCGGCGCGGCCGGTCTCGTCGGCGTCGAGCGACCTGCGGTCGACGAGCCCTCTGCCGGGCGCTCGAGCTAGACCGCCCAGGGCGAGCGTCGCCAAGCCGTCGAACCTGTCGTGGAGCACTGGCGCCAAGTAGTGCAGCGTGCCCAGCGTGCTCCGCGACGACGACGCAGCTGGCGCCGGCGCGCAGCAGCGGTGCGAATGCGCGCATCGCGCGCGTCGCGCCGAGGTTGTTGACCTCGACGTACTCCTCGATCACCTCGCCGGGACGGTCATCGCGCTCGATGCGCATGACCGCGTTGGAGAAGACGAGGTCGACCCCGCTGTGGCGCTCTGCGAGCGTCGCCGCGAGCCATGCGGCCGCATCTGGATCGGCCACGTCGAAGCGCTCGCCGCGGACCTCTGCTCGCGCGCTGCCTAGGCGCGACAGGGCATCGCTGTCCGCTCCTCGCTCCTGCCCGTCAGGTAGACCGTGTCCGCCGCATCCAGCCGCGCGGCGAGACCTTCGACGAGAGCCAGCCCGAGGCCCTGCGTGGCCCCGGGGATGCGGGTCGATTTCGAGCGCTCGCGCACGGTTCGTATCGTGAGGTCAGCCCGGGGGGCACGACCGCAAACGATGGGAGCAACGATGGAGCACCGCAAACTTGCCGACCTCGACGTCTCGGCGATCGGCCTCGGCTGCATGGGGATGTCCGCTTTCTACGGCTCGACTGACGAAGACGAGGGGATCGCGACGATCCGCCGCGCGCTCGAGCTGGGGATCAATTTCATCGATACGGCGCAGCTGTACGGCCCGCTGACGAACGAGGAGCTCGTCGGTCGCGCGGTCGAGCGCAATCGCGACGAGTACGTGATCGCGACGAAGTTCGCGCGCCGCGTCGATCAGGCCACGCCGGGCGACATGTCGACGATCGGCCCCGTCGACGGCTCGGCCGCTTACGTGCACAGCTCGGTCGAGGGCTCGCTGCAGCGCCTGAAAACGGACCGCATCGACCTCTACTACCAGCACCGCGTCGACCCGAACGTCGAGATCGAGGAGACGGTCGGCGCGATGGCCGAACTGGTGCAGCAGGGCAAGATCCTGCACATCGGGCTCTCCGAGGCGGCGCCGGAGACGATCCGCCGCGCGCACGCCGTGCACCCGATCGCTGCCGTGCAAACGGAGTACTCGCTGTGGACGCGCGACCCGGAGGCCGAGGTGCTGGCGACGTGCCGCGAGCTCGGCATCGGCTTCGTGCCCTACTCGCCGCTCGGCCGCGGCTTCCTCTCGGGGCGCTTCAGCAAGCCGGAGGATCTCGACGAGAACGACTTTCGCCGCCACGGCCCGCGCTTCACGGGCGAGAACCTCGACGCCAACCTGAAGCTCGCCGCCAAGGTCAGGGAGATCGCCGAGGACAAGGGCGTCACGCCGGCGCAGCTGGCGATCGCCTGGGTGCTCGCGCAGGGCGACGATCTGGTGCCGATCCCCGGCACCAAGCGCCGCAGCTATCTCGAAGAGAACGCCGGCGCGGTCGAGGTCGAGCTGAGCGGCGAGGAGCTTGCGCGGATCGACGCGGAGCTGCCGCAAGCGTCGGGCGATCGCTACGACGAGGCGGGGATGGCGTCGGTCAACCTGTGATCGACGACGCGCGCCGGGAGCACCGCGCGCGTCGCCGACCCGCGCGCGACGCCGCTCAGCCGGGCGCGCCGCCTCGCAGCGGCTAGGTTGCGCTCGCCGCTTCGGCGGCGGCCCAGGCCGTTGCGATCGCCTGCGCGCGTCCGCTGACGCCGAGCTTGGCGTGGATCCGCTGGAGGTGCTTGTGGACCGTGCGAGCGCTGATCGTGAGCTCCTCGGCGGTCTCAGCCGTCGAGCGCCCGCGCGCGATCGCGACGAGCACCTGCGCCTCGCGTGCGGTCAGCCCGAGGCCCTCGAGCGCGTCGGTTGAGAGCACACGACGCGAGGGCTCGAGCAGGACGACGGTGAGCGTGCCGGCGCGCACGCGGCGCACGAGCAGCGTGTCGTCGGCGAGCGCCAGCAGCGCGGTGCCGTCGCGACCGTTGATGCGCGCGGCGAGCGCGTCCGGCAGCGCGTCGCCGACGGCGATCGCCACGCCGCTGAGCTGCTCGAGCAGATCGAGCGCCGTCGCACTGGCGAACGCGATCGTCCCGTCGCTTTCGGCCATCAGCATGCCGCGCTCGTCGTCGTCGAGGCCGTGCTGCACGGCCGCGAGCAGCTCGGTCATCCGCTGGCGGATCTGCGCGTTGCGATAGGCCTGGATCAGGTGCGGTCGGGCGAGGTTGAGCATCAGTCGCTCCTCGTCGCTGAAGTCGCGCCTGGACGGCGAACGCGACAGCGCGATGCCCATCGTCAAGGGCACTGGCGAAGGCAAGGTGAAGGCGATCTGGTGCGCGACGCCGAGTGGCCGGTAGAACTCTCTGAACAGCGCCAGCCGGTGCAGCTCCTCGCGCGCGGCGACGTCGGAGAAGCGCATCGCGCGTCCGTCGCGCGTGCGCGCGAAGCGCACGACGAGCGGATTCTGCGCGGCGTGCGCTTCCCATGCCGGCAGCAGCTCGCGCCTGACGTCCGGTTCGGCGATCGTCGCGAGCACGCCGTCGACGGCGTGGATCTCGTTGTAGGAGGCGAACTCGGCCGGGACCATGCGCCTCAGTCCCGGCAGCAGCACGCTGCGAAAATCGTCCAGATCGCCGGCGTCGTGCGCCTCGCCGACGAGGTCGAGCACGGCGCGGTAGTGACGTTCGCCCAGCGTCGCCGACATCGCCTCGATTATCGCGCGTTAGCCCGCCGGAGCTGCTGTGACGGCGGCCCCGTCGAAGGCGAACTGCACGCCGGTCAGCTGCTCGGAGACCTCCCACAGCCGCCGCGCCGTCTCTGGGTCGCGCGCGGCGCGCGTCGGCTTGACGAGCTTCGGCGCTCCGCGCATTTCCTGAAAGCCGTCGGGACCGACGAACGATCCGCCGGGGATCTCGGCGGTCGCGGCGTAGACCGTCGGTTCGGCGCCGCGCTCGGCGCTCTGCGCGACGACGCGATTGAGCACGACCGAGCCGAGCCGCTCGACGCGCGAGGGCGTCGCGGCGAACTGCAGGTTCGTCGCCGAGTAGCCGGGGTGTGCGGCGACGCTGATCGCGTCGGCGCCGTGCTCGCGCAGTCGCCGGTCGAGCTCGAACATGAACAGCAGGTTGGCGAGCTTCGACTGCCCGTAGGCGCGCCAGCGGCGATAGGAGCGCTCGCTCTGCAGGTCGTCGAAGTCGATCCGGCCGAACTTGTGCGCGGTGCTGCTGACCGTGACGACGCGCGCGCCGGGCGTCGCCAGCAGTCGAGCGAGCAGCAGCCCGCTGAGCGCGAAGTGGCCGAGGTGGTTCGTGCCGAGCTGCAGCTCGAAGCCGTCGGCGGTCTTGCGGTACGGCGGCACCATCACGCCGGCGTTGTTGATCAGCAGGTCGAGACGCTCGTGCGCATAACCGGCGGCGAACTCACGCACGGACGCCAGCGAGGCGAGGTCGAGCGACGCGACCTCGAGCTGCGCGTCGGGAACGGCGGCGCGGATCGTCGCCGCGGCCGTCTCGCCCTTCGTCGTGTCGCGGCAGGCCATCACGACGCGCGCGCCGGCGCCGGCGAGCATCTGCGCGGCGTCGAGTCCGATGCCGCTGTTGGCGCCGGTGACGATCGCGATGCGGTCGGTCTGATCGGGGACTTCATAGCTGTCAGCCATTTCGGGTCTCTTTCGTCGGAAGGGTTCGTCGCGGGTTCGGAGCGAACCGCGGCGCGCATGGCTTGCGGGCGCTCCTAATCTTCTGACACTCATAATGCCAAATGACAGCCACAGTGTCAATTGGCACTCCGGGTATACTTAGCGTCATGCCCAGCACGACGGAGACGGTCGGTCTGCGCGAGCGCAACAAGCTGCGCCGCCGCGAGCGGATCACCGATGCGGCATTGCGACTATTCGCCGAGCGCGGCTTCGACGGCGTGACGATCGACGAGATCGCCGACGCGGCTGAGGTCTCGCGGCGCACGTTCTTCCGCTACTTCGCGCGCAAGGAGGACGTGATCGTCGCCTGGAAGCAGCAGATGGCCGATCAGCTGCGTACGGCGCTCGCCGAGCGCCCGGACGACGAGCAGCCGCTCGACGCCGTGCGCGGCGCGCTGGCAACGGTGACGGCCGGCTACGCCGAGCGCCCCGAGCTGACGCTCGGCCTGATGCGCCTGTTCGAAGGAGGCCCGACGCTGCGAGTCGACGCCGACTACGAGGACTGGGACACAGTGCTCGCGGACGGGATCGCGCGACGGATGGGTCTCGACGCGGCGCGCGATCCGGCGCCGCGGCTGATCGCCGGCGTCGGCTTCGCCGTGTTGACGGCGACGATCGAGACTTGGGCGGCCGGCGGCGGCGGCGGGGATCTCCTCGCGCTGCTCGACAGCGGCTTCGCGGAGCTGCGGCGGCTGACGGCGGTCCCGGGCGCATGAACGACTCGACCTCGCGAACGACTCGACCTCGCGGCAGCCTCGGCGCTCGTTTGCGCGCGCGTCGCGTCGGGTATCAGATCAGCGTGCGGCGAACGCGCTTGGAGCGACCCAGGAGGTACGCGGCGTGCGCGATTCCGGCGCTGGCGCTGGCGCTGGCGTTGGCGTTCGGCTTGCCTGCCGGCTCTGCGAGCGCTGCGTCACCGGCGCCGAGCCCTGGTTGCCCGCCGGCGTCATCGACTCCGCTAGCCGCTCCGCCGCAAAGCCCGCCGCCAGCCGAAGCGACCGCGCCGCCGCCGCCGGCCGCCGAAGCGCTGATCGCGTGCATCGCGACGGCGCCGATTCTCGGGGTGACTCTTGCCCACTGGACGGCCGTCGCCGAACACGAGGCCACACCGGCCGGGAAGGCGTCGGCGGCCGCAACGGCCGAAACCGCGCCGGCCGAGCAAGCGCTCAGCTTCCTGATCTCCTCCGATTGGGTTCTCGGCGAAGCGCGAGCGCTCGGCATCCACATCTCCACGGCGCAGGTGCGACGCTCCTACGACCGGATTCGCGCGCAGCAGTTTCACAAGCTCAGCCAGTTCCACGCCTTCCTGCGCAGCAGTGGCGAGACGGTCGCCGACCTCTTGTTTCGAGTGCGCCTGAACGTGACGTCGAACCGGGTCCAGCGCCACTTCGAGCTCGGTCATGGCAGCGCGAAGCAGAAGGGGCGGGCGCTCGCGCGGTTCGTCGTGCAGTTCAAAGGCAAGTGGCGCGCGCGGACGTACTGCGCGGCGGCGTACCTCGTCAGCGACTGCGGCAACAGTTTCTAGGGCGGCGCTGGCCGGCGCATCGCGGGCGTTACGCTGGCGCGATGAGCGCGCAGCAGCCGACCGCCGAGCAGCCGCTGACCGGCCGCTGCGCCTGCGGCACGGTCCACTTCTCTGTCAGCGCGCCGTTCGAAGCAGCGCGCTACTGCCACTGCCACAACTGCCAGCGGCGCACGGGCACGTCGTCCTCGCCGAACGCGCGCGTCGCAGCCGGCGCATTCACGATCTCGCGAGGCGAAGAGGCGCTGCGCGCTTGGCAGCCGCAGGGCGGGCAGGCGAAGTGGTACTGCGCCGAGTGCGGCGGCCACCTGTTCAGCCGACCGGATGACGGCAAGCACGTCTACGTGCGGATGGGCGCGCTCGACGCCGACCCGGGAATCCGCCCGGAATACCGCCAGTGGGTCAGCTCGGCGGCGCCTTGGGAGCCGATCCCCGACGACGGCCTGCCGCGTTTCGACGGCGCCGGTTCGTAGCGCAGGAGTCGCCGGTCGCGACGCATTCGAGCGCGTCGCGCTCGCCTGTCAGTAGCTTGGACGCGATGAGTCAGGCGAACGCAGGCGCGAACGCAGGCGCGGGCGCGGATCACCGGCGCGGCCAGGCCTACGCGCTCGGCGCCGCGCTGGCGTGGTCGACCGGCGGCATCCTCCAGCGCCAGGTCGCTGCCGGCGCCGCCGATCAGATCGTCGGGCGCGCGATCTTCGCTTTCGTCGCCGTGCTCGCATTCGTGCGGATCGGCGAAGGCGTCGAGCTGCGCGTGGCGCTGCGCTCGGTCTGCAACGTGCCGGGGCTGCTCGTCGCGGCCGGCATCGCCGTCGCCTCGGCGAGCTTCATCGTCGCGCTCAACCACACGAGCGTCGCGCACGTGCTCGTGATCCAGGCGGTCACGCCGATCCTCGCCGGGCTGTTTGCGTTCTGGGCGCTGCGCGAGCCACTGTCGGCGTGGACGTGCGCGGCGATGGCGCTGGCCGTGATCGGCATCGGCGTGATGGTCGGCGTGCCGAACGGAGGCAGCGCGCTCGGCGAGAGCATGGCGTTCGTCTCGCCGCTGTCGTTCGCCGTCGTGATCGTGATCGCGCGGCGCCATCGCAGCGTCTCGATGACGCCGGCGACGGCGCTCGCGCAGCTGATGCTCGTGGTCTGTGTGCTGCCGTTCGTGCACGCCGGCCAGCTGCACGCGGCCGACGTCGGCTGGCTGGCGCTGCTCGGGCTCGGCCAGCAGGGCTTCGGGCTCGTCTTCTTCACGATCGGCGCGCGCCTGATCCCGGCTGCTGCGATGGGCCTGATCCTGCTGCTCGAGTCGGTGCTCGGCGTCGTCTGGGGCTGGCTCGGGACGAGCGAAGGGCCGAACCTGCCGACGGTGCTCGGCGGCCTGATTGTGCTCGGTGCGGTCGCGCTGAAGCTGCGCGACGACAACCGCCGCCTCGGCCGGGCGGCTGCCGAGTCGCAGACGGCGCTCGCGGCTGCCGCGGTCCGCGAGGTCTGACCTTCTATAATGCTTGCTGGCAAGCAAGTAATTTACGAAGATCAGGAGTGCCGGTCGTGGGCAGAGCAGCGCAGGGCACACTTACGACGAGCGAGGAGCAGTCACTCGCGCGTTCGAGCGGCGAGCTCGAGCCGACTGCGCGACTGCGAGCGGCGGTCGGCCGCCTCTCGCGCCGCCTGCGCCCGACGGTCGCCGGCTCGGGGCTGACGCCGTCGCAGACGTCGGTGCTGTTCACGATCGTGCGCAGCGGGCCGCTGCGGCTGTCTGACGTCGCCGAGCTCGAGGCGCTGAACCCGACGATGCTCTCGCGCTTCATCGGCCAGCTGACCGACGCCGGGCTGATCCGCCGCACGGCAGACCCGGGCGACCGCCGCGCGGCGCTCGTCGAGGCGACGTCGCAGGGCCGGCGACTGCGCGAGCGGATCCATCGCGAGCGCACGCGCGCGCTGGAAACGTACGTCGACGAGCTCGACGAGTCTCAGCGCGAGATCTTGTGGCGGGCGCTGCCGGTGCTCGAGGAGCTCGCCGAGCGGCTGCCGGCGAGACGGCCATGACGCGGCTGATCGGCGCTCGCCGCGCGGAGCGCGTGATCGGCGCTTGGCAGACGACGTTCGCGGCGTTCTCGATTCCGAACTACCGCCGCTACATCTCTGGGCAGTCGGTCTCGCTGATCGGCACGTGGATGCAGATGGCTGCGCAGTCGTGGCTGGTGCTGACGATCACCGGCTCCTCGGCGACGCTCGGGTTGATCGTCGCGCTGCAGACGCTGCCGGTGCTGCTGCTCGGCCCCTACGGCGGCGTGATCGCCGATCGCGTCGACAAGCTGCGGCTGATGCGCATCCTGCAGGTCGCGATGGGCGTGCAGGCGCTCGTGCTCGGCGTGCTGACGGTGACCGGCTCGGTGCGGCTGTGGGAGATCGGCGTGCTGGCGGCGCTGCTCGGGCTGAACAACGCCTTCGAGAACCCCGCACGCCAGTCGTTCATGCTCGAGATGGTCGGGCCGGAGAACTTGCGCAACGCCGTCAGCCTCAACTCGGTGCTCGTCAACGTCGCGCGCGTGATCGGCCCGGCAGTCGCCGGCATCCTGATCGCGACGGTAGGCGAGGGCGTCTGCTTCCTCGTCAACGCGGCCAGCTTCGTCGCGGTCGTCGTGTCGTTGAGCATGCTCGACCGCAGCGCGATCACGCCGAGCCCGCCGAGCGGGCGGCGGCCGGGACAGCTGCGCGAAGGGCTGCGCTACATCCGCCGCTCGCCGGAGCTGGCGGTGCCGCTGATGATGATGGCTCTTGCCGGCGCGCTCGCCTACGAGTTCCAAGTGACGCTGCCGGTGATGGCGCGCCAGGCGCTGCACGCGGGCGCGACCGGCTACGGCTTCATGACGGCGGCGATGGGCGTCGGCGCGGTCGTCGGCGGGCTGTTCGTCGCGGCGAAAGGACGCACCGGCGTCGCCGCGCTGGTGCTCGCCGCGAGCGGCTTCGGCGTCGTGCTGCTGCTCGCGAGCGTTGCGCCGAACCTGCCGACTGAGATCGTCGCGCTGGCGTTCGTCGGCGGCGCAAGCATCTCGTTCATGTCGACCGGCAACTCGACGCTGCAGCTGACGGCCGCGCCGGACATGCGCGGCCGCGTGATGTCGCTGTGGTTCGTCGCCTTCCAGGGCTCGACGCCGATCGGCGCGCCGATCATCGGTTGGGTGATGGCGGCTGCGGGCGCGCGCGCCGGTCTCGGCGTCGGCGGGATCACGTGCCTGCTCGTCGCGCTGCTCGGCCTGCTCGCGCTGCGCCGTCTGCACCCGGGCGAGCTGCGCTCGAAGCTCGCGCTCGGGGCCGGCGGCTAGTTGGCGCCGAGCACCTTGAAGTCCTGGCTGACGAAGACGTGATGCGGCCAGTTGACGCCGATGTTGTGGACCTCGTACTCGCCGTTGCTCAGCTTCACGACACGGTCGACGACGCCTCCCGGGTAGGCGGCCAAGGCAGCTTCAGTCGCTTTGCTCGCGGCCGTTCCCCTGACGATCGTGCCCGAGCCCTCGCTGTAGCTCGCAGGGATCTGACCGGCCTGCTTCGACGTCGACTGCGAGCCGCGCTGGAAGGGGACGACTTCTGCCGCCGTGGAAGTCTCAGGCTCGCCGGCCGGTTGCACGACGACCTTGCCGGCCGTGATCGTCGTTCCACTGGTTGTCCCGAGCACGAGCACGCTCGCGCCCTTCTTGACGACACTCGCCGAGCTCGAGCTCGTCCCCTTGTCGTACTTGGTCGCGGACGCCTTCTTCACGGTCACCTTCTGACCCGCTGACGTCGTCAGCGTGAAGCTCGACTCAGAGACGCTTGAGACCGTGCCGGACGATCCGCCTGCGGCCGGTCCAGAGCGAGCGTTGGATCCTCCGCCGCGCGCACCGGGTCGGGCTGACGGTGATGAGGCTGTCGTCGCTGTCGTCGCCGGGCTAGAGCCGGTGCTGGCGGTTGCGCTGACGATGCCGTAAGTACCGCCGCCGATCGCGAGCGCCGTGGCGCCGATTGCGATCGACCTGGTGAATCTGCGGGAGAACATGGACTGATCCCTTCCGTCTCTTCGATCTTGTCTGTGTATCTCACGATGCGCGAAAGTCCTAAGAATCGCCTGATACGGACATAAGAGATTGCTGTGAACGTGTTCCAACGGCTTAGCTTCCTCTCGCCGCTAGCGTGTCCGGGCGATGAGCGAGATCGAGTTCCTCGGCGCGCTGCACGTCGAGCTGCTGCGCCACGCCGAGCTGCACGCCGAACGCCCGGCGCACGAGCTGTTTCAGACCTCGACCGTGCAGGCGCTGCTCGGCGGCGCCTACGACGGCGACGTGACGCTCGCCGAGGTGCTCGAGCACGGCGACCTCGGCCTCGGCACGCTCGACGGGCTCGACGGCGAGCTGATCGTGCTCGGCGGCGAGGCGTGGAAGGCGCAGCTCGACTGCACGCTCGTGCGCGTCGACGGTGAGGCGAAGACGCCGTATGCCGTCGTCGTGCCGTTCTCGCCGGGCGAGCCGCAGGCGCTGCTCGGCCCGTTCGGCGAGGCCGAGCTGGAAGCACGGCTCGGCGAGGCGGTGACGGGCGCGAGCCGCCCGACGGCGGTGCGGCTCGACGGGCGCTTTGCCGAAGTGCACGTGCGCTCGGTGCCGCGCCAGTCGCCGCCGTACCGGCCGCTCGCGGAGGTGATCTCACAGCAGCAGATCAGCGTGCTGAAGGACGTCGTCGGCACGATGGTCGGCTTCTGCTTCCCGGACGCGCTCGACGGGATCGAGATGGCAGGCGCGCACCTGCACTTCCTCAGCGACGATCGCACGCGCGGTGGGCACGTGCTCAGCTACACGCTGCTGCAGGCCGTCGCGCGGCTCGACGCAGCCAGCGGCCTGCACGTCGAGCTGCCGGCGGCAGTCGCGCCGCCGCGCCACGGCGCGAGCGTCGACGAGGGCGCGCTGCAGCAGATCGAGCACGACCGCTGAGCGGGCGGCCGTGCGCATTCGGCGCGCGTGCGCCGCGACAGCGCCGTACCACGTGCCGACGAGGGCGGACGCGCGGCTCGTCGCGCGCCGCGTGGCGGTGCTAATACTGCACGCATGCCGTACGACGCCGAGCTCGGCCCAACGCGCTACGTAGCGGCGGAGCAGCGCTACGAGTCGATGCAGTACCGCCGCTGCGGGCGCAGCGGGCTGCAGTTGCCGGCGATCTCGCTCGGGCTGTGGCAGAACTTCGGCGACGACTTCCCGCTGCAGAACAGCCGCGCGATCCTGCGGCGAGCGTTCGACCTCGGCATCACGCACTTCGACCTGGCGAACAACTACGGCCCGCCGTACGGAAGCGCCGAGAAGAACTTCGGGCGGATCTTCGCCGAGGACTTCGCTGCCTATCGCGACGAGCTCGTGATCTCGACGAAGGCCGGCTGGGACATGTGGCCCGGCCCTTACGGCGAGTGGGGCTCACGCAAGTACCTGCTCGCGAGCCTCGATCAGAGCCTCGCGCGGATGGGACTGGAGTACGTCGACATCTTCTACTCGCACCGCTTCGACCCGGACACGCCGCTGCGCGAGACGATGGGCGCGCTCGACCACGCTGTGCGCAGCGGCAAGGCGCGCTACGTCGGCATCTCCTCATACGGGCCTCAGCGGACCAGAGAAGCGGTCGACGTGCTGCGCGAGCTCGGCACGCCGCTGCTGATCCATCAGCCGTCCTACTCGATGTTCAACCGCTGGATCGAGGACGAGCTGCTCGACGTGCTCGAGCGCACCGGCGTCGGCGCGATCGTCTTCTCGCCGCTCGCGCAGGGGCTGCTGACCGACCGCTATCTCGACGGCGTCGGCGAGGACTCGCGCGTCAGGCGCGGCAACTACTTCGACGAGCAGCTGCTCAGCGAGCAGAACCTGCAGCGCGCTCGCGCGCTCAACGAGATCGCGCAGCGCCGCTCCCAGACGCTCGCGCAGCTGGCGATCGCCTGGGCGCTGCGCGACGAGCGCGTCAGCTCGGCGCTGCTCGGCGCGAGCAGCGTGAGCCAGCTCGAGCAGAACGTCGCGGCGCTCCAGAATCGCGAGTTCGACGCTGAGGAGCTCGCCGAGATCGACCGCTACGCGCAGGACGGCGCGATCAACCTGTGGGCGCAGTCGAGCGAGGCATGAGCGATACGCTCTCTCGCGTGGAGTCCGCCGCGCACGCGACCGTCCGACTGCCGCCGACGGCGCCGGTCGCGGCCGCGTCGCTGATCGCCGGCTACGCCGTAGCTGCCGGCACCGGCTCGCGGCCGCTCGGCGGCCTCGTGCTCGCCGCCGGCGGGCTGTGGTGCATTCGCGAGTGGTCGCGACGCAACGACACGCGCACGGCCGTGATCCTCGGCTGCGCCGGGCTGGCAGCGTTCGTCGTCTCGCATGTGCTCGCGCTGGCGATCGGCGCATGGCCGGCGGTGCTGCTCGTCGCCGCGGCGATGGCGATCGCCGCGTGGCTGCGCGCCGACGCTCGCGCGCCGGCGCTGACCACGTAGCGCCTCGCTCGCTAGCGCACCTTCACACGCAGCGCGCGCGAGCCGATGCTCGAGCGGCCGCTGTCGCCGGCCCATTGCGCGACGAACACCGACGAGGCGCCGATGTGCCACGTCGTCGTGAAGCTGCCGCCGTTCGCGCCGGCCGTCGCCGTCTGGTGCTGCCACTGGCCCCCGGCGAGGTTGCGCCGCGAGACGACGATCTGCTCGCCGCCCTGCGCGCCGCCGAGCACGCCGTCGATCCGCACCACGCCGCGCGCCTTCTTCAGCTTCTTGCGCGCGATGTGAGCCGTCTTCGTCGCGATCGTCAGCGGCGAGGCCGCTCCCGCGTCGCCGCCTGAGTTGGTGAAGAACAGCAGCCGTTCGTCGGCCGGCGCGCCCGATCCGCCAGGCGCGTCGAGCAGCGCGAACGCGTTCGACGCGCCTTCGGCGACCAGTCCGCTCGCCGCGACGTGGCCGAGCCCGATCAGCTGTGGATGCCAGCTGTTGCCGCCGTCGGCCGTGTGCAGCACGTATGCGTTGCTCGTGTCGGCGCCGAACGAGCTGACCGTGAGGAACGCGTGCGCAGCATCGGCGAAGTCGACGCTCGTCGCGCTGCTCGTGCCGGTCGCGAGGACTTCTGCCCAACTGCGTCCGCCATTGCGCGTCTGCCACAGGCGGCCTTGCGTGTCGAGCAGCATGCCGCTCGCCGCGCTGATGAACGAGACATCGCGGATCGAGATCTTCGACTTGCCCTTCTTGTTCGTCAGTGGCAGGCGCAACGCCGTCCAGCTCGCGCCGCCGTTCGTCGAGCGGATCAGCGCGCGCGCACCGAACGCGAACGCAGTCGATCCGGCGAGCTCGACGTCGGACACGCGCGCCTTCGCCGCCACCGCGCCGCTGACCGGGTTGAAGCGACCGCCGCCGGTCGAGCGGTACACGCCGACCGGTCCGACGAGCAGCACCGAGCCGCCGACCGCCGCCACCGCGTCGGCCGGTCGCGTCGTGCCCGGATCGAGCGTGCGCCAGCTTGTGCCGCCGTTCGTCGTCAGCTGCAGGCCGCCTGTCGCGTCGAGCGCGTAGCCGACTGACGGCGAGGCGAACGAAGCGTCGATCAGGTTCGCCGAGGTCTGCGTCGCGAGCGTGCTCCAGCTCGCTCCGCCGTTCGTCGAGATCGCCAGCACGCCGTTCGAGCCCGCCGCGTAGACGAGCCCGTTCGGCCCGGTGCGCAGCCGCGAGTACTGCCCGCCGATGTCGCTGCTGATCGTCGCGAACGTCGCGCCGCCGTCGTTCGACACGACCGTCGTCCCGCCGATGCCCACGCCGACGACGCGCGTGGCGTTGGAGTACGCGGCACCGAGGATCGGTGCGCTCGACGGCGTGATCGTGCTTGACGTCGCGCCGCCATCGCTGGTGCGAACGAGATGTGAGCCGCCGGCGATCGTCAGCGTGCAGGTCTTCGGTTCGGCGCAGTCGATCGAGTTGAAGCTGTTGCCGGCGGCGATCGGCTCGCTCGTCCACGTCGCGCCGCCGTCGGCGCTGCTCAGCAGCGTGTTCGGGCCGATCGCGAACGCGTGCGTCGCGTCGATGAAGTGCACCGAACCGACGTTCGCCGCCGGCAGCGTGACCGGCGTCCAGGAGACGCCGCCGTCGCTCGTCTTGTACTCGGTGCTCTGGCCGCCGCCCGGCGGTCCGGCGAAGACGATGCCGCTCGTCGGGCTCGTGAAGTGAACGTCGATGCCGACGTTGCCGCCGCCGCCGCTCGAGGCTCCGGTGCCCGGCACACCGGTGGCGCGCGAGAAGGAGTTACCGCCGTCGCTGGTCGACAGCACCGAGCCGTCGCCCAAGAGCAGGAAGCCGACCTGCGCCGAGACGAAGCTGAACGCTTGCACCTGATCTGGGCAGTTGGCTTCTGCGACGGTGAAGATCTTCGTGAACACTTCGCCACCGTCGGTCGAGATCCGCAGGATGCAGCCATTCGCACTGCCGACGACGACCGTGTTCGCGTCGACGATCTGCACGCGCGTCAGTTCGCCAGAGGTGCCCGTCGCCAGGCCGCTCCACGTCGCGCCGCCGTCGAGCGTCTTCAGCGCCGTTCCGTTGTCGCCTACGGCATAGCCAAGCGATCCTGCGAAGGCGATCGCGTTGAGCGTGTTGCCCTGCGGCGTCGGATTGCCCCACGCCCAGCCCGATTGACTGACGGCCACCGATGCGAACGCCGAGCCGGCCGCGCAGAGCGCGAGTACAGACGTGGCGATCAAGCAGATGGCAAGTCTCGATACGCGACCAGGCGCTGCGCGCATGCTGCCCCCCTTGCGTCGACGATTGGAATCGGTCCGCAGCATCGCACGCGGGCTCGATGGCAGAGAGAACCCGCGCGCCCGCAAGAAGTCGCGCAGCGCACTTAGGAAATCCTGAGGTTGCCCACAGCAGCGGCTCAGGCGCGCGGCTGATACTGGCTGCCATGAGCGCCCTGACCGCAACGATCGCAACGGCTGTCGGTCCGCATTTGTACTGGATCACGAGCCGTGCGGCGGGCACTGCAGCGCTGCTGCTGTCGAGCGTCTCGGTCTGCGTCGGGCTCTCGATCGGCAGCCGGCTGGCGCGCGGGCGCCTCGGCGAGCTGCGGATCGCGCACGAGGCGCTCTCGCTGGCAACGATCGCGACGCTGCTCGTGCACGTCTTCACGCTGCTCGGCGACGGCTTCCTGCATCCAAGCGTCGCCGCGCTGACGCTGCCGTTCGTCAGCGGCTACGAGACGCTGTGGACGACGATCGGCGTCGTCGCCTTCTGGGCGATGCTCGCGCTCGGCCTCTCCTACTACGCACGCGGTCGCATCGGTGCGCAGCGCTGGCGCATGCTGCACCGCTTCACGGCGCTCGCGTGGGTGCTCGGGCTCGCGCACTCGCTCGGCGAGGGCACCGACGCCGGCCAGGCCTGGTTTCTCGTGATGGTCGCAATTGTCGCTCTGCCCGCACTCGTGCTGCTGCTCGGACGCTGGATCAAGCGCTCGTCCACGCCGGGCGTGCAAGCCGGCGCGGTGCGCGCCTCGACCGTCGGGCCGGCGCGATGACCAAGCGCGAAGCGAGAGCCCTCGCGAGCGACCGCCGCGAGCACCTGCGCCGCCGCGCGCGGCGCATCAGGCGCTCGGTCGCGGCCGTCACGGCCGCGCTGTTCACGACGGTCTTCCTCGTCGTCTACGTGCAGCTCGCCTCCGGGCACGACCCGGCGCTGTCGGCCTCCTCGAAAGCTCGGCAGACGAGCGTCAGCCACAAATCGACAGGCAGCACGTCGACGAGCAAATCGACGAGCGGCGAAGCGAGCGGAAAATCGACGAGCGGCGAAGCGAGCGGATCGAGTGCGACCGGCGGATCGAGCGAAACCGGCTCGGCGGAGTCGAGCGCGACCGAATCCGGCTCGACCGAATCGAGCGCGACCGAATCCGGCTCGGCCGAATCGAGCTCCGACGCCGACGAAACGAGCGCGACCGAATCGGGCTCGGGTGAATCGGGCGGCGGCGAATCGAGCTCCGCCGGTTCCGGGTCCGAAGGATCATCGTCTTCAGAACCGAGCTCCGTGACGACGTCGCAGTCATGACTTCAAGCGGCGAGCAGATCGAGCGCTTCGACTGCTTCGGCTCGTCCTGCTCAGTGCTCGTCGACGGCGCCGACGGCATGCGCTCTGCGCGCGAGGCGGTTCTCGGCGCGCGCCGATCGCTCGAACGCTGGCACGAGCGCTTCTCGCGCTTCGAGCCCGGCAGCGAGCTCTCGCTGTTGAACGCCGATCGGCGAATCGTCGTGCCGGCGAGCGGGCTGCTCGTGCGGCTGGCAGCGGCCGTGCGCTTCGCCGGCGAGCTGTCCGGCGGCCTCGTCGACGCGACGCTCCTCGAGCAGATCGAGCGCGCCGGCTACGCCGACGACCTCGCTGAGACGCTCGCGCTCGGCGACACGCTCGCGCTCGCGTCTGAGCGCAAGGCTGCGGCGGCCAGCGGCGCGGCCGGTTGGCGCAGGGTCGCGGCAGACGCGCGCGGCGGCACGATCACGCGCCCGCCCGGCGTACGCATCGACGGCGGCGGGCTGGCGAAGGGCGTCTTCGCCGACGTGCTGGCCGAGCGCCTCGCCGGGCACGCCGGCTTCGCCGTCGACTGCGCCGGCGACCTTGCGCTCGGCGGTCGTGCGCAGCCGACTCGGCGAGTGCACGTCGAGAGCCCGTTCGATGCGAGCGTGCTGCACACGTTCGAGCTCGATCGCAGCGGCGTCGCGACGAGCGGCATCACGCGCCGCAGCTGGCTGGCCGCCGACGGGCGCTCGGCGCATCACCTGCTCGATCCGGCAACGGGCATGCCGGCGTTCACCGGAATCGTGCAGAGCACGGCGCTCGCGCCGAGCGCGCTCGAGGCCGAGGTGCGCGCCAAGGCAGCGCTGCTCTCCGGCCCGAGCGCAGCGCGCAGCTGGCTGCGCTACGGCGGCGTCGTCGTATTCGAGGACGGCTCGCACGAGGTGCACGAGCCGCCGCAGCGCGTCACGCTCGAGCAGCTCTCGGGATTCTCCGGCGCTCGCGCTCAGCCGGCGCCGAACCGCGCCGACTCGTGCGAGCCGCCGGTCGCGTCGCCCTCGCTGTAGGCGTGCGCGCCGGCGCCGGCGAGCGCGCCGCCGTCGACGATCAGGTACTAATCGCGAATCGGCTGCCCGTCGAAGAAGCACTCGAGGATCTCGCGCGCGCCGGCCGCGTAGCGCGCCTGCGCCGAGAGCGTTGTTCCTGAGGTGTGCGGCGTCATCCCCTCGTGCGGCATCGAGCGCCACGGATGGTCTTTCGGCGGCGGCTGCGGGAACCAGACGTCGCCGGCATCGCGATCAGCTGCTCGTCGAACGGGTTCTCCGTCTCGGGGTGAAGCAGCGCGTTGATCGTGACGACGTCGCAGACAGGTCGACGTGGTCGGAGCCGATGCCAGCCGTCAGCGCGAGCTTCAGCTTCGGCGCCTTTGCGATCCGCTCGGCCGTCAGGTAGGCGGCCAGAACGGCTGTGAGATGACGACGTCGGCGTCTGGAAGCTCGCGCTCGAAGACCGGGTCGGACGTCGGCGTCTGGAAGCTCGCGCTCGAAGACCGAGTCGGACGTCGGCGTCTGGAAGCTCGCGCTCGAAGACCGAGTCGGGTCCGTCCTTGTCGGAGGTCACGACGAGCGTGTGCCCGCGCTCCTCCAGGAACTTGCGCAGGCTGAGCTCGCCCGAGACGCTGCCGAGCAGCTCGCCCGGCGTGAAGTCGATCGCCTGCGGGCTCGGCGTCGTCTGCCCATCCGCGCAGCGCTCGATCCGCGGGACGTCGTCGCGCGCGTAGGACGGCGGGCCGCCGTCGATCGGATCGTCATAGAGAACGCCAGCGCCTTTGCCACGGCCAAACCCCTCCTTCGACGTTTCGGACATAATCGCAGCGATGAGGGCGGTGCAGATCGTGGAGGAAACGGGGCCTGACAGCGCGCTGCGCCTGGTCGAGCTGCCCGAGCCCGAGCCGTCGCACATGCTGACTCCGGGCGAAGGCGTGCTCGTCGAGGTGTATGCCGCCGGCGTCTCCTTCCCCGAGGTGCTGCAGACGCGCGGCGCCTACCAGGTCAAACCGCCGCTGCCGTTCGTGCCCGGCAGCGAGGTCGGCGGCATCGTCCGCAGCGCGCCCGAGGGCGCGTCGGTCAAGGCCGGCGATCGCGTCGCCGCGTTCTGCGCGCTCGGCGGCTTCGCCGAGGTCGCGGTCGCGCCGGAGTACTTCACCTTCGCGCTGCCCGACGCGCTCGACTTCGCGCAGGGCGCAAGCTTGATCCTCAACTACCACACGGCCTACTTCTCGCTCGTCACGCGCGGCCGCCTGCGCAAGGGCGAGACGGTGCTCGTGCATGGCGCTGCCGGCGGCGTCGGCACGGCGACGCTGCAGGTCGCCAAGGCGCTCGGCGCGCACACGATCGCGCTCGTCTCGAGCGAGGCGAAGGCGCGTGTCGCGCAGGAGGCCGGCGCCGAGCAGACGCTGCTGCTCGGCGAGCACTGGAAGGACGAGGTCAAGGAGCTCTCCGGCGGCGGCGTCGACATGGTCGTCGATCCGGTCGGCGGCGATCGCTTCACCGACAGCCTGCGCTCGCTGCGCCCGAACGGCCGCGTCGTTGTCGTCGGCTTCACCGGCGGCTCGATTCCGGAAGTCAAAGTCAACCGGTTGCTGCTCGGCAACACCGAGGTGATCGGCGCCGGCTGGGGCGCTTACGTGATGGGTCGCCCCGACGTCAACCGCGAGATCGGCGCGGCGATCGAGACGATGATCGAGCAGGGCTTCGTCCGCCCGATCGTCGGCGAGCGCTTCCCGCTGGAGCGCGCCGTCGAGGCGCTGCATGCGATCGACGAGCGCCGCGCGACCGGCAAGGTCGTGCTCGACGTTCGCGAGCCCTGAGCCCGCCGACGGCGCTCCCGCGGCAGCCGGGCCGGTGCCGACGCGCCGGCGCTAGTGCGGGTCGAGCAGCTCGCGCCAGGCCTGCGGATCGAGCGCCGGCGCCGGCTCGGTCGACTGCAGGAAGTCGCTCAGCACCTCGACGAAGCGCGCAGGCTCGTCGAGCTGCGGGAAGTGGCCTGAGCGCTCGAAGACCTCGAAGCGGCTCGATGCGATCTGCTCATGCGCGGCCTCGCCGTGCGAGAGCGGAATGATCGAGTCGTGCGCGCCCCAGATCAGCAGGAACGGGATGTGCGCGGACAGGTGCAGGCGGCTGGAGGCGTCGACGCGCTGCCCGCCCGGCTCGACGACCGCGCGCAGCGTGTGCACGAACGCCGCGCGCGCCTCGGTGTCCGACAGCGTCGCGTGCCCGCGTGCGATCTCCTCGACGTCCGTGCGCGCGCGCAGCCCGAGCCGGCCGAGCGCGCTGCCGGCGACGCGCCCGGCGTCGAGCAGGCGCGTTGCCGCGAGCAGCGGCAGCACGAACTCGGCGCCAGGCAGTGTCGCGGCGCGCAGCAGGATGTTGACCTCGCGCCCGAGCCCGCCTGAGTCGACGAGCGCGATCCGTTCGCAGCGCTCCGGGAACTGGTAGGCGAACTGCATCGCAATGCCGCCGCCGAGCGAGTGCCCGACGACGCTCGCGCGCTCGTGGCCGAGCACGACCATCAGGTCGCGCACGTTGCTCGCGTGCGCGCCAAGCGAGTAGTCGCCGCGCGGCTTGTCCGACTTGCCGTGGCCGATCAAGTCCGGCGCGATCACGGTGAAATGGCGAGCGAGCGGCCCGGCGACGCGCTTCCACGTAGCCGAGCTCGACGTGATCCCGTGGATCAGCACGAGCGTCGGCCCGCTGCCGGCTTCGCGGTAGGCGATCCGCTCGCCGTGCAGCGTCAGCTCTCGCAGCTGCGGCTGCGCCGGTGTCACCTCGCCGTCGCTCCCTGCGGCCTTGGGCTGCTCGGTTGCGCGTGCGCCCATGCCGCCCTCTACGCCGCTCGCGCCGGATCGTTACCTCTAAGAGCTGTGTATGAGTCGCTTGACGACGGCTCGCCGCGCGCGGGGCGTGAGTAACAATCGACACCATGAAGCTGCTCGTAGTCGACGACGATCGCGCCGTGCGCGACGCGCTGCGCCGCGTGCTGACGCTCGCCGGCTACGACGTGCACACGGCCGAGGACGGCAGCGAGGCGATCGAGCAGGTCGTGCAGTCGGTCCCCGACGCAGTCCTGCTCGACGTCGGCATGCCCGAAATCGACGGCCTCGAGGTCTGCCGGCGCCTGCGCCTGCTCGGCAATCGCGTGCCGATCCTGATGCTGACGGCGCGCGTCGAGATCGAAGACCGCGTCGCCGGCCTCGACGCCGGCGCCGACGACTATCTCGTCAAGCCGTTCGACAACGCCGAGCTGAAGGCGCGCTTGCGCGCGCTGCTGCGCCGTACGCTGCCCGACGGCGATCCGGAGCAGCTGTCGTTTCACGAGGTCACGCTCGACACCTCGCGCCACGGCGCCAACGTCGACGGGCGAATCGCCGAGCTGACGCGCACCGAGTATCAGCTGCTCGAACTGTTCTTGCGCAACCCGCGCACGGTGCTCACGCACGGCGTCATCTACGACCGCGTCTGGGGCTATGACTTCGGCCCGGCCTCGAACGCGCTGCGCGTCTACGTCGGCTACCTGCGCCGCAAGCTGCAGGAGATCGGCGCGCGCGATCTGATCCACACCGTGCGCGGCGTCGGCTACGTGATGCGCGAGCCGTGAGCCTGCGCCTGCGCATTGCCGGCGTCGCCGGTCTCGCCGTCGCGCTGGCAGTGCTCGCCGCGGCGATCGGCCTGTACCTGGCCGTGCGCTCGGACCTGCGCGGGCAGGTCGACGAATCGCTGAAGCAGCGCACGCACGTGCTCGTCGCGCGCCGCGCGCCGCGCGCCGGTGCGCCCGGCGACGCCGGCGCGCTGCTCGCAGGCGGCGCGATCCCGCCCGGCAGCGACGCGCGACGCGTCGGCCGGGCGCTGCTGCCGCAGCACATCCAGCCGGCGCGCTTCGGCGGCGCCAGCGGCTACGTGCAGTTCATCTCGCACACCGGCACGATCATCGTGCCCGGCGGGCAGGGCTCGACGCCGAAGATCACGCCGGACGCGCGCGAGAAGGCGATCGCCGCCAGCGGGCACGGCAGCGAGCTGAGCGATCGCACCGTCAAAGGCACGCACCTGCGCGTGCTGACGATCGGCGTCAGCGAGTCGAGCCGGATCGTCGCGGCGGCGACGGGGGCAGCGACGGCGACTGGGACGACGACGAGCGGCGACGGAGCAGCGGCTCAGGGCGGCGCCGGGGCGAGCACGGCTGGCAGCGGCGCAACGGGCAAAGGCGGCGTCGTGCGCGGCGCCGTGATGACGGCGCTGCCGCTGACCGAGGTCGACCACGAGCTCAGCCACATCCTGCTGATCCTCGTGCTCGTCGGCGTCTGCGGGATCGCGCTCGCGGCGCTGCTCGGCGCGCTCGTCGCGCGCACGGCGCTCGCTCCGATCGTGCGCTTCACGCGCCGTACGGAGTCGCTCGCCGGTGAGCTGAACCTGTCCGAGCGCCTCGACGTGAACGGCCGCGACGAGCTCTCGCGCCTGGCGCGCAGCTTCAACACGACGCTCGCCGCGCTCGAGGCGGCGCTTGCCGCACAGCGCCAGCTGATCGCCGATGCGAGCCACGAGCTGCGCACGCCGATCGCGACGCTGCGCGCGAACATCCAGATCCTCGAGGACGCCGAGCGGCTGCCGCCGGACGAGCAACGGCGCCTGCACGCGGACATCGTCAGCGAGCTCGACGAGCTGACTGCGCTCGTCGGCGACGTCGTCGAGCTCGCGCGCGGCGCGCGCGCCGACGAGGAGCTCTCCGATGTGCGTCTCGACGAGATCGTCGGCGATGCCGTCGCCGTCGCACGCCGTCGCGGCGAGCTGCGCTTCGAGCTCGAGCTGCAGCCGACGCTCGTGCGCGGCGAGGGCGCGCGGATCAGCCGCGCCGTCTCGAACCTGCTCGACAACGCGCGCAAGTGGAGCCCGCCCGACGGCGCCGTCGACGTCGTCCTGCGCGACGGCGTGCTCAGCGTGCGCGACCACGGGCCGGGCTTCGGCGAGCAGGATCTGTCGCGCGTGTTCGAGCGCTTCTACCGCTCCGAGCGTGCGCGCAAGCTGCCCGGCTCGGGGCTCGGTCTGGCGATCGTGCGCCAGGCTGCCGAAGCGCATGGAGGCTACGCGCGCGCGACGAACGCAGCCGACGGCGGCGCCCGCCTGGAGGTCAGCTTCGGCCCGCACACGCTGCTCGCGCTCGACAGCGAGCCGCTCTCCGTCTGACTCACTCGCGCCGCGCGAGCGCCCGTCTTCAGATCTTTAAGAAAAGTCGAAGACCTGCTCAGAAGCTCTCGATCTTCGCCAAACGTGGGGTACGCTCGCCAAGTGGATTGCAAACTCAGGTGGAGGTGATCGGATGGGTATGAAGGTCATCGGCGCCGGACTTCCGCGTACCGCAACGACTACGCAGATGTTCGCGCTGGAACAGCTTGGCTTCGGTCCCTGCTACCACATGCGCGATCTGCTCGCGGATCTGGAGACCGGCCTGCCGCTGTGGGAGGCGGCGTTCGAAGGCAACGCCGACTGGAGCACGATCTTCGGCGGCGATCGCGCGATCGCCTCGACCGTCGACTGGCCGTCGGCGTACTACTACCGCGAGCTGCTCGACTACTACCCCGACGCAAAGGTGCTGCTCAGCGCGCGCGACGCCGACGCTTGGGTGAACAGCATGCGCGGCACGATCTGGGCGCTGTTCCACGACCACGGCTCGGTCATCTACCACGTCTCCGAGGCGCGCGCATCCGTCGACTCGCTGTGGCGTCGCTACCTCGACTTGATGAGCGGGATGAACTGGGCGGCCGGCACTGGCGCGTTCGCCGGCGACCACGCCACCGACGAGGGCCTGGCCGCCTCGATGACCCGCTGGAACAACGAGGTCAAAGCGACCGTGCCGGCCGATCGCCTGCTCGCGTGGGATCCCTCCGAAGGCTGGGAGCCGCTGTGCGAGTTCCTCGAGGTCGACGTGCCCGCCGATCCGCTGCCGCGGCTCAACGACACGCATGCGTTCCGCGAGGGCATCATCGGCGGCGGCATCGCGACGGTCAACGAGTGGTGGGACGCGCGCGAGCGTCCGACCGAAGGCCTGCACGGCGCTGCGCTCAGCTAGCTCCGTGGGCTAGGCCGGCTCGACCGAGCGGCGCGCAGCGTCGGCGGCCGAGCCGGGGCCGATGAACGGGCTCAGCGTCAGGTAGATCAGCTGCGGCGCCGCGTCGCAGAGCTCGTCGACGCGTTCGTGCTCGATGTAGTGGTGGAGGATCTGCCAGATCCCGCCGGCGACTGCCTCGGCGGCGATCGGCTTGACCTCGACGTGCGCAGCCGCTTGCTCGTAGCCGGGCTGCAAGTACTCGACGAACGCGCCGAGCGCGCTCTCGCGGATCTCGATCGCCTGCGGGCTCGCGCCGAACGTGTCGACGAGCGTCAGATGCGCGTGATCGGGCTCTGAGCTGACGTAGCTGAGCAGCGCGTGCATGCCCGCCGCGATGCCGTCCGGCCACGATCCGGCGCGCGCGTCGTAGGCGTCGACCGTCACGCGCAGCGCCTGGTGCAGGCCGATCTTCTGCGCGCCGAGGAAAGCGTCGTGCTTGGTCGGATACATCTCGTAGAAGGTCTCGTGCGAGACGTTCGCGCGCGAGGCGATCTCCGGGATCGTCAGCCGCGCGAAGCCCTTCTCGGCGACGATCGCCGCCGTCGCGTCGACGATCCGTTCGCGCTGGCTCTTGACGACGAGGTCGCGCGGGAGGTCGTGGCGCCCGCTCGGCAGGCGTCCCTCTGGACGCCGGTCGCGCACGCCGACGGCCGCCGTCGCGCCATTTGCGGCCGAGCGCGTCTGCACCCGCATCGGTCCTTCGAGCCCTAACGGCAGCTCATCGGGGTAGGCCGCCGCCCATGCGCTGAGCTGCTCGGCCATCTCGACGAGCTCCGCTGCGCGCCCGTCGCGCAGCCGCGTCGCCGAGACCTCGCGAATCCCGCCGATCATGAACTTCGCGCTGAAGTCGCGCGAGCGCCCGCCGGCCGACTGCTCGCGACCCGCTTCGACGATCTGCTCGAGCGCGCTCAGAGTGCGGTTGCGCCGCTCCAGCGCGCGCGGGCCGGCGCCGAAGGTTCCGAGCAGCGCGAGCGTCATCGCCTGCGGTTCCTCGGCCGCGAGCTCGGCGAACGCGCGCAACGCGAGCTGCACGCTCTGCTCCGGCGACTCGCCCGACTGGTGCGCTTCGGCGACTCGCCTCGTCGTGCGCCCGGCGATGTCCTCGTAGGCGCTCAGCAGCAGCTCTTCCTTGTCCGCGAAGAGGTTGTAGAACGTCGGGCGCGAGACGTGCGCGAGCTGCGTCAGGTCGAGGATCCGCACCGCCGGGTAGCCGCGCTCGGCGATCAGCTCGATCATCGCCGAACGCAGCCGCTCGCGCTGGTCGCGCTCGACCTGCTCGCGCGTCAACCCGTGTGCGCCCGTCGGCAGTCGGCGGTAGCGCGCGCCGCCCGAGCGCGCCGCGCCCGCGTTGGCGTCAGCTGGCTTCTTCGAGTTGACCTTACGCGTCGTCATGTCGCCCCGTCACCCGTTGAAAACCCCTTGTTGACGCCAAACAGACGAAGCGTACCAAGCGTGCCCGGCAGCCGCCGTGAGCCACTTAGCGGTCGCTCATCAGGGGGCGGCGCGCGTCGCCGCCGAGGGATCGGCGCGTGGCTCAGCCGCGGATCGCTCGCGAGCTTGCGAGCACGTTGCCGGAGGCGTCGAGCGCTTGAACCTGCACGTAGGGCGCTGCCGCCGGCGTCGTGATTGCCGTCTCGAACCCGTTGCGCGCGGCCGTCGCGACCGGCGCCAGCGAGCTCGCCGTGGCGCCCGCCAGCACGCGCCACGTCGCCGTGCGCGTATCGCCGTTCCAGCTTGCGTAGACCGTTGCGCGGCCGCCCGAGATCGTGCTCGCGGCGATCGCCGGCGAGCTCGCCGGCGAGCCGGTCCAGGGGAACTTGTAGGTGCGATAGGACTCGTAGCTGCCGTGCATGTGCGCGTCGAAAAGCACCTGCCCGCTGGAGCTGTACTCCGAGAAATATGGCTCCGACCCCCACCCGACGAACATATCGCCATTTTCGAGTAGTTGAATGCTTCCCTGACTGTCGGATGTCAGCGCCGGCGTGTGCTCGTACTGCGCGGCGACCGTCGCCGTGTTGCTCTGCGGGTTGATCGCCAGCACGAGCCCGCGCGTCTGCGAGTGGACCTTCGGCGTCGAGCCGTTGTCGAAGATGCTGATCTCGCCGTTGGGCAGCGTCGTCGCGTCATGCTGGTAGGCCGTGCGCGTGCCCTCGCTCATCGTCACGCTCGAGTGATGCCCGCCGATCGTGCTGGCGATCTGCCCGCTCGTCGTGTTCAGCTCGTACATCGCCCACGTGTTGCGCGAGGAGATCAGCGTCGTGCCGGTCGTGCTCTGGTCGATCGAGTTGATGTGGAAGTAGTCGAACGGCCATTCCTTGCTGGCGTGCGTCGAGGAGCTGTAGGAGGCCGACAGCGGCACGTGGTCGATGCTGTGCCACTCGCGCCTGACGAGGCCGGTGTGCAGGTCGATTTCCTGGAACACGCTGTCGGTCACGGCGCCGCCCGTCGGGCCGCCGTCGCTCGAGAGGTTGCAGTCGATCGGGTTGAAGACCGTCAGCAGCGCTGTGTCGTCGGCGGTCAGTTTGAAGTCGTGCAGATCGGCGACGTAGCCGTTGCCCGCGTGAACGCGCCCGACCTGCTGGTAGGAGCTGTTCTCGATCACCTCTTCGCCCTCGCCAAAGCCCTGCTTGGGGATGTAGCCCTGCCACCACGTCAGCACCGGCTTGCCGTCGAGCTGCTGCACCTGCAGGTTCGTCGCCGCGACGACGTTCTTCGGCAGCGAGTCGAACCAGACGAGATTGCCTGCTTCGTCGAAGATCATCGGCCCCGGCGGGCCCGGCCCGGAGTAGGGCGCCGTGAAGATGTCGCCCGGCTCGCTGCTGGTCGAGTGCGTCGTCACTTCGATCGACGGCGGTTCGAGCTTCGGCGCCGAGTGGAAGTGCTGCTTCTCGTTGTAGTCCTTGCCCGACGGCGGGTTCGGTTTCGAGCGCGCCAGCACGTCTTGCGTGGCGACGACGAAGTGGTAGGCGAACGGCAGCGTGCGCGCGCCGCTCTTGACCTTGCCGCGCACCGTCACCGTCTCGCCCTGCGTGAACGGCTTCGATGGCACGAAGCTGGCGCCGTCGCCTTGCGAGTAGGCGCGCAGCTTGCCGCTGTGCTCGCCGCTGCTCGACCCCGTCGCGACGACGTCGGAGATCGCGCCGGCCGGCACGCCGAGGATGCTGATCTGCGTGTGCGCCGAAGCGGCGTAGGTGCCTGGCAGCGGCGCCACGCTGAGCGGCGTTCCGGGCAGCGTCGCCGAGCGGTTGATCGTCGTCGGTTCACAGCGCGCGACTGCCGGCGCGACGAACGCCGACTGCTCGGAGGCGATCCGATGTGAGGCGAACGCGAGCGTCGTCGCGCTGCCGAGCACGACGACGCCGCCGCCCAGCACCAGGCCTCGCCGCAGCCGCCGGTGCGCGCCGTTGCGCCGTCGCGGCCGCGGGCGTGCGCTCGCGCGCGCTCCGGCGACGGTCTGCGGCGTGCCCAGGCCGGCGGCCGCCAGCTCGGCCGCCTCGCGCTCGGCCGCCTGCCGTTCGGCGCGCTCGCGCGCGAGGCGCTCGCGCTCGCTTCGCGCGCGTGCCCGCTCTTGG
Organism: Solirubrobacteraceae bacterium; assembly: GCA_036271095.1. Taxonomy (GTDB): domain Bacteria; phylum Actinomycetota; class Thermoleophilia; order Solirubrobacterales; family Solirubrobacteraceae; genus Palsa-744. The sequence continues at coordinate 38,395 of DATBBG010000060.1, forward strand.
GCTGCGAGCCGGCGCTCCTCGGCGGCACGCGCTGCAGCCGTTCGCCTGCGCTTGGAGCGGCGCCAGATCATGCGCCGCCCGCCTGGATCGCTTTCGAGGCCGCGAGCACTTTGCCCGAAGCGCTGAGCGCGCGCACCTGCACGTAGGCGGCCACCGGCGAGGGGATCGTCGTCTCGAAGCCGCTCTTCGGCGTCGTCGAGACGGGCGTCATGTGGCTCGCGCTCGAGCCAGTCGAGAGCTGCCAGGCGGTCACCGTCGTCGCGCCGTTCCAGCTCGCGTAGACCGCCGTCGCGCCGTCGCTCGTACGCGCGCTGATCGCCGGCGGTTCGCTCGGCTGCGCCGCCCACGGCTCGCGATAGACGCGATAGTCGCGCTCGCCGCTCGGCAGCTGCGCCGCGAACGAGAGCTGACCTTGCGCGTCGTATTCGGTGAAGCTCGCCAGTTCGTGCGTGTCGCTGATCGAGCCGCCGTTCGCCAGCGACTGCAGGTCGGTCCATTCGCCGGCTGGGCTCGACAGGCACGGCACCGGCGCTGCATCGTGCGCGAGGCTGTGCCACTCGCGCATGACCAGACCCGTGTGCACGTCGATCTGCTGCACGACGCAGTCGAGCGTGAACGCGCTCGCCGGCGAGCCGGACGAAGCCGTGCTCGCCTGCACCGGGCTGTACGCCGTGATGTACGCCGAGCCTTCCGGCGTCAGCATGAACTCGTGCTCGTCGGCCTGCAGGCCGTTGCCGGCCGCAACGACCGCGACGGTCTTGTAGTTCGCGTTGACGATCACGTCCTTGCCGACGCCGTAGCCGAGCGCGAGCGTCTTGCCGTGCCACCACGTCAAGTCGTTCTTGCCGTGAAACGCCTGAGTCTGCAGGTTCGCCGCGTCTTCGCCGCCAGGGAGCGGATGGAACCAGACGAGCGCGCCGTCGCTTTCGAAGATCATCGGCCCGTGCTGGCCGGGCCCGAGGAACGGCGCCGCGAAGACGTAGCCGGGAGCAGCGCCGGGGCCCGCGGCTTGGTTGATCGTGACCGTCGGCGGCTGCAGGTCGGGGCGCGACTGGAAGCTCTGCACGTCGGCCGGCGTGCCCGCCGTCGGCGGCAGTTCCGCCTGCGAGACCTCGCGCGGCTGCGCGATCGTGAACTCGTCGGAGAGCGTTCGATCGGCGCCCGGCGCGCTCGCCCACGTCGCGTGCACGCTCACGCGCTCGCCTGGCTGAAACGGCGTGCGCGGGACGAAGCTCGCGCCGCTCGCCGAGGCGTAGGAGCGCAGGCTGCCGCTGTGTCGCCCGCTGCGCGAGCCGACGACCGAGATCGCGCTGAGCGCGCTGGCCGAGGCGCCGAGGAAGCTGATCTGCGTCTCGGGCAACGCCGTCGGCGTGCCCGGCAGCGGCGAGATCGTCACGGCCGAGCCGGTCGCTGCCGCGATCGCCGACGAAGCCGCAGCGATCACAGACGTCGGCCCGGCGCCCGGCGAAGCCTGCGCGACTGCCGCTTGAGCTGCCATGCCTAGCGTTGCCAGCAGCGCGAGCGCGGCCAGACGCGTGCTTCCGTCCATCGAACCTCCGAGAGCGTGTGTGCTGCGAATGCGGATCCTAACCACCGCTTACACGGCAACCGGCGCTTAGTTGCGCCGACTGGCGAGCGCTCTTAGCGAGCTCATACACGCCGGGCATGCCTCGCGCGCGACGCTCGCGCGGTCGACGCGGCCGTGTCTTCAGAAGACAGGCGTCTCGGTGTAGTCGCCGAAGACCTGCTGCAGCGACTCGACGATCTCGCCCTCCGAGGCGCGTGCGCGCGCGCAGTCCAGCAGCGAGTCCATCAGGTTGCGATCGGCGTGCGCCGCGTCCTCGCGCAGCTTCGCCAGCGCCGCCTCGACCGCCGCGCCCTCGCGTGCCGCGCGCGCGCTCTGCAGCCGGTCGAGCTGCTTGCGTTCGAGCGCCGCGTCGATCCGCAGCGTCGGGATCGGCTGCTCGTCCTCGGCGACGAAGCGGTTGACGCCGACGACGACGCGCTCGCCGGCGTCGATCTCCTGCTGCAGCGTGAACGCCGCATCGGCGATCTCACGCTGCGGGTAGTTGCGCTTGACCGCCGCGACCATCCCGCCGAGCTCGTCGATCTTGGCGAAGTACTCGTACGCCTTCGCCTCCATCTCGTCGGTCAGCGCCTCGACGAAGTAGGAGCCGCCGAGCGGGTCGACCGTGCTCGCGACGCCGGTCTCGTGTGCGATCACCTGCTGCGTGCGCAGCGCGATCGTGACGGCCTCCTCGGTCGGCAGCGCGAGCGCCTCGTCGTAGGAGTTCGTGTGCAGCGACTGCGTCCCGCCGAGCACGCCGGCGAGCGCCTCGACGGTCGTGCGGATGATGTTGTTCAGCGGCTGCTGCGCAGTCAAGCTGACGCCGGCCGTCTGCGTGTGGAAGCGCATCTGCCACGAGCGCTCGCTCTTGGCGCCGTAGGTCTGCTTCAGCTCGCGTGCCCAGATCCGCCGCGCCGCGCGGTACTTCGCGATCTCCTCGAAGAAGTCGATCTGCGCGTTGAAGAAGAAGCTCAAGCGCGGCGCGAAGTCATCGACGTCGAGGCCGCGCTCGATTGCCTGCTCGACGTAGGTGAAGCCGTCCTTGAGCGTGAACGCGAGCTCCTGCTGCGCCGTCGAGCCGGCCTCGCGGATGTGGTAGCCGGAGATCGAGATCGGGTGCCAGCGCGGCATCTCGCGCGTGCACCACTCGATCATGTCGCCGCACAGGCGCATCGCCGGGTCGATCGGGAAGCACCACTCCTTCTGCGCGATGTACTCCTTGAGGATGTCCGCCTGGATCGTCCCCGACAGTCGCTCGGCCGGTATTGGCCCGGCGGCGCTCGTGCCGGCCTCGGCGGCGGCGACGTAGAACGCCAGCATGATCGCCGCCGGCGCGTTGATCGTCATCGAGACGGAGACCTCGCCGAGGTCGATGCCGCCGAACAGCGTCTGCATGTCCTCGAGCGTGTCGACGGCGACGCCCTCGCGGCCGACCTCGCCGAGCGAGCGCGCGTGGTCGGAGTCGTGCCCCATCAGCGAAGGCATGTCGAACGCCGTCGAGAGCCCCGTCTGGCCGTGCTCGAGCAGGTAGCGAAAGCGCTCGTTCGTCTCCTCGCTGGTGCCGAAGCCGGCGAACTGGCGCATCGTCCACAGCCGGCCGCGATACATCGAGGAGTGGATCCCGCGCGTGAACGGGTACTCGCCGGGCAGGCCGATCGGATCGTGCTCGGCGCCAACCCCGTCGGGTAGGTCGGCAGGCGTGTAGAGCTCGCGCACGGGCTCACCCGAGAGCGTCTTGAAGCTGGATTCGGTCGCCTGCGCGGCAGGCTTCGCGGTGACGGCCATCGCAGCCCAATGCTACCCGTCGCGTCTGCACCCGCTCGCGCGCGTCGGCGCCTAGGGAACGCGCGAGACCGAGCCGGTCGCGGCCAGCCGCACCGTCCAGCTCTGCTCGGCGACGATCGTGCCGCCGGATTGGACGACGACGCCGACGCGCACGCGCAAGCGCCCGAGCGCTCGCAGCAGCGCCGCTGCGTGCTCGGTCAGCGGGATCCGCACGTGCGCGCCTTGGCCGCCGCGCAGCTGCACAAGCGCCGAGCCGAGCAGCGCCGGCGTGTGGCCGAAGCCGCTCGCCGAGCCGTGTGCCGGGCCGCTCGCGACGATGTAGCTCAGCGCTTCGCAGCCGTTCGTGCCGGTCGGGCACTGCACGTCGGCGCCCGGGTCGAGCGTCCTGTGCCCGAGCAGCGTGTAGAGACGAGGAGCGCGCGCTGCCGTCAGCGTCGCCGGGCTGAGGAGGTCGCGTTCGTCGGTGGGCGCAAGCGAGGCGGCGAGCGGCGGCGGCGCGGGGCTCGCCGAGTCGCCCGGCGCGAATGTGGCCGAGGCCGTCGCGAGCGAGGATTCGCTGGCGCCGCGCACGCCGATCCCATCGAACCCGGCGACGCCGATCGCCGGCGCGTTCGTGATGAACAGCAGCGATGCGTCCTTCTCGCCGAGCGTCGTCGGCTGGAAGCCGACCGTGATCGCGCACGATTCGGCCGGGTAGAGGATCTGCCCGCTGCACGAGTCCGACAGCACCGGAAACATCAGCGGCGTCCCCGAGACGAGGAACGTTCGCTGGATCAGCAGCGGGTAGTCGCCGGTGTTGCTCACGCCGAGCATCTGCTGCGCGGAGGAGCCGAGCGCGACGTCGCCGAGCAGCGCCTGCGTCGTGCTCAGGCTGAGCTTCGGCCCGTTCAAGCCTTCGCCTTGCAGCGGCACGACGAGCGGCCCGCTCTGCGAGTCGCTGTCGATCACGAGCGACGCGCTCTTCGGGCCGATCGAGGTCGGCTGGAAGCGGACGCCGACGCTGCACGAGTTGTTCGTTCCGAGCACGTCGCCGTCGCCGCAGTCGTATTGGACCGAGAACGATGACGCGTCGGCGCCGACGATGCTTGTCGAGGCGATTCGCGTGCTCGCGTTGGCGCTGTTCTGGATCTGCACCTGTTCGCTCTCGCTGTTTTCACCTTCGTTGTGCGTGCCCGGCGCCGTGTACGGGATCGCCGAGAAGCTGAGCGGGTCGGGCCCGGCCGTGAGCGTGCCGGTTGCAGAGTCGCCCGAGAGCGGCACCTCGAGCGGGCCTTCGCTGGTCGCAAGCGCGAGCGTCGCGCTGTGCGCGCCACGCGCGCTGCCCGCTTCGAAGACGATTTCGACCGAGCAGCCCTGGCCCATTTCGAGCTGGTCGCCCGTGCAGTTGTCGCCGACGATCTGAAAGCTTGCGGCTTCGGCGCCTTCGACTTTCGCCGACTCGACCGCCGTCGGCGCGATTGGGCTCGTGCCGAAGAAGTTCACGCTCTGGCGCGGGCTGCCTCCGTAGTGGAAGTCGACTTCGCCGAATTCGAGCTGGCCCGGCGACGCCGACAGGCCAACGCCGGCGAGCGCTGGAGCGGCGGCGAGCAGCACGCCGAGCAGCGTCACGGACGAGATCAATGCGGCGCGCTTGAACATCTTTACCCCCGGCTCGTGATGCCGGTCGTCTACGAGGACGATCCGGCGGTGACGGCCTGTCTCGACTGATCGCAGCGCCCGCGTGAGCGCTGCACGCCGGCTCGGCATCGGCTCCGACGATCGATCGCTGCTGCCTGCGAGCGTGTGCTAGTCATGCGGGATGGCTCCAAGCGTGATCGTGTCGGGCGTGCGCGATGCGCGCTGAGCTTGCGCGGCTGATCGGCGCCGAGCACGTCCTCGACGCTCCGGCCGACTCGCCTTACAACGCCGACGCGGCGCGCCGACGCGGGCTCGTCGGGCGCGCTGATGCGGTCGCGCTGCCGGGTAGCGCCGAGGAGGTGGCTGCAGTAGTGCGCTGGTGCTACGCGCACGACGTCGCGATCGTGCCGCGCGGCGGCGGCACCGGCGTGCTCGGCGGCGCCGTGCCGAGCGAAGGCGGCGTCGTGCTCTCGCTCGAGCGCCTGCGCCGCGTGCGCGAGCTCGAGCCGGCGCTGTGGCGAATCTACCCCGAGGCTGGTCTCAGCACGCGCGACGTACAGCGCCTGGCGCGCGAGAACGGGCTGTTCTTCGGCCCCGACCCGGGCGCCGCCGAGCAGTCGCAGATCGGCGGCAACGTCGCGACGAACGCAGGCGGGCCGCACGCCTTCAAGCACGGCGTGACCGGCGCCTGGGTGACCGGCCTGGAGGTCGTGCTCGCTCCGGGCGAGCTCGTGCAGCTGGGCGGCTGGGCGCGCAAGGACGTCGCCGGCTACGACCTCAAGAGCCTCTTGATCGGATCGGAGGGGACGCTCGGCGTGATCACGGCCGTGCGCCTGCGCCTGCTGCCGGCGCCGGAAGCCGAGCTGACGCTCGTCGTCTTCCTGCGCGATCGCGCGTCCGGTTGCGAGGCGATGCTCGACGTGCTGGGTGCCGGCATCGTGCCGGCGGCGCTCGACTTCCTCGACGGCGAGACGCTTGCGCTCGTGCGCGGCGGCTACCCCGGCGAGGTGCCCGACGATGCGGGCTTCGCGCTGCTGATCGAGCTCGACGGCTCGCGCGGCGAGGTCGAGCGCGAGCGCGAGGAGCTGATCGAAGCGCTCGGCGAGACGTCGATCGCGATCGAGCGCCCGCCGGACGCGGCGGCGCTGTGGCGCTGGCGCGACGGCTTCAACGGCGTCGTCTCGGGCGCGCGCGGCGCGAAGGTCAGCGAGGACGTCGCGTTCCCGATCGAGCGCCTGCAGGAGGCGCTCGAGCGCTTCGAGCAGATCGCCGCGCGCCACGGCCTGCGCTCCTGCGGCTGGGGTCACGGCGGCGACGGCAACGTCCACGCGACCGTGCTCGTCGACCCGAGCGCCGAGGTCGAGCTGGACGCAGCTGACGCCGTCGGCGCCGAGCTGTTTGCGCTCGTGCGCGAGCTCGGCGGCTCGATCGCAGCCGAGCACGGAGTCGGGCTGCTCAAGAGCGGGCTGCTCGCCGCGCAGTGGGATCGGCCCACGTTGCAGTTGCACGAAGAGATCAAGCGCGTATTCGATCCGAAGGGGTTGCTCAACCCGAGCAAGAAGCTCGCGCGCCCGGCGCCTGCCGACGTGAGCGATTCGCCGCCGCCGCCGGCCGCGAGCTGAGAGGATGCGCTCGCGATGAGGCTCGTCAGCGAGCTCGACCTGCCGAGCTTCGACCACACCGACGCGGCGATGCGCGGCGAGCGCTTCCATCGCGCGATCGCCGACGTGCGCGCGCACGGCTGGCTCGCGAGCAGCCCGTTCGGCTACATGACGCTCGATCGCGAGGCCGGCGAGTTCTTCCTGCGCACGCGCTCGGCGATCTTCCCTGGGATGAAGATCGCCGAGATCTTCGGCGTCACCGACGGCCCGCTGTACGAGCAGATGCGCCGCAACATCCTGCACGTCAACGGCGCCGATCACACGCGCCTGCGCAGCCTCGTCAACCCGGCGCTGTCGCCGCGCGCCGTCGAGCGCTACCGACCGGCGATGCGCGAGTTCCTCGAGCAGCTGCTCGCGCAGGCCGTCGTCGCCTCGCGCGCCGCGCATGCGCCGGACGCAGGCGACCCGACCGGCGTCGACGGCGCCGGCGAGGAGATCCACTGCGACTTCGTCGAGGCCTTCGCCAAGCCGTACCCGTCGCTGGCGATCGCGACCGTGATGGGCGCGCCACTCGCCGACGCGCCACGCCTGCACCACTGGTCGAACGTGATCCAGCGCCAGTTCGACGCGGTCAGCATGGCAAGCGAGATCGACGTGATCACGGAGGCCGTCGAGCAGTTCTACGAGTACGCCTACGCGCTCGTGCGCGCGCGCCGCGAGGATCCGCGCGACGACCTGATCTCGAAGCTGATCGCAGCCGCTGATCCGGCCCGCCCACCCGAGCGGCTGAGCGACGTCGAGTGCATAAACGTCGTCTTCAACGTGCTCGTCGGCGGCGTCGACACGAGCCAGAGCCAGCTCGCACACGCGATCAGGCTGCTCGCCGAACGCCCCGATCAGTGGGCGCTGCTCGCCGACGATCCGTCGCTTGCGCCGCGCGCCGTCGAGGAGGCGCTGCGCTACGAGCCGATCACGCCGTTCACGGCGCGCATCCTCGTCGAGGACGTCGAGTTCCGCGACGTGAAGTTCCCCGAGGGCACGATCGTGATGGTCTGCGCGTTCACCGGCAACCGCGACCTCGCGCCGGACGCGGCCGGCGAGCGCGGAGCCGACGCCTTCGACATCACCGCCGAGCGCGCACGCGAGCGACCGCTGACGTTCGGCGCCGGCGTGCACTACTGCCTCGGCGCAAACCTCGCGCGCGTCGAGCTGCAAGAGGGCCTCGCGTTCCTCTCGCAGAGCCTGCGCCGCCTGCGACTCGACGGCGAGCCGTCGTTCGAGGGCGTCTCCGGCATCTACGGCCTCGCCGAGCTGCCGATCGCGTTCTCACTATGACGCTGGAGACACCGTTTGCCCTCGTCGCGCTCGCGATCGAAAATGCGGAGGGGGGGCATGAGGCCTCCTCCGGCGACATACAGGTGCGATGGTTGGAAAGGTCTTCAATGCTGCGCTCGCCACGAGCCTCGTGCTCGGTGCTCTAGCCGCGAGCGCACACGCCGGCACGTACCACGTGTACTCGTGCCGGACGCCTGATGGGGAAGTGGCTCCGGTGGATGGGTGGAGTGGGTCTGTCGCGGCCGGAGGTGCGTTCGACGATTTCGCGCTGAATACGTGCGCGGAAGGCGGAGCGTTGGTTGCGGCGCTCGGGGATCAGACGATTCATGCGTCCCAGATCGATCAGGCGACCTGGACGTTTTCCGGCGCGTCGAGCGAGCATCTGGTCGATGCCACGCTCTGGCGCGCTGGCTATCTCCGCGGTCAAGCCAGCGAAAACACGACCTATCAGTTCTGGATGGCGGGGCCTAGCGAAAACGTACCGTTCGACGAATGCATCTTCACTCTGGGCTGCCAAGGGCAGGGCAGTTCTGGCGATCCGCTCGGCTCAGAAAATCGGGTCGTCGTCCCGGCTGCTTCTTTGGGTTCGCATCTGTACGTGACCGTCAACTGCGGCGTTGTGGAGAGTCGCTACTGCCAGCCGAACTCCGGCGACCCCAACGGCTACGCCGCCGCCCTCTACCTCTACGCCGCCGACCTCGTCCTCGAACAGCCCGAAGGCCCGCATGCGAGCAACGTCGGCGGTGAACTGGCTGGCGCTGCGACCGTGCGTGGGTCCAGCGACGTCACGTTCGATGCGAGCGATCCGGGCTCGGGCGTCTATGAGGCGGTCTTCAGCGTCGACGGCGAGGTCGTCCAGCGCACGGTGCTCGACGCCAACGGCGGCCGCTGCCGCGACGTCGGTCAGACGACGGACGGGACGGCGGCGTTTCTGTACGTGCAGCCGTGCCTCGCATCGGTCAGCGCCGATGTGCCGTTTGACTCGACGGACGTAGCCAACGGCACGCATCATCTGCTCGTCAGCGTGATCGACGCGGCCGGCAACTCGGCTCCGGTGCTCGATCGGACAGTGACGGTCGAGAACCCTGCGGCGCCTGGAGCGCCCGGTCCGCCGAACGGCGTCAATGCGTCGGCACAGGCGGCGCTGGCGGTGCGCTGGAAGGACTCGCGTAAGGCGCAGCTGATCAGCGGATATGGCCGCGAGCACCTCGTGACCGGTCAGTTGACGGCGCTCGGCGGCGCGCCGATCACGGGCGCGGCGATCGAACTGCACGCGACGCCTGCGTACGCCGGAGCGAAGTCGATCTCGATGTCGAGCCTGCGTACGGATGCGAACGGGCGCTTCAGCGTGCGCCTGCCGGGAGGCGTCTCCTCGCGCACGTTGCGCTTCGCCTATCGCGACCACCTCGGCGACGCGCTGCCATCGGCGACGGGCACGCTTCGGCTCAGCGTCCATGCAGGCATTGCCTTGAGCGTCTCGCCGCACGAGGCTCACCTCGGCTCGACGATCTTCTTCCGCGGGCGCCTGCGCGGCGGGCCGGTGCCGGCGACGGGCAAGCAGCTCGTGCTCGAGGCACGCTCGCCGGGGAGCGCGTGGATCGAGTTCAAGGTCGTGCGCGCGAATACGCGCGGGCGTTTTCGCGCGTTCTACCGCTTCAAGTTCGCCGGCCCAGCCGACTACGCTTTTCGCGCTCGCTCCGAACCGGAAGCCGACTATCCGTTCGCCGCCGGCGCGTCGGACGTCGTCGCCGTGCACGAGCGCTAAAGCAAATTCTTATCCGCCGATGTGATCGTGACGCTACCTGGCGGTCTCGGCGGGGTTATCGACTCGTCGGTTTCGATTCTCCCCGTCGCGGCGAAACATAGGAGGAAGATGCGCAAGAGTGGACGGATGAGGGTGGGTGGGGCGTGTGCGCTGGTCGCCGCGTTGTTCGCGTCGAGCGCTGCGCTCGCAGCCTTTTCGTCGAGCGCGTTCGCGCTGACGATCTCGCCGCTGAACGGGACGCCGGACGCATCTCCGGATACGCAGATCAGCTTTCTCGGCGCGCCGGCGAGCCAGATCTCGAACGTCTCGGTCGTCGGCTCGCGCAGCGGCCATCACAGCGGCAGCCTGCGCTCCTACGCGAGCGCGACCGGCGCCAGCTTCCTGCCGGCGCGCGGCTTCACCGAAGGTGAGCGCGTGACCGTGGCGGCATCTGTCGGCACGCGCGGCCACAGCGCGCGCGTCGGCACGAGCTTCACCGTCGCGCGCCTGGTCAGCTATCCGCTGCCGGCCGCGAAGACGCCGCCCGCGGCAAAGCCGGGCGCAAACCAGAGCTTCGCCTCGGCGCCGACGCTGCAGCCGCCGACGGTCTCGCTCACGGCCACCCCGGAAGCGGCGACGGGCAGCGACATCTTCATGACGACCGACTCCAACTACGGCCAGAACGGCGCGATAATCATCGACGGCTCCGGTCGGCTGGTCTGGTTCCAGCCGGCTGCGAAGGGCAACGCGGTCGAGGATCTACAGGTGCAGAGCTACGCCGGCAAACCGGTGCTGACCTATTGGCAGGGTCACATCGACCTCGGCGTCGGCTTCGGCTCGGACACGATCCTCGGCACGAACTACAGGCCGATCGCGTCGGTGACGGCCGGCAACGGCTATTACGCAGACCTGCACGAGCTGAAGCTGACCGCGCAAGGGTCGGCGTACGTGTCGGCCTACACGCTCGTGCGAGCGGATCTCTCCTCGGTCGGCGGCTCGCGTGACGGCGCGCTGCAGGACGCGATCGTGCAGCAGGTCGATGTCAAGACGGGACTGGTGATGTTCGAGTGGCACGCCTACGGGCACGTCGCGCTAGCCGATTCCTACGCGAGATCGCCGTCCGACCCGAACCGCCCGTGGGACTTCTTCCACTTGAACTCGATCTCGGCCGATCCGTGGGGCGACGGAAACTTCCTGATCTCCTCGCGCAACACGTGGACGCTCTACGAGATCAACCATCAGAGCGGCTCGATCCTCTGGCGGATCGGTGGCAAGAAGTCGAGCTTCCACATGGACGCCGGAACAGGCACGGCCTATCAGCACGACGCGCGCTGGCAGCCGGATCACACGATCACGGTCTTCGACAACGGCGCCGTGCCCAAGGCGCACTCGCAGTCGCGAGCGATTCGCGAGCAGATCGACTTCAAGCACCGCACGGTCAAGCTGGTCGGCCGCGACGTGCGCACGCCGCCGCTGCTGTCGGGCAGCCAGGGCGACAACCAGGTGCAGCCGAACGGCAACGTCTTCGTCGGCTGGGGCGAAGAGCCGTACTTCACCGAATTCAACGCGGCCGGGCAGATCGTGCTCGACGGGCACCTGCCGGCGCCTGCGCAGAGCTATCGCGCGTTCCGCTTCCCATGGAGCGCGACGCCCGCAACGCCGCCGGCGATCGCGCTGAAGAGCGAAGCGGCCTCGACGCTCGTCTACGCGAGCTGGAACGGCGCCACCGGCGTAGCCGCATGGCGCGTGCTCGCGGGACCGACGCCGGCGGCGCTCAGCACGGTCGCGCAGGTACCGTCGAGCGGCTTCGAGACGGCGATCCCGACGCCGAGCGTCGCACCGGTCTTCGCCGTTCAGGCGCTCGGCGCCGGCGGTGAAGTGCTCGCCAACTCGCACGCCGTCGCACGCTGAGCCGACGAGCGAGGATCCGCGCGCCGCGTGTCGGCCGAGTCCGCGCGCCGCGTGCAGGTCGGCCGGAGCGAGTGACTCGCCGCTCACTCTCACGGTCGGCCGCCTCGCCTAGTCTTGCGTGCACGTGAGCGCGGACCTACCCAGCCGCATCGGGATCAACGCGATGTTCTTGGAGCCACGGATGGGCGGGCTCGACACGTACGTGCGAGCGCTCGTCCCGGCGATGCGCAAGCTTGCGCCGGACGTTCGCTTCGTCGTCTACTGCAGCTCCGGCGGTCGCGACTACTTGCGCGAGGAGGATGGTTTCGGTGATCTCGAGCTGATCGTGCCGCCGCTGTTCGGCCGTCGCGGGTTGAAGGCGATCGGCGAGTTGACCGCGCTTGGCGTGATCGCCGGACGCGACGTCGAACTGCTGCACAGCGTGGCGCTGACGGCGCCGTTGAGGACGCGCGCAATCAACGTCGTGACGCTGGCCGACGTCACGTGGATCGTCGCGCCCGACCCCGGCGAGCGATGGACGGCCGGGCTCTGGCGCCTCGTCGTCCCGCCTGTTGCGCGTCGCGCCGACCGTGTCCTCGTGCTGACGCATGCCGGCGCCGAGCACGTCCACGAGCATCTAGGCGTCGAGCCGGAGAAGATCGACGTCGTGCCGCTTGCGGCACGCGCCGAGAACCTGCCGCCGCCGACTCCTGCCGCCGAGCTGCGTGCGCGACTCGGGTTGAGTGAGGGACCATTGGTACTGACCGTTTCGGCGAAGAAGGTCCACAAGAACCTCGAGCGGCTCGTCCGCTCGATGGTGCCGATTGCCAAGCGGTGGCCGGACACGATGCTCGTGATGCCCGGCAACCCGACGGCGCACGAGCAGGACTTGCGCGAGCTGGCCGAGCAGCTTGGCATCGCCGCGAACGTCGCTTATCCGGCATACGTCGACGCGGCGGACCTCGAGGGCCTCTATGCGCTTGCAGCGTGCTTCGTCTTCGCGTCGATCAATGAGGGCTTTGGCATCCCGATCCTCGAGGCGATGCGGCGCGGAGTCCCGGTCGCCTGCTCGCGAGCTTCGGCGCTGCCGGAGGTCGCCGGCGATGCGGCACGCTACTTCGATCCGTACAGCGTCGCCGAGATCGCCGATGCGCTTGCTGCGCTGATCGGCGATCGCGACGAAGCCGAGCGTCTGGCGACGCTCGGTCACGAGCGCGAGCGGTCGTTCACGTGGCAGGCCACGGCGCGCGGAACGCTCGCGAGCTACGCGCGCGCATCGCGAGAGCAGGCGTGAGCGAGATCGAGCCACTGCCGGCCGCGACGCTGGCGGCGCGCGAGGATCCCTCCGATGTGCTTGACAGCACGGCTGCCGGCGGTCGCATCCTGCGCGGTGGGGTCGTTCGCTTCGGAGGCTACGTGCTGACCGTCGCGCTGTCGGTGCTCTCGGCGGCGCTGCTCACACGGCATCTCGGCGTCGCGCGCTTCGGTCAGTACACGACGGTGCTGTCGCTCGTCGGCGTCGTCTCGGCGGTGACCGACGCCGGCATGTCGACGGTCGGCACGCGCGAGTTCTCGGTGCGCGACGGCAGCGAGCGCGACGAGCTGATGCGCGACTTGCTCGGCTTGCGCATGCTGCTTACGGCCGTCGGCGTGCTGCTCGTCGCCGCCTTCGCCGTGGCCGCCGGCTATGACACGGCGCTGTTGCTCGGCGCGATTCTCGCCGGGCTCGGCACGATCGCGCTCGTCGTTCAGCACACGCACACGATCCCGATCTCAGCCGCGCTGCGAATCGGCACGCTCTCGCTACTCGAACTGCTGCGTCAGGTGCTCTCGGTTGCCGCGATCGTCGCGCTCGTGCTGGTCGGCGGCGGAGTGCTCCCGCTGCTCGCAGTCGCGCTCGTCGTCAACCTGATGCTGATTCCGCCGACAGCCTTGCTCGCGCGCCATCAGATCACGTTGAGAATGGCCTTCCGCCCGAGCCGCTGGCTCGACCTGCTGCGGCTGACGGTCTCGTTCTCGCTCGCCGCCGCGGTCGGAACGATCTACGTCTACACCGCCCAGATCCTCACGAGCCTCGTCGCCAGCCAGCACCAGAGCGGCCTGTTCGCGGCCTCCTTTCGCGTCTTCATTGTGCTCAGCGCTGTCCCTGGACTGCTCGTCGGCGGCGCTCTGCCGCTGCTCGCGCGTGCGGCTCGCGACGATCGCGACCGCCTCGCCTACTCGTTGCATCGGATCTTCGAGGTCTCGCTGATTCTCGGAGTGCTGACGGCGATCGGCACGCTCGGCGGCGCGAGCTTCATCGTCGAAGTGATCGCCGGTCAGAAATTCGCCGGCGCGGCGAGTGTCCTGCAGATCCAAGGGCTCGCGCTCGTCGCGTCGTTCGTCGTCGCCGGCTGGAGCTTCGCGTTGCTCTCGCTGCAGCTCTACAAAGGCGTGCTCCTCGTCAACCTCGCGTCGTTTCTCGTCAGCTGTGGGCTGACGGCCGTGCTCGCGAGCAGCGACGGCGCGAAGGGAGCGGCGATCGCGACGCTGTGTGGCGAGGGCGTGTTGGCGATCGGTTCGCTGCTGGCGCTCGTGCATGGGCGTCGCGAGCTCCGGCCGAAGCTCGGTGTGGCGCTGAAGGTGAGCACGGCAGCCGCTCCGGCGGTGCTCGTCGCCCTGCTGCCAGACCTGCCGTCGGTCGTGCGCGCGCTGCTGGCGGTCGTCGTCTACACGGTGCTCGTGCTGCTGCTGCGCGCCGTGCCCGCCGAGATGCTCGAGCTGCTGCCGGCGCGCTTTCGAGGCGAAGGCCCGCCGCTTGTCGGATAGCCTGCCGCGCGTGCCCTCGGCTCCCGAGATCGCGCTGATGGTGCTCAACTGGAACGGCGCCGATTTGATGCGTCGTCATCTCCCGGCCGTCGTCGAGGCGGCTGCTCGCGCGAGCGCTTCAACGCGCGTCTACGTGATCGACAACGCCAGCGAGGACGACTCGCGCGAAGTGATCGCTTCGTTCGCGGGCGTCGAGCTGATCGCGATGCCCGACAACCGCCGTCTGCACGCCTACAACGAGGCGGTCCGCCGTGTGCCGTGCAGTGCGTTCATGATGCTCAACAACGATGTCAGCCCGGCGCCTGGCGTGATCGACCCGATGTGGGATGCGCTGCGCTCCGACGCAAGCGTGTTTGCAGTCGGTGGCGAGGTGATCGACATCGCCTCCGGCGAGATCGACTCCGGTCCGACTGCCGCGCGCTGGGAGCGTCAGTGGGTGCTGGAACCGACGGCGCTCGCCGGCGCGAGCGGTCCGATCGACGTCGCCTATGTCTCCGGTGGCGCCGGCCTCTATCGCCGCGAGATGTTCCTCGAGCTGGGCGGCTTCTGGGATCTGCTGCCCGGCCTCTATTGGGAGGACGTCGAGCTGGGACTGCATGCTTGGGTGCACGGCTGGCGCTCGCTGTTCCATCCGGCCGTCCGCTTCGATCACGCCAGCGGCTCGACCGTGCGTCGCTCGCTGAATCCGTACGTGCGCGAGTTCCGCACCTACCAGAACGTGCGCCTGACGCACTGGTCGCTGCTGCTCGACGGGCGCGACCTGCGCGACTATCTCCGTAGCGAGCTGCGCCGCAGCCTGCGCAAGCCGTACTACTACGCGACCGTGCTGACGTTCGCGAGCCGCCTGCCGCGGGTGATTCGCCGCCGTCGCGCGCTTCGCCGCAGTTGCGGCCCGGTCAGCGTCGCGGAGCTGGAGGCTCGCTGGCGGACGCCCGTGCGACCACCGTCAGCTGCTGACGCAGGAAGTCATTCGCCAGCGGCTCGCTGACGCGGGCCAAGAGCCTTCCCTTCAGCGAGCTCGCGACGACCCAGTGCGACGGCTGCCAGCCGCTCGCGCCGAGCATCCGCGCGAGGCTGCGGCGCGTGAACCAGCGAAGATGCGTCCAGTCGCGCACGCCCCAGCGCTCGTACTCGAACTCGCCGCGCAGCGCGAGGTTGCCGACGAGCCGGTAGAAGCGAAGGTTCGGGACCGACACGGCGAGCAGCGCCCCCGGCGCGGCCCAGCTGCGCAGCGTGTGCAGCGCCTGCCACGGGTCGACGAGGTGCTCGAGCACGTCGGCGATCACGATCACGTCGAATGGTCTGGCGCCGAGCTGTGCCAGCTCGGTCTGCTCGATCGTGCCGACAACCGCCGCGTCGTAGCGCTCGGCGGCGCGCTCGATTGCCGTGACTGACGGGTCGAGCGCGACCAGCTCACTTGCCCCTGCGTCGCGCAGGCGCGGAGCCCACGAGCCTTCGCCGCAGCCGACGTCGAGCAGTCGGCCGGAGATCGTGCCAAGCCCGCGCAGCACGTCCTCGTTGTCGTTCTCGCCGTAGACGAAGCTCTGCTGGAGCGCTGGCTGAGACACGCCGGCAGCGTAGAGCACTGTCCAGCCGTGTCATCGTCGCGCCGCGGCGGCGCGGCACGCCGAGCCGCAAGCGATAGCCTGCGCGCCCGTGCCGTCCGTCCTGATCGTGCGTGGCCATCTCTCGACGCCGTGGGAGCTGCGCCCGTGGCTGGAGCTGCCGGAGCGGTTCGAGGTCTCCTACCTGCTGACCGGCTCGAATCGCTTCGCGACGCCCGACCGGCTGCAGGCGGTCCATGCCCGAGCGTTGCGCGACCTGCTCCCTGCCGGGCCGGTCGGCGAGCTCGCGGCGGGCGTGCTCGGCGATCGCTACCTGTCGGCCGACGATGCTTTCGCCAGGGCCGACATCGTCCATGCCGCAGAGCTGAGCTTCTGGTTCGCCGCCGACGCCGCCCGCCGGCGCGCGCACGGCGGGCGCTTCCGCCTCGTGCAGACCGTCTGGGAGACGCTGCCGATGCTCGACGCGTTCCGCAACCGCCACGCGCGCAAGTTTCGCGAGCAGGTGCTCGGCGGCACCGATCTGTTCCTGCCGACGACAGAGCGCGCTGCGCTGGCGCTGGAGCTCGAGGGCGTTGCTGCAGAGCGCGTCGCCGTCTGTCCGCCGGGGATCGACACGGGGCGCTTCGAGCCGGCGACGGACTCGCCGGCTCCCGCCGAGCACACGATCGTCTCGCCCGGTCGGCTGGTCTGGGAGAAGGGCCACCAGGACGTCCTTCGTGCGCTCGCGCTGCTGCACCGCGGGATCGTGCGCCCCGCCTCGGGAGAGATAGTGCGCCCGCGCCTGGTGATCGTCGGCGCCGGTCCCGAGCAGAAGCGGCTGCGCGCGCACGCCGACGAGCTCGGTCTCGGAGCGTCGGTCGAGATCCGCAGCGTCCCCTACGAGCAGATGCCGGCGGTCTTCGCGAGCGCCTCGGCGATGGTGCTCGCCAGCCAGGCGATCGCCAACGCCGCGTTTCATCCATTCGACGTCCCGCACGCCTTCTGGGAGGAGCAGTTCGGGCTCGTCCTCGCCGAGGCGATGGCCTCCGGGCTGGCGATCGTGACGACGACGAGTGGCGCGATCCCTGAGGTCGTTCGCGGCGCTCCGGCCGAGCTCGTCGCGCCGGGCGATTGGCCGGCGATCGCACGAGCGCTCGCCGATGGCCCGCTCAGCCGGCCTCCGGCCGCGCGTGTTGCCTATCCGCCCGAGATCGTCGCGCGCTACTCGACTACTGGCGCCGCCGAGCGCCTGACGGCGGTCTACGACCGCGTGCTGGCGTCCTGAAGCACCGCGAGCGTCTGCTCGGCGAAGTGCGTCCAGGAGAACTCGCTGGCGCGCCGCGGTCCGGCCTGCGCTAGGCGCTCGCGTAGCGTGCCGTCCTCGAGCACGCGACGGATGCCCGCGGCGATGCTCCCGACGTCGTGCGGGTCGACGTACTCGGCCGCGTCGCCGCCGACCTCCGGCAGCGAGGAGAGATCGGAAGTCACGACCGGCGCGCCCGCCGCCATCGCCTCGAGTACCGGCAGGCCGAACCCCTCGCCGAGCGACGGGTAGCAGAAGATCGCGCAGCGGCGGTAGAGCTCGCCCAGCTGTGCGTCTGAGACGTACCCGAGCAGCTTCGCGCGCTCGCCGAGCGAATGCAGCGCCTGCAGCGTTTCGCCGGTCTCCCAGCCGAGTGCGCCGACGACGACGATTGGATGGCGCAGCTGCAACGCGTCGTCGAGGCGGCGGTAGGCGGCGACCAGCCGCGGCAGATTCTTGCGCGGCTCGAGCGTGCCGACAGCGAGCACGAAGCCCTCGCGCGGCAGCGCTGCGGCCTCCTCGGCGCTCAGCCGATCGCCGCTTGGCAGCGGGTCTGCGCCGAGCAGCGCGACGACGGTGCGTCCTCTAGCTCGCGCGAAGCGCGCCTGCAGCGCCTGGTCGGTCGCGTGCGAGATCACCAGGATTGCCGCCGCGCGGCGCACGGCATGCCCGAGCGTCGCCCGCTCGATCACCGTCGAGCGTCGATTCGGGCGCATCGACGGCTCGAACGTCGTCAGGTCGTAGACGATCGGTACGGCCGGGATCTTCAGGAACCAGACCGTCAGGTAGGAGTTGGTCGAGAGGAACACGTCGCATGCGCGGTTCGCGCGGCGCGCGGCGAGCAGGTGCCACCAGGGGTCGCGCGCGGCGATCGTGTGCCACTCGAAGCGTCCGTCGAGTTCGGCGCCGCGCCACGGCTCGCGCGCATAGAGCACGTAGCGGTGCTCGTCGTTGCGTGCGGCGAGCGCGCGCAGCAGCTCGCGCACGACGCGCCCGCGCCCCGCCGGCACCTCCGCCGCCGCGCGCGCGTCGATGCCGATCGTTAGAGATCGAGGGATGCTCATCTGTCGGCGGACGCTACCGAGCGGCGGTGCGCTCGCGTCGATCGGCGTGCGGCGGCCGCTACTGTACGCGCGTGCCCAGCCCGCGAGATCGCCTCGGTAGGTTGGTCGATCCACACCAGTTCGATCTCGTGCCGACGAGGCCCGGCGCGATCCTCGACGTCGGCTGCGGCTCGGCGAAGTACCCGGGTGCGACCGGCTTGGACATCTCGGCCGAAACCGCCGCCGACGTCGTACACGACCTCGACGAGTTTCCCTACCCGATCGCCGACGCGAGCTTCGACCAGATCCTGATGCAGGACGTGATCGAGCACGTCCGCGAGCCGATCGTGGTGTTCGAGGAACTGCATCGCATCTCACGTCCGGGCGCCGTGATCCAACTGCGCACGCCGCACTTCTCCTCGGTGCTGGCATACGGCGATCCGACGCATCGCCACTACTTCTCGGCTTTGGGGATCCGCACACTCGCCGAGCCGCGCTTCGCGCACTACACCGACGTTCGCTTTCGCGTGCTGCACGTGACGCTCGACCTGTGGCTGCCCTATCGAGTGCTCGGGATCGGCGCTCTGGCGAACCGCTACACCGACACATACGAGAAGCACTTCGCGTTTCGCTTCCCGACGATGAACATCCGGGCGGCGT
The DNA here is from genome assembly GCA_036271095.1 of Solirubrobacteraceae bacterium. Lineage (GTDB taxonomy): Bacteria > Actinomycetota > Thermoleophilia > Solirubrobacterales > Solirubrobacteraceae > Palsa-744. The sequence goes on from DATBBG010000060.1 coordinate 57,292, forward strand.
TCGAAGTGCTCAAGTAGCCCGGTGCACGTCGGCCTCAACCTGGTCTTCCTCGTCCCGGGCGAGACCGGCGGGATGGAGGTCGCGGCGCGCGAGTTGATCCCGGCGCTGCTCGACGTGGCGCCGCCCGAGACGCGCTTCACGGCGTTCATCAATCACGAGGCGGCTGATGCGGGCGACGGCCCCTGGGGCGAGCTGCTCCCGTCGATCACCGTTCCGGTGCACGCACGCGAGCGCGTGCAGTGGGTGCTCGGCGAGCAGCTGCTGCTGCCACGCCTGGCCACTCGCGCCGGCGTCGATCTCGTGCACAGCCTCGCGAGCACGGCGCCGCTGCGCGGACGCTTCAAGCGCGTAGCCACGATCCACGATCTGATCTACGCGCGCTTTCCCGAGGCACACGCCGGGTTGCGCGATCGCGGCATGCGCGTGCTCGTCCCCGGCGCGGCGCGGCGCTCCGATCGCGTGATCGCCGACTCGCAGAGCACGCGCGACGACCTCGTCTCGATGCTCGGCGTCGATCGCGGCCGGATCGACGTCGTGCCGCTCGGGCTCGGCGCCGTGCGGCGGGCGCAGCCGCTGTCGGAGCGCGACACACGTGCGAGCTTCCAGCTTGGCGAGCGGCGCGTCGTGCTGAGCCTCTCGGCGAAGCGCCCGCACAAGAACCTGCGCGCGCTGATCGACGCCCTCGCCGAGATCGATCCGTCGCAGCGCCCGGTGCTGGTCTTGCCCGGTTACCCGACCGAGCACGAGCGCGAGCTGCGCGAGCGAGCTGCGGCGCGAGGTCTCGACGCCGACGTGCGCTTTCCGGCGTGGGTCTCAGCGGAGCAGCTGGAGGGTCTCTGGCAGCTCGCGAGCGCCTTCGTCTTCCCGTCGCTCTACGAGGGCTTCGGACTGCCCGTGCTCGAGGCGATGGCGCGCGGCGTGCCTGTCGCCTGCTCGAACGCGTCCTCGCTGCCGGAGGTCGCCGGCGACGCGGCGCTGCTGTTCGACCCGAGCGACACCCTCGCGATCTCGCGCGCGATCGTCGCGCTGATCTCCGATGAGCCGCTGCGCGAACGGCTGCGTGCGCTGGGGCACGAACGCGCGCGACAGTTCACCTGGGAGCGCACGGCGCGGCTGACGCTCGCGAGCTACGCGCGTGCGCTCGGCTCACCCGAGTCCGCTGCAGCTGCGGCGGCGGCCGGCGTCGAGCGAGCGGAGCCGCCCGAGCCGGGCGCTGCAGCGGGCGCTCCGGGCGAGGCGTAGCCGGCGAGCACCGTCCGCAGCGAGGACTCCAGCGACAGCCGCTCGGCGTTCTGCGCGAACCATGCCGCCGTGCTCGCGCGCATCGTCGCGCCGGCCGCGTGCACGCGAGCGATCGCCTCGGCGATCGCCGCCGGCTCCGAGCGCGCAGCGACGGTGCCGTTGATGCCCTCCTCGATCAGCTCCGTCGCGGCGTTGTCCTCGCCCGCGACGACAACGCTCGGCGTGCCTCGCGCGGCAGCCTCGACGACGACCATGCCGTAGCCCTCGCGCCGCGAGGGCAGCAACATGCACATCGCCGCGCGCATGTCGCGATCGACCGTCGCCGAGTCGGCGAAGCCGGGCGCCGTGACGCGATCCTGAAGACCGTGCTCGGCGATTGCGCGCTGCAGCGCCTCTCGCTCGGGGCCGTCGCCGAGGAACTCGCCGCGCAGCCTGTCGATCCGCTCGGCCGCGATCGCGATCGCGGCGACGCCGAGCGTCGCCTGCTTCTCGGCGATCAGGCGCCCAGCGAACAGCACGAGCGGCGAGCTCTCGCGACCGTCCGGCGCCAGTGTGGCTGCCGCGGCAGTCGTGGCCGCGGCGGCCGTGTCAGTGGCCGCGTCCGTGCCGTCTCCCGATGTCGATGCCGGCGCCGCCGCCTGCGGGCCGCCCGCGTAGAGTCCGCGCAGCACCGTCACCGCTCCGCGCAGGCCCTCTTCGCGCAGGCGTGCAGCGTGCAGCTCGGAGAAGCAGTAGGCGCGTTGCGGTACGCGCGCGCAGAGACGCTGGACGAACGCGCCGATGCGCCCGCCGGGCCCGCCGAGGTAGTCGAGCCAGTAGTCGCGGCTCCAAACCTCGAACCAGTCGACCTCGAGCGCGAATCCTCGCAGCGGCCGCACAAGCGCTGCGGCCAGTAGCGAGAAGTACGGGAACGCACAGGTGTGAACGACCTCGTAGTCGCGGCCGCGGCGCAGCAGGTGCAGGAGCGTGCCGAGCCCGAACACGAGCGGCGGCAGGATCCGCCGGCGCCCGCCGGCGGTGTACAGCGCCATCCGCGGGCCGGCCGTGACGACGCGCACGCGCGAGTCGATCTCGACGCGCTCGCCGCGCTGCCACTGGCGCAGCGTCAGATATGTGACCTCGTGGCCCTCCTCGGCGAGCCGCTCGGCGAGGTTGCGGTACCACCGCTCACCGCCGCCGATCGTGTACGGGAACAGGCAGTCGTAGACGACGCAGATACGCATAGCGGTAGCATCATCCCGCGAATCCGCCACTTTCCGCCCGCTCGGGCGTTATAACCGCGTGATGCCCGAACTAGCGGGCAGTACCAGCAGCGAGCCGCCGCTCATGAGCACAGTCGTCCAGACAAAGCCACCCGTCCGCGCGGACACAGAGGACCGTTCGACGCCGCTCGTGTCGGTCGTGATCCCCTGCCTGAACGAGGCCGAGAACATCGAGGAGTGCGTAACGGCCGCGCTTGACGCGATGCGCAGGATGGATGTTGCCGGCGAGGTCGTCGTCGCCGACAACAACTCGGAGGACGACTCGGCGCTGATCGCCGAGCGGGCTGGAGCGCGCGTGATCGTCGAGCAGCGACGCGGTTACGGCAGTGCCTATCTCGCCGGCTTCGCGGCTTCGCGCGGGCGCTACATCGTGATGGCCGACGCTGATCTGACGTACGACTTCAACGAGATCCCGCGCTTCGTCGACGAGCTCGAGAAAGGCGCCGAGATGGTGATCGGCGACCGCATGGACAACATTCATCCTGGCGCGATGCCGTGGCTGCACCAGTACATCGGCAACCCGATCCTGACCGGCCTGTTGAACCTATTCTTCCGTACCGGCATCAGCGACGCGCACTGCGGCATGCGCGCGCTGCGTCGCGACGTGCTGCCTCGACTCGACCTGCGCACGACCGGCATGGAGTTCGCCTCGGAGATGGTGATCCGCGCTTCCAAGGAGAAGCTGAAAATCGCCGAGTTCCCGATCGAATACCACCCGCGCGGCGGCGAGAGCAAGCTGTCGAGCTTCCGCGACGGCTGGCGCCACCTGCGCTTCCTGCTTGTGCACAGCCCGAACCACCTGTTCATCGTTCCCGGCACCGTGCTCGCTGGTTTCGGCGCGCTCGTGATCCTGATCACGGAGTCCGGTTTGAACCTGTTCGGACGCGCTTGGGGGGTTCACGCGATCATCGGCGGCTCGCTGCTGATGATCATCGGCACGCAGGTGCTCGCGCTCGGGCTCTGCGCGCATGCGTACGGCACGTACTTCATGGGCGAGCGCGACCCGTGGTTCGATCGCATGCGTTCGCGATTCAGGCTCGAGCACGGGCTGCTGCTCGGTGGCTTCTTCGTGCTCGTCGGCATCGTCCTCGGCGCGATCATCCTCGTCAGCTGGATCTCGCACGGGTTCGGCTCGCTCTCCTACGAACGGCTCGCCGTAGTGGCCGCGTCGGTGCTGATCGTCGGCATCCAGATCTTCTTCTCCTCCTTCCTCTTGTCGATCCTCGGTCTGCGGCGCAACTCATAGCCCGCAGAGAGCGCCGGAGGCTCCGTGCGTGACGACCTGATGGCCGTGATCGGAGTGCTCGCGGTGACGTGGGTGAGCAGTCTTGGCTGCGGCCTCGCGCTGGAGCGAGTCCTGCGCGTGCGCATCGCCAACGGGCTGCTGCTGCCGCTCGGGCTCTGCCTCTCGATCGTTCTGATCATGCCCGGCTACACGGCCGGCGCCGGAGCCGGCCTCGCCGTCGCGCTGCTCGTGCTCGTCGCCGTCGCCGGGCTCGTGTTCGCGCGTGACGGGTTGCTGGCGCGCCTGAACCCCGGCTGGCCGGGCCTGGCTGGAATCGGCGTCTATGTGATCTACATGCTGCCCGTGATCGCGCATGGCCACTGGACCTGGTCGGGCTATGACTTCGTCAACGACTCCGGCTTCGAGATGCTGCTGGCGGAGCACATCAAGGGCTTCGGCACGACGCTCGGAAACATCCCCGAGACGAGCGAGCGCGAGTTCCTGGCGTCGTATCTGTCCTCGGGCTATCCGCTCGGCACGCAGGCGCTGCTGGGGACGTTCAGCGGCCTCACCGACACGTCCGTCGCGGTGCTCTACCAAGGCTTCATCTCGGCCCTCGCCGCGGTCGCGGCGATCTCGCTCGCATCGCTCAGCTCGCGCCTGCTCGGCGGCCCGCGCGCCGCGCTCGCCGCGTTCATCGCGGTCGCCGCGAACCTGACCTTCCAGTACGCGTTGCAGGGCGGGATCAAGGAGATCGGGCTGCTCGCGACGCTGTGTGCGACCGCCGCGCTCGCACACGAGGCGATGTCGTTGAAGCGGCCGTATGGCGCAGCGGTTCTCGTCGCAGTCGGCGCCGCGGCGGCGCTGGCTACGTACAACGCCGTCGCGGTTCCGTACCTCGCCGCGATTGCGCTGTTCCTCGCGCTCGGCCTCGCGTTCGTCAAGCGCGTGCCGATCGGCCGCGCGTGGCTCGGCCCGGCGGCCTTCGGGCTCGCTCTGACCGCCGCGCTGGCGGTGCCGACGTTGACCACGCTGCGTACGTTCTTCAACGTCGCGCAGGCCGGGCAGGGCGCGACCGGCGTCGGCGCGACGCAGCTCGGCCAATTGCTGCGGCCGCTGCCGCTGAGCCAAATCAGCGGCGTCTGGCTCGCCGGCGAATACCGCTTCCCCGTGATCCCGGAGCCGGCGGCGACGCTGACGGTGATTGCGACAATCGCGATCTTCGCGCTGATCCTGCCCGGCGTACTGTGGTCGCTGCGACGCCGTGACTCCGGCCCGCTGCTGCTGCTCGGCGCCGTGGCGCTCGTGCTGGTTGTCGTCTATCCGCGCGTGAGCCCGTACGCACAGGGCAAGCTGCTGGCGATCGGCGGCCCGGCGGTGCTGCTCGGCGCGCTCGTCGCGCTGCTCGCCGTACGTGGACGGATCGCTCCGGTGGCACTGCTGCTGACTGCCGCGCTCGGCGTCGCCGTGCTCGCGTCCGACGTGCTCGCCTACAGCTGGGATCGCGTCGCGCCGACGCGGCGAATCGAAGCGATCGCGCAGACGGGCAAGCAGTTCAAGGGCGAAGGCCCCGTGCTCTGGAACGAGTTCGAGGAGTACGCCAAGTTCTTTGCGCGCGAAGCGAAGATCAGCGTGCCATTCGAGGCGCTGACGCCGCAACAGGTGCAGCTACGCAACCCGACCTACTTCTACGGTCACTATTTCGACCTCGACGAAGAGACGCTTCCATTCGTCGAGGGCTATCCGATCATCGTCACGCGCCGCTCGCCCGCAGCCAGCCGGCCGCCGGCGAACTACAGCCTCGTCTACCAGAACCAGTTCTACCTCGGCTGGCGCCGGCACGCGCGCCCGCAGGTGCTGGCGCACCTGCCGTTGCAAGAACTGTATGCGCCGACACAGCCGGTCAAATGCCGCACGCTCAGCGCGATCGTCGCGAGCGCGCCGAAGGGCGCCGAACTGGTCGCCGCCGAACCGCCCGAACTGGCCTTCTTCGAACCGCTCTACTCGCGCGACCGCTCCTACGGCTGGGGTATCGATCCGGCCGAGCACGGCGCCGTGCTGCCGAACCTGCCGGGGCACGCCGGCGGCCTGCTGGCCGTGCGCGGCGGCCGCTACGGCGTCTGGGTTCAAGGCGACTTCCCGCGCCGCGTCTACGTCGCCGTCGACGGCCGCCTCGTCGGCTCGGTCTCCGGAGCGAACACGCCCGGGCAGTGGCTGAAGGCGGCGACCGTCGCGCTCGGCCCCGGCAAGCACGACGTCGAGGTCTTTCGCAAGGCCGGGCGCAACCACCTCGGCCCCGGCGAATGGGGGATCGGGACGATCGGCGCGACGGCACTGCAGCGCGAAGCGCCCGAGCGGCTGCATACGCTCGCGCTCAGCCGCTGGCGCACGCTCTGCGGCGAGCGGCTCGACTGGGTGGAGCTCGTCCGTCCGTGAGCGACGCGCGATCGGAGCCGACCGCCGCCGCCGCTGCTGCTGCGGCTGAGAGGCGGCGGCGCTACGGCCTCACGCCGGTGCGCGTCGTCGTCGGCGTCGGGCTGCTGGCCATCGCGATCGCTGCCGTCGCGATCCTCGCCCAGCGCGCGCAGCGGCGCTCGGGGACGAACCTGACTGCCGACACCGGCTACGTGATCCCGTTGGGCGCAGGCGAGCAGCTGTGCGAGCCGGGTGAGCTGCTGCCGGGCGATACCGGCGCGCTGCGTCTCAGCGCCAGCAGCGGCGCCTCGCCGGGCGGGCGCCTGCGCGCGAGCGTCGCTGACGCGCAAGGGCTCACGGTCAGCACCGGAGCGCTCGCGCCGGGCTGGCGCACCGGCGTCGTCACGATCCCGATCTCGCGCATCGCACGGACGCTGCCGGGTGCGCTCGTCTGCCTTCTCAACGAAGGCGCGCGAATCTCGCTCGGCGGATCCGTGCCCGACGCGAACTTCTACGTCGTCCTCGGCGGCAAGCCGCTGAGCGGTCGGATGCGGATCGAATACATGCGGCCCGGTCGCGAGTCGTGGTTCGCGCTGCTGGGCACGCTCGCCTATCGCTTCTCGCTGGCGAAGGCCGATCTCGTTCGGCACTGGGCCGTGGCGGCTGTGATCGTGCTGATGCTGATCGCAATCGTCCTCACGACGCGCGTGATCCTGCGCGAGGAGCCATCGTGAGCGCCGCCGCGCGTCGCGTGCTCAGGCGCGTCCCACGCGCCGCGTGGGCGTGTGCGATCGTCGCGCTCGCCAACGGCTTGGCGTGGTCGCTGATCGTGCCGCCGTTTCAGGTGCCCGACGAGAACGCGCACTACGCCTACGTGCAGCAGGTCGCCGAACGCGGGACGCTGCCGCGACAGCTTCCGCCCGGCTCCGGGCTCTCGCCGCGCGAGGATCAGACGTTGAACGCGCTGCTCACCTTCGGCATCGTCGGGCACCGCGACAACCCAGCTCCGGAGACCGAAGTCCAGCAGCAGGTGCTCGACCAGATCGCCGCCGCGAAGCTGCCGGCGAAGGGCAGCGGCGACGCGCTCGCGGCGACGCCGAACCCGCCGCTCTACTACGCGCTGCAGGCGATCCCGTACAAGCTCGTCGGCAGCGGCAAGGTGCTCGACAAACTCCAGGCGATGCGCTTCCTGTCGGCGCTGATGGGCGCGCTGACGGTGCTGCTCGTATTCATGTTCCTGCGCGAGCTGCTGCCGGCCTCGCGCTGGGCTTGGCCGGCCGGCGCGCTGCTCGTCGCCTTCCAGCCGTTGTTCGGCTTCATCTCCGGCGGCGTCAACAACGATGACCTGCTGTACCTCGCCGCGGCTGGACTGCTGTGGGCGATCGCACGTGCGTTCCGACGCGGGTTGACACCGGCGCGCGGAGCGCTGATCGGCGGCTTTCTCACGGTCGGGCTGGTGACGAAGTTCACGATGCTCGGCTTCGTGCCGGCGGCGATCCTCGCCGTGCTGCTGCTCGCGCGCCGTGCCTGGCGCGGCGACCGCGCACAGGCGCTCGGCGGTCTGGCCTGGGCCGTCGGCCTCGGCGCCGCGCCGGTGATCGTCTACGTCGCGCTCAACCACTTCGTCTGGAAGCGCAGCGCGATCCCCGGAGGCGTCGGCAGCGTGGCCGGCACGAACGATCGCGTGTTCAGCTTCCGCGAAGAGGTCAGCCACGTCTGGCAGCTGTTCCTGCCGCACCTGTGGTTCAACCGCCAGTTCAGCTACTCGCCGTTCTGGGAAACCTGGTTCAGGGGCCTCGTCGGGCGCTTCGGCTGGCTCGACTACGACTTCCCGGCGTGGGTCTACGAAGTCGTCAAGTACGTCGCGCTCGTGATCTGCCTGCTCGCCGCCGGCGAGCTCGTGCGCGGCCGCGACGCGCTGCGCCGCCGCCTCGGCGAGCTGTCGGTCTATGTGCTCGCCGTCGCCGGTCTGTGCGTCGTCATCGGCGTGCAGTCCTACCGCTTCCTCGTCGCCAACAACGGCGTCTTCGAGCAGCCGCGCTACCTGCTGCCGCTGCTGTGCCTGTACGCAGCGATCGCGGCGCTCGCGGTGCGTTTCGGCGGACGGCGATGGGGGCCGGTGCTCGGCGCCGCGCTCGTCGTGCTCGCAATCGGCCACGACCTCTACGCGCAGGCGATCACGATCGCGCGGTACTACGCATGAGCGCCGTCACGGTCGCGATCCCGGTGCGCGACGGCGGCGAGCTGCTGCGCCGGACGCTTGGCGCGCTGGCGCGCCAGACGGTCGCGCACGAGCTGCTCGTCTGCGACTCCGGCTCGCGCGACGGCTCGGTCGCGATCGCGCGCGAGCACGGCGCGCGCGTGCTCGAGATCGCGCCGGAGCAGTTCAGCCACGGCGGCACGCGCAACCTGTTGATGCGTGAGGCGAGCGGCGCGCACGTCGCGCTGCTGACGCAGGACGCCGAGCCTGCCCGCGAGGATTGGCTCGAGCGGCTGCTCGCGGGCTTTGCGCTCGCCGACGACGTCGCGATCGTCTGCGGTCCCTACCGTCCGCGCGCGGACGCCTCGTTTCCCGTCCGCGTCGAACTCGAGAGCTGGTTTCAGTCGCTCTCGCCTGACGGCGCCGCGACGATCGATCGGCTCGCCGTCGAGGAGCGCTCGCTGCCGGCGATCGAGCTCGTCGGCCGGCGTGGCTTCTTCACCGACGTGAACGCCTGCATCGCGCGCGCCGCCTGGGAGCGCGTGCCGTTTCGCGAGGTGCCATACGCCGAGGATCGCGTGCTCGCGCTGGACATGCTGCGTGCCGGTTATGCGAAGGCGTTCCTGCCGGACGCGCCGGTCGATCACTCGCATGAGTACACCTCGCTGCAGGCGCTGCGGCGCTGCTTCGACGAGTGGCGCGCACTGCTCGAGGTCTACGGCTGGCGCGAGCCTGCCGACCCGGCGAGCATCGCGCGTCGCCTCCGTGGCGAGCTGGCCGGCGCGCGAGCTGCGCTCGCGAGCGACGCTACGGCGCAGTCGACCAGCCGCGCTAGGCTCGCGGCCGTGATCTCACATCACTCGATCCGCCTGCTCGGCGCGCTGCTCGGCTCGCGCGCCGATCGGCTGCCCGCGCCGCTGCGCCGAGCGCTGTCGCTCGAGCGCCGTGCGAGCTTCCTTCCACTCGCTTCAGCCACGCCGTCGAGCACCGGTGCGATGCAGGGGCCGCGCCGATGAGAGACGCCGAGCGCACCCGTGCCACCGACGCCGATCGCGTGGGCGATGGTGAGCGCCGCCGCGACTCCAAGCCGCCGATCGCTGCGCCCGATGAGATCGAGGCACACGCGATCGATGGCGAGTTCTCCGGGCCGCTCGCGGGGCTGCGCCGCCGGATCTACCTGACCGTCCACTACCTCGGATGGCGCACGCTGCTGTTCCGGCTGCTCACCTTCCCGCTGCGCTTCACGCCGCTGAAGCGGCGCCTGCAGCTGCGTTCGCGGACCGGGCACGACTCCTATCGCCGTGCCGTCGCGTGGTATCGCGAGCACGGCAAGCCGGTCGACGTCGTGATCCCGAGCTATCGCGACGCCGAGCTCGTCGCGGCGCTCGTCAAGAGCATTCGCGCGACCGTCCCGAGCGGGCGCGCGCGGATCATCGTCGCCGACGACGCCAGTGGCGCCGAGAGCGTCGCGGCGCTGCGCGCGATCGACGGCATCGAGCTGATCGAGGGCGAGCACAACAGCGGCTTTGCCGCAAACGTCAATCGCGGACTGCGCGCGACCGATCCGCGCCGCGACGTCGTCGTTCTGAACTCTGACACCGAAGCGCGCGCCGGTTGGCTCGCGTGCCTGCAGTACGCCGCCTCGCAGGAGGACGACGTCGGCATCGTCGGCGCGCGGCTGCTCTATCCCGACGGGCGGATCCAGTTCGCCGGCACCGTGCGCAACCTCGGTGCGCCGGAGTGGTTCGACCACCGCTACCGCTTCAAGCCCGGCGACTGGGGGCCGGCGGCGATCGCCAGCCCGGCGCTGGCCGTGACCGGCGCCTGCATGTACGTCACGCGCGCCACGATCGAGCGTGTCGGGCTGCTCGACGAGGACTATCCGATGGCCTACGAGGACGTCGACTGGTGCCTGCGTGCGTGGCAGGCCGGTCTGCGCGTGATGTACTTCCCGGCGGCCAGCCTCTATCACCACGAGTCCGTCACGCGCGGCACCGACGTCGGTGAGCGCGAGGCGGCCTCGCAGCGAATCTTCTGGGAGCGCTGGGGCGAGTTCTTCGATGCGCGCGACGTGCGCACGGCCGGCGGCAAGCTGCGGATCGCCTACGTCACCGAGGGCACCGGCATCGGCGGCGGGCATCGCGACATCTTCGAGCACCTCAACCGGCTCGCCGCGCGCGGGCACGAGGTTGCGCTGTACACGCTCGGCGAGGAGCCGGACTGGTTCGAGCTGGACGTGCCCGTGTACAGCTTCGAGTTCTACGACGAACTGATCGAGGCGCTCGCGCCGCTGCACGCGATCAAGGTCGCGACGTGGTGGAACACGGCCGCGCCGGTCTGGTACGCGAGCGTGCTCAGCGGCATCCCGGTCTACTTCGTGCAGGACATCGAGACCTCGTACTACCCCGACGACGAGAGCGCGCGCCACGCCGTGCTCGACTCCTATCGTCCGGAGTTCCGCTACATGACGATCTCCTCATGGAATCGCGAGCGCCTGCGCGAGCTCGGGCTCGACGCCGAGTTGATCCCGCCGGGCATCGACCTCGAGAACTTCCGCCCGCGCGACGATCTCGCGCGCCGCGAGGACATGGTGCTCGCGCTCGGGCGCTCGAACCCGTTGAAGAACCTGCCGCTGACGATCGATGCGTGGAAGGCGCTGAGCGAAGACGCACAGCTCGGCTCGGTCCCCGAGCTGTGCCTGTTCGGCCACGAGCCGGAGCTCGCCGACGAGCCCGGCATCAGCCACGTCGAGTCGCCCGACGACGAGCAGGTCAACGAGTTGTTCAACGCGGCGACCGTGTTCGTCCAGACCTCGACGCACGAGGGCTTTGCGCTGCCGCCGCTGGAGGCGATGGCGACCGGCTGCGCGGTCGTCTGCACCGATGCGCACGGCAACCGCGACTTCTGCGTCGACGGCGAGAACTGCCTGATGCCCGAGCCGCGCATCGAGGCAGTGTCAGCCGCGCTCGGCCGACTGCTCGGCGATCGCGAGTTGCGCGAGCGCCTCGGCCGGGCCGGGATCGAGACTGCGGCCGACTACGCCTGGGAGCGGCGGATCGACGCGCTGGAGGACTTCTTCTCGAGCGTCGCGCGCCCGAATCGGCTCGAGCTCGAGGCCGACCAGCCGGCCAGCTCGGCCGGCTAGGGCTCCTCGCCGGGAGCGCTTGCCTCTCCGGCCAGCTGCTCGCGCATGTGCTCGACGTTGGCCCAGGCGAAGTGCAGTTCGAAGTCCGATCGCGAGGTCGGCGGTTGCTCCGGCGCCGTCGCGCCGCCGCCGCGCGTCAGCCGGTAGGCGAGCTGCACGGGGCCGAGCAGCAGGCGGCGCAACAGGGGGCGTCTCAGCGCCGCCGCGAGCGAGCGCTGAGCGTTCGGCGAAAGGACGGCGGCGGGTCCGGCGAGCGTGCGCGTGTCGGGCGTAAGGCTCTGCCACAGCTCGGCGTACTTGCGTTCGAGCTCCTCGCGCTCGCGCTCGACGTCGAGCAGCTGCTCGGCCATCCGCGCCGCCTCGCGCGCCGGCGATGCGGCCGCCGCGAAGTAGACGTCGATCAGCGACTCGGCCGTCGACTGCCACGTCAGCGGTCCCGCCGCGCGGCGGATCGCGCGGACGTGCTCCGCGATCGCGTCGGGGCTCGCGAGCAGCCCGGCGACGCGCTCAGCGCTCTCGCGCGCGTTCCAGGCGACGAGCGTCGCGAGATCGCTCGGCAGCAGCTCGGCGAGCGCCGTCTGCGAGGCGAACAGGCATGGACGGCCATGGTCGGCAGCCTCGAACGGCATCAGGCCGAACCCCTCGTACGTGGTCGGATAGAGGACCGCGAGACAGTGATCGAGCAGCCACTGCTTCTCGGCCTCGTCGACCGCCGGGAGTGTCAGCACCGACTCGGCCAGCTCCGGTCGGGTGGCGAGGTAAGCGGCCTCTTCGCCTGCGGAGGACCCCTCGCTGACGCGCGGGCCGGCGAGCACGAGGCGGCCCGTCCAACCTTGCTCCTCGCGCAGCTCCTGCAACAGTCGCAGCGCGAACATGCGGTTCTTGTGGCGGAAGTCGGTGCCCAGGCACAGCAGGAACTCGCGATCGTCAAGCGACTCCGCTTTTCGGGGAGTGCGTGGCTGATCGACTCGCATCGACTCGGCGTGGTCGACGCCGATGTAGACGACGCGAGCGCGGTCCGGTTCGACGAGATCCTCGCTGAGCGCGTCCTTCAGCGCGTGATGAGAGAAGAACACGACGCGATCGGCGAGCGTCAGCGCCTCGCGCGTGAGGCGGCGATGGCGCTCCCATTGCGGGTAGCCGGCGAAGTAGCCCGGGTTGCGATAGGCGATCAGATCCTGGTGGGTGATCACCTGGCGTTCGCCGGCGCAGCGCAGGATCAGCAGGTCATCGACGTTGTTGACCTGGTAGGGGCGGTGCGCCACGTCGGTCTTGTCCATCGCCGCGTGAACGTCGGTATGGGCGATCAGCTGGACGCCCGGCAGCTTGGCGAGCTCACTCGAGGCGTAGCCGCCGAGGTCGGGCGGCACGATCAGGCGCACGCCGACCTGCGCTGTCGCGTCGAGCGCTCTGACCAGCTGCAGCGTATGGACCTGCGTTCCGGTCACCAGCGGCCCCAGGCAGCGACCGTCGATCGTCACCGTCAGTCCTACCATCGCGCGCTTCGCCGAGGCGAGCGCGCGCGGTAGCCGGCCGAACTCGGCCGTCGCGGCAGCGGCTGTCGCGCGCTCGTAGTAGGGGTAGCGCGCCTCGACGATCCGATCGTGCTCTCGCTGGATCGGGTTGCTCGATCCGTCCGCGCCGAACGAGCCGCCGGCGTGGTGCAGCACGAACACGTCGTCGGCCGCGACGTGGACGAGTCCCTGGAGCACGCAGCGCTGTGAGAAGTCGACCTCCTCGCCATAGCCGGGCGAGAAGGCGAGGTCGAAGCCGCCGACGAGGTCGAGCGCCTGGCGGCGGATGTACATGCAATGGCCGATTGCCGTCGGCAGGTTCGGATAGAAGCGCGGTGAGAGCTTGCGCACGGCTTCGGCGGTCTCCGCCAGGTCCTGCTGCTGAGGGATCCCCGGAAGCGGCTGATTGCGCCGCGGCACCGAGAGGATCGTTCCGTGGTTGGTCAGCGCCGAGGCGGTCGCGACGAGCGCGTCGGAGTACGCGGCGCGGCGCAAGCCGTCGAGCCAGCCGTCGGCGACGACGCAGTCGCTGTTGAGCACGACGATGTCCGCTGGATCGCTCGCCGCGAACGCCGCATTGACGTTGCCGGGGAAACCGAGGTTGTGCGGCTGGCGCAGGTAGCTGAGCTCGTGGCGCAGCGTGCCCTGCAGCGAATGCACGAAGGCCGCGATCGCGGGATCGGGGCTGGCGTCGTCGGCGACCAGGATCGGAACGTCGGCGGGAGTGTTGGCAAGCACGCTCGTCAGGCACTCGGCGAACAGCTCGGGTGCGCCGTAGACGGGGATGCAGACGACTGTCTCGCCGCGCTGCGCTCCGATCGACTCGTCGGGCGCCAGCTCGCGCAGGCCGCCGCTGCGCGGCGAGCGCTCACGTTCGCGCAGCAGCGAGAGCACGTCATGCCGATCGCGCTCGGCGATCTCGCGCGCCCAGTCGAGATATGCGTCGCGATCGGCGCCGAGGATCTCCGGGAAGCGCTCGCGCAGCTCCGCGCTCGCGGCATGCCGGGCGCGCAGGTAGCGAGTGATTGAGCCATCGGGTGAGCCGGCGTCGGGCGCGGCGAGCCAATCCAACAGTTCTCGCTCGCCGTCGAGTGTGAACGGCGTCTCGCGCACGGCGCCGATTCGCTGGGCGCGATCCCACAGCTCACGCAACTCGCCGCTCAGGGCTGCGCCGCTCGCGGTGCTCGCGAAGCCGTATGGCCACTGCCGGCAGTGCTCGTGCCCGCACGCCGTCAAGCGCGCGGCGAACTCGGAGCAGAGCCGCGCCAGCGCGGGCTCTTCAGCCAGTGCCGTCCTGCTGTCGTACTTGCTCAGGCGTCCCGGTCGCGCAGGCTCGAAGCCAGTGAAGTGGAACGTGCGCAGCGGCACGCCGTCGACGCTCACGGTGCCGTCGGCGAGCTCGAAGCTGCTCGTCGCCGCGCGCCAGTAGCCGGTATTGACGCCGGGATCGCGCCAGCGCCCCACCTCGGCGGAGATTCCCGGCATCAGATCGGTCCAGCGCTGGTCGTAGACCAGCCCCGCCGCAGGATCCAGGCGCGAGCCGTCGCGCAATCGCGCCGACCACCACTGCAGCAGCTCGACGACCTCAGGCGTGGAACGCGCCGCGGCGAAGCCGAGGTTCGAGGAGCCGGCGAGCAGGATCGCGAGCTCGCTCGGCTCGCGGCCGTCGTCGTCGAGCGGCGCCAGCAGGTGTGGCGTCAGCAGGAACGGATGCTCGCGCAGGGCGTCGCCGAGCCCGTCGAGCGCCGCGAACACGCGTACGTCGCTGTCGAGGTAGACGATCGGCTCATCGCCGTCGAGCAGATGGCGGATGATCTCCGGCTTCAGCGCGCAGCAGAGCTCGGTGACGTCGTAGCGCGCGCTCATCGCTGCGAAGTCCGCGATCTCCAAATCGCCGGGCGCGAGGATCTCGAACGGCTCCGCAGCCGGGTCGACGAAGCCGTCGAGCGAATCGACGACGAGCACCGAAAGGCGGCCGTCGGGCTCGTGGGCGCGCAGCGACTCGGCGAGCGCGCGAGCGTGGGCGAGCCATGCCTTGTTGATGACCGTGCAGACGTGCACCCGCGCGGACTATAACCGCGCCGATCCTGGCGCCTCCGAACGCGTCGGGCGGTGCGATCGCGCCTCCTCACGGCCGCTCGCGAGCGCTACCCGTTCGGCGCCGCGTGCCTCGCAGATACTCTTGCAAGATGGCTACAGCCTCGATTCATGCCGACTCGCCGATCGTCGTCGACCGCGTCAGCAAGACGTTCCGCGTGCCCGAGGAGCGCACGCACACGTTGAAGGAGCGCGTTCTGCATCCGCTGCGCCACTCGGGGCACGAGGACTTCTCGGCGCTGCGCGACGTCTCGTTCGCGATCGACCGCGGCGAGTTCTTTGGCATCGTCGGACGCAACGGCAGCGGCAAGAGCACGCTGCTGAAGTGCCTGGCCGGCATCTACGCGGTCGACCGCGGGCGGATCTGGTGCCGCGGGCGGATGTCGCCGTTCATCGAGCTCGGCGTCGGCTTCAACCCGGACCTGGCGGCGCTCGACAACGTCGTGATGAACGGGATCATGCTCGGGCTCACGCCGAAGCAGGCGCGCGATCGTTACGAGGAGGTGATCGAGTTCGCCGAACTCGAGGAGTTCCAGGACCTGAAGCTGAAGAACTACTCCTCCGGCATGCATGTCCGCCTGGCGTTCTCGGTGGCGATCCAGGTCGATGCCGACATCCTCTTGATCGACGAGGTGCTCGCGGTCGGCGACGCCTCCTTCCAGCAGAAGTGCTTCGACGTCTTCAATCGCCTGCGCGACGAGGGGCGCACGATCGTCTTCGTCACGCACGACATGGGCTCGGTCAACCGCTTCTGCCATCGCGCCCTGCTGCTCGAGCGCGGCGATGTCGTTGCGCTGGGCGAGCCGCAGGAGGTCGCCGACCACTACCTCGCGCTGAACTTCGATCGCGAGGGCGCCGCGGCGGCGCCAGAGCAGGACGAGAGCCTTGCCGCCGAATGGGCTGGCAGCCACGAGGCGCGAATCCTCGAGGCTTGGACCGAGGACGCCACGGGCAGGCGTCAGAACGCCTGCCCGCAAGGGGAGCGGTTGCGCTTCAAGGCATCGGTCGCGATCGAGAGCGCGATCGATGACCCGGCGTTCTCGGTCGAGCTCGAGGACGAGTGGGGCACGAAGATGTTCATCGCGACGACCGCCGTCGAGAACGAGCGCTCGGGACGCTTCCAGGCGGGTGAACGGGTCACGTTCAGCGTCGACTTCGAGAACCACCTTTCGCCCGGCAAGTACTACCCGACCGTCAATGTCGCGCGTCGCGGCGGCGGCCTCGACGTGATCCATCGGGTCCGGCGAATGGCGACGATCACGGTGTTCGGCTCGACTGCGCAAGGCGGCGTCGTGGACCTGCCATACGTCGCCAGCGTCGATCGCTCGGTAGAGCCTGCGGCGCTGTCGAGAAGCTGACGTCGAGACGGCTGGCGCTCAGCCGACCGTCGCGACCAGCTTGATCCCACTGACGCCCAGGTCGAGCCACGAGAAGCGCGCGAGCTCGGGCGTGAGACGCGTCGGGCTCGCCATCAGCTCGAGCCGCCGCACGACGAAGCCGGCGGCGAGCATCGATCGCTGCAGCTCGTCGACCGTGATCCTGTTGAGGTGGCGAAACTCGCGCGCCATCATCTCGGTCCAGTCGGCGGGCTTGAGATCGCTCGCGAGAACCTCCTCGGCGATCTCCGACTCGGCGCGCTGCAGGTGGTGGTGGTCCTCGGGGAACCACTCCCACAGGTGCGAGCCCTTGGCCGAGAAATAGAATGGCCAGAGCTGCAGGAAGAAGGCGCCGCCCGGAGCGATGACGCGGCGGATCTCGCGGAGCACCTCGATTGGGCGCGAGATGTGCTCGAACGCCGACCACGAGAAGGCGAAGTCGAACGAGCCGTCGGCCGCGGGGAGGCCGTCGACGACCGACTGCTCGAAGCTGAGCCCGGCTCGCGGCGAGGCGTCCACGCCCTCCTCGCGCGCTCTCGCAAAGAGGTTCTCGGTGTCGGTCGGGTTCAGATCGAAGCCGGTCAGCGTGCGCGGCCGGACTTTGTCGAACAGACCGAGATCCATGAAGCCATCGCCACAGCCGACGTCGACGATCGTCTTGCCGGTCAGCGACAGCCCCTCGGCGGCGAAGATCTCGACGATCTGATCGGCGGCCATCTCGTAGTGATCCCAGAACCACTGCGACTGCGGGCTGCGCGGAGCTTGGGCCGGGGGCTCGGGCGCCGCGCCGACGACCGGCGATCGCTCAGCTCGCGCCCGAAACCGGTCGGCGAATCGTCGGGCCGTCATCGGCGAGACGCTACCAGGGGCCCTTCGGCTCCCGGCAGTGCGTGCCTCGGCGCTCGCTACGCTTCGGGCGTGAATGAGATCGCACATGAGTCGGGCGCGGCGCGCCCGACTCGCGCGGCTAGGGTGGCGCTCGCGCAGGTGGCGGCGTGAGCACGGCCGAGCTGGATCTGCCTGAGCTGGATCTCGCCGCGCTCGGGCCGCCGATGCGCGGACCGCGCGCGCTGACGCACGATTGGTCGCGGTTCTGGCACCTCACCTACAACATCGCGCGCAACGAGTTCAAGCTGCGCTTCTTCGGCTCGGTGCTCGGCTACCTGTGGCAGCTGATGCGCCCGCTGCTGCTGTTCGGCGTGCTGCTGTTCGTCTTCAGCCACGTCGCGAAAGTCAGCAGCGCGCCGCACTACGCCGTCGCGCTGCTCGCAGGGATCGTGCTGTTCACGTTCTTCGGCGAAGCGACGGGCGGCGCCGTGCGCAGCGTCGTCGACCGCGAGAACCTGGTCCGCAAGATCCACTTTCCGCGACTCGTGATCCCCTTGTCGATCGTCTTGCTCGCCTCGTTCAACCTCGTGCTGAACCTGGTCGTCGTGCTGATCTTCGCGCTGGCCGAAGGCGTCCAGCCGATGGTCTCGTGGGTCGAGGCGCCGCTGATCTTGGCGATGCTCGTGATCCTCTGCACCGGGCTGGCGATGCTGCTGTCGGCGCTGTTCGTCCACTTCCGCGACATCCAGCCGATCTGGGAGGTCGTCAACCAGGTCTTGTTCTACGCCTCGGGCATCCTGATCCCGGTCGAGCTGCTGAAAGAACGCACGAGCGCGCTGGCGTTCCACCTGTTGATGCTCAACCCGCTGGCGATCATCGTCGAGCAGTTTCGTCACGCGATGATCGATCGACATGCGCTGTCGGCCGGCCAGGTCGTCGGCGGTTGGTGGCAGCTGCTCGAGCCGCTCGGGATCGTCGCCGTGATCTTCGCGGTGGGCTTCTGGGTGTTCAATCGCTCGGCGCCGTTGATCGCCGAGAACCTGTAGGCGGCTTGGTGGCGGCAGGGGCGGGGGACGGCGAGCGCGCTCGATTGGGTCCGGCGTCGTTCGTCGGCTGCACGGTCATCACCTGCGGTTACCTCCCGTACGCACGCGTGCTGGCCGAGTCCTTTCGCCGGCACAACCCCGACGCCGAGTTCGTTGCGCTGCTGGTCGACGGCGATCCGAGCCGGCTCGGAGATGAGCCGTTCTGCGTGCTGACGCCCGGGGACGTCGGCATCTCGCCGGAGGAGCTCGACCTGCGCGGGCTGATGTACACGGCGACCGAGCTGGTCTGCTCGCTGCGCCCGGCGCTGCTTCGCCATCTACTGGGCGCCGGTGCGAGTGCGGCGATCCTGATGGACGCGGATGGCTGTGTCTATGGCGGTCTACGCGCGATCGCCGCGCGCGCGGCGGACGTCGGCACGCTGTTCACGGCGCACCTGCTCGCTCCACACCCGCCTCCTGACGCGAGCGACGAGAGCCTCGAGCTGGTGCAAATCGGCTACGGAGTGCTGAACGGCGGCTTCCTCGCGGTCGGCTCGCGTAGCGCGACGTTCCTCGACTGGCTGCACGAGCGCCTGAGGCGCCACTGCGTGAACGCGCCGGAGCGAGGGCTGTATCTCGATCAGCGCTGGCTCGATCTCGCGATCGGGATGTTCCCGCACGAGATCCTCAGCCAGTCGGGCTGCAACGTCATGTGCCTGAACCTGCAGCAGCGCGACGTGCTGTGGCACGGTGAGCGGCCGAGCATGTCCGACGGGCCGCTGCTGTACTTCCACTTCCTGCTCGGCTTCGACCCCGAGCGACCGGAGCAGCTCTGCGCAGAGCCGTTCGCCGCCCGCTGGCTGGGGTATCTCACGGAGCGTCCCGGCGCGCAACGCCTGGCGCACGAGTACGCCGAGCGGCTGCTCGCTCACGGTGCGCCCGAGGCGCGGCGCCCGCCGCAGCACTACGACACGCTGCCGGGCGGGCTGCCGATCGACCGTCACGTGCGCGCCGCGGTTCGCCGTGGGGTGCTCGCGGCGGAGCAGGGCTCGGCGCAGGCGCCACCGAACCCATTCCACGACGGCGACAGCGAGGCACTGCTGCGCTGGCTCTCGCAGCCGGTCGGCGACGCTCCGCAACACGCCGGCCTGTCGCGCTACCGCCAGGCGATCCGCGATCTGCGCCCGGATCTGCTCGCCGCCTTTCCGGGAGTTCCGGGCGAGCACACGCAGCGCTTCCTCGCTTGGGTCGACAGCGAGCGAGACGGGGAGTGGATGGCGCAGTACGCGATCCTCGAGCGGGCGACGACGGACGGCTCAGCCGTCTCGGCTCGACCGCGCTCGTAAGCCGCAGCCGGACGGCAGCGTCGAGACCCCGGGCGCGGCTTGAGCCGTCAGCGCTGCGGTTAGACTCCCCGACCGCGCCGGACGGGACGACGCAGGTGGCTCGACCGATCCGAAGCGTCCGACCCGATCACGAAGGTCCGATCCGATCACGAAGCGTCCGACCCGATCAGATGTCGTCGACCCGAACCTGCCTCGTACGCGGGCCGGTCTCGGCGTGCCCGCTCGCGCCACGGCCAACGACTCTACGTTTGCGCGGGTGTCGTTGAGCGGCGTTGCCCGCCGGCTCCCGTCGCCCGCCACGCTGGCGGTCGTCGCCGTGGCCGCGGGCGTGATCTGCTTCCTCGCATGGCCGATGCTGTTCACCTCCTCGGGCATGGCCCAGGACTGGTCGAACCACCTCTGGTACATCTGGCGCCAGAGCGTCGCGATCGGGCGCAATCACGAACCGAGCTTGTTCCTCGACTACGGCGGATCGGTCTTCTACCCGTTTTACGCCTTTTACGGAGGAACGATCTACGCGCTCGCGGGCACGCTCTCGCTGCTGCTCGGGCATGCTCCGACGGCCGCCTACGTGACGAGCTATGTGCTCGGCTTCGCCGCGACGTACACGGGCTGGTACTGGCTGGCGCGAACGGCCGGGCTCGGGCGCTGGGAGGCGCAGGTTCCGGCGTTGCTGTTCATCAGCTCGGCCTACTACCTGACCCTGATCTACGCGCGCGGCGACTGGGGGGAGTTCGTCGCGGTCTCCGCGTTGCCGCTGCTCGCCGCCGCCGCGGTGCGCGTGCTGCTCGCCGAGCGAACGCCGATCGGCTGGGGGATTGTGCTGGCCTTCGCGGCACTCGTCTTCTTCGGCAGTCACAACATCACGATGCTGTGGGGCGTCACGGCGCTTGCGCTCGGTGCTGTCGCGATCGCGGCGCTGGTCCCGCAGGCCCGCCGCCTGCTCACCCTCCGCGGCGTGCTGCGCGTGCTCACGATCGTCGTTCCGGCGGCGCTGATCAACTCCTGGTACTTGCTCTCGGCGCTCGCTTACGGGCAGCGCAGCTCGATCGCGAGTCACTACGAATACGCGCAGTCGCTGCGCAGCCTCTCGATCCTCGTCGGCACCGGTCACCTGTTCACCTTCTCGCGCGCCAGCGTTGTCGAGAGCACGCCGGACTTCGTGCTCGCGCTGCCGGTGATCGCCGTTGCCTGGGTGATCCTCAGCGTCGCGATCTCGCTCGTCGTTCGCGGCAGCACGACGTGGCGGCGCGTGCTGTGGGTCTTCGCGGCGCTCGGCGTCGTGTTCGCCGTGCTGATGACGCACGTCGGCCTGATCCTGGACCTGCCGCGGCCATACACGCTGCTGCAGTTCTCCTACCGCCTGGAGACCTACGTGCTGATCGCCGTCAGCGGATCCGCCGTCGCGATCCTGGTGCTCGCACGAAGCTGGCCCGGACGATGGCGGCTGTGGTCCTGGACGGCGCTGATCGTCTTGATCGTCTCGGCAATCGGCGCGATTCAGCAGGTGGACTCCTATCCGCGCGGGGGAGGCTTCCCAGGAGTCGTCGTGCCCGATCGCTACAGGGTCTTCGAACCGCCGCAGCCGCCGTTCAGCGGCGGTCTCGGCGACTACAACGACGCCAGCCTGCCGCTCGTCGAACCGGGCGGCACGCCGCTCGGCATCGTCTTCCCGACGACGATCCACGGCGAAATGGTCTCGCTGAACGTCGATCTGCCGGCTCACGCGCTCGTCCACACGAACCTGACCGGCGCGCCGTACCTCGTCGCGGTCTCTGGCGCGAAGGTCGTCGGCCACGACAAATCCGGCGACATGGTGCTCGAACTCGGGCCAGGCGCCTCCCATGTCGTGACGCTGCAGCGCTCCTCGCGCCTGCCTGTCGAGCTCGGGCGAATCCTCTCGCGCGTGGCGCTGGTCTTTCTCCTGTTGCTGCTCCTCGCGGGACTGATCGGCCGCTTGCGCAGTCGCCGCACCAAGACCGACGCCGCGCCCGCGGCTGGCTGAGATGAAGCTCCGCTCGCCGCTGCGCCCGGTCAACCGGGAGCGATCCACCGCTCGGCGCCTCTACCAGCGCTACCCGCTGATTCCGCTCGGCGTGTTCGTCGCGATCATCCTGCTGTTGCTGTCGCCTTCGCTGCTCGGCGGCAAGATCCTCAGCAGCGGCGAAGTGGTCTTCTTCCAAGGGCCGTTCAACGGAGAGAAGCCGGCGTCGCTGACGGCCGAGGGCAACAGCGAGCTGTTCGATCCGGTGCTCGTCTTCCAGCCCGACCTGATCACGATTCGCAGGGCCCTGGAGGGCGGAGAGCTCGGTCTGTGGACTCCGTATCAGACGGCCGGTAGGCCATTGTGGGCCTCGCAGCAGGCCGCGCCGCTGTTCCCGTTGACCTGGCTTGCGTTCATCGGCTCCTCGTTCTGGCGCTCGCTCGCCTGGATCGCGGCGTTGAAGCTCCTGCTGGCGGCGTTCGGCGCCTACGCGCTCGGACGTTGGATCGGCCTGCAGAAGGGTCCCGCAGTGTTGGCGGCCGTCGCATACGCGTTCTGCTCGTACATCAACGACGAGCTGCAGTTCCCGCTTTCGGCGGTGATGGCGATGATGCCTTGGGCGATGCTGATGGCCGGGCGCGTCGGTCGCTACGGCCGCGCGCTCGACGCGCTTGGCCTGATGCTCGCGGTCGGCCTGACACTGCTGACAGGCAGTCCCGAGCTGATCTCGATCGCGCTCGGCGGCGTCGTCGCATATGCCTTGTACGAGCTGATCGGAGGGGTGGCCGATCCCGGCGGCGGCCCACAGGCGAGCCGCCGCCGCCGGCTGGGCCTGCTGATCGGCGGCGGTATCGGCGGTCTGGCGTTGAGCGCCACTGCGCTTGCTCCGTTCGCCGAGTTCCTCGGCGTGGCGAACACGACCTCGCGCGGCGGCGTCGGGATCTACCCGAACAGCATCGCCTACTCGTTCTTCTTTCCCGAGCTGTGGGGCGCGCCGGACAAGGCGATCGGCCAGTTCGGGCCGATCAACTACACCGAACGAACGGCTTACATCGGCGCGTTTCCGCTGCTGCTGGCGGTCGGCGGCCTGTTCGCCAGGCGTCCTCGGCGGATGCACCTGTTCTGGGGCGCGTTCACGCTCGTCGCCGTGCTGATCGCGATGCACACCTTCCTGCACGACTTCGTCTCTGAACTTCCCGGCCCGGACAAAGTCGGCATGTTGCGCGCGCTGATGCTGATCGACATCGGCGGCGCGCTGTTGGCCGGCCTCGGGCTGCAGGCCTGGCTGCAGACCGACCGCCGCGGCAGATTGCGGATGGTCGCCGTGATGGTCGTCGTCGCGCTCGTGCCGGCCGCCTTCCTGCTGCGCCACGTCGGCCCGTTCTCGCATTTCGGCGGCGCGCTCGGACAGCTGCCGAGTCTCAGCCGCACCGACCTGACGCCGAAGGAATTCATCCGGCAGGTCGTCGCCTGGCGCTGGCTGATCTTCGGCGGCGCCGGCGTGGCGCTGCTCGTGCTCTCGCTCTGGCGCAAGATTCCCAGCCAGGTCACGATCGCAGCGGTCATCGCGCTCGTCGCGGCGGACCTGCTCACGTTGAACGCCGGCTACAACCCGCAGATCCCGCTCGCCGAGGCGAGCCCGCCGAAGCCGCCGGCGATCGGATACCTGCAGTCTCACGTCGGCCACCAGCGGATGAGCGGGACGCTGACGGCGACGGCCGTCGGCCTGCAGGCGAACCTCGCCGAGCGCTACGCGCTGCGCGACATGGGCTCCTACAACTTCCCCAAGACCTCGCGCTGGGCGGACCTGTGGGGCGCCTACGAACAGTCGACTGGCGATCAGAACGATTGGAACCCGGAACTGCCGAAGTCGCACGCGGTGCTCGACGCGTTCGCCGTCAGCTACGTGCTGCCGCCGGCTGACGAACGTGGGCCCTCCTACCTGAAGCCGGTCTTCGATCAGGTCCAGGGCGGTCAGCTGGTGCTGAAGAACCCGACGACGCTGCCGCGCGCCTGGGTGGCCTACGACTGGCGCAAGGGCACCGGACAGCTCGAGGCGGCCGCCCTCACCGCCTCCTCAAGCACGGCCGAGCTGCACGAAAAGCCGGTACTCGAAGAAGTGCCCACGCCGCCGAGCACGAGCGCCGCAGCACGTCCCAGCGCGGTCAGCTTCCTCGCCGACAAGGACGAATACGTCTCGCTGCGCGCCGACGTGCAGCGGCCGGGCTACCTGGTTCTGGACGACTCCTACTACCCGGGCTGGCAGGCGACCGTCGATGGCCATCCGGCGAAGATCGTGCCTGCCGACGAGAACTTCCGCGCGGTCGCCGTGACAACGGGCGAGCACACGATCGACTTCCGCTATCGGCCGGCGTCGTTTCGCATCGGCGCGATCATCAGCATCGTCGCCGCGCTGGCGATGCTCGGTGGCCTGGCGGCTCTGCTCTGGCGGCGGCGCAAGAGGGTCGGCTAGGCTTCTGGCCGGTCGCGGCCGTGGCGCCCTCCAGCGCACGCGAGCGACGAGAACGATGAGCGAGAACGAACACAGCGTCGATTACATGCGCGCCGCCGCCGAGCTGGCGGAGGCGGTCGATCCGGCACGGCTCGACGCGATGGCGCGCGGCCTGGCGCGCGTGCGCGAGGGTGGCGGGCGGCTGTTCATCCTCGGTGTCGGCGGCGGCGCCGGCCACGCCTCGCATGCCGTCAACGACTTCCGCAAGCTCTGCCGGATCGAGAGCTACGCGCCGAGCGACAACGTCTCGGAGCTGACGGCGCGGACGAACGACGACGGCTGGGAGACCTCCTACAGCGGCTGGCTGGAGGTCTCGCGGCTGGGCGAGCGCGACGCGCTGCTGGTCTTCTCGGTCGGCGGCGGCTCGCGCGAGCACAACGTCTCGACCAACCTGGTTCGCGCGATGGAAGCGGCCCAGCGAGTCGGCGCGTCGATCTACGGCGTCGTCGGCGCGCCGGGAGGGACGCTCGCCGAGCTCGCAGACGTCGCGATCCTAATCGGTCCGCCGCCGGGACTGCGCACGCCGCTGGTCGAGTCCTTTCAGGCCGTCGTCTGGCACGGGCTCGTCTCGCACCCGGAGCTGGCCACGCAGCAAGGTCACTGGGAGTCGCTCGCCGCGCGCGGCGCCTCGTGAGCGCAGGCTGGAGCGGCGGCGGCCGCGGACCGATCGCGCTCGCCGGCCGCTCTGGCTCGGCGCTCGCCGGGCGCGCGGCGGTTCTGCTCGATCGCGACGGGACGCTGAACGAGCTGGCTCCCGATCCCGACTCGGGGCTGCCGGAGTCGCCGCTCTCCGTCGGCGGCGTGCGTCTGATCGCGGGCGCAGCAGCCGCCACAGCCAGTTTCGCCGCGGCCGGATACGCCCTCGTCTGCGTCTCCAATCAGCCGGCCGCGGCCAAGGGCAAGGCGACCGTCGAGAAGTTGGAGGCGGTGCACGAAGCGGTCCTTCGGCTGCTGGCCGAGCAAGGCGTCGAGATCGAGCTGTCGCTGCTCTGCCTGCACCATCCCGCAGGCACGAGCCCGGCGTTGTCAGGAAGCTGCGAGTGCCGCAAGCCCGCGCCGGGAATGCTCTTGCAGGCCGCGGACGCGCTCGTGCTCGACCTCGCCTCCTCCTGGATGATCGGCGACACGGATACGGACGTCGCCGCGGGGCACGCAGCTGGATGCAAGACCGTGCTGCTCGAGCACCGACCGAGCGCGCACAAGCGAGCCGGAGCGGGAGATCCAGATGTTCGCGCGCGCGATCTCAGCGACGCGGCGGCGCAACTTCTCGGCGGTAGCACTGCTTAATCGAGCGGACGCGCGAAGCGATGATTAGTCCGTGCCCCCCCGCGGTATGGTGGCGACAGTGCTAGATCAGATCTCGACCCGGATATTCGCCGACGGCGCCGACCTTGACGGGATCCTGGCGCTGGCGGCCGATGCGCGAATCGCCGGCTTCACGACCAACCCGACTTTGATGTGGAAGGCGGGGCTGACCGACTACGCCGAGTTTGCGCAGCGCCTGCTGGAGCGGATCACGAAACACCCGATCTCCTTCGAGGTGTTCGCCGACGATGCCGACGAGATGCGCCGGCAGGCGAAGATCATCGCTTCATGGGCCGAGAACGTCTATGTCAAGATCCCGGTCACGACGACGACGGGCGAGTCGATGGCGCCGCTCGTACGTGAGCTGTCGGAGAGCGGCGTCAAGGTGAACGTCACGGCGCTGTTCACGACGGCGCAGGTCGAGTTGATCACGGCTGCCGTCAAGGAAGGCGCCCCGTCGTACATCTCGGTCTTCGCCGGTCGGATCGCCGACGCCGGGATCGACCCCGTGCCGATCATGTCGCGCTCGGTCGACATCATGGTGCAGGCGCCGCGCTCGGAGCTGATCTGGGCTTCGCCGCGCGAGATCCTCAATCTCGTTCAGGCCGACCAGGTCGGCTGTCACATCATCACCGTCACGCACGACTTGCTGAAGAAGCTCGACTGCCTCGGCAAGAATCTCGAGCAGTACTCGCTCGAGACGGTCAAGATGTTCCACGGCGACGCGCTGGCTGCGGGCTTCACGCTGTAGTGATGACGCTGCGAATCAGCGGGCGCCGGCCCCGCTCGTACGACGCCGTGGAAGGCTCCGCGCATATCGGGCGCGGCGGATCGGAACGCTCTCGGTGAAGCGCGTTTGCATCACCGGCGGCGGCGGCTTCATCGGCAGCAGCCTCGCCGACCGGCTCGCGGCGCGTGGCGTCGAGGTCGTCGTGCTCGACGACTTCCGCACCGGCCGACGCGAGTTTCTCGCCGAGGCGCTCGCCGGTCCGCGCGTGCAGCTGATCGACGGGGATGTGCTCGACCGGACCGCGGTCGAGGAGGCGACGCGAGGCTGCGACTGGGTCTTCCACCTGCAGGCGAACGCGGACGTCCGCCGTGGGCTCGAGCATCCTCGTCGCGATCTGGAGCAGAACACGATCGCCACGTCGAACGTGCTCGAGGCGATGCGCCTGAACGACGTCAAGCAGATCGCGTTCTCCTCGACCGGATCCGTCTACGGCGAGCCCTATGTGTTCCCGACGCCCGAGGACGCGCCGTTCCCGATCCAGACCTCGCTCTACGCCGCCTCGAAGCTTGCCGGCGAGGGCCTGATCGAGGCCTACGCGACCGGCTACGGCTTCACCGGGCTGATCTTCCGCTTCGTTTCGATTCTCGGCGAGCGCTACACGCACGGTCACGTGTTCGACTTCTTCTGCGCGCTGAAGCGCGATCCGACTCGCTTGCGCGTGCTCGGCGACGGCCGCCAGGAGAAGTCCTATCTGTACGTGCAGGACTGCGTCGACGCGATCCTGCTGACCGCCGAGCGCCACGACCATCAGCCCGGCGCGCACGTCTACAACCTCGGCGCCGACGAGACGATCGTCGTCGACGAATCGATCGCGATCATCACCGAGCAGCTCGGCGTCTCACCGACGATCGATCACACCGGAGGGCGCCGCGGCTGGACCGGCGACAGCCCGCTGATCCACCTCGACACCAAGCGCATCCGCGCGCTCGGCTGGGAGCCGCAGCTGACGATTCGCGAGTCGGTCGCGCGGACCGTCCAATGGCTCAGCGCGAGCGAGTACGCATGGCGCGAGCAGGTCTCTGACGGAGCGATTCGATGAGGAGCCGACGATGAGCGTGATCTTCAGCCGCGCGCCGCTGCGCATATCGCTCGGCGGTGGCGGCACCGACCTGCCCTCCTACTACCGGGAGCAGGGTGGGTTCTTCGTCTCCGGGGCGATCGACAAGTACGTCTACATGCTCACGCATACGGTCTTTCAACGCCGCTATCGGATGAAGTACTCGGAGATGGAGGAGGTCGACGAGATCTCTCAGATCCGCCATCCGATCCTGCGCGAGACGCTGCTTCGTCACTGGCGCGGCAACCCGCTGGAGATCGCGTCGGTGGCAGATGTTCCGGCCGGTACGGGGATGGGCTCTTCCGGCGCCTACACCGTCTGCCTGCTCAAGGGCCTGGCGCATGCACGCCGCACCTCGATCACGCCGGGCGCGCTCGCCGAGGCTGCTTGCGAGATCGAGATGGACGTGCTCGAAGAGCCCGTTGGCAAGCAGGACCCGTACGTCGCGGCGCACGGGGGCATCTGCGCGTACAGCATCGATCCGGATGGAGCCGTCGAGGTGCGCCCGCTCGAGCTGGGTCCGGAGGTGCTGAGGCGGCTGCGCGACCAGCTATTGCTGTTCTACACAGGCGAGGCGCGCTCGGCTTCGAAGGTGCTGGCCGATCAGGACGATCGCTCGAAGGCGGGCGACGAGGAGATGCTGGAGAACCTGAATCGCACGAAGGAGCTTGGCAAACGTAGCTGCGCGCTGCTAGAGCAGGGCGATCTCGAGGGTTACGCCGAACTGATGCATGAGCACTGGGAACACAAGCGGCGTCGCTCGCCCGGAATGGCCAACGAGCAGATCGATCGCTTGTACATGCTCGCGCGGCGGAGCGGCGTGATCGGCGGCAAGCTCGTCGGCGCAGGCGGCGGCGGTTTCCTGCTCGTCTACTGCCCGCGGCCCGAGGACACGCGCCAGGCGATGGCGGCGGCCGGCGCGTCCGAGCTCGCGTTCGACTTCGAGTTCGACGGCGCCTACGCCAGCGAGTACGCATGAGCGGCCTGTCGGTCGCGATCGTCGGCTGCGGACTGATCGGGGACAAGCGGGCGAGCGCGTTGTCGTCCGAGGATCGGCTGATCGGCTGCTTCGACGTAGATCACGAGGCCGCCGCGCGCTTCTCTGAGCGCCACGAGACGTCCGCGTGCGCAAGCCTCGACGAGCTGCTCGCGCGAGCTCCGGACGTCGTTGTCGTGGCGACCGTTCACGACCAGCTCGCCGGCCTCGCCGATGCGGCGATGCAGGCCGGTGCTCACGTGCTCGTCGAGAAGCCCGCGGGCATCTCGGCCGCGCAGATCGAACGCCTGATCCAGCGCCGTGACGAGACCGAGCGGATCGTCAAGGTCGGCTTCAACCACCGCTTTCATCCAGGCATCGCGCGCGCGGCGGCCGAGGTCCACTCGGGACGCTACGGCGAGCTGATGCACGTGCGCGGCCGCTACGGCCACGGCGGGCGTCTCGGCTATGACCGCGAGTGGCGCGCCGACCCGGAGCGCTCCGGCGGCGGCGAGCTGATCGACCAGGGCATGCACCTGCTCGACCTGACGCACATGCTCGCCGGGCCGCTGCCGCTGCACTCGGCGATGCTGCGCACGCAGTTCTGGGATACGCCCGTCGAGGATAACGCCGCGTTGATCCTCGGCGCGGCGCAGTCGCGCACCGAGCCGTGGGCGCTGCTGCACGTGAGCTGGACAGAGTGGAAGAACCTGTTCTCGCTGGAGATCTACTGCCGCACCGCAAAGATCCAGGTCGACGGGCTGGTGCGATCCTACGGCCCGCAGCGACTGCGCATCTACGAGATGAGTCCCGAGCTGGGCCCTCCGCAACTCGAGGAGATCCAGTACCCGGACGAGGACGGCTCGTGGTTGCGTGAGTGGGCCGGCTTGGAGGAGGCGATCGCCGCCGGCGATCCCGACCTCGTCAACGGTGGCCTCGAGGATGCGCTCTACGCCTGGCGGCAGATCGAGGCGGCATACGCCGACAGCCCATACAGCTCGATGCGTCGCACGCTCGACGCTCAACCGCTCAGCTAGGATCGCGCCCGCCGATGGCTGCCCCGCCAGCGAATCACGTAGGTGCGATCGGTGTCGTCGGCCTATGGCACCTCGGCAGCGTGACCGCCGCGTGTCTCGCGGACGCCGGCTACACGGTCATTGCGGTCGACCCCGACGAGGCCGTCGTCGAGCGCATGGCGCGCGGTGTCCCACCGGTTTCGGAGCCGGGACTGCCTGAGCTGCTCGAGCGCGCCGCCGAGCGCCTGCGCTTCTCCAGCGAGGCCGGTGCGCTGGCGAACGTCGAGCGCGCCTGGGTCACGTTCGACACGCCTGTCGACGACGATGACAACGCCGACGTCGACTGGGTCGTGGAGCACGCGGCGCGGATGCTTGCTCCGCTGGCGAGCGACGCGCTCGTGATCGTCTCCTCGCAGCTGCCGGTCGGCAGCGTGGCCCGCTTGCAGGAGCGATGCGCGAGCGAACGTGGCAGCGACGATCTTCGCTTCGCGTGCATCCCCGAGAACCTGCGCCTCGGCGGCGCGTTGGACGCGTTTCGCTCGCCGGAGCGGTTCGTCGTCGGCGCGCGCGGCGAGCGTGACCTCGCCGAGGTGTCCGAGCTGCTTGCGCCGTTCGAAGCGGAGATCGAGTCGATGCGTGTCGAGTCGGCTGAGATGACCAAGCACGCGCTCAACGGCTTCCTCGCGACGTCGGTTGCGTTCATCAACGAGATCGCGACGATCTGCGAGTCCGTCGGCGCCGACGCCGGCGAGGTCTCACGAGGGCTGAAGAGCGAGCGGCGGATCGGGCCGCGCGCCTACCTCGCGCCGGGTGACGCCTTCGCCGGCGGCACGCTCGCGCGCGACATCAGCTTCCTGCGCGATCTGGCCGATCGCTACGCGCTTCCGGACGATGTCTTCGCGGGCGTCGCAAACGGCAATGCCGCGCACAAAGGATGGGCGCAACGCAAGCTGCTCAGCCTGCTCGCGGCGCGCGGCGGCGAGCGCTCAGAGCGGCCGCTCGCGGGAGCGACGATCGCGATCTGGGGCTTGACCTACAAGCCGGGCACCGACACGCTGAGGCGATCGAGTGCGATCGAGCTGTGTCGCTGGCTCTGCTCGGCCGGAGCCGACGTGCGCGCGCACGATCCTGCGGTTGCCCAGTTGCCGGACGACCTCGCCGACGCGGTGACGCTCTGCCAGACGCCGCTCGCCGCCGCGAGCGGCGCGGCGGCGCTCGTCATCAGCACGGCGTGGCCCGAGTATCGCGAGGTCGCGGCCGGCGCCGTCGTCGATGCGCTGGCGCAGCCGCTCGTGATCGACGCGGCTGCCTTCCTGCAGGCGACGCTCGGTGTCGAGCGGCGACTTCGCTATGCGCACGTCGGCAGCGCCGATCAGGCCGTCTCGACGTCCGCGGAGGCGATCTCGTGAGCGGCGAGCTGCGCGGGCGTACGGCACTGATCACGGGCGGCACGCAAGGGCTCGGCCTCGAGATCGCACGTCACTACGTGCGTGCGGGCATCGACGGAATCTGCATCTGCGGCCGCGACGCCGACGCCTTGGAGCGGGCCGTGCAGGAGCTCGGCGAAGCGTCGAGCAACGATCAGCAGGTGATCGCGAAGGTCGCGGACGTCTCCGACGGGACGCAGGTCGACGCGCTCGTCGGGGCGACGCTCGAGCACTTTCCGCAGCTGACCGTGCTCGTCAACAACGCGGGCATCTACGGGCCGAAGGGCACGATCGAGCAGCTCGACTGGAGCGAGTGGGTGCGAGCGATCGAGATCAACCTGCTCGGCTCGGTGCTCGTCGCGCGCGCATTGGTCCCGCACTTCAAGCGCGCCGGCTACGGCAAGATCGTGCAGCTCTCGGGAGGCGGCGCGACGAACCCGCTGCCCGGCCTGAGCGCCTATGCGGCCTCGAAGGCCGGCGCCGTCCGTTTCGCCGAGACGTTGGCCGAGGAGCTGCGCGCGGATCGCGTCGACGTCAACTCCGTCGCGCCGGGAGCGCTCAACACGCGGATGCTCGACGAGGTGATCGCCGCTGGGCCGGAGCGCGTCGGCGAGGCGTTCTACGCGCGTGCGCTTGAACAGCAGCGCTCTGGCGGCGCGCCGTTGGAGCGCGGCGCCGAGCTCGCCGTGTGGCTGGCGTCGCCCTCGAGCGATGGCGTCACGGCGAAGTTGCTAAGCGCGCTGTGGGATCCCTGGTCGGAGCTGTCGTCGCACCTCGGCGATCTCGCCTCGGACGTCTATACGCTGCGCCGCATCGTGCCCGAGGACCGCGGCTTTGACTGGGGAGCGGTGTGACGCCGAGCGATCCGCGCGAGACGCAGGTGGACGACTCGACGGTCGCGACGCCGCATCTGCGCACACTGCCGCAGGTGGCCGAGTTGCCGGAGTTCCAAGGCGGTTGGCGTCGCTCCGACGGTAGCTGGGCGCCGTATCTGTCGTTCGTCGACGACGACCACAG
Source organism: Solirubrobacteraceae bacterium (assembly GCA_036271095.1). Lineage (GTDB taxonomy): Bacteria > Actinomycetota > Thermoleophilia > Solirubrobacterales > Solirubrobacteraceae > Palsa-744. The sequence goes on from DATBBG010000060.1 coordinate 89,051, forward strand.
CGTCAACTGGTCGGACGAGCTCGAGGAGCTGCACGAGGAGAGCAGTCGCGATCACTTCATCGACGTCTGGACGCGGCGCAGCATGCTCGAACGGATCGGCCCGCTGCCGCGACGTCCGCTGATCGTCGATCTCGGCTGCTCGACGGGCTATCTGCTCGAGGATCTGCAGGTCCGTTACCCCGACGCGCTGCTGGCCGGCGTCGATCTCGTCGCCGCAGGCCTGCGCAAGGCGCACGTCAACGTGCCCGAGGCGCGGCTGCTCCAGGCCGACGTGGGCGCACTACCGCTCGCGGACGCGAGCGTCGACGCGGCACTCAGCGCCAACCTGCTCGAGCACGTGCCCGACGACAACGGCGCGCTGCGCGAGCTTCGACGCGTGCTCAAGCCGGGAGCACGAGGCGTGCTGGTCGTCCCGGCCGCGCCGAGCACGTATGACTACTACGACCGCTTCCTCGGCCACGAGCGGCGCTATGCGAAGCGCGAGCTTGCCGGCAAGGCGCGTGACGCCGAGCTGGAGGTGCTCGAGGACATCCACCTGGGCAGCGTGCTGTTCCCGGCGTTCTGGCTGGTCAAGCAACGCAACCGGCGACGGTTTGCAAGCTTGGCTGGAGCGGAGCTCGAGCAGCGCGTCGCGGCGAACATCGCAGGCACGAGCGATTCGGCGTTCGGACGTGGCGCGTGCGCGCTCGAGCGAGCGCTGCTGAGCCGCGGCGTGCGTCTGCCGTTCGGGATCCGCAGCTTGACCGTCGTCCGTCGACCCGAGGAGCGTTCGTGACCGATCTTCCCGACGAACAGTCCGTACGCGCCGAGAGCCACTCACGCTTGAGCATCGTGATCCCGGCGTACAACGAGGAGAGCAACGTCGAGCGCGTCTACGAGCGGCTCTCGCAAGTGCTCGCCGGGCTGCAGGTCGAGTGGGAGATCATCTTCAGTGTCGACCCGTCGACCGATCGCACCGAGGAGATGATCGTCGCGCTGCGCGAGCGCGACCCGCGCGTGAAGATGCTGCGATTCTCACGCCGCTTCGGACAGCCGATGGCGACGCTCGCCGGGATGGAGGCGGCGAGCGGCGATGCAACGGTCGTGATCGACTGCGACCTGCAAGACCCGCCCGAGCTGATCGGCGATCTCGTCGCGCGTTGGCGCGACGGCTACGACGTCGTCTATGCGCAGCGGCGCACGCGTGCCGGTGAGACGCTGCCGAAGCGGATCGTCTCGGCGATCGGCTATCGCGTGATCGCGCGGATCGCCGAGGTCGAGATTCCGCCGAACACGGGTGACTTCCGTCTGATGAGCCGACGCGTCGTCGATAACGTCGTCGCGCTGAAGGAGTCGCACGGCTTTCTCCGCGGCCTTGTCGGGCTTGTCGGCTTTCGCCAGACGAGCGTGCTCTACGACCGGGATCCGCGCGCCGGCGGGACGAGCAAGTACAACCGCTTCTGGGGCTCGCTCGCAATCGGCTTCAACGGGATCATCGGCTTCTCGCGATATCCGCTCCAGCTGATCTCGCAGCTGGGGATCGCGCTGGCAGCCCTGGCGTTCCTGCTCGCTGTCGTGTATCTCGGCTTGAAGATCGGTGGCGTCGAATTCCCGATCGGCAACCCGACGATCGTGATCGTCGTCTCGTTCTTCAGCGGCATCCAGATGCTCTCGCTCGGCGTGATCGGAGAGTACGTCGGGCGGATCTACGACGAGTCACGACAACGTCCGAAGTACATCCTCGAGTCACGCCTCGGATGGGACGACTGACGCGGTGAGCGTGCCGTCGGCGGGGCGTGGGCTGCCGCCCGTGTGCATCCTCGCCGGCGGTCTCGGCACGCGGCTGGGCGAGCGCGTGCGCGACACGCCGAAGCCACTGCTGGAAGTCGCCGGCGAGCCGTTCCTGCTTCACCAACTGCGCTTGCTCGCAAGCTACGGAGCCCGCGCGGCGGTCCTCTGCGTCGGATATCGCGGCGAGCAGATCGAGGCGACGATCGGGCGCGAGCGCTTTGGCATCGAGATCGCCTACAGCTACGACGCGCGGGCGCTCGACGGCACGCTGGGCGCGATCAGGCGCGCCGCGGCGCTGCTCGGCGAGCGCTTTCTGGTGCTCTACGGCGACACGTACCTGCGGATCGATTATGCGGACGTCGACCGAGCTTGGGCGGACAGCGGGCTGCCGGCGGTGATGAGCGTCCTGCGCAACGACGGTCGCTGGGATGCCTCCAACGCGCTCTACGAGGACGGTCGCGTCGTGCGTTACGACAAGCGAGAACCGACGCCGGAGATGCGCTGGATCGACTACGGGCTCGGCGGCCTGACGAGCGAGGCGCTGGCGCTCGCCGACGAGCACGAGAGCGATCTCTCGGGCTTGTACCGCCGGCTCGCGGAACAAGGTCTCCTGTGCGGGTACGAGGCGAGCGAGCGCTTCTACGAGATCGGCACACCGGCGGCGATGCAGGAAGCGGACGCCTTCTTGCGCGGACCCGGCGCACGCGAGTGAGGCCGGCGCGCCGCGGGCGTGTCTAACCGGATGCCCGCCGCGGGCGTCGCGGCGTGCTCTACCGTTCACGGCGTGCCGGACTCCGAGAGCGTCAGTGGGCCGAAGACCACGGGAAGAGCGCGAGCGCTCCTCGGCAAGCTGCGCGGCCCGGAGTCGGGCCTGCTCGGTCAGGGCGTCCGCTTCGTGCTTTCGGGTGGGACCGTCGCGCTCGTGTATCTCGCGACGACGACGATTCTCGCCGAAGTCTTCGGGACGCCGTTCCAGGTCGCGCTCGCGATAGGCTTCTGCTTCGGGCTGATCGTCCACTTCACGCTGCAACGGATGTTCGTTTGGGCCGATCGTGCGGAGTTCGCGTTGCCGCTGCGACAGCAGGTCGCGCGCTATCTGGTCGTGGCGCTGTGCCAGTACGGAGTCACGGCAGCCTCTACGGCCGTGCTGCCTTCGGCGCTTGGCATCTCGGCCGAGCTCGTCTATCTGGCGACCGTCGCGGTGGTGCTCTGCACCAACTTCCTCGTCTTTCGCCATGGCATCTTCCACAAGCGCTCCGATGTCGAGGATGTCGTGACGGCGGCAGCTGCTGCGGCTGATTTCGGCGCGCCGGCCGGCGAGCACCCCTCTGTGAGCTGAGCGCGCAGCGGCCGGGCGAACCCCTCGAACGTCCGTCTAAGCAGTGATCGTTTACGACCTGGCGCGGGAATGCCGATATAGACGACGATGTCAACCCGCACTCTTTCCTCATCGCTCCGCCGTTTTCGCGCCCCGCTGGTCCTCGCCATCGCCGCCGCGCTGCTATGCGCACCGCTGGCCGGTTCGAGCGACGCCAAGGTGACCAGCTTCGGTAGCCCGCTATCGGAGCCGGCGACGCTCAACACGGGAGTCGATCTCGGCTATACGGGCACGAACACCGACGTTCCCGCCTCGCCCGAAGCTCCGACCGGTGTCGTCCACACCTACCACTTCGGCGCCGACACGGCGCTGTGGAACATCGGTCTGGCGAACGGCGACGCGCAGGCGCCCGCGACCGGCCAGGCTCTGAAGATCAGCGTCGAGGGCTGCGCCGAACCCGCTTCGGACGGCACGCCGCCGCTGACGCAGATCCACTTCCAGGATCTCAGCCCGCTGCCCGGCGGCGGCGCGAAGGTGAACATCACCTCGCAGGCGTTCAACGTCCCTGTCTGCGGCGCCGGCGGCGCGAGCGGCTCGACGGTCAGCACCTACGAACCGATCAACCTCTGCGTCAGCGCCGGCGACTACGTTGACCTCAACGACGAGGGCGGCTTCGTCGGGCACTCCTACCAGAACGGCGTCCCGTTCCGCGTGATCGGCCGAACGAGCGGATCGAAGATGGCCTCGTTCATCCGCGGCGGCGGTACCAACAACGGCGACACGCTGTCCTCGTCGGACACCTCGGCGATGGACGGCTACGCGAACAACGCCAACGAGGAACTGCTGTTGCGTGTCACGCTCGGCACCGGCGCCGACGCGACGCACATCTGCCCAGGCGGCAAGGCCGGTCTGCCACCGGCGCTCGCGCCGATCAGAGTCAGCCCGCAGACCGACGGCGTCAACCACGCTCGGGTCGTCGCGGTCGCGCTGTTCTGTCGCGTTACTCCGTGCAAGGGCACCGCGACGATCACCGACGGCAGCGGCAAGACGTTCGGGCGCACCGGCTTCAACTTGACCGCCGGCAAAACGATGCACCTGCCGATTCGCGTGCGGCCCGCACTGGTCAGCTTGATCCGGCGCAACCACGGCGTCTCGGCGACACTCGACGCGAGCGTCGGCAGCACGACGATCACGCAGAAGATCGGCATCAAGATCTTCTAGCGCCACCTCCAGCGGCGCAGCTCGCGCGGTGTGATCTCACACGCGACGGCTGCCGCGGCTGAAGGTCCGACGTCGAGCTCGGCGATCCACGGCGCCGGCATCGGCTCGATCGTGCCGGCAGCGATTCCGCGGCCCCGGCGCTTGAGCTCGGCCTCGTAACTGGTCCATAGTCTGAGAAACTCGAGCTCGCGATCGTCTGGTGCAAGTGCCGCGAGACGCTGCGCTTGTTGCTCGCCGAAGATTCTTCGGGCGAGTGCGACGTGGTCTCGCTCGTGCCTCCCTCTGCCAGTCGTACGCGCGTGCATCGTCACCTCTGCATCGACACCCACTGAGCCGCTCGTCGTGAACGCGTACAGCGCGAACTGCTCGGAGTGCGAGAGGCTGAAAGACAAGCCGCGCGACTCCTCGGCAACGCTCAGCGCGGGCTTTCCGTACGGTCCACGATCGAAGGCAAGTGTGCGCGGGTCGCGCCGGAGGTAGCGCCCGAGCAGTGCTCTGAGCACGCCGCGCGAGCGCATCCAGTACACACGCGCCTCGTCGCTTGCGATGCGTTCGCCCCGTTCGCGCTCCTCGTTGTTCAGCAGCGCTGACAGATCCTCTCCGACATGCTCGAGATCGGCGCGCCAGACGTGCAGGTCGCGCTCGCGGATCGACGGCTCGTGCGGACCGATCGGCCAGGCTGCGGGGCGCGGTCCGGGAGCGCTCTGCTGGCTGGTACCGGCACACATCGTGAAGCGAATATATCCAGACACGCGTACGCCGACGAGCGGGCGGCCGCTAACCTGAGCGCCCGTGCAGGCCATTTCGACTCGCTTGTCCGGACTCGTCGTGATCGAGCCGGTCGCGCACGATGACGAGCGTGGCTTCTTCTGCGAGACCTATCGCAGCGAATGGCACGACACTCTGGGGATCGGCGACGGCGATCTGTTCGTACAGGACAACCACTCGCGCTCGGCGCGAGGCGTCGTGCGCGGGATGCACTTCCACGTCGGCGCCGGCGTCGCGAAGCTCGTACGTTGCGCGCGCGGGCGAATCCTCGACGTCGCCGTCGACCTGCGCCGCGGCTCGCCGACCTACGGGCAGTGGGAGGGCGTCGAGCTCGACGACGAGAGCATGCGACAGCTGTTCGTCCCAATCGGCTTCGCGCACGGTTTCTGCGTGCTCAGCGAGGTCGCTGACGTGATCTACAAGCAGACGGCCTACTACGACCCGACGATCGAGCGCGGGATTGCCTGGAACGATCCCGACATTGCAATCGAGTGGCCGCTGCCGGCGGATCAGCTGATCGCCTCGGCGCGCGATGAGCAGGCTCCGCGGCTGCGCGAACTGGCCGACGAGCTGCCGTTCGAGTTCGAGGCGTCGTGAGCACGCCACGACGCTTGCGCGGGTGACGCGCGCGTGGCGACCGCGATAGTCACGGGCTCGGGTGGCCTGATCGGCTCGGAGTCGGTCGCGCGCTTCGTCGCGCTCGGATACGACGTGATCGGCGTCGAGAACGACATGCGCGCGCGCTTGTTCGGGTCTGAGGCCTCGACGGCGCAGATGACCGAGAGACTGCTCGAGGACTACGCCGGCTCGTTTCGCTCGCTGGAGATCGACATTCGCGACCGCGAGTCCGTCGAGCGGGTCTTCGCCGAGCACGCGAGCGCGATCGAGCTGGTGATCCACACGGCCGCGCAGCCGTCGCACGACTGGGCCGCGTCGGACCCGCACACGGACTTCGAGGTCAACGCGCTCGGCACGCTCAACCTGCTCGAGTCGACGCGAAAACACGCCGCCGGCGCGACGTTCGTGTTCTGCTCGACGAACAAGGTCTACGGCGATACGCCGAACTCGCTGCCGCTGCTCGAGCTGCCGAGTCGCCTCGAGCTGCCCGAGGATCATCGCTACTACGACGGGATCGACACGACGATGTCGATCGACCTCAGCACGCACTCGCTGTTTGGCGTTTCGAAGGCCTCCGCCGACCTGCTCGTGCAGGAGTACGGGCGCTATTTCGGCATGGCCACGGCCTGCTTCCGCGGCGGCTGCCTGACCGGCCCGAATCATGCCGGCACGATGCTGCACGGCTTCCTCTCCTACCTGATGCGCGCGACGGTCGTCGGCGAGCCATACACGGTCTTCGGCTACGGCGGAAAGCAGGTGCGCGACAACATCCACTCGGCCGATCTCGTCGCGGCGTTCGAGCAGTTCCACGCCGGCGCGCGCGCCGGCGGCGCGGTCTACAACGTCGGCGGCGGGCGGCTGCTCAACTGCTCGATGCTCGAGGCGATCGAGCTGTGCCAGAAGATCGCCGACCGTGAGCTCGACTGGACGCTGTCCGAGCAGAATCGGATCGGCGACCACCGCTGGTGGATCAGCGACCTGCGCCCGTTTCAGCGCGACTTTCCCGAGTGGACGCTGACGCGAGACCTCGAGCGGATCTTGCGCGAAGTCCACGAGCAGAACGCCGAGCGCTGGCTGGCCGCTCGCTGAGCGGCTGCCGGCCGTGTGCGCCCGGTCGAGCATCGGTCGGCGTAGGGCGCGCGCTGTGCCGCTGGGCGCCGCCACGCCGCCCAGCAGCGGGCGAACGCGCGCGAGTTGGCAGACTTAGGCTGATGAAGACACGTCTCGAGCGTCTGCGCGAGCGTACGAACGGCTATACGGTCACGCCGCAGCAGTACGCCTACACGGCCTACGTCGCGCTCGGTGCGCTGACGCTGATCGTGCTGACCGGCGCGGCCGTGCGGCTGACGGGCTCCGGCCTGGGCTGCCCGACGTGGCCGAAGTGCTACGGCGAGGTCTATCCGCCGCTGAACACGCACGCCGTGATCGAGTTCTCCAATCGCGTCGTCACGGTGCCGGTCGTGATCGCCGCCGGAGCGGCGTGGCTGTTCGCGCTGCGCCGCCGCCCCTACCGGCGCGATCTGACGTGGCTCGGCGCGCTGCTGCCGCTCGGCGTGATCGGTCAGGCCGTGCTCGGCGGCTTCACCGTACGCGGCGCGCTCGACTACGGCTGGGTGATGGGTCACTTCGCGCTGTCGATGCTGATCCTGCTGGCAGCGGCGCTGCTCGCATGGCGCGCCGGCGAACGGCCGCTCGAGGCGATGCCGGCGATCAACGGGAACGGCGCCGCCTCGCAGAGCGCGGACGGCTCCGGGCGCCCGCGCGTGCAAGACCGCGCGCTGGTGCTCGCGACGCGCGTGCTCGTCGGACTCGGCGCGGTGACGATCTTCGCCGGGACGGCTGCGACGGCCGCCGGGCCGCATGCCGGCGGCTCGCCGGGGCAGAAGATCAACCGGCTCGACTTCGACGGTCGCGGGACGATGGACTTCGTGATCCACCGCCATGCCGAGATCGCGCTCGCGTTCAGCCTCGCTGCCGTCGCGCTCTGGTGGTTCGCGCGCCGCAGGGACGCGGCGCCGCTCGTGCAGCGCTCGCTGACAGTCCTCTGCGTGCTGCTCGCGCTGCAGGGAATCGTCGGGCTCGACCAGTACTACACGCACCTGCCGGCCGAGCTCGTCTGGGTCCACGTCGGGCTGGCCTGCGGCGCCTGGCTGGCGGCGATTTGGGCCGCTTGCGCCGCCGCAGCACGCGCGCCGAGGCGCGTTCAGGCGCGCTCCGCACGCTCTGCAGCGCCCTCGCCGAGCGGCTCAGGTGCGCCGCTCAGCGCCGCCGAGCGCTGAAGTTCCCCGGAAATTAGGGCCTCGAATGGGCTGATCTCCCGTGTTTGCTTGCGTTCTCGTCCTCACGAGCGGTTAGCCTGCTCGCAGTAACGACACCCGAGAAGGGAGTGGTATGACCAAGAACGAGCTAGCCGAGCAGGTTGCCAGTCGCAATGGACTGGCCGCCAGTCAGGCCCGACAAGTGGTGGAGACGGTCATCGACGTCGTCTCCGACGAACTTGCCGCCGGGGGTGAGGTCGCGCTGGCCGGCTTCGGCAAGTTCAGCGTCAGCCACCGTGCTGCACGGCAAGGACGCAACCCGTCGACGGGCGAGACGATCAACATCGCCGCGAGCAAAGCCGCGAAGTTCTCAGCGGCGAGCGCGCTGAAGAAGCGCCTCAACGGCTGATCGTCCTTCGCGCGATCCCCAGAGGTCACCGGCCCTGAAGCGGACCGGCGACCTCTGGGCGCCGAGGAGCGCGGCGCTCGCACGTCACGCTCAGCGCCGGCGCAAGGAACTCTTCGCACGCACTAACCGGGCGTTTAGGCCCGAGCGGGACGCTCTGACGCAGCGATTCCCAACCTCCCGGACGGTGCGACATGAGACAGGTCAACGGCGAGCGGCGGGTAGCGCGCCCGGCGCGCTACAGCTCGCTCAGCAGCTTCTACAACGACGATCAGCGACGTGTTCGCTCGAGCGAGCGAGATGTCGGGTTGTGGTGGCGCGAGAGCGCAAACGGGCCGCTGCATCGCGCGGCCTGGGTCAGCGAGACAGGCGAGCTCTACCTCGTGCGGCTCGGCCCGCCCGAGCAGGGCGGCGGCGCGGTCGAGGTGCTCGCGACTGTCGCCGAGCGCGATCGGCTCGAACAGGCGCTGCGCGGCTGGCGCGAGCGCTGCGGCGAGAGCCGCTCGCTGACGTGGCTGCGCACGCGCGCGGCGCGTCTCGACGGCGCTGCTCAGAGCGGGCGCGAGGCGGCCAGAAGCCCGCTCGCGAGCGCCGGCGCCGGCGCGGGCACGATGCTCGCGGCGATGAGCTCGCTGACTTCAGAGCTCGCGCATCAGTCGAGACCGAGAGCGCGCGCGACGGCACGATCGGCGAGGCTGTCGACGAGCAGGCTCGCGCCAGGGATGTCGCTGCCGGCGAAGTAGGGCACGCCGATCACGAACATCCCTGCGGCCGCCGCGGCGGCGACTCCGATCGGCGAGTCCTCGAGCGCGACGGCCTCGGCCGGATCGACTTCCAGACGGCGGCACGCCTCCAGGTAGATGTCCGGCGCCGGCTTCGGGTGCTCGATGTCGGCGGCTGTCACGACGGTTGCAAACGGCCCGCCGTCGAGCAGTCCGGCGCCGGAGAGGACGCGCTCGACGAACTGCGGCTCGGAGTTGGAAGCGACCGCGAGCGCAACGCCGGCGTCGCTCAGCCGCGTGAGCAGCTCGAGCGCGCCCGGACGCGGCGCGACGCCCTGCAGCGCCTCCTGCATGACCAGCTCGAGCAGCTCGTCCATCAGCGCCTCGCCCTCGCCGGGACGTTGCAGCATCGCTTCGAGCTTGACTGCCGCCATCGAGCGCGACGAGCCGATCAGCGTCCGCTTGTCGTCGTCGGTGAACGTTCTGCCGAAGCGCGCGAACAGCGTCTGCTCGGCACGCGTCCACGCCTCCTCGGTGTCGAGCAGCAGGCCGTCGTTGTCGAATACCACTGCCTGCGCGCGCGTCGCCACGCGCGCATCTTCGCCGACGCGCGGCGCCGGCGTCGCTTCGCTAGACCGGCTCGCGCGATGCCGGCGAGCGCGATTCGCCGAGCGCCAGCGCGCCACCCGACGAGGCTCGGTGGGAGCGGTCAGAGCCAGTACGGTCGCGCCCGGCGCGCTTGGCGGCGTAGAGCGCTCGATCGGCGCGGCCGATCAGGTCGCTGACCGAGATCGGCTGAATCGTCGTCGCGACGCCGGCCGAGCAGCTGGCGCCGGCCGGCATCGCCTTGCGAAGCTCGTCGGCGACGGCCGTCGCCGCCTCCAGCGTGCAGTCGGGCAGGATCGCGACGAACTCCTCGCCGCCGTAGCGCGCGAGCGTGTCGGTCTCGCGCAGCGTCGCGCTCCAGGCCGCGGCCGCGCTGCGCAGCAGGCGGTCGCCGGCCTGGTGGCCGTGCTCGTCGTTGTAGGCCTTGAAGCGATCCAAGTCGAGCATCACGACCGACAGCGGGCGCGCATCGCGACGGAGCGCGCCGAGCTGGCGCTCGAGCTCCTCGTCGAGCACGCGCCGGTTGAACAGGCCGGTCAGCTCGTCTCGGCGCGAGAGGTACTCGAGCTGGCTGAACAGCCGTTCGCGCTCGATCGCAACGGCAGCCTCGGCCGCGAGCATCCCGAGGAAGCCGACCGTGCGCGGGGGCAGCGCGCGCAAGCGCTGGCGCCAAGCGACGGCGAGCACGCCAACCGGCCGGCCGTCGAGCAGCAGCGGCTCGAACAGCATCGACGCGGCGCCGGTCAGCTCGCACAGGCGCGCCGATGTCGGCCCGTCGCCGGCCAGATCGGAGACGAACGCGTAGCGTCCTGAGCGCATCGTCGCGAGCGCTTGCGGCGTCGCTGCGATCTGCGAGTAGTCGGTCTCCGGATCGATCCCGGCGCACGCCGTCACGGCGCTGTCGTCCTCTCCTCGCGGCTCGATCAGCAGCACGTAGTCGGCCGCTGCGAGCTCGCGGATCGCTTCGCACGCGGCGTCGCGCGCGTCGCCGAGCGACGCGAGCTGGCGCGCGAGGTTGGCGACGAGCGACAGGTCGTTCGCCAGCGCGGCGCGGCGCTGGTCGATCGCCGCGCCGGCGATCAGCACGCCGAGCATCACGACGGCGCCGCCAGCGAGCAGCACGACGAGCGAGTTGGTCCGCAGCCCGTGCGGCGGCATCATCCCGGTCGGCGAAGGCAGGAAGCTCGAGGCGCTCATCGCCGTGTAATGCAGCCCGGCGACGCCGAGACCGAGCAGCACGGCCGCCGACAGCCGCCGCACGAAGCCGAACCCGGCCGCGCTCGCGCGCACGCGCACGACGAGCCAGAGGCCGAACATCGACGCGCCGAAGCCGATTGCCAACGACAGCACGACGAGTGGGACGTTCCAGTGGATCACGGCGTCCATCTGCATGCTCGCCATGCCGAGATAATGCATCGCGGCGATTGCAAAGCCCATGAACGCGCCGGCCGAGACGAGCCCGCGGCGCGAGACCTGCGGCCGCGCGACGACCGCGAACGAGACGCTCGCGCCGAGCACTGCAGCGAGCAGCGAGAGGATCACGAGCGTGCCGTCGTAGGAGACCGGCATGCCCATTTCGAGCGCGAGCATGCCGATGAAGTGCATCGACCAGATGCCGAGCCCCATCGTGACGCCCGCGCCGGCCGTCCACAGCCGTCCTCGCCAGTCGGCCGAGCTCGCCGAGCGGTAGGCGAGGTCGAGCGCTACGTAGCTCGCGACGATCGCCGCGGCGATCGAGACGCAGGCGAGGCCGATGTCTGTATGTGTTGTTAGCTCGTGCGCTTGCACTCTGGAACCTGAGGGATCTCCTCAGGTTCGTTCGACCGCCGCGCGCCGCTTTGTGAAGCTTTCAGCCGAGATTGGCCGGATCAACCGCAGCCGGTGTTGGCGCCGCAGGACGAGCACGTGTAGCAGCTGCCCGTCCGCTGCATCATCCCGCCGCACTGGCTGCAGGCCGGGCCGAGGTCGAAGCCCTGTAGGCGCGCAGGCACGACCGGCGGCGTGTCGGTGAACGAGGCTGCCGGTAGGCTCGAGCCGCCGTTGCCGGCCGACGCCTGCGGTGCGCTCTCGCTTGCCGCGGCCGGTCCGGCCGTGTCGGAGACCTGCACCGACTGGACCGCCTCCTGCGCGGCCTGACGCGCGCGGACAGCGGGCGTGAGGATGCCGAGCTCCTCCTGTGCGTCGACGTCGAGGAAGCGAGAGGCCAGCCAGCGCATGATGTAGTCGGGCATCGACTTCGCGAACGGGATCTCCGGGTTCTGCGTGATCCCCTCCGGCTCGAAGCGCATGTAGCTGAACTTCTGCACGAGCGTCTCGAGCGGGACGCCGTACTGCAGCGCGATCGAGATCGCCGTCGCGAACGAGTTCATCATCCCGCGCAGCGTCGAGCCCTCCTTGCCGATGTCGGTCAGGAAGATCTCGCCGACCGAGCCGTCCTCGTACATGCCCGCCGTGATGTAGCCCTCGTGGCCGGCGATCGAGAACTTGTGCGTGATCGACTGGCGCTCTACGCCCATGCGCTTACGTCGAGGACCGGCCTCGGCCAGCGCCTTGCCGACGGCCTGCTCGACGATCGCGTCGACATCGACCGGCTCCTGCACGCCCTGCCTGTGCTCGTCAGAGTGCTGCGCGTCGGTGCGCAGCGCCTGCGCGGTCTTCGAGCCGTCGCGATAGATCGCCAGCGCCTTGACGCCGAGGCGCCAGGCCTGCGTGTAGGCGTCGGCGATGTCCTCGACCGTCGCCTCCTGCGGCAGGTTGACCGTCTTCGAGATCGCACCGGAGATGAACGGCTGGATCGCGCCCATCATCTTGATGTGGCCCATGTGCGAGATCGCGCGCTCGCCGACGGCCACGTCGAACACCGGCAGGTGCTCGTCGGCAAGGCCGGGAGCGCCGACGATCGTCGCGTGCTCGGCGAGGTGCGCCTCGATCTGCGCGACCTGCTCGGGCGAGTAGCCGAGCGTCTGCAGCGCCAGCGGGACCGTGCGGTTGACGATCGTCATCTGACCGCCGCCGACGAGCTCCTTGAACTTGACCAGCGAGAAGTCCGGCTCGACGCCGGTCGTGTCGCAGTCCATCAGGAACGAGATCGTGCCCGTCGGCGCGAGCACGGTCGCCTGTGCGTTGCGGTAGCCGTGGCGCTCGCCGAGCTCGACCGCGTCCTCCCATGAGCGCCGCGCCGCCGCGACCAGCTCGGGGTCGGCGCTGTCCTGCTCAGGGATCACGTAGGAGGCGTCGCGGTGCATGCGCATCACGTTGTTGTGCGCCTCGCGGTTCTCCTCATAGTGCTCGTAGGGGCCGAGCGCCGCCGCGACCTCCGCCGAGCGGCGGTAGGCGCGGCCGGTCATCAGCGCCGTGATCGCCGCTGCCGTCTCGCGGCCGGAGTCCGAGTCGTAGGGCGTCCCGTTGCTCATCAGGTAGGCGCCGAGGTTGGCGTAGCCGAGGCCGAGCTGACGGAACGCGCGCGCGTTGACGCCGATCTCCTCGGTCGGGTAGCTCGAAGGCCCGACGATGATCTCCTGTGCCAGCAGGACGACATCGACGACGTGCTCGAAGGACTCGACGTCGAGCGTGCCGTCGGGGCGGCGGAACTTCATCAGGTTCAGCGATGCGAGGTTGCAGGCCGAGTTGTCGACGTGCATGTACTCGCTGCATGGGTTCGAGGCGTTGATCCGGCCCGAGTTGGGGCTCGTGTGCCAGCGGTTGATCGTCGTGTCGTACTGCACGCCCGGGTCGGCGCAGCGGTAGGCCGCTTCGGCGATCTCGCGCATCAGCTCGCGCGCGCTGACCGGCTCGCCGATCGGCTCGCGTGTCGTGCGTGCGATCAGGCGCCACTCGCGGTCCTCCTCGACGGCCTGCATGAACTCGTCGGTCACGCGCACCGAGTTGTTCGCGTTCTGGTACTGGATCGAGAAGAAGCCGTCGCCGTCGATCGACATGTCAAAGCCGGCGTCGCGCAGCGCCGCGGCCTTGTCCTCCTCTTTCGCCTTGCACCAGATGAACTCGCGGATGTCGGGGTGGTCGACGTCGAGCACGACCATCTTCGCCGCGCGCCGCGTCTTGCCGCCGGACTTGATCGTGCCGGCCCAGGAGTCGGCGCCGCGCATGAACGAGACGGGCCCCGACGCCGTGCCGCCCTTCGCGAGCGGCTCCATCGAGCCGCGGATGTTCGACAGGTTGATGCCCGAGCCCGAGCCGCCACGAAAGATGTTGCCCTCCTTCGTGTTCCAGCCGAGGATCGACTCCATCGTGTCCTCGACGGAGAGGATGAAGCAGGCGCTGCACTGCGGGCTCTCCTCGAAGCCGACGTTGAACCAGACGGGCGAGTTGAACGCGGCGATCTGGTGCAGCAGGATGTGCGTCAGCTCGTGCTCGAAGGTCTCGGCGTCCTCGCTCGACGCGAAGTAGCCGCCGTCGCGTCCCCAGGCCGCGATCGTGCCGGCGACGCGCGCGATCATCTGCTTGACCGAGTACTCGCGCGCCGGCGTTCCGATCTGGCCGCGGAAGTACTTCTGGCTGACGATGTTCGTCGCGTTCTGCGACCAGCTCTTGGGGAACTCGACGGCCTCCTGCTCGAAGGCGACGCGATCGCCGTGACCGATGCGCGCGTCGCGCAGCTCCCACTCGACGGCATCGAACGGATGCGTGCCTCCAGACGTGAAGAAACGCTTCATCGCCAGCGCGCTGCCGGTCGTTGCGGGCTCGGAGATCGTGGGGTGCGAAAGGGGGTTCATCGGCTTTCCTCCTCTGCTGCGCCGGCGTTGCGGGCGGCCATTCGAAGCTGTTGTCGGGGGTCAAGCATCGTGTCGCTTGGACCGGACGGAAAGACGGCTTCGAATGAGGTTGGAATCACCTCCTATTTTACTACCTGCAAGAGTTCCGCAAGGAGCGTGCGAAAGCTCCGCAAGGAGCGGAGATCGGCGTCCGAATCAGTGCCCGAGGCGCACCCAGTCGAGGAATTCCGACCAGGTCGCGGAGGCGCGAAAGCCGGCCTCGGCGGTGGCGTGGCGCAAGGACAGCAGCCAGTGCGGCTCGAACGCGCGGCGGCGCGCGAGCGCCCAGCCGACGCAGGCGATCACGAGCAGCGCAGCGAGCGCGGCGATCACGATTGCGCCGGTCGAGAGCGGACGGTCGCCTTTGCTTGCCTTCGGCGCACCGGCCGGGGCCTGGGCGGCCGTGGCCGCCGGCGCGACGCCGGGCGTCGTCGTGGCCGGTGTGGTCGCGACGGGAGCGCTCGGGACGGTCGTCGGCGCAGTGCCGGCCGTCGCCGCGGGCGTCGTCGTCGTCGGCGAGGACGTCACTGCGCCCGCCGGGACGTAGGTCGTCGTGCCGGCAGTTGACGGTCCGGCTGCGCTCTCGCCGGCAGTGGAAGCACTGGCCGGCTGTTTCTCGCCGACTTTGCGCAACTCTTCGGCGAGCCGCGAAGACGAGACGCTAGGCGTGGGAGCGCTTGTCGCTGCCGCTGCGCTCTCCTCGGCGCCGAGCGTCGTCATCGCGAGCGCGAGCATCGCGAGCACGGCCGCGAGCGCGCGTACGCGGCGGCGGTAGGCGCGGACGCGGCCTGACGTCGCCGGCGAGCGCTGCAGCAGCGCGTGCGGTGCGCATCTCACGGCGGACATACTAGCCCTGGCGCATGCGAGCTACAGCAGGTCGGCGATCTGCTCGAGCGCGTCGAACAGCACGCGCGCGGGCGTCGCGCAGGCGTCGATCACGCGAATCCGCTCGGGCTCGGCGGCGGCGAGCTCGTCGTAGGCGCGCGCGACTTCGGCGAAGAAGCTCTCCTGCTCGAGCTCGAGCCGATCGGGCAGCTTGCCGCGCACGGCCTGGCGCGCGCGCCCGTCGGCCGGCGAGATGCGAAGCAGCAGCGTGCGGTCGGGCGTGAGCCCTCCGGTGGCGAACAGGTTGATCGCGCGCACCTCCTCGATGCCGAGGCGGCGCCCGACGCCTTGGTAGGCCAACGAGGAGTCGACGAAGCGATCGAGCACGACGACTCTGTCTTCGTGCAGCATCGGCCCGAGTCGCTCCTGCACGAGCTGCGCACGCGCTGCGGCATACAGCAGCGCCTCGGTGTGCAGGGCGACGGGCAGCGCCGGGTCCATCACGAGCGCGCGGATCCGCTCGGAGGTCTCGACGCCGCCGGGCTCGCGCAGCAGCTCAACCATGTGTCCGCGTGCAGCAATCGCGTCGGCGAGCGCGCGTGCGAGCGTCGTCTTGCCGGCGCCGTCGATGCCCTCGATCGTAATCAGCTTGCCGCGCGGCACTCCGGGACCGTACCGGCTCCGAGCGAAGCTCAGCAGAGCCGTGCGCGCCTTGCCGGCATGGCCCCTTACGATGGCCGCAGTGACGAGCGCCGAGACCGAGACGGAGACCGAGCTGCCGGGCATCGAGGCGCATCCGCACGCGCGCGCCGTGCTCGAGCCGGCGCTGCGCACGGGCGGCAACGTCTCGCATGCATACCTCTTCTACGGCCCGGCCGGCACCGGCAAGCGCGCGGTCGCGCAGGCGTTCGCGGCGGCGCTGCTCGCGGACGAGACGCACGACGCTGCGAGCGTGCGCGCGCGGATCGAGCGCGGCGTGCATCCGGACATGACCTGGGTGACGCGCTCGGGCGCCAGCGAAATGCTGGTCGCGGACATCGAGGAGCCGGTCATCGCGGCGGCTACGCGCACGCCGTTTGAGTCCTCGCGTCGCGTGTTCGTGATCGAGGCGGTCGAGATGATGAACGAGCAGGCGGCCAACCGGATGCTGAAGACGCTCGAGGAACCGCCTGACTTCGTGCACCTGCTGCTGCTGACGAACCGCCGCGAGGACGTGCTCGCGACGATCGTCTCGCGCTGTCAGCCAGTGCGCTTCGATCCGCTCGCGGCCGAGCAGATCGCGGCGGGCCTGAACGACGTGCCGGCCGAGCGCGCGCAGGCGTGCGCGGCGCTGGCGCTGGGCGATGCGCGCCTGGCGGCGCAGCTGGCGAGCGAGCAGGGCGCGGCGCTGCGCGCGAGCGCCGAGCGCTTCGCGCGGGCGGCGCTGGCAGGGCGCGCCGGCGAGCGTCCGTGGATGGCGATGCTCGATGCAGCGAAGGCGGCAGGCGCGAGCGCGGGCGAGCGCGCCGAGCGGGCGCTGGCGGCGGAGCTGGAGCTGGTGCCGGCGAAAGAACGCAAAAAAGTCGAGCGCGAACGACTCGAGGCGCGCCGGCGCCTGGAGCGCCGCGCGCGCACGGATGCGCTCGATTTGACGCTGCGCCTGTCCGAGCTGTGGCTGCGAGACGTGCTGTGCGTCTGCGAAGGAGCAGCCGAGCTGATCTACGCGGTCGATCGTCGCGCCGAGCTCGAAGCGGATGCGAGCGGGCGCGACGGCGCGCGCGTGCGCGCGGGCATCGAGCTGGTGCAGGACACGCGCCTGCGGCTGACGCTGAACGTCTCCGAAGAGCTCGCGCTCGAGGCGCTGGCGTATCGGCTGCAGACGCTGCTCGGGCGGAGCTGGCCGGCGGCTGATCGCTTCGCAAGTCGCGCGCGACGCCGGACATAGCGGCGACCGAGTTGCGCGCGCCGGCCGGCGTCGGCGGCGACGCGCTCACACGGCTGCCAGCGAGAGCACGGCGTCGATCTGGCCGATCGCCAGACCCATTCCCTCCTGCATGCCCATGTCGATCATCTTCTGCATCTGCGCGGCGTCGACGAAGCGCGTCTGCACAGTCATTCGCGTGCGCTCGCCGAGCGCCTCGAAGGTGACGTGCCCGGCTGCCGGCTCGACGCCGGGCGCCGGCTCGCCGTCCTCGCCGGCGAGGCCGTTGGCGAACTCGATCTGCCGCGGCTGCGCCAGCGCGTCGATCCGCCACCAGCCGCGCGGCGTCTCGCCGTTCGGTCCGGTCATGAAGTAGCGAGACTGCCCGCCGACGACGAACTCGTGTCGCGTGAACGTCGCCGGGAACGTCGGCGGACCCCACCAGCGCTCGAGCTTGCGCGGGTCTTCCCAGACCTCCCACACGCGCTCGGCGTCGGCGTCGAACTCGGCGACGAGCGTGAGCGTCAGTGCGTCGGTGTCCTTCGTGCTGTCGATAACGGTCATCTCCGGTCTCCCTCCTCGCCGGCGAGGACGTCGGCGATCTGGTTTGCGCGTTGGATCCAAAGCTGCTCGTAGGCGTCGAGCAGCGCGGCTGCTCCGCGTACGGTCGGCGCGTTGGCGCGCACGATCTGCTCGCGCCCGCGTCGCTGCTTGGCGATCAGCGCGGCGCGCTCGAGCACCGCGACGTGCTTCTGCACGGCTGCAAAGCTCATCTCGTAGCGGCGCGCCAGCGCCGATACCGACTGCTCGCGCTCGATCGTCTGCGCGAGGATGTCGCGCCGGGTCGAATCGGCGAGCGCCTGAAAGACGCGATCGGCCTCTGCTTCTGACAAACCTACAACCATTCGGTTGTACGTTAGCACGGCAGCTGGGAGAGAGCACGTCTTCGCGCATGCGTGCGCGGCGCGGCCCCCGTCCCGTCAGGATCTAAAAATCAGGAGCCGATCGGGCCGAGGTTCGGCTCTAGGTCGTAGGTCTCAAACGCGAGGAACTTCGAGAACAGGCGGTTGTCCGGGCCGTGGTAGTCGGCCGAGCCGGTGCTGAGCAGGCCGAGCTGCTCGCAGCGCGCGAACAGCAGCCGCGTCTGGCGCTCGTCGTGCGTGATGTAGAACGCCTCGACGCCGTCGATGCCGAGCGCGCGGAAGCGGTCGATGCTCGAGCGCACTTCGGCGTCGTCGTCGATGTCCCAGTACGGATGCGCCCAGATCGCGACGCCGCCGGCCTCGTGGATCGCTGCGATCGCCTCGGCGACGGTCGGCGTCTCGCGCAGGCGGAACGCCGGGCGGCCCTCGATCAGGTAGCCGCGGATCAGCGAGCCGATGTCGTCGATGTCCTCGTCTTGCAGGCGCCGCGCGTTGGCAGGCGCATTCAGCACGGCTTCGGCGAGATGCGGCCGTCCGATCGGCTTGCCGTCGGCGATGCGCTGCTCGATCGCAGCTTCGTCCAGCTCGAAGCCAACCTCGCGCAGCCCATCGCGCATGCGCAGCGTGCGTTTCTCGCGGTCGGCCAGGAAGTCGGCGAGATGCTTCGTCAGCGACTGGCCGGTGGGATCGAAGCCGTAGCCGAGGATGTGCAGTTCGCGTGTGACGTGATCGGCCGCGACCGGCTCGCCGGGCGCGCCCGAGCCGTCGTCTACGGCCGAGATCTCGACGGCCGAGACAACGCGAACGCCGTAGCGCTGGCCGGCTGCGATCGCCTCGGCGACGCCGCCGATCGTGTCGTGGTCTGACAGCGCGAGCAGCTCGACGCCGGCCTCGGCGGCGCGCTGGACGACCTCTGCAGCTGCAAGCGTGCCGTCGGAGTTGGTCGAATGCGATTGCAAGTCGAAGCGCGGCGGCACGCGCGCAGCGTACGCGATCGCTTCAGACCCCGCCCGGCCGGCCTCTGAGCGGGCGCGCGCGCAGCGATCTGCTCTGGATCGGCCGCTCGCTCAGCTCTGGCGGCTCGACGGCGTCGCTCGGAACTGCCAGCAACCGCGCGACGCGCCGTTCGATGCCGTCGCGCAGCCGGCGCACGGCTGCGTGGTAGCGGCGTGCCTTCTCGTAGAGCGCGCGGTCGCCGCTGCCGAGCGCGTCGAGCTCGACGCGCGCCGATTCGGTCTCGCGCGCGCGAGCGCCGGCCTCGATCCACAGCGCCTCGAGATAGGCAAGCGCAGTCGCGAGCTGCTCGTCTGAGATCGACTCGCGCTCCTCGATCTCCTGCAGCACGGGCGCGAGCTGCTTGCTCAGCCAGCGCGACTCGGCGTGAGCGCGCAGCAGCAGGCAGACGTCGGCAACCGACGATCGATCGGAGCTGAAGCTTCTGTTGGAACGGTCGGTCATCGAACGGTGTGTTGTCTTGTCATTACGCCTCACGCGGCTGTTCGCGGCGCTGCGGCGGTCTGCTTCTGGCTTCGACGGCGCCGCGTGGCTGCTTTAGGAGATGCGCTCGGCGCTCCACGCTTTTTGCGAGAAATCGTCGCCACGTGAGCGCGCGCTCAGGCTGCGCGTGCATTTCGCCGATGAGACGGGTAGCGCAGAAACTATGAGATTCAGGCAGGGAGGTGGAGAGTTGCACGCGGTCGCCAACGCGACGAGGCGCTCGGCAGGTCAACACGCGCGCGCCGCTGTCATCCGCCTGCGGCTGCGCACGCTGCTGACGCTCGGCGTGCTCGCGGTCGCGACGGCGCTGCTCGGGCGTGCTTTCGGCTTGCACGACCCGCTGTTCATCGCCTCCGAGCTGGCGCTGCTGGCGAGCATCTTCGCGATCTCGCGCTTCGTGCTGCCACTCGTCGACCGGCGCGATCGCGGCGCGCGCGCCGAGGAGCAGGTCGGCGAGCTGCTCGAGCAGCTCGCGCCTGAGCAATGGCACGTGATCCACGACGCCAGCCTCGGCCACGGCAACGTCGACCACATCCTGATCGGCCCGACAGGCGTGTTCACGGTCGAGACCAAGAGCCATCCCGGGCCGGTGCGCGTCGGGCGCGTGCACGGCGCGACGATCGCGCAGGCGCAGGCACAGCGTGACGCGATCGAACGCGTCACGCGAATGCGAGTCGAGCCGCTGCTGGTGTTCAGCCGCGCCTGGGTCGATCGTCCGCTGGCGCGGCGCAAGGGCGTGCGCGTGCTGCCCGCGCGCATGCTCGTCGGCCACGTCGAGCGCCACGTCAAGACGCTGTCGCGCAGCGACGTCGAGACGGCGCGCGAGCGGCTGGAAGCAGCGCTGCGCGAGCAGGCGCGCGCCGATCGCCTCGCGCGCACCCGCCGGTTGCTGGCGCACTGAGCTTGCGTTGCAACCGAGGCGCGTCGTAACGTCTTGACGATGGACGCGACGACCGATCCGACCACTCGCGACGGCGACGACGACAGCGAGTGCGCGGGCGCAACGCCCGAGCAACTGCTCGCACGCTTCGGGCTCGCCGAGTTCCGCCCCGGCCAGCGCGAAGCGGTGCAGGCGGCGCTCGACGGCCGCGACAGCCTCGTCGTGATGCCGACGGGCGGCGGCAAGTCGCTCTGCTACCAGCTGCCGGCGCTGGCCGGCTACGGTCTCGTCGTCGTCGTCAGCCCGCTGATCGCGCTGATGTCGGACCAGTGGCGACGGCTGCAGGACGCCGGCGTCAACGCGACGATGCTCGCGTCGACGATGGAGGAGGGGCACAACGCGCAGGCGCTTCGCGAGGTCGAGTCAGGCGAGTGCAAGCTCGTGCTGGCCTCGCCCGAGCGCTTCGCCTCGGGCGCGTTTCGCGCGGCGCTGGCGCAGCGCGAGGTCTCGCTGTTCGTCGTCGACGAGGCGCATTGCGTAGCGGAGTGGGGGCACGACTTCAGGCCGGACTACCTGCGCTTGCACGACGCGATCGCGTCCTTGCGCGGCCTCGACGGAGGGCGCCCGGCGGTGATGGCGGCGACGGCGACGGCGACCCCGCGCGTCGCCGAGGAGATCGCGGCGCGGCTGGAGCTGCGCCGGCCGGTCTCGATCCGCTCGGGCTTCGACCGGCCGAACTTGACGTTCGACGTCGTCAGCCTCGAAGGCAAGGGCGCGGTCGCGCGCAAGTGGGCAGCGCTGCTGCACGTCCTCGCCGGCGACGATGCGCGGCCGGCGATCGTCTATTGCGGCACGCGCAAGGACACCGACGCGGTCGCTGCGCAGCTGGTGCGCGAGGGAATCGCGGCGGTCGCCTATCACGCGGGCATGAGCGCCGAGGACCGGCAGGCGAGCCAGGAGGCGTTCATGCGCGGCAGCGCCGAAGCGGTCGTCGCGACGAATGCGTTCGGGATGGGCGTCGACAAGGCGGACGTGCGCACGGTCGTGCACTGGGCCGTGCCGACGAGCCTCGAGGCGTACTACCAGGAGGCGGGGCGCGGAGGGCGCGACGGACTGCCGGCGCGCGCGCTGCTGCTCGGCGCGCGGATGGATCTAGGGCGCTTGATCCGCTTCATCAAGGAGCGCGAGACGAGCGTCGAGAACGTCAAGGCCTACGTCGCGCGGCTGCGGCGCAGCGCCGAGCGTACGACCGGCGGCGAGGCCGCGCTCGTCGGCCACGGCGAACTGGCCGAGCGCGATCGCGTGCTGCTGTCGATCGCCGAGCGCGCGGGCGCGGTCGAGCTCGAGCCGGCAGGCCAGGACGGCCTGCTCGTGCGTCTGACCGGGCAGGGCAGCCCGCGCAAGGCCGCGCAGGCGATCAGCGCGTCGCGAAACCGCGGCTGGGAGTCCTACCGCTCGATCGAGCGCTACATGACGGCCGGCGAGATCTGCCGTCGCCGGCAGATCCTCGACCACTTCGGCGACGCCGAGCCGACGGCGCCGAGCGGGCGCTGCTGCGATGTCTGCGACCCGGATCTGGCGCTCGTGCAGGCGCTGTCGGCTCCGGTCACGGCGAAGCGCTCGCGCGCCGCGGGCGGGCGCGCAGGGGCGCGCACGGGAAGCTCCGAGCCATCGGGGCCGCCCGTCGACGAGGATCAATTCGAGCGCCTGCGCACCTGGCGCTACGAGCGCGCCGAGGGCAAGCCGGCATACACGGTTGCAGCGAATGCGGTGCTCGAAGACGTGTTGCGCGCGACGCCGCAGAGCGTCGAGGAGCTGCTGAGCATCCGCGGCATCGGACCGGCGTTCTGCGAGAAGCACGGCGAGTCGCTGCTGGCGGAGCTGTCCGAGCTCGGACGCGAGCCGGTCGCGCAGGCCTGAAGCGCCGGCGCTCGGTCGCGCAGCGGCCGCCGCGCGCCGCTGCGCGCGTACTGCAGCCACCGCCGCTAGCATCTCCAGTCGCGCCGACGTAGCTCAGCTGGTAGAGCACTTCACTCGTAATGAAGGGGTCCGGGGTTCGAGTCCCCGCGTCGGCTTTTGCGGGTGGGGGAGTGCTCATGGGAGATCCTGCGTCCACAGGCGTCGCACGTCCTCGGGAAGCGAGCCGGCACCGAGCTGAGAGTCGGGCCAGGTCGAGCGCGGCTGGGCAGTCGGATCGGCCGAGCGGACGGACCCGAACCAGAGCCGGTGGCGGCGGATCGCGAACAGCCAATCGTCGCCGCGACGAACGTAGTCGTCTTCGTAGAGCACCGACTGATCGACGAAGCCCTCGTCGCGCTGCATCTGCACGATGCACTGCACACGCCCATGCGCGTTGTCTTCGCCGTCGAAGAAGATCGCGTGGGTCGTGACGTGCAGCATCGTCACACCCCATGACTCCCAGCGCGCGGGAAGCTTGCGCGCCCAGTCGATGTCGAAGTCGGGAAACGGCGCCGGCGCTGCGAGGTCGGAAGCCCACAGCGAGAGCATGCGGTCGGCGTCCTTGACGAGCACGGCGTCGGCGTATTCGTGGGCGAGGCGCCTGATAGACGCCTCGTCCGACAGCCGCTGGAGTTGCTCGTCGGCCGCGCGCGGGCTCAAAGCGCGTGCTTCTCGCGCTCATAGACGGCGAACGTCGGCCACGCCTCCGGCAGCGTCCGTCGCGCGACCTCGGCAGTCGGCCAGCGCATCGTGTCGTGGCCGAGCGGCCGGTCGAGCTTGTCGACTGCGTACCACGCGAGCAGGCGCCTGCCGGCGAACCGCCAGCGGCCGTCCTGCAACTCGTAGCGGTCCCAGTACTGCATCGCCTGCACGATCCACTGACCGTCGACCTCGTGTTCGGCGCGCGTGTAGACGACGCCTCGCGCCGTCGAGTCGCTCTCCAGGTCGATCACGTGGTTGGAGACGAAATGCACAGTCGCTCCGAACGCCTTGAACGTCTTTGCGACGGAGCGCGCAATCTCGGCTGAGCCGACGGTGGCGCCGGTGAGCACGCCTTCGAACACGCCCTCTCGAGTGAACAGCCCGGCAAACGTCTCGAAGTCGCGGCTGTCGAGCGCGAGCGCGTAGCGGAATGCAAGTTCGCGAATCTCGTCCTTGGCGAGGAGTCGCGCCAGGTCATCTGTGGCCACGGTTTCTCCGATCGTGTTGATGAGGGTCGAAGTCCTGTGGCGCAAGCTAGTCCGTGGACGCCGACGCGGTGGCTCATCAGCGCTCGGCACGGCCCAAACGGGCTGGCGACCCAGCCGGTAAGTGCCGGCTCACCGGCCGATCGGCGATCTCGAGCGGCTGGGACGGGCAGGCGCCGCGCCCCAGCTGCCTGGGGCGCGGCCCTACCTCGGAGCGGGACACCTGTCTAGGACGGCCCGCGCACTGGCCGTCCTCATTGTCAGCGCCGCTAGACGCCTTCTTCGCCGCCGCCGCTTTCCTTAGCTTCTTCTTTTTCTTTCTTGATTTTTTCCTTTTCGGCTTTCTTGGCGGCAGCTTCTTCTTCGCGAACTTTCTTGGCCGCCGCTTTTTCGGCGTCCTTCACTTCGCGTTCTTCAGCCTTTTCGATCCGAACTTCGTTTTTTTCCTTGACGCGTTCGATGTGTTCCAGGTTTTTTTCTTTGCGTTTCTCGCTGCGTTCCTTGTTCGCTTCTTTGGTTTTTTCGCTTCCTTCTTTGTTCTTTTCTTTCGCTTCTTCGAGCTTTTCCTTGTTGATTTCTTCCGCTTCTTCCACGAGCGGGCGTTCCGGCTGCGCGGCCTGCGCTGAGACTGCGGCCGTGCTGAACGCGAACATCGCAATCAACAAGAGCATGAGGCCCCTGATGCGCTTCATCGTCGATCCGTCCTTTCTCTCCGATTCGATCGCCCGATCCGCTCGCCTGGCGAGCTGAGCGATTCCTCCTGTCTCCTAACTGCGCCTACCCTCGTCGCGAGCCGTCGAAGTCGCGCAGCCATCGGCCGCCACCGGATCGCTTGCGCGACAACCGTCTCCTACGACCTTGCGCGAACGGCGCGACCGCCATATACGCACGCCGGAGCATGCATCGCGTCGACGCCGATCCATCGACGCCTACCCTCGGCGCTTCAGTACGTTCGCTCTACGCAGGAAGCCGGCCGTCATCTGCCCTCGCTGCTCCCCGCCTGCCCGCGCAGGGCCTCGATCCGAGCACGTGCTCTCGTCGATGGCTGGATCCTGTTGCGGGTGCATGTGACGCAAGGCTAGAACGCGCGTGTTTCTAGCAGACAACGCGTAAGAAGTCCAACATTTGTAGTCGAGCTGTGAACGCCGGCCGCGGCGAGCGCGTCGCGCGCCGGCCGCGCACGCGACGCGCCAACGCCCTGCCGACGGTCTGATGACGGCCTCAATCGGGCCGCCCGCGACGCATCGAGGCGCCTCGACAACACAAACATCACAAAGACAGTTGAAATTATAGAGTTTCGCGCTAGCGTGGTGCCGCGATCGGCTGTGGCCGGTCTCAGAGCCTCTCAACCGCAAGCATCTCCACGAAAGGAATCAGAGCCCAATGTCCGAGATCCCCAGCTCGAACGCGCCGCGCGCAGCCGCGCGGCGATGGCGCCGATCCAGCGCCGCAGTCGTAACCGCGTTCATCGCTGCGCTCGCCGGCGCGGCGTCGATCGCGACCTCCGCGCTTGCCGACCCACTGCCGACGGCGCCGGTGACGATCCTCACGCACGGCAACGTCGGCCACGGCGACTTCTTCATCTCGCCGTTCGGCGACGCCACGACGTACGCAAACGGACCGGAGATCCTCGACCAGAACGGCAACGTCGTCTGGTCGCAGGCCGTGCCGGCCGGTCAGGAGGCATCGGACTTCCGCACGCAGACCTACAACGGGCAACCGGTGCTGACGTGGTGGCAGGGCACCGGCTTCGGTGGCCTTGCGACAGGCACCGACTACATCTACAACAGCCAGTACAAACAGATCGCGACGGTCAATGCCGGCAACGGCCTCAGCGCCGACGGGCACGAGTTCCTGATCACGCCGCAGAACACCGCGTTGATCCTCGCCTACACGACGGCGACGGCCGACCTGACGTCGATCGGAGGCCCCGCCGACCAGACGGTGATCGACGGCGTCGTGCAGGAGATCAACATCTCGACCGGCAAGGTGCTGTGGCAATGGAACAGCGCCGACCACGTGCCCTACTCGCAGAGCGAGCAGCCGCTGCCTACCTCGGCGAGCACGCCGTGGGACTGGTTCCACATCAACGCCGTGCACTTCGACACCGACGGCAACCTCTTGATCGACGCGCGCGACACGTGGACGACGTACAAGGTCGATCGCCACAGCGGCGGGATCCTCTGGCAGCTCGGCGGCAAGGCGAGCAGCTTCACGCTGCAGGCCGCTCCCGGACAGACGCTCAACAACGCCGGCGACATCTTCGCCTGGCAGCACGATCCGGAGGCGTTGGGCAACGGCGTCTACACGGTCTTCGACAACGAGTCGGCCGGAGCGGCAAACACCGGCGTCGGCTCGACCGCCGAGTTCGGTCTCAGCCGCGTCGTGCGCTTCAAGCTCAATCCACAAGCGCACACGGCGACGCTGCTGCAGTCCTACAACCAGCCGGACGCGCTGACCGCGCCGTCGCAGGGCAACGGACAGACGACCGCCGACGGCAACCTGGTGGTCGGCTGGGGCTCGCTGCCGTACTTCTCCGAGTACGACACGGCCGGCGACCTGCTGTTCAACGCTGAGTTCCCGACCGGCGTCAACACCTACCGCGCCTACCTGCAGCCGTGGAACCCGTCAGGCGGCAATGGCGGCGGCAACGGCAATGGCGGCGGCCGAGGCAGCAATGGCGGCGGCCAAGGCGGCAACGGCGGTGGCAAGAGCGGCCAGGGCAACGGCGGCGGCCAGGGCGGCGGCCAAGGTGGCAACGGCGGCCAGGGCGGTCAAGGCGGCAAGGGCGGCGGTCAGGGCGGTGGCGAGTCCGGCTACGGCAGCGGTCCCGGTCACGCAGGCAGCTCGTCGCACGACCCGCACGGCCACACCAGCAAGCGACGCAGTCACGGTCGCCGCTGAGCGCACGCCTGAGTCGATACGGCTGACTGAACACGGTCCGGTGGCGCTGCGCGCGCTGCCGGACCGTTCCGTCGTGTCGAGCTATCGCCGACACGGTATAAACACCGCAAAGGCAATCGAGTCAGCGGAATTAACTGTGAGAACCCGAGCCCAAGGAGTTCCAAAGTGAGCGACGCCCTCCGTCCCGAGACGATCGCGCTGCATGGCGGTCAAGAGCCGGACAGCGCGACAAAAGCGCGCGCTGTGCCGATCTACCAGACGACGTCTTACGTCTTCGACGACACGCAGCACGCTGCTGACCTGTTCGCGTTGGCCGTGCCCGGCAACATCTACTCGCGCATCATGAACCCGACGTGGGCGGTGCTCGAGGAGCGCCTTGCCGCGCTCGAGGGAGGCGTCGGCGCGCTCGTCACGGCGTCAGGTCAGGCGGCGGTGGCCTACTCGGTGCTGAACGTGACCCGTGCGGGCGACAACATCATCTCCGTCTCGCAGCTATATGGAGGTACCTACAACCTGTTCGCGCACACGTTGCCGCAGTACGGCATCGAGGTTCGCTGGGCCGACGCCGACGACCCTGGCGCCGTCGCGCGCCTGGCCGACGAGAACACGCGGCTGGTCTTCGGCGAGACGATCGGCAACCCGCGGCTGAACGTGCTCGACGTCCCCGCGTGGGCTGACGCGGCGCATGCGGCAGGGCTGCCGCTCGTGCTCGACAACACCGTGCCGACGCCGATCGGCGCGCGCATCTTCGAGCAGGGCGCCGATATCGCCGTGCACTCGCTGACGAAGTTCATCGGCGGTCACGGCACTTCGATCGGCGGCGCGATCGTCGACGCCGGCAGCTTCGACTGGGTCGCGCACGCCGATCGCTTCCCCGGTCTGACCCAGCCCGATCCGTCCTACCACGGCGTCGTCTGGAGCGACGCGCTCGGTCCGGCCGCTTACATCGGGCGCTCACGCACGGTGCTGCTGCGCAACACCGGCGCGGCGCTCTCGCCGTTCAACGCGTTCCTGTTCCTGCAAGGCATCGAGACGCTGCCGCTGAGGATGGAGCGCCACTCCGAGAACGGCCTTGCCGTGGCCGAGCACCTGTCCCAGCACGAGGCGGTCGAGTGGGTCTACTACCCCGGCCTCGAGTCGAGCCCGTACCGCGAGGTCGCCGATCGCGTGCTGCGCGGCGGCTACGGCGCGCTCGTCACGTTTGGCGTGCGCGGTGGCGCGGCCGCCGGCAAGGCGTTCATCGAGAGCTTGAAGCTGTTCAGCCATCTCGCGAACATCGGCGATGCGAAGTCGCTGGCGATCCACAACGCTTCGACGACGCACTCGCAGCTGAACGAGGATGAGCTCGCGTCGGCCGGCGTCACGCAGGAGACCGTGCGGCTCTCGGTCGGCATCGAGAACATCGCGGACATCATCGAGGATCTCGACCAGGCGCTCGCCGCCAGCGGAGCGCTCGTCGCCGCATGAGCGTGGGCGGCATTGGCCGCGTTGAGACGCAGCGGGTCGTCCTGTTCGACGAAGGCGACCCGCTGGAGCTGGACAGCGGCGCCACGCTCGCTCCGGTCGAAGTCGCCTATGAGACCTACGGCAAGCTCGACGCCGACGCGAGCAACGCCGTCTTCGTCTGCCATGCGCTGAGCGGCGACGCGCATGCGGCGGGGCATCATGGCGATCCGACGCGTCGCGGCTGGTGGGACACGATCATCGGCCCCGGCAGGCCGCTCGACAGCGATCGCTTCTTCATCATCTGTCCGAACCTGCTCGGCGGCTGCGGCGGCAGCACCGGCCCGGCGAGCGTCGAGCAGCGCAGCGGCCGTGCTTACGGCCTGCGCTTTCCGCTGTTTACGGTGCGTGACCTCGTCACGGTGCACCGCGCGCTGCTCGCGCGGCTGGGCATCTCACGCCTGCACGCGGCGGTCGGCGGCTCACTCGGCGGCATGCAGGCGCTGCAGTGGGCGCTCGATCGTCCGCAAGAGCTGAAGCACGCGATCCTCGTCTGTGCGAGCGCGCGTCTCAGTGCGCAGAACATCGCGCTGAGCGCGATCGCGCGCTCGGCGATCACGAGCGATCCGGACTTTCAGGGCGGCGACTACCTCGACGGCCCGCGCCGGCCCTCGCACGGGCTCGCGCTCGCGCGCAAGCTCGGACACGTCACCTACCTCTCGGACGAGTCGATGCGCCGCAAGTTCGATCGCGCGCGCCGCGGCGGCGAGGGCGCGCCGATGACGATGGATGTCGACTTCGAGGTCGAGCACTACCTCGAGCACCAAGGCGAGATCTTCGTCGAGCGCTTCGACGCGCTCAGCTACCTCTACCTGACGCGCGTAATGGACTACTTCGACCCGTTCGCCGAGCCGCAGCTCGACCTCGAGCGCGTCGACACGCAGATCCTCGCGATCTCCTTCGACAGCGACTGGCGCTTCGGCAGCGCGCACTCGCGCTTCATCGCCGAGCAGCTGCAGGCCGGCGGCGTCTCGGCGCGCCACGTCGAGCTCGCCTCGCCGTGGGGGCACGACTCGTTTCTGCTCGACGGCGAGCAGTACCACGGGCTCGTCGCCGACGCGCTCGGTGCGCCGGCGCGCGCTCACATAAGGTAACAGAGCTCGCGTGCGCGAGCCGTCAGCTGCTCGCGGAAGCGCGGATGCGCGATCGCGATCAGCCGTCGCGTGCGCTCGGCGATCGAGCTGCCGCGCAGCTCGGCGACGCCGTACTCGGTGACGACCTTGTCGACGATGTTCTTGAACGTCGTCACGGCCGCGCCGGAGTGCAGCTGTGGCACGATCCGCGAGACGGTGTCGTCGGCCGTGCTCGAGTGCAGCACGATGAATGCCTGGCCGTGCTCGGCCATCACGGCGCCGCGCGCGTAGTCGGGCTGCCCGCCCGAGGAGGACCAGTAGTCGCTGCCGAGCGACTCCGATGCGCACTGACCGAGGAAGTCGACCTCGAGCGTCGCGTTGATCGCCGTCATCTGCGGCTCGAGCGCGATCCGCGTCGGATCGTTCGTGTAGTCGACGGGGTGGAACTCGACGCCGGCGTTGTCGGCGACGAACTCGTACAGCCGCGCCGAGCCGAGCGCCGTCGTCGTCACGATCTTGTTGCGATGGGTCGCCTTGCGCGTGCCCGTCAGCGCGCCGCACTCGACGAGATCGACGAAGCCGTCGCCGAGCAGCTCGGTGTGCACGCCGAGCTCGCGATGGTCCTTGAGCAGCCCGAGCACGAGGTCCGGCGCCGCGCCGATGCCGGCTTGCAGCGTCGCGCCGTCGGGGATCCGCTCGGCGACGAGCGAGGCGATCTTCTCGTCGCGATCGCTGCCGGCAGGCGGCGGCAGCTCGACGAGCGGCGTGTCCGCTTCGCACCAGCCGACGACGTCGGAGATGTGCAGCTGGTTACCGCCAAACGTGCGCGGCATGCTCGGGTTGACCTCGACGAAGAACGGCACCTCGCCGATGAATGCCGCTGCATACTCGGCGTGAGGCCCGAGCGAGAAGTAGCCATGGTGGTCGGGAGGCGAGACGGCGCTCAGCACGAGCCGCGGGGACAGCGTTTGGCGCATCAGCCGCGGGACGTCGCTGAACGAGTTCGGCACGAGGTCGCAGTCGCCGCGGGCGAACGCCGCACGGCTGTGCGGCGAGAGGAACCAGGCGACGTGCCGCAGGCCGGGCAGCTCGCCTTCGATGTAGCGGCGCGAGCGCATCGGCAGCATCTGGTGAAGACGCACGTCGCTGAGGCTGTCGGCGGCCGCCTCGATCGCGTCGATCGTCGCGACCGGCTCGGCGTTGGCGAGCCCGACGATCAGATCCATGCCCGACTCGACGTGATCGAGCACGTCCTGCGGCTCACGTCGCTTGGCGGCGAGCGCCTCGACGATCGGTTGGCTCGTCATCTATCGCTCCTGATCGCGTTCTCGTAGACGTCTCGTCCAGGTGTCGATCGCTGCGGCACGGCGGCCGCAGCATAGGCGAGAATGGCGAACTGATGGAGGACTTCATACCGCTCGGCACCGAGGATCGCGCGATTCTCGAGCTGGAGTGCCGCACGATCGCCGGCCACACGTGCAAGGTCGTTCGTCTCGGCGCGAGCGAGCGCGGCGCGTTCGACGCCGAGCGCCTGCGCGAGCGCGTAGCCGAGCGAATCGAGCTGGCGCCGGCGCTCACGCGCCGCCTCGGCGGCAGCGCTCAGGCTCCCGGCTGGGTGCCCGATCTGAGCTTCGACATCGCCGATCACGTCGTCGCGGCCGACGTCGATGCGCCGCTCGATCGCGCCGCGCTGCTCGCACTCGTCGCCGAGCTGTTCGAGCAGCGCCTCGACCGCTCCCGTCCGCTGTGGCGGATCGACGTCGTCGCGATGCGCGACGGCGGCAGCGCGCTGATCTGGCGGATCCACCACGCGCTCGCCGACGGCACGGCGTCGGTCCGCTATGCGCGCGCGCTGCTATGGGACGACGGCGTGCAGGCGTCGATGACGCCTGCGCAGGCGCACGCTGAGCACGCCACCGACGAGGCGCGCAGGCGCGCGCATCTCGCCGGCTTCCTGCACCGCGAGTACTCGCGCGGCGCCTGCCGCTCGCCGTTCGACGGCACCGTCGGCACGCGCCGTGAGATCGCGTTCGCCGTCGCGCCGTTGCGCGCGCTGCACGATGCTGCGCGCGAGCTCGACGGCGCGACCGTCAACGACGCCGTCCTGACGATTGTCGCCGGCGCCGTCGGGCGCTGGCTGAGGCAACGTCACGGCGAGCTCGGCACGATCCGCATGCGCGTCCCGGTCAGCATGCATCACGAGGGCGATCAAGTCGCCAACCACGACTCGTTCTTCTCGGTCGCCGTGCCGCTGAACGAGCTCGATCCGGTTGCGCGTCTGCGGATCACGCATGCCGAGACGCGCGAGCGCAAGCTCGACCACGACGCGCAGTACCACGAGCAACTCGTGCGCGAGCTCTCCGGCCTGCCGCCGTTCGAGCACTTCGTAGCCCGTATCGAGCGCAACCCGCGGCGCTTCGCGCTGAGCGTCTCGAACGTGCCGGGGCCGCCGCGGCCGGTCAGCGTGCTCGGCGCGCCCGTCGTGCATCTGCACTCGATCGCCGAGATCGGCGAACGCCACGCGCTGCGCGTCTCGGCGACGTCGCTCGCCGGCCTGCTCTGCTTCGCGTTGTGCTCGGACCCCGACCTCGTCGACGAGCTTCAGCTCATGGCTGCAGGCATCGAGTCCGAGGCGCGCGAGCTGTTGAGCGCAGCCGGCATCGCCGATCAGGCGCACATCGGCTACGAGGCGACGCACTAGCGCTGGCAGCCGCGCTTGCCGGCCTGCGCCGCGCGGATCGGCGCTGCCGGCGAGCCGATACCGTCTGACGGTGCCCGCTCCGATGCAACCCTCCGACGAGCGCTCGGCGGGCGATCGGACGGCGTCACTTGAGCGCGCAGCCGGCGCGCCTGAACACCCGGCCGAAGCGCCGGAGGCAGCCGGTCAGGACGCGACGGCGGCGTTGTCCTCGGGCGACGCGCCCGAGCTGGCCGTTCCGATAGTCGATCCGGCCTCGGAGCATCCGCCCGAGTCGGCCGTCCGCCGCCGGACCGTCGCCAAGACGAGCGTCGCCGCGCTCACGCTCGGCGCGCTCGGAGTCGTCTTCGGCGACATCGGCACGAGCCCGCTGTATGCGCTGCAGACGGTCTTCACCTCCGACCATCACGCCGTGCACACGGCACCTGGCGACGTCTACGGCGTGATCTCGCTCGTCTTCTGGTCGATCACGATGGTCGTCTCGGTCAAGTACGTGACGTTCATCATGCGCGCCGACAACGACGGCGAGGGCGGCATCATGGCGCTGACGGCGCTCGTCCAGCGCGCGCGCGTCAAGAGCGCGATGGCGAAGCTGCTGCTCGTCACGCTCGGCATTCTCGGCGCGTCGCTGTTCTATGGCGACGGCGCAATCACGCCGGCGATCTCGGTGCTCTCGGCGGTCGAAGGCGTCAAGGTTGCCGTTCCCAGCCTGCACTCGATGGTGCTGCCGGTGACTGTCGCCGTGCTGAGCGCGCTGTTCCTGATCCAGCGCTTCGGCACGAGCCTCGTCGGCAAGCTGTTCGGCCCGGTGATGGCGCTGTGGTTTGGCGTGCTGGGCCTGACAGGAGCGATCGAGATCGCGCATCACCCGGACGTGCTGCGCGCGCTGTCGCCGTCCTACGGCGCGAAATTCATCACCGCGCACGGGCACGTCGCGTTCATCGCGCTCGGCTCGGTCGTGCTCGCGGTGACCGGCGCCGAGGCGCTGTACGCCGACATGGGCCACTTCGGCCGCTCGCCGATCCGCCGCGCGTGGTTCCTGCTCGTGTTCCCGGCGCTGACCTTGCAGTACCTCGCGCAGGGCTCGCTGATCGTGCGCTCGCCGAAGTCGATCTCGAACCCGTTCTTCCTGCTGATGCCGACGTGGGCGCAGATCCCGATGGTGCTGCTGGCGACGTTCGCGACCGTGATCGCCTCGCAGGCGGTGATCTCGGGCGCGTTCAGCGTGACCCATCAGGCGGTGCAGCTCGGCTTCCTGCCGCGGCTGACGATTCGCCACACCTCGCGGCGCGAGATCGGCCAGGTCTTCGTTCCGGCCGTCAACGGCGGGCTGTTCGCGATCGTGATCGCGATCGTGATCGGCTTCGGCTCCTCGACTGCGCTGGCCTCGGCCTACGGCGTCGCTGTGACCGGCACGTTCATTCTCAACACGATTCTGTTCCTCGCCGTCGCGCGCCTGCTGTGGCACAAGCCGCGCCGGTGGATCGCGCTCGGCGCGATCGTCTTCCTGACGATCGAGGTGACGTTCTTCGCGGCGAACCTGACGAAGGTCGTGCACGGCGGCTGGTTGCCGCTGGCGATCGCTGCGATCGTCTTCGTCGTGCTGATGACGTGGCGCAAGGGACGCGAGATCGTCAGCGTCAACCGTGCGCGCGAGGAGGGGCCGCTGCGCGAGTTCATCGACGAGCTCGACACGCGCCGCGAGGAGATCGTGCGCGTGCCCGGCACGGCTGTCTACCTCAACGCGCACGCACAGACGACGCCGCTGGCGTTGCGCGCGAACGTCGAGCAGAACCATGTGCTGCACGAACGCGTGATCATCGTCTCGCTGCTGACCGAGCGCGTTCCGCACGTCTACCACGCCGATCGGCTCACCTGCGACGAGCTCGGGCACGCCGCCGACGGGATCACCGG
The DNA here is from genome assembly GCA_036271095.1 of Solirubrobacteraceae bacterium. Taxonomy (GTDB): domain Bacteria; phylum Actinomycetota; class Thermoleophilia; order Solirubrobacterales; family Solirubrobacteraceae; genus Palsa-744. The sequence continues at coordinate 122,773 of DATBBG010000060.1, forward strand.
CGTGACGGTTCGGATCGGCTTCCAGGACGCGCCGAACGTGCCGGCGATGCTCAACCTGGCGATGCGCCGCAAGCTGCTCGAGCCGATCGACCTCGAGCGCACGTCGTACTTCCTCTCGCAGATCACGATCGTGCCGACGAAGGCACGCGGGATGAACCCGTGGCGCAAGCGCCTGTTCCTGCTGCTCGCGCGCAACGCCGCCAACCCGGTCGCCTACTTCCGCCTGCCGGACGATCGCACGGTCACCGTCGGCGAGCGTGTGGCGCTGTAGCGCGTGGCTAATGGCGCGGCAGGACTTCGCCGATCAAGGCTGAAAGCTTGTAGAAGCAGGCTCGAAGACGGCGTCAGCGAACAGCGCAAACCAAGAGACGGGGGCTGAATCGTGGATAGGAAGAAACTCGTACTCGCGGCGATGATCTTCGCCGTCGCGATGCTGTTCATCGACCAGACGATCGTCGCGCTGGCAGTGCCGAACCTGCAGCACGACCTGCACCTCTCCTCGACCGGCTCGCAGTGGATCGTCAACGCCTACCTGCTCGCGCTCTCGGCGCTGTTCGCGCTCGGCGGCAAGATCGCCGACGTCTACGGCCCGCGGCGGATGGTGACGATCGGCGTGATCGCGTTCGCGACCTGCTCGGCGCTGTGCGGCGCGACGCCGACCGGCTCGATCGGCGAGACGTGGATGATCGTCTTCCGCACGCTGCAGGGCGCCTCGGCCGCGGTGCTGTTCCCGGCGGCGCTGGCGATCGTCGTCGCCAGCTACGGCGTCGCCGAACGCGGCAAGGCGCTGGCGGTGTTCTTCTCGGTGACCGGCGGCCTGACGGCAGTCGGGCCGATCGCCGGCGGCTACCTGACTGAATGGACCTGGCGCGCGATCTTCTGGGTCAACGTACCCGTCGCGATCATCGCGCTGATCCTGATCACGATCTCGAAACCGACCGAGGAGCGCAGTCCTTCGCGCATCGACATGCGCGGCGCGCTGCTCGTCAGCGCCGGCATGGCCGTTGCGGTGCTCGGCCTGCAGCAGGCGAGCGTGTGGGGTTGGAGCAGCGTCGGAACGTGGCTGTGCATCGTCGTCGGGCTCGTGCTGCTGGCCGCTTTCGTGCGCTTCGAGCTGCGGGTGGAGCAGCCGCTGGTGCCGATGCGCCTGTTCGCCGATCGCGGCTTCCTCGTCGACAACGTCGTCCTGTTCCTGCTGTCGATCTGCTTCGTGCCGCTGTTCTTCTTCGCGAGCCTCTACGCCCAGATCGGGCTCGGCGAAAGCGCCGGCAACGCTGGGCTCGTGCTGTTGGTGTTCTTCGGCGGCTTCACGGTCGGCGCGCAGAACGGCGGGCGGATCCTCGACAAGCGCGGCGCGCGGCCGAGCGTCGTGCCGGGCTGTGCGATCGCCGCGGTCGGCTTCTATCTGTGGGGCGAAAGCCTCAGCAAACTCTCGTTCTCCGAACAGTGGTACTACCTCGCGATCGCCGGCGTCGGCGTCGGCCTCGTGCTCGGGCCGGTCAGCACCGACGCGCTCAATCGCGCCGCACGCGCGACCTACGGCGCCGTTACTGGACTGACGCAGACCGTGCGCAACTTCGGCGGCAGCCTCGGGCTTGCCGTGCTCGGCTCGATCCTGATCAGCGAGACGGTCTCGCACGTGCGCAACGGGCTGACTCAGCACGGCGTGCCAAAGGCCGAAGCCGAATCGATCGCCCACTCCGTCTCCAGCGTCTCCAGCGGCGGCTCCGGCGGGAGCTCGCAGCACGTTCCGCAGGCGATCACACACCAGATCCAGCTCGGCTTCGCACACGCGACGCAGACAGTCGTCTACGGGATGGCGGCGGCGATGGCGCTCGCGTTCATCGTCGCGCTACGCGCGATGCCGAGCGGACGCGCCGGCGAAGCGGTCGAGTCAGACGGCGGCGCCCCGGCGCCCTCCCCGCTGGCGCCCTCCCCGCTGGCGCCCTCCCCGCTGGCGCCGCCCGAGCCTGGCGCGGGCGGCGGCGCTACGCCGGCTGGCGCGTAGCGGCCTCGGCAGCGGTCTCGTCGACTCGCGGTCGGGCGGTGGCTACGGCGCTGACGGCCGGCCGCGCTCGTGGCACGAGGAAGCCGGCGATCAGGCAGACGACGAGGAAGCCGGTCGCCATGAAGAAGGTCTCGGTGAAGCCGGTCACGGCCGGATAGCCGTGCACGACGTGCGCCGCGACGAACGTCGCCGAGAGCTGGCCGCCGAGCGCGCCGCCGAGCGTGCGCATGACCGTGTTCATGCCGCTCGCGACGCCAGTCTGGTGGCTGGGCACGGCTTGGATGATCAGGTTGCCGAGCGCCGCGAACGCGAGCCCGATGCCGATGCCGAGCAGCGCGGCCGAGACGAGGAAGTCGATCGGGTGGCCGTGCTCGACGGCGAGCAGCGCGAACGCAAGGCCGGTGAAGATCGTGCCGACGAGCAGCGCCGCGCGCGAGCCGAAGCGTGCCGAGATGCGTCCGGCGAAGATCCCCAGAGCCGTCATCCCGAGCGTCGTTGGCAGCAGGTACAGGCCTGAGACGACGACCGAGGCGCCGAAGCCGAAGCCGGTGCTCTTCGGCAGCTGCGCGAACTGTGGGAAGACGACGAACGAGGCGTACATGCCGGCGCCGAGCAGGAACGCGGCGAGGTTCGTCGTCCAGACGCCGCGCACGCGCATCATCGCCATGTCGACGAGCGGGTTGAGGCTGCGCGTCTCGACGAGGATCCAGACGGCCGTGATGATCAGCCCGACGACGATCAGGCCGAGCGTCTTCGGCGAGCCCCAGCCCCACGCGGTCGCCTCCGAGACGGCTAGCAGCACGGCGGAGATGCCGAGCGTCATCAGCGCCGCGGCGAGCCAGTTGACCTTGCCGGGCACACGCACCGGCGACTCCGGGATGAAGCGCCACGTCGTCACCGCCGCGAGCACCGTCGCCAGCAGCGGCAGCCAGAACAGCCAGTGGTAGTTGAGGTGCTCGACGATCACGCCCGAGGCGACGATGCCGATGCCGCCGCCGACGCCGAGGATCGCCGAGAGCAGGCCGATGCTGCCGGGCACCTTCTCGCGCGGGAACTCGTCGCGCACGATCCCGAACGCCAGCGGGAAGATCCCGCCGGCGGCGCCCTGGATGAAGCGCGCGAGGATCTGCAGCGCGAGCGTGCTCGTGACCGCCGACAGCAGCGTCCCGAAGATGAGGATCACGAGCGTGATCAGCAGCAGGCGCTCCTTGCCGTACATGTCGCCGAGGCGCCCGAGGATCGCCGTGCCGACGGATGCCGAGAGCAGGTAGGCGGTCAGCAGCCAGGTGACGCCGTTCTCGTTCGTGTGCAGCGCATGCTGCAGCGTCGGCAGCGCCGGGATCACGGCCGAGCTGAGCATCGCGTAGGCGACGCCGCCGAGCGCGAGCACGGCGAGGATCAGCGTCGGGTGCGTGCGGTTGTGGTGCGGCGCGGCAGTCGTCGAGCTCATCTGGGAAAGGGGGGAGAGGATGGCCTGCAGGCGCGTCCCGCAGCGGAGGTGACTACAGTAGCGGAATGAGCATTCCGGTCCTGGAGAAAAATATCGATATCGCTTCGCGGACGTCGTGCTGGGCGGACCTCGACGGGCCGGGCAAGCGCGAGCGGCTGTTGCGCGCCGCCGGCGAGGTCTTCGCGCGTGACGGGCTCGACGCGCCGATGCCGGCGATCGCCGAGGCTGCCGGCGCCGGAGTCGGCAGCGTCTACCGCCAGTTCCCGTCCAAGCACGAGCTGCTCGCGGCGCTCGTCGTGGAGCGGCTGCAGGAGTCCGAGCGCGGCGCTGAAGCGGCGCTCGCGAGCGGAGAGGATCGCTGGACGGCGCTGACCGGGCTGTTGTGGACGCTCGCCGAGCGCCAGGCCGGAGACGACGTGCTCGGCGAGGCGATGGCGACCGTCTCCGAGCACCCGGCCGTGGTCGAGGCGCTCGCGGCGACGGTGATCGCGCTCGAGCGCCTGCTCGCGGCGGCGCGCACGGAGGGGCGGCTGCGCGAGGACGCCACGACGCTCGACCTGCGGCTGCTGTTCGCCGCGACGCGCGCCGCCGGCGCGCTCGAAGCGGGCGCCTGGAGACGGATGCTCGAGCTCGGGATCGACGCGCTGGCTGTGCGCGGCGAGCGCTGAGCGCGACGCTCGCTCGCCGCGCGTCTTGCCGCAGCTGTTTGAAACGCCAGCCCGCCGCAGACGCCTGAGCTCGCGCTTCTGCGCGGCTGTATGTTCAACTGCGGCGATGAGCGAGAGGGCTGATATCGGCGAGGCGGAGACGTTGCGGCCGTCGCCGGCCTGGGCAAGCGACGCCGGCATCGTGGCGATGCAGCCGGCGGTGGGCGCCGCAAGCGCTGACCCGGCGAGCGATCGGCTGCTGATCGCCGAGCGCATCGCGCGCTACGGCTGGTCGTTCGACGAGCGCGACCGCGACGGCGTCGCCGACTGCTTCACCGAGGACGGCGTCTGGGAAGGGCAAGTGATGGGGATCGAGCCGATCGGCCCGTTCGCCGGCCGTGCTTCGGTCGTCGAGTTCCTCACCTCGTTCTGGGAGGAGCAGAGCGACCAGCGCCGGCATGTCTTCGCGAACGTCGTCGTCGACGACCTGCTCGCCGACACGGCGACCGCTCACGTCTACGTGATCCTGCTGCGCTCGAGCGAAGCGTCGATGACGCCACTGACTGCCGGGCCGTTCAGGCTCGAGCTCGCGCGCGACGCCGGCGACGGCGTCTGGCGCATCGCGCGGCTCCTCGCCGGCTTCGACACGACCTTCTGAGCGGCGAGCGGTGCGGTGATGCGGTGAGCGGCGACCGCTGATGGCGTGCGGCCGAGGCGCCGCACGTCTCGCCTCCAATCAGGCGAGCGCCGAGCAGACGGCGAGCGTGTAGATCCGGCGGAGTTCGACGAACCGCTTCGCGTTGGCCTTCGGCGTGATCTGCGCGTTGACGGAGACGACCGTCGAGCGGGTGCCGGCGCTGTTGGCCGCGATGAACTGCGTGTAGCCGGCCGTGTTGCCGGTGTGGCCGTAGACGGTGCCGCAGCGCGTGCGATAGCGGAAGATCGCGAGACCGGCCGAGTTGACGCCCGGCCCGGTCGGCTCGGAGCTGCCGGGGACGAACGTGAACTGCGCCGCGCGCGTCGCGCTGTTCGTCAGGGCTCCGCGCACGTATGCGCGCACGAACGTGTTTGCGTCGCGCGGCGTCGAGACGACCCCGCCCGAGGCCCAGCTCCAGCCTGCGGCGAACAGTTCGCTGACGTCTTCGGGCGCCATCGGCGGATCGATCACGTAGGCATGCACGAACGGCCGCGGCATCTGCGGGCCGGTCGGCAGGCTCGTGCCCGCCAGCCCGAGCGGTTTGAACACGCGCTGCGCCAGCTCGCTCGGATACGAGCTGTGCTCAGCCGCGGCGGCGATCAGCGCCGCGACGACGTTGTCCGAGTTGGAGTAGTGGTAGCGCGAGCCTGGTGTGAATTCCAGGCGCGGCGGCGCGAATGCGAGCAGCGCTTCGGGCGCGGGCGCGAGCAGCAGCGACTTGGCGAGCGCCTCGCCGAACTCTTCGGTCTGGCTGAAGTCGGGAATCCCGCTGGTGTGCGCAAGCAGCTCGTGCAGCGTCACTGCCGACCATGCCGCGGGTAGGCTCGGCAGCCACTTGCCGACCGTGTCCGACAGCGAGAGCTCGCCTTCGGCGACGAGCGACAGCACAACGGCGCCGCTGAACGCCTTCGCGACGCTCGCCAGGCGCATGTGCTGAGAGGCCTTGATCGGCTGCTTGCGGCGGACGTCGGCGACGCCGGCCGTGTGGAACATCGCGCGTCGGCCGCGCTGAACGACGACGGCGACTCCCGGCGGTCCGTCGGGCTTGGAGGCGAGCTTGTCGATCGCTCGCTGCAGCGCCGAGTCGCTCGCACGCGGCGAGGCGGCTGCCTGCGCCGCGCCGGCGATGGTCGCGAGCAGAATGCTCAGCGCCAGCAGCGCCGCGGCAAGCGACGACGCGAGCCGGCGCTCGCGACGCCCGTGCGCGTGGCGAGCGCTCGCGCTGATGCGCCTACTCGGGCTCAAGCGCCCACCGCGAGCATGTGGTTGCCGCGAATCAGGCCGTCCGGATCCCAGCGCCGGCCGACCTCGCGCAGGCGCTCGCAGACGTCCGGCGCGAAGATCGCATCGAGATCGCACGGTCGATCGGCGAAGTTGATGTAACCGCCGTCGCTGCGCCACGGCGCGATCGCATCGTGCAGCCGATCGAGGTCGGCGTCGATCGCCGCGCCCTGCTCGGGAGCGCTCGGCACGCCGACGGCGTTGACGACGAACGCCGCGTCGAGCTTTGCCAGCGCGCCGGCGTGCTGCGAGTCGCGGCCGAGCGCGCCGCCGAGCTGGCGCAGCTCGGTCGAGAGCAGCAGCGATGGCTCCGCCTGCGGCCCGGCGACGCCGACGAATGCATCGATCGCGGCGTCCGGCAGCGAATCGATCAGATCGTGATTGGCGACGCCCGGCGCCGGGCCGTCCGGGTCCATGTTGATCTGCGTCAAGCCCGCGGCGGGGATCTGCGCGAACGTGTCGACGATCGGCTCACCGATCTCGCGCAGCGGCGCAATCACCCGCTCGCCGTCCGCCTGGTTGCCGATCACGGCCGCGCCGACCGTCAGCAGCGCGCGGCCGCGCAGCGGCTCGGGCACCTCGGGCAGTGGCGGCAGGTTGAGGAAGCGGACCGTCGAGGTGACCTCCTCGGTGACGCCGGCCGCCCAGTCGCGGTAGGCGCGGATCGCCTCGGCGCCGAGCTCGGCCGGGAAGATCAGCGCGCCGGCGTAGAGCTCGGAGATGGGCACGAGCTCGATCTGCAGGGCGGTCACGACGGCATCGTTGCCGCCGCCGCCGCGGAGCGCCCAGAACAGGTCCGAGTCGGTCTCGGCGTCGACCGTGCGCTGCTCGCCGGCAGCCGTCACGAGCTCGATCGCGCTGACGCGATTGCAGGCGAAGCCGTAGCGGCGCCCGAGCCAGCCGAGGCCGCCGCCGAGCGTGTAGCCGACGACGCCGACCGTCGAGGAGAAGCCGGGCAGCGCCGAGAGCCCGGCGGCCTGCGCCGCGGCGCCGAGCTCGCCGGAGAGGACGCCGGCCTGCAGGCGCGCCGTCCTCGCGTCCCGATCGACTTCGACCGATCGCATCGCGCCGGTCTTGATCAGCAGCGTGTCTTCGAGCGAGCCGAGCGACGGCGCGCCGTGCCCGGTGCCCTGCGCGGTCACGCGCAGCTGATGCGCAGCCGCGAAGCGGACTGCCGCGGCGACGTCGTCGGCGCTCTGCACGAGCGCGACCGCCGCCGGGCGCTGATCGACGACGAGGTTCCAGGCCAGGCGCGCGTCGTCCCAGTCGGCGTCGCTCGGCTGCACGACGCGCCCGGAGATCGACAGCTCGCTCAAATTGCTCATCTGCGGGCGGACTCTACGAGAAACGCGCGCGCCCACGCACGCCGTGCGCGGACGGCGGCGCGATCGCACGCTCAGTCGGCGAGCAGCGCCGCGAGCACGCTGCCGGGCGCTTCGAGCTGCGGCCAGTGCGCGACGTCGGCGAGCGCCAGCAGCGGCGCGTCGGGCAGGCGCTCGGCGATGCGCTCGGCCATGTGCGCGCCGGAGACCGGGTCGCTGCCGAGGCGCCTGAGGAAGACCGAGCGCTCGTCGCCGGCGAGCTCGACGCGGACGTGCTCACCGTCTGCCCACCACTGCTCGAGCGTCATCGCGCGCGCTTGCGTGCAGCGGACGCCTTCGCGATCGCTTCGCGCAGCTCGCGCGATGCGGCAGCGCCTGCCGCTTCGATCGGCTCGGTGCTGCGCAGCGCGCGCGCGAGCACGAACGCGCCCTCGAGCGCAGCGATGATCGAGAACGCGAGCGCGCGAGCGCGCTTGCGCGGCAGCCCGCTTTCGATCAGCCGCGCGCTCGCGCCGTCGACCCAACCGTCGAACACGTCCGCGCACGCCTGGCGCATCCGCTCGTTCGTGCTCGACACCTCCAGCGCGACGGTCGCGATCGGGCAGGCGTCTGCGTAGTCGCTCTCGCGCACGGCGATCGCGGCGGCGTCGAAGAATGCGCGCGTCGCCGCAACTGGGTCGCCGCCCGGCTCGAAGAAGGCGTCGATCAGCTGGCCGTAGATCGCTCCCGAGTAGCGGATCACCTCCTCGCCAAGCTGCTCCTTGCCGCCCGGAAAGAAATGGTAGATCGAGCCGAACGGCGCGCTCGCCTCGGCGACGATCTGCTTGACGCCGGTCGCGACGTAGCCCTGACGGCGAAACAACTCGGCGCTGCGCTGCACGATTCGCTCTCGCGTTGGCGCTGCCATCGGCACGATGATACGCACGAACTAGATCGATCTACCTACGCGAGACCCCGTTGCGGGCGTTCGTGTCCGTGCGAGGATTCGCCCGGTGCTGCTGCTCGTAAAGCTCACGCTCGCGCCGCTGCTCGTAGTCGGCTCCTCGCTGGCCGGTCGTCGTTGGGGCCACGACGTGTCGGGGCTGCTCGTGGCGCTGCCGCTCGTCGCCGGGCCGATCCTGCTGATCACCGATCTGGAGCGCGGCGCTCACTTCGCCTCGGGCGCCGCGGCCGCGTCGCTGCTAGGGCTCGTCGCGCTCGCGACGTTCGTCGTCGTCTTCGCGCACGTCTCGCGTCGCCGGCGCTGGATCTTCGCGGTCGCGGCCGGATGGATCGCGTTTCTCGCCGTCGCGCTCGGCTTTGCGACGCTCGCACTGCCGGCCGGCGCCGGGCTGGCCGTAGCGATAGCCGCCTACGCGCTCGCACCGCGGCTGATGCCGCTCGCTCTTCAGCTCGAGCCGAGCGCCGACGCCGAGCTGCCAGTGTGGGATCTGCCCGCGCGCGCCGTCGCGACGGCACTCCTCGTGCTCTGCCTGACCGGCGCGGCGGGCGGCCTGGGACCGACGCTGACCGGCGTGCTGACTCCATTTCCGATCTCGAACACCGTGCTCGCGGCGTTCGTGCTCGTGCTCGAGGGCCCGACGCACGCCAACGCGTTCCTGCGCGGCTTTCTCCGCGGCGCGTTCGGCTTCGTTGCGTTCTGCTTCCTCGTCGCAGTGCTGATCGTGCCGCTGGGCACGGCTGGAGCGTTCGCGATCGCGTTGTGCGCCGCGCTGCTCGTGCAATTCGTCTTGCGCATGCTGGCGCGACGGGCGCACGCGCGCGAGACGGTCGACGCGACGCAGCCGAGCTTGCTCGCGCACGTCGCCGATGAGACATCGGCCGTAGCCGCCGAGCGGACGCTCGCTACGGGTTCAGGCCGGCCGCGTCCATGATCGAGCCCCACGTTTCGACGGCGTTCGCTTCGAATTCGATCACGTCGTTTTCGAGCTGCAGCGTCCGGCGCACGACACCGCGCTGAGCGCGCGACAGCGACGGCGCGAGCAGCTTCGTCGGCAGCAGGCCGATGCCGACGAAGACCGAGTAGAAGGACTTGTTGAACGGCAGCGTGCCGGGCGGCAGCGCCGTGTAGCCGCCGCTCTTCCACGTGCGCAGCTCGCCGCAGAAGTCGGGAATCGCCAGCCGCGACTGCGCGAGCAGTTCGCGTGCGTAGGAGTGGATTGCGCGCGTCAGCTTCGGATTGCTCCACTGCAGTCGCGCGACGGTCCGTGAGTAGGCGCCGATCGCGCTTGCAAACGTCCTCAGCGCGACGAGATGCATCGAGCCGACGAGCTCATCGGTGAGCTTTTCCGAGGCTTCGTTCTGCGGCGAGCCGGCGACGAGCAGCGGGCATTCGCGGCGAACGCGCGCGAGCAGCGACTGCAACGCCGCTTCGGCTGCGCCCTGCTTGGAATGCGCGCTCGAGACCAGCGCGAAGTTCGCGCGCACGTAGGACGCCGTCGCCGCGCGATCGCCGCCGCCGGCGAGCGCGTTTGCGGGCACGAGCAGCAGCGCGATCAGCACGAGCGCTGCGAGCGGGAATCTGGTCACTGGCCGAGGCTACACCCGCGGCGGGCGCGCTCATACAGGTGTCTCCACGCCGCGGCCGCCGTAGTGCCGGCCGCTCCGTCGGCATACGCCTCGCGACTGCGCTTTCAGAAGCAACTCTTACATTGCCGCGGCGGCGATGTGGCACCCTTCCGACCTCGGCATCCGCGGCACGGTCGTCCGGCCACGGGTCGCCGTGCACTCCTACATGCGCCGCAACGCTCTCATCATCCTGGCGCTCGCCGCGCTCGTCTGGGGCGTTCTGGCGATCGTGCTGGACTCGCCGAGCCTGAAACTGGCGGGCTCGGGGTCGAGCTCGGCGACCGCCGCCTCGCCCGCGTGCCTGCCCTCGACGCTCGAACACTCCGCGGCGCTCGCCGGCACCGACGTAGACGTATCGCCGGCGCCCGAAACGGACACTGCCAACGCCGACACGCAGATCAGCTTCCTCGGCGCCGCCGCGGCGCAGATTCGCGAAGTCTCGGTCGTCGGCGAGCGCAGCGGGCGCCACGCAGGCTCGCTGCACGCCTATTCGCAGGGAGACGGCGCGAGCTTTGCGCCAGCGACTCCGTTCGACGCCGGCGAGCGCGTGGCCGTGCACGCCGTCATCGGAACCAGTGGCGCGAGTAAGCCGGTCGCCTTCCAGTTCCGCGTCGACACGCCATATTCGACGGCGTCGACGCCCGAGTTCCCCAACCCGCAGCCGCCGGCTGCCGACTACCAGAGCTTCTACACGCTGCCCGGTGTGCAGGCGCCCGCGATGACCGTCACGGTGGCGGACCGCGACCCCGGCGCCGGCGACATCCTCACGACGAACGGCCCCGGCGCCGGGCAGTACGGACCGCTGATCTACGCGCCCGACGGCCGGCTCGTCTGGTTCGACAAGCTCGCCGGCGGCGAGACGGCCGAGGATCTCAACGAGCAGACCTATGAAGGCCGGCGCGACCTGACCTGGTGGAAGGGGCGCGTGCTCGCGCTCGGCTTCGGCCAGGGCGAAGACGTCGTGATGAACTCGCGCTATCAGACCGTCGCTCGCGTCGCGGGCGGCAACGGCCTGAAGGCCGACCTGCACGACTTCCAGATCGCCGCCGACGGCGTCGCGTACATCACCGCGTTCAACCCGATCCGCTGCGACCTCAGCTCGGTCGGCGGCTCGCGCAGCGGCGCGATCACGGATACGGCGATCCAGCAGATCGACATCAAGACCGGCCTCGTGCGCTGGGAATGGCACAGCCTCGACCACGTCGCCGCAGCGGAGTCAGAAGTCGAAGCGCCGAGCGGTCCGACGCCGTGGGACTACTTTCACCTCAACTCGATCGACCCCGAGCCCGACGGCAAGATCCTGATCTCGGCGCGCAGCACCTGGGCCGGCTATCAACTCGAACGCGGCAGCGGCAAGATCCTCTGGCGCCTCGGCGGCAACAAGAGCTCGTTCGCGATGGGGCCGGGCACGAAGACGGCGTGGCAGCACGACGCTCGCCTCCTGCCCGACGGCGAGGTCTCGTTCTTCGACGACGGCTCGAACCCGCCGATCCACAGCCAGTCGCGCGCGGTCCACATCAGGCTCGACTTGAAGGACCGCACGGCGAGCTTGGCGGCGTCCTACACGCATCCCGATCCGCCGCTGCTGTCGCCGAGTCAGGGCAACGCCCAGGATCTAGCCGACGGCGACACGCTCGTCGGCTACGGCGGCGTGCCGGCGATCAGCGAGTACGCGAAGGACGGCTCGCTGCTGTTCGATGCTCATCAGCCGCTGGAGATGCCCTTCTACCGTGCTTTCCGCTACCCGTGGAGCGGGCGCCCGGCGAGTCCGCCGGCGGTGCTCGCGAGCCTCAACAACACCGCCGAAGAGACGATCGTGCACGCCAGCTGGAACGGCGCGACCGGCATCGCCTCCTGGCGGGTGCTCGCCGGCGAGCACCCGGAATCGCTGAAGGCGCAGACCGTGATCGCGGCGAGCGGCTTCGAGAGCTCGACGATCTTGCCGACTGCGCACTCCTATGTGTCGGTGCAGGCGCTCGACGCGGCCGGGCGCGTGCTCGGCACGTCGAAGCCGTCGAGCGTGGTCAGCTACGCAGCCTCGCTGCGCGGCGGAGGACCGGCATGAGCCCTAGTAGCCCTGCTTCGTCTTGTGCTTCTTCGTCGTGGTCGTCGGCGTCGTGCTGCTCGTCGTCGCCGGCGTGCTCGTCGACTTCGATGATGAAGAGGAGCTGCCGCACCCGGCCACTGCGACGGTGCTCGCTAGGACGGCGACGGCCGTTAGCATGGCGGTCAGTGGCGTTCTTCTCATGGGGCGGGCTCCAATCGTCTCTCGGGGACTCGGCGGGCCAGCCTACCAAGCGTCTGCAAGGAAAATCGAAGTTCGGCGGGCGCTCGTGAGCAGCCCGACGACGGCAAATCCCGACGCCGCCGCGACGCCTCCGGAGGACCGCAAGCTGAGCTCCGGCTCGGCCTGGCTGCTGGCCGTCTGCTGCGTCGCGCAGTTCATGGTCATCCTCGACCTCAGCATCGTCAACGTCGCGCTGCCGTCGATCCAGTCGGATCTCGGCTTCTCCTCGCCTGACCTGCAGTGGGTCGTCGACGCCTACGCGATCACATTCGCCGGCTTCTTGATGCTCGGCGGGCGTGCCGCCGATCACTTCGGCCAGCGCCGCACGCTTGTCGCCGGGCTGATCCTGTTCGCGTTCGCCTCGCTCGCCGGCGGGATTGCGCCCGACCAGGTCGTGCTCGTCGCCGCGCGCGCCGTTCAGGGACTTGCCGGCGCGCTGATGGCGGCGACCTCGCTGGCGATCATCACCGGCTCGTTCCCGCCGGGGCCGAAGCTGCACCGCGCGATCGGCATCTGGGCGGCGATGAACGGCCTCGGCGGCGCCGCGGGCGTGCTGCTCGGCGGGATCATCACCGAAGTGCTCAGCTGGCGCTGGGTGCTGCTGATCAACCCGCCGATCGCGATCGTCGCCGCGATCGTCGCCTACAGGGTCGTCGCCGAGCGCCGCAAGGGGCGCGAGGCCGCGCCGTTCGACCTCGCCGGCGCGCTGACGTTGACGATCGGGCAGATGGTGCTCGTCTACGGCGTCGTCGAAGCGGGCTTGAAGGGCTGGGGCACGTTCGCCGCACTCGGCCCGATCGCGCTCGGCGTGATCCTGCTCGGCGCGTTCGGCTTGATCGAGACGCGCTTCGCCTCGGCGCCGCTGATTCCGTTCAAGGAGCTGACGAAGCCGCTGAGAACGGCCAACACGATCGTGCTGCTGTTCAGCGCGGCGCTGTTCCCGATGTGGTTCATCGGCTCGCTCTACCTGCAGCAGGTGCTAGGCCTGTCGCCGCTTCACACCGGCCTGATCTTCCTGCCGATGACGTTGACGATCATGCTGATCGCCTCGCGCGCGGGCAAGCTCGTCAGTCACTTCGGCGTTCGACCCGTGCTCGGCGGCGGCCTGCTGATGCTGACCGGCGGGCTGCTGCTGTTCACGCGAGTCGGCTCCAGCGGCAGTCCGATCGTCTACGTCGTGATCCCGGGCGTGCTCACGGCGGCCGGCATCGCGATGTCGATCGTCCCCTCGACGATCGCCGCGACGCAGGGCGCGAAGGAGGGGCAGGCGGGGCTGGCATCGGGGCTGGTCAACACCTCGCGCCAGGTCGGCGGCGGCCTCGGGCTGGCGCTGCTGATCACGTTTGCGACGCAGCGCACGACGCATCTGATCGGCACCGGCGAACAGGTCGCGCCGGCGTTGACGCACGGCTTCGCGCTCGCCTACCTGATCGGCGCCGGCCTCGCGGCGGCAGCCGCGCTGATCACGTTCACCTCGGTGGCGAAGCCGCCGGCCGCGCTGGGAACGGCGCCGCGGCGCTTCGCGCTCGCGATCGGCCTCGTGCTCGTCGTCTTCGTCGGGCTGACGGCTGCGTTCGCCGGCTCGCACGGCGCACCGCTCGGGCGCTACACGACGAAGGACGCCTACAGCTTCGTCACGGCGCCGTCGCTGCATCCGCCGAAGATCCGCAGCGTCAAGCAGGCGCCGCAGTCCCAGCTCGCGCCGGGCTACATCTTCACGGCGAACTTCTACGACCTCAACGAACCGCCGATCGTCGGCCAGAGCGGGCCGTTGATGCTCGACCGCCAGCTGCAGCCGGTCTGGTTCCAGCCGGTCCCGGAGAAGGTCGTCGCCTCGAACCTCAGCCTGCAGAGCTGGGAAGGCAAGCCGGCGCTCGCCTGGTGGCAGGGCGCCGTGACGAACACAGGTGCGACCGAAAGCGGCGAAGACGTCGTCGTCAACCAGCACTACCAGCCGGTCGCGAGGCTGAAAGCAAAGGACGGCTGGGTGCTGACGCTGCACGAGTTCACGATCGTCGGCGACGACGCCTGGGTCACGGCGAACAAGAACATCCCGATGGACCTGTCGAAATACGGCGGCGCCTACAACGGCGCGCTGATCGACTCGGCGGTGCAGGAGTACGACCTGAAGACGGGCAAGCTCCTGCGCAACTGGGACGCGCTCGACCACATCCCGCTGAGCGAGTCGCAAGCGTCGCTGCCGACGAACGGATTCCCCTGGGACGCCTACCACGTCAACTCGATCGACGTGAAGCCGAACGGCACGTTCCTCGTCTCGATGCGCGACACCTGGGCGGCCTATCTCGTCGACGCCGCCAGCGGCAAGATCCAGTGGACGCTCGGCGGCAGGAAATCGAGCTTCAAGCTCGGCCCGGACGCCGACTTCGAGTGGCAGCACGACGTCCGGCTGCAGTCGCCGGACACGGTCACGCTGTACGACGACCACTGCTGCCAGCTGACCGGCGGCGGCACCTACGTCAACGCGACGGGGCCGTCGCGCGGGCTCGTGCTGCACATCGACCAGAGCGCGCGCACGGCGAGCCTGCAGGCGCAGTACGGGCGCGAGGGCGGCTTCGAATCGGATTACATGGGCGACACGCAGCCGCTCGGCAACGGCAACGTCTTCGTCGGCTGGGGCTCGGAACCGTACTTCTCGGAGTACAGCCGCAGCGGCAAGCTGCTGTTCGAAGGCGAACTTCCGGGCCCGGACCTGAGCTACCGCGCGACGCTCGAGCCGTGGGTCGGCGAACCGCTGACCGCTCCGGCCGGCGCCGCCCGCCAGTCCGGCGGCAAGACGACCGTATACGCGAGCTGGAACGGCGCTACCCAGCTCGCCGCCTGGCGCGTTCTGTCCGCCACGGGCTCCGGCCCGGCGAAGGCCGTCGCGACACAAGCCAAGTCCGGCTTCGAGACGGCGATCGCCGTCGCGCAGGGCGCGAGCAGCTTCAGGCTGCAGGCGCTCGATGCCGCCGGACGGGTGATCGGAACATCGCAGGCGTTCAAGCTCGGCTCATAGGCAAGTGAGCCCCGACCGCCTCAGCGATGGATACGATCGCCGACCGATGATGCGCAAGCGGCCAACGACCGTCGTCGCGCTCGCAGCGCTGCTGGGCCTCGCGAGCCTGAGCGCTTGCGGCGGCACGACCGAGGCGACCTCGGCGACGCTCAGCGCCGCCGTCGCCAAGCCGGCGGCGGGCTCGATCGCCGTCTCGCCGCAACTGGGCACGCCCGACGCCTCGCCCGCGACGCAGATCAGCTTCCTCGGCGGCGCCGGCACGCAGGTCTCCGACGTGCACGTCGTCGGCTCGCACACGGGCTCGCACACGGGCGTGCTGCGCGCGTACTCGACCGGCACCGGCGAGAGCTTCCTGCCGAGCCATCCGTTCAGCGCCGGCGAGAAGGTCACGGTTCATGCCGTCGCCGCCGGGACGCCTGTCAGCACGAGCTTCACGATCGCCCATCAGGCGCCGGTCAGCCAGAAAGAGTTTCCGCTCAACACCGGTGACGCGAAGGCGATCCAGCACTACTCGACGGCGCCCTCGCTGACGCCATCGACGGTGCGGATCACGACACCGGCGAAGCCCGGCGGCGCGGCCGGTGACCTGTTCCTCGCGCCGTATCAGGGCAAAGGCACGCCGGGGCCGATGATCGCCGAACAGAACGGCGGCCTCGTCTGGTTCAAACCGCTGCCGGCAGGCGAGTCCTCGACGAACTTCCAGGTCCAGCAGTACCAGGGCAAGCCTGTGCTGACCTGGTGGCAGGGCCGGATCCTCGAGGTCGGCTTCGGCCAGGGCGAGGACGAGATCTACAACACCTCCTACCAGCACGTCGCGACCGTCGAGGCGGGCAACGGCTACCACGCCGACCTGCACGTGATCGACCTGACGCCCGAAGGCACCGCCTGGGTCGACGAGTTCGACCCGATCGAGATGAACCTTGCCTCCTATGGCGGCAAATCCGACGGCGTGCTGACCGACTCGATCGTGCAGGAGATCGACGTCAAGACTGGCTTGGTGATGTGGGAGTGGCACGCGCTCGGGCACATCCCGATCTCCGAATCGAACAACCCGGCGCCGAAATACAGCTACCCATGGGACTACGTGCACATCAACTCGATCAGCCCGGGCACGAGCGGCGACGTGCTGCTGTCCTCGCGCAACACGTGGACGCTCTATGACGTGTCGATCGCCGGCGGCGGCGTTCGCTGGCGGCTCGGCGGCAAGCACTCGAGCTTCAAGCAGGGCGCCGGCACGCGCTTCTACTGGCAGCACGACTCCGAATGGCAGCCGGGCGGGCTGATCTCGCTGTTCGACAACGGCTCGGACCCGCCGAAGGAGAAGCAGTCGCGCGGGCTGCTGTTGCGGCCTGACCTCGGCGCGCACACGGTCACGCTCGTCAAGCAGTTCACGAACCCGACCAAAACGCTGCTCGCCTCCAGTCAGGGCAACACGCTGAGCCTGCCCGGCGGCGACTGGCTGATGGGCTACGGCGGCCTGCCGAACTTCACCGAGTACGACTCCGGCGGTCACGTGCTGCTCGACGGCACGCTGGGCAAGGAAGTGCAGGACTTCCGCACCTACCTCTCGCCGTGGAGCGCGACGGCCCCGGGCCGCCCGTCGGTGCTCGCGAAAGCCGCCGGCTCGGGATCGCTGAGCGTCGCGGTCAGCTGGAACGGCGCGACGAACGTCGCCTCCTGGCGCGTGATGGCCGGCGGCTCGTCGAGCTCGCTCGCGCCGGTCGCGACGGCCGCTAGGTCCGGGTTCCAGACGACGATCACGGCTGGCACCGCCGGCCCGTATGTGGCCGTGCAGGGACTCGACAGCTCGGGCACCGTGCTCGGCACGTCGGCTACCGTCAAAGGGTGAGCCGGCGCAACACGCGCATGCGCCTCGCGCCGGCGCTCGTGGCGCTGGCGCTGCTCGCCGGCGTGGCCGTGGCGATCGCGGCCGGACGATCGGGCGGCTCGCGCGCGAGCGCGAATAAGTTCCGCGAACCGAGCGTCTCGCCGCGCTGCGTCCCCTCTCGACTCAACGTCTCCTCGGCGCTGGCCGGCTCGCGCGTGACCGTCTCGCCCGAGCCGGATTCGCGCGACGCCTCGGTCTCGAGCCAGATCTCGATGTTCGGCCCGCCGGCGAGGGAGCTCGCGGACGTGACCGTCAGCGGCTCCTCGAGCGGCGCACACGCGGGGCGGCTGATTGCGTACTCGCAGGGCGACGGCGCGAGCTTCGTCCCGTCGAAGCCGTTCACGCAGGGCGAGACCGTCAGCGTTCACGCGGAGCTGCGCGAAGGAGCGCAGGCGGTCCCGTTTGCCTGGCGCTTCACTGCCGCCGTGCAGGATCACGGCGGCCACGCCGGCGGCAGCGCGCGACCGGCGCCGCAGCAGGCGGCCTATCAGAGCTTCCGCTCGCGCCCGGATCTGCGCCCGCCGACGGTCACCGTCACAACGCACGCGCCCGGCACGGCGCCGGGTGAGATCTTCCTCGCGCCGTACTCCGGTCCGGGCCAGTACGGGCCGATGATCCTCGCCGAAGACGGCTCGCTCGACTGGTTCGACCCGCTCTCGCCGAGCGGCACGCGCGCGGCCGACTTCCGCGTGCAGCAGTACGAAGGCAAGCCGGTGCTGACCTGGTGGCAGGATCCGCTGAGCGCCGGCGGATCGAGCAAGTCCGGCGAGGTGATCATCGACAGCTCCTACCGGCGGATCGCGGTCGTGCGCGCGGGCAACGGCTACCAGCCCGATCTGCACGAATTCCAGATCACGCCACAGGGCGTCGGCATCATCACCGTCTACGACGGCATCGACTGCGACCTGTCGAGCGTCGGCGGCGCGAACGACGCGGCCGTCGCCGACACGCTGTTCCAGGAGATCGATCTGAAGACGGGCGCCGTGATGTACGAGTGGCACAGCCTCGATCACGTGCCGCTCAGCGACTCCTACGCCTCGGCGAAGGGCGCGAGCCGCACGACGCCGTTCGACTTCTTCCACATCAACGCCGTCGACGTGCGCGGGAACGGCGAACTGCTCGTCGACGCGCGCAACACGTGGGCCGCCTACGACGTCGATCCGCGCGGCGGCCAGATCCGCTGGCGGCTCGGCGGCAAGCGCTCGAGCTTCACGATGGGCCCCGGCACACGCACGGCCTGGCAGCACGACGCACGCGAACAGCCCGACGGGACGTTCACGTTCTTTGACAACGGCGCGACGCCTGCCGTGCACAGCCAGTCGCGCGCGCTGCAGGTGCGCCTCGACACGCAGGCGAAGACCGTGACGCTCGTGCGCGAACAGCCCCATCCGGCGACGCCGCTCGTCGCCGGCAGCCAGGGCAACGTCCAGGCGCTCGCAAACAGCTCGTGGATGGTCGGCTGGGGCGAGGAGCCGTACTTCTCCGAATTCAGCGCGAGCGGTCAGCTGCTGCTCGACGCCCACCTGCCGGCGACGTACGAGTCCTACCGCACCTATCGCCTGCCGTGGAGCGGGCATCCGAGCGAACCGCCGGCGCTGTCGATCGTTCGTGCCGCGAGCGGTGGCGGCGCGAGCGTGTACGCGAGCTGGAACGGAGCGACCGAAGTCGCCTCGTGGCGCGTGCTGGCGGGCGCGACGACGGCGTCGCTTGCGCCGGTCGGCGGCGCTGCGCGCCGGGGTTTCGAGACGGCGATCGCGCTGCCTTCGCTGGCGAGCGGCGACTACGTCGAGCTGCAGGCGCTGAACGCGGCGGGCGCGGTCATCGGAGCTTCGGCCGCGAAGCGCGCTTGACGCGGCGCTTGAAGCGCGTTTCGCCGGGACCGGCTCCCTCGGGTGCACCCGGTTCGGAGGGGCGCGGTTCGGCTGTGCCCGGTTCGGAGAGCCCTTCGAAGATTTTTTCGGCTCGTCGTTCGCGCGCGGCGTCGGCGTTGCTTGTCGCATTGCGCGCCGTCGCGAAGTAGTCGGAGAAGCCCTGCGCCTGTGCATCGGCCAGGTATGCCGGCAGCGGGCGGCGCAGCTCGTGTGCGATCGCGTCCTCGAGCGTCGCGGAGAGCGGTCCCTCGAGCGTGCTTTCGCCGCTGCTGTTGTGGATCTCCAGGCGACCGTCGTCGTCGCCGTAGTCGTACAGCTCGCGTTCCTGACCGTCGGGCGAGAGCGCGATGTCGCCGGGCTGCCAGTTGGAGTAGGTCGCGTACTTGGCGTCAGGCGTCCGCAGCGCGACCACGTGGCGTGGCGCATCGGCCGCATACGGTTCGACGGCGAACTCGGTCACGGTCTCGTCGGTCGCGTGCATCACGTACGGCCGACCCGGCGCGTTCGGATCGGCGAGGATCGCCGCCAGGTCGGCACGTTCGGCGAGGTGTTCGTAGCGCGCTTCCTCGCGCCATGCGTTCGAGCCCGTCGCGATCGTCAACAGCAGCGGCGCGATGTCGACGCTCGAGGTCAGCTGCGTGCGCGTCGCTTCGGGCGCCTGTGTCAGCAGGCCGCGGTTGTCCTTGACGATCAGCGGCACGCGGATCGCCTCCTCGTAGGCGCCGGCGCCCTTCCCGCGCAGGCCATGCGAGCCGCCGTACTCGCCGTGGTCGGACGTGAACACGATCACCGTGTTCGCGGCGACGTCAGGCCGGCTCTGCAGCGTCTGCAGCACCGTGCCGATGTGAACGTCGACCTCGCGCTGCAACTTCGCGTAGAGGTTGAGGAATTCGCTCCACAGCGCCAGCACTTCAGGGCCTTCGAACGGAACCGGGCCGAACGAGGTCGCGGCGGTTTCCTGCAGCGAGCGCTGCAGCCGCGGCTTGTTGCGCTCGATCAGCAGCTCCGGCGTCTCGAAGTTGCCAGGCAGCGAGCTGACGACGCGACGCGCGCTGGCCTCGGCGAGCACGCGGTCGCTCCAGATGTACCACCAGGCGATGTCGTGCGGGTTGACGAACGAGACGGTCGTGCACCACGGCTCCTCGGCGCGCTCGCCCTTGAACCAGTTCGCGAACTGCTTGGCGATGTGGCCGTCGACGCGCCAGCCCTGGCCGGGAGCGCCGTTGGGCGAGGGGAAGGTGCCGCCGCGAAAGCCGTAGCGCGCAAGCGCATGCTCGCCGCGCACGCGCCCCCACGTCCCATCGCGGTGCGTCAGGTGCCACTTGCCGTACCAGCGCGAGCGATAGCCGTGGTCGGCGAGCATCGTGCCCCAGGTCGGAAAGCCCGGATCGAGCGTGCTGCCACCGGTGATCATGCAGCCGGTCTGATGCGTGTAGAGGCCCGTCAGCAGCGTCGAGCGCGCCGGCGTGCAGTCGTTCGCGGCCGTGTAGTGCCCGCCGAAGGAGACGGCGCCTTCGCGCAGGCGGCGCAGGTTCGGCGGCAGCCCGGTGCCGTCGGCCATCGGCGAGAACCAGACGGGGAAACGCAGCTGGTCGACCATGATCACGAGGATGTTCGGTGGCGCAGCGCTCGGCGCTACGGCCGGTGGCGCGCTCGGCGACGCGTCCGCTCCGGCCGCGTCGCCCTGCGTCGCGTCGGCGAGTCGCGCGATCCCGAGGCCGGCGCCGCCAAGCAGCCCGCCGGCGGCGACGCCGCCCTTGAGGAACGCTCTCCGGCTGACTCTCTTATTCTGCTCGGGGCCGATGTCCATACGTGCTGTGATCGTAGGGCTGACGACGGCGTTCGGGCTGACGCTCGCGGCGGCGGCGTCGGCGTCGACATCTGCGCCGAGCTGCACGCCGGCGACATTGAACAGCTCGGCGATAAAGGCCGGATCAGTGACCGTCTCGCCGCTGTCGGGCAGTCGCGACGCGACGCCTGACACGCAGATCAGCTTCCTCGGCGTTTCTGCGAGCGCGATCAGCCGGGTCAGCGTGATCGGATCGCACAGCGGCGCTCATGCGGGGCGGCTGCTCGCCTACTCGCAAGGCGACGGTGCGAGCTTCGTGCCGACGGCGCCGTTCGTCGAAGGCGAGCGTGTCGTCGTCCGCGCCGAGGTCCGCAGCGCGACGTCGACGCAGCCGCTGATCGACGTCTTCGCGATCGCCGATCAGGATTCGATCACGAAGACGCCGGAGACGATTCATCCGGGCCTGCCGAGCGAAGTCCAGGGCTTCCGCTCGCGCCCGGACCTGCGCCCGCCGGCGCTGACTGTAACCGCCGCCTCCTCGGCGGTTGCGCCCGGCGACGAGTTCGTCGCTCCCTATACCGGGCCGGGCCAAGCCGGGCCGATGATCGTCGACGGAGCCGGCAGCCTCGTCTGGTTCAGACCGCTGCCGACGGACACGTTCGCGACCAACTTCCGCGTGCAGGAATACCTCGGCAAGCCGGTGCTGACGTGGTGGCAGGGCGACATCTCCGTGCACGGCTACGGCCTCGGCGAAGGCCTCGTCGCCGACCAGGCCTACGACGAGATCGCGCGCGTGCGCGCCGGCAACGGCGTCGAGGCCGATCTGCACGAGCTGCAGCTGACGAAGCAGGGGACGGCGCTGATCACCGCTTACGAGCCGATCCTCTGCGATCTCGCCGCCGACGGCGGCTCCGCTCGCGACGGCTTGATGGATGGGCTGGTCCAGGAGATCGATGTCAAGACGGGGCTCGTGATGTTCCAGTGGACGAGCCTCGACCACGTGCCGCTGAGCGATTCCTATTCGAGCGCGGCGCACGCCTCGACGGCGGAGCCGTTCGACTACTTCCACGTCAACTCGATCAACGTCGATCAGGACGGCAGCCTGCTGATCTCGGCGCGCAACACGTGGACGGCCTACGACCTCGACCCGCTCAGCGGGCAGATCGAGTGGCAGCTGGGCGGAAAGCGCAGCAGCTTCGCGATGGGGCCCGGCACGCGAACCGCGTGGCAGCACGACCCGCGCGAGCTCGCCGACGGCGCCTTCAGCATCTTCGACAACGGCGCGACGCCGACGATCCACCCGCAGTCGCGCGGCATCGTCGTCTCGCTCGACGCGCAGAGCAAGACGGCGACGTTGACGACGCAGCTCGAGCACTCGCCGCCGTTGCTCGCCGACAGCCAGGGCGACATGCAGGCGCTCGCCAACGGCGACTGGTTCGTCGGCTGGGGCCAAGACCCGGACTTCTCCGAGCTCAGCGCCGCCGGCGCGCTGCTGTTCGACGCGCACTTCCCGCCGCACACGCAGTCCTATCGCGACTTTCGCTTCGCCTGGACCGGCACGCCGCGCGAACCGCCCGTGTTCGCGCTCGTCCCGTCGGCTGGCAGCGCGGCGACGGTCTATGCGAGCTGGAACGGCGCGACGCTCGTGACCGCCTGGCGGGTGCTCTCGGGCGCCAGCGCGACAAAGCTCGCACCGATCGCGCAGGCGCTGCGCAGCGGCTTCGAGACGGCAATCGCGCTGCCCGCTGGAGCGACCGGGAGGTACGTCGCGGTGCAGGCGCTGAACGCCGCCGGGCAGGTGCTCGGGACGGCAAAGACGGCGAAGGCCTAGCGGACTCGCACGCAGGGCGAGCCCTTGCGCGTCTGCGCTCAGGGCTGGCTGAACCCGACGGGTGGCGAGTAAAGACGGGCCGTCCCGGTGCCGATAGGCCAGCCATGAAACCGACTCCGCTCGCGCGCATCGCTCGCGCCATCACGCTGCCGCTGCTGACTGCCGCAGTCCTCGGCGGCATCTTCTCGCCTGCTGTCGCCGAGGCGGAAATGCTTCCGACGACGTTGACCGTCAGCGCCTCCAGCACGCAGCCGCTCGTCGGTCAGCGCGTGGCCTACACGGCCGAGCTCGACCCGATGCCGTTCGAAGGCGAAGTCACGTTCGACGAAGACGGCACGCCGATCTCGGGCTGCACGAACATGTGGACTGGACGCAAGTGCAGCGTGCAGTACGGCTAGCCCGGCAGTCACGACATCACGGCGAGCTACATCGCGTCGGAATTCGAAGAACTGATGTGGGGCGTCGCATACGAACACGCCGAAACAGCGTCGGCGCTGACCGTGACGGCGATCGAAGCGGGCACGACTTGCACGCAAGGGACGTGCACAACCCGAATCGCGCCAAGCGGAGCGGTCGAGCACTGGGAAGTCCCGGCAGGCGTCTCGCGGGCGACGGTGGTCGTCAGCCGAGCGGGCGGAGGAGCAGGTGCGACCGAACTGTTCCCTGGCAACGGCGGCGTAGGCGGCAAGGTGCGTGCGTCGGTCCCCGTCGAAGCCGGCACTGCGCTCGCGCTCGTGATCGGCGAGGCCGGCGTCGGGCCTGCGGTTCAAAACGTTGAAACCGCCGGCGGCTATGGCGGCGGCGGAAATGGCGGGCCGGGCAACTTCACGCAGGGCGGCGGCGGCACCGGCGGCTCGGGCGGAGGCGGCAGCTTCGTCTTCGCGCCGGATGGCGCGCTGCTGCTCGCGGCAGGCGGTGGCGGCGGCGCCGGCAACTTCGCCGACGGCGGCGCCGGAGGGCAGGCCGGCGGACAAGGCGGCACGAACGGGGTCGCCGGCGGTCTCGGCGCGACCGTCGGCGGCTCGGGAGCCGGCAGCGCAGGCGGCCAGGCCGGATCGGGCCCGACGCTGACCTCGGCAGTCGAGGGTGTAGGCGGCAGCGGCGCGGGCAACGCCGGCGCTGAGACGCGCGGCGGTGGCGGTGGCGGTGGCGGCTACTACGGCGGTGGCGGCGGCGGCACCGGCGTAGGCGAATGGAGCGGCTCCGGTGGCGGCGGCGGTGGCGCCGATTTCGGTGCCGGCTCGGCGACGAACGTCATCTACGAAGACGGCCTCGGCGGCCTCGGCGGCGAAGGCGGCCCGGACGCGGCCGTGTCCGGAGAGATCGAAATCGTCTATGCGCTGCCCGCTGAAGAACCGGCGGGAGAAGAACCGGCCGTGGAAGCGGCGCCGCACGACCCGTCACAGCACGAATCGCCGGTGAGCAAAGAAACGCCGCGCCAGGAGAGCCTGCCGGCACAGACGCCGAGCACGACGCCTGTCGCGCAGGCGCCGGCGAGCGCACGCCTGACGCTGCTCACGCACCGCGCGCAGGGCGTCATCAACAGCCACGCGCTGACGATCGCCGCGGGCTGCGGTGCGGTTGGCTGCACGCTGAAAGCGACCGGCGTGCTGCACGTACCCGGTCTCGGTCGGATGCCGAAGCTGAGGAGCGCCGCGACGCCGGTCTCGGCGGCGTCGATGGGGCACGCGTCGCTGGCGGTGCCGAAAGCGCTGCGCTGGCGCTTGCGCCACTACCTGCTGCACCACCGCGCGGCGAAGGCGCAGATCACGATCATCGTCACGGGCACGTTCGACGGCGGCTCGAGCGAAACGACGACCGAGACGCTGCCGATCTGGGTTCTGCCCGGTTTGCGCTAGCCGGCCGCGCGGCGCGCGCCAAGGCTCAGTACGGGTCGCGCTCGACCACGCGCTCGCGCACGACGCTCCCGCGCGGCCGCGAGGTGACCATGTAGAGCAGCGACAGCACGAGTCCCAGCGCGCCGACGATCATCAGGATCAGGCCTATCGTCGTGATCGAGATGCCGGAGACGGTTGCCGTGACCGCGTATCGGAGAATCGCACCGACGGCGAGCAGGAAAATCGATGTACCCAATGGCATGATCGGTTTTTACCCGCCTGCGACGGCGGCAAACCGAACAGCGACGGCGATCCGACGTCTGCAGACAACGGAAGGGGGGGGATTCGAACCCCCGAGACGGGGTTCGCCCGTCTAACGGTTTTCAAGACCGCCGCATTCAACCGCTCTGCCACCCTTCCGAGCGCGCGAGCAAGGCTAGTCGATCGTAACCGGCGCGCTCAGCCGCGCGGCGTGCCGCAAGCACCATCTTTGGGCACGTGCTGGAGACATGCCGACCGAAGCTGCGCGGGACTCGAGGATTCCGTGAAGTCGAGTGCTTGCAGGCGCTTTCTCGTCGTGCCTCGACGAGCTGGAGTGCGCCGACGTCGATCTTTCGCTCCGAGCGGATCATCCGGGTCTAGCGTCCGGTGCCTGTCCCGCGGAGACCCAGCGAACGGTCGTCGCGGTCGAATCCGAACACAGGAGGCGTGATGGGCATCGACTTGGGAGCTGGCGGCGACGGCAGGGCGATCGGTGCGACGGGCTCGAGCCCCGACGTGCCCGAGCCGACGACCAGGCGACGAGCGATCCTCGGGATGACGGCAGCGGCGACCGGCGCGCTGCTCGCCGACGCCGCGCTGCACGCGCCGGCCGCGCACGCGGAAGGCGTCTCGAGCGTCAACGGCAAAACCGGCGCCGTCGTGCTGACGGCCGCGAACGTCGAAGCGGTTCCCGCCTCCGAGCTGATCATGCTGCCGGGCGAAAACATGGCGATCGGCGAAGGCGCGTTCGCGAGCTTCATCGGCGAGAGCAAAGAAGAACACGAAAAACACCGTGGCAACACTGCCTACGGCTGGCACGCGATGCACCTGCTCAGCGGCACGCACGAAACGAGCACCGAAGACAACACGGCCATCGGCAGCCAGGCGCTCGGGCGCCTGACGACCGGTGGTGGAAACACGGCGGTCGGCGAGAACGCCGGCGTGAACATCACGACGGGCGAAGAAAACGTCGCGATCGGCTGCGAATCGCTCGCTACGCAGCAGACGGCGACGGGCAACATCGCGGTCGGCTTCCGCGCGCTGAACCAGAACACGACTGGTTCTGGCTGCGTAGCGATCGGCTACTCGGCGATGAACGAAAACAAAACCGGCCTCGAAAACACGGCCGTCGGCTGGAAGGCGATGTTCGAAAACACCGCGAGTCGCAACACTGCTTACGGATTCGAAGCGCTGCGCAACAACACGACCGGCGCGGAAGGCGTGGCCGTCGGCCGCGGCACGCTGACGCGCAACACGACCGGCGAAGGCAACGTCGCCGTGGGCGCGGTCGCGATGACCGAGAGCACGACCGGCAACTACAACACGGCCGTCGGCCTTTTCGCGCTCGGAGAACTCGTGACCGGCCGCGAAAACACGGCCGTCGGCGTCGCTGCGGGCGGCGAATGCGCCGGCAGCGGCAACGTCTTCCTCGGCGCCACGGCGGGATACAAAGAGAAAGGCAGCAACCGTCTCTACATCGCCAACAGCGAAACGACCGAACCGCTGATCTTCGGCGTCTTCCCGAACGAACAGCTCACCTTCAACGCGACCAAAATCGCGCTCTACAAAGGTGTCACGCCGGTCGCGCGGCACGCGACGATCGCCGTTCCGGCGGAAACCCTCGCCGCGAACACGAAAGCGATCAAAGAAATCGTCGAAGCGATCAAAGCGATCGGGATCATCCTGTGAAGCTGCGCCTGCTGAAGGTCGTCGTCCAGCCGGTCTTCCTGCTCGACGACGGCGAGACTCTGACCGAGCTGCAGCACCCGCCGACGGCGATTCCCGCATCAGAATGGCCGTCCTACAGCAGCGAGCGCTTTCCTCAGGAGGTGCAGGAGTGGCAGCGCCGGCTCGACGACGACCCGGACGCGGCGCGCGCTGCCGTGGCCGGCGGCGCGCCGGCGTCGAACGGGGCCGCCGTCGGCGGCTGACGCGCCTGCGGCTCACCGCGCAGCCTCTAGACTTCGCCGTTCCCCAACCGGGAGAGGTGGCCGAGAGGCTGAAGGCACTCGCCTGCTAAGCGAGTATGGGGGTCAAACTCCATCGCGGGTTCGAATCCCGCCCTCTCCGCTCCAGTGGAAGCAGAAGCTCAGCGCTTCAACACGAAGCTCGTGCT
Organism: Solirubrobacteraceae bacterium; assembly: GCA_036271095.1. GTDB lineage: Bacteria > Actinomycetota > Thermoleophilia > Solirubrobacterales > Solirubrobacteraceae > Palsa-744. The sequence continues at coordinate 149,643 of DATBBG010000060.1, forward strand.
CGCCGTGATCGCTCGCTTGCCGAGCGGCGTGAAGGTGCCCTTCGCGGTCAGCGCGATCCGCTTGCGCTTGCGCAAGAGCTTGCGGCCCGCCGGCGTCAGCTTCAGCGTGATCTTCCTCGTGCCGGCCGTCGCGAAGCTCAGCCGGCCGGCGGCGAGCAGCACCGGCGCGGCGCGGCGCGCGAGATGCGCTCCCGGCGGCACGTAGTACCAGTCAATCGTGAGCAGCCCGGCCGTCAACGCCGTGAAGCCGTAGGTGAAGCTGCGGTGCTTGCGCACGCTCGCGATCCGCGCCGAGCTGCCCTTGATCCCGAGTTGCTGGTGCAAGCTCGCTCTGATCTCCGCTTCGGTCAGCGTCGAGGAGACGAACGCGCGCGGCGGCGAGGGCAGCCCCGCGATCGTCAGCGCGATCGCCGCGCTGCTTGCGCCGACGCCGAAGCGGTCGCTGACGTGAAGCACGACCTCGCTCGTGCCGGGCGCCGTCGGCGTGCCGCCGATCTGGCCGCTCGCCGGATCGATCGAGAGCCCCAGCGGCAGGCCGCTGGCGCTCCACGTGTAGCCGCCCTCGCCGCCCGATGCGACGGCAGTGGCGCCATAGCCCACGCCGATCTGGCCCGGCGGCAGCGAGCTGCTGAGCACCGCGAGGTCGGCGACGAGCGCAAGCACGTGCGTCGCCGTCGGCCCCTGTGCGACCGCGTCGATTGTCGTGCCGAGCGGCAGTTCGACCGCTAGTGCAGTCGCGTTCGGCGTGCCGGCGCCGCTGTTAGCGGCGCTGCCCAGCTGGCCGTCGAGGTTCGATCCGAACGCGAACAGTTGCCCCGTCGCGGTGATCGCAAGGCTCTCGCTTTCGCCGGCGCCGATCGCGATCGGCGCGCCGTCGGCTCCCGGCAGGCTGACCGGCATCGGCTGCGCGTTCGCTGCTTCGCTGCCGACGTTCGCCGGCCCGCCGAGCTGCCCGTCGTCGTTCTCGCCGAACGCATAGACGCTCCCGCCGGCACTCAGCACGAGGCTGTGCGAGGCGCCGGCCGCGATCTCGCTCGCCGCGCCGGCGCCCGCCGGAAGCGCAACTTCCACCGGCGCCGGGTTCGCGCCTTCGCTTTCGACGTTCGCCAGGCGCCCGAGCTGGCCGTAGCGGTTCGCGCCGAATGCGTATACGCGTCCCGTCGAGCCCAGCACGAGGCTGTGCTGCGAGCCGGCAGCGATCGCCGCCGGCCGGCCCGCGGCGAGCGGCAGGCTCACCTGTGCCGGCGCCGGGTTCGCCGCTTCGCTGCCGCTGTCAGCCGCGACGCCGAGCTGGCCGTAGTTGTTCTCGCCGAACGAATACAGCCGGCCGGCGGCAGTCGACACGAGGCTGTCTGCTGCGCCCGCGGCGATCGCCACGGCCGGCCCCGCGTCGGCCGGCAGGCTGACGATCGCCGGCGTCGGATTCGCTGCTTCGCTACCGCTGTTCGTCGCGACGCCGAGCTGGCCGTAGCGGTTCGCGCCGAACGCGTACAGCTGGCCGGTCGCCGTCAGCGCGAGACTGTGGCTCGCGCCTGCCGCGATCTGCGACACCGCGCCGGTCGCGCCGGGCAGGCGGACCAGCGCCGGCGTCGGATTCGCCACTTCGCTGCCGTTGCCGAGCGTGCTTCCGAGCTGCCCGTATCCGTTTTCGCCGAACGCGTAGAGCTGGCCGGACGCCGTCAACGCGAGGCTGAAGCGCGCGCCGGCCGCGATCTGCACGACCGCGCCGACGGCGCCCGGCAACGCGACGGGCGTCGGCGAAGGCGTCGGCAGCTGCTCGCCGCCCAGCTGCCCGATGTCGAGCGTGCTGCCGAGCTGACCCCAGCCGTTGCCGCCGAACGCAAACAGCTCGCCGGCGCTGCTCGCGCTGGCCGCAGCTGCGCCCGCCGAGAAAAGCGCGAGCTGCAGCGCGGCGACGAGCGCCGCGAGCCCGAGCGAGCAGCCGATCGCTCGCGAACGCCGATGGTTTGCAAACGGCATCGACGATCGAGCCTAGTCGAGCCGCCGCGCTGCTCGCGCCGCCACTGCGAGCGCGAGCGGATCGTGCTTGTTCGTCTGAGTTTTCGAGCCGTGTACGATCTCTGCAGTCATGCGTGCGAGGGGCGCGGGCAGCGCTTCGCCAGGAGGGCGATCGAAGCAACCGGCGATGCGACTCGTCGTCTGTGCATGTGCGCTTGCGGCCCTGTCGCTGCCGCTCGCCGGCGCCGCGACGGCGCAGGCGAGCGCCGCACGCGGCTACCGCGTCGAGCGAGTCTGCCGCGCACCGCGCCCCGGTCGGGCGGCATGCCTCGCGACGAAGCTCGTGCCGGCATCGCTGAGCGCCTCCGAGCTGCAGGCGAGTGCCAGGCAGCAGTCACGCGAAGCGGCCTCCGGCGGGCATCCGGCCGTCGACGTCAAAGCGCCCGAACCGGGCTACCTGACGCCGCAGCGCCTGCACGCCGCCTACGCGCTGCCGAGCGAAACGCGCGCCTCGCCGCTGCAGACGATCGCGCTCGTCGACGCCTTCGACGATCCGCACGCCGAAGCCGACCTCGCCGTCTACGACGCGCAGTTCGGGCTGCCCGCGTGCACCGCCGCGAACGGCTGCTTTCGCAAGCTCAACCAGTCCGGCGCCGCCTCGCCGCTGCCGCCCAAGCAGGGCGAATGGGCCGGCGAGATCTCGATCGACGTGCAGATGGCGCACGCGATCTGCCCCGGCTGCCGGATCATGCTCGTCGAGGCGAGCAGCGAAGAATTCAGCGACCTCGGCGCGGCCGTCGACACCGCTGCGAGCCTCAGCGCGACCGAGATCAGCAACTCCTACGGCGCCGCCGAGGAAGCGGACGACGCGAGCCTCGACGGCGCCGACTACGAGCACCCCGGCGTCGTCGTCGCCGCGAGCTCAGGCGACTGCGGCTACCTCAACAAGGCGTGCCTCGGCGAAGAAGAAATCGGCGCGAACTTCCCTGCGAGCGCGTCCGACGTGCTCGCCGTCGGCGGCACTTCGCTGAGCGAAAGCAAAGGCGCCTGGAGCAGCACCGTCTGGAGCGAAGGCGGCAGCGGCTGCAGCGACGTATTCGACGCCGGCCCGTGGCAGAGCGCCGTCGCGAGCTTCGCCGCGACCGGCTGCGGCGCCGCGCGCTCGGTCGCCGACGTCGCCGCGATCGGCGACCCCGAAACCGGCGTCGACGTCTACGACAGTGTCCCCGAAGGCCACGGCGCGCCGACCGGCTGGGGCGTCTGGGGCGGCACGTCGGTCGCATCGCCGATCCTCGCCGCCGAGTTCGCGCTCGCCGGCGGCGCGCGCGGCGCGCAGAGCCCGAGCGCGACGCTGTACGCGCACCTCGGCGAAAGCGCCGCGCTCTACGACGTCGTCTCCGGACACAACGGCAGCTGCGCCGGCACAAGCGCCTGCAAGGCCGTCGCCGGCTACGACGGGCCGACCGGCGTCGGCAGTCCGACCGGGCTCGAAGCGTTCGCGCTGCCCGGCGCCCCCGTCGACGCCGCGCCGCCGGCGATCGCCGGCGCTGCTGAGCAGGGGCAGACGCTCACCGTCACACCCGGCCAATGGAGCGCTGCGCCGACGTCGCTGCGCGAGCAGTGGGCGCGCTGCAACGCGAGCGGCAGCGGCTGTCAGCCGATCGCCGCAGCGAACGGCTCCAGCTACGTGCTCGGCGCCGACGACCTCGGCGCGACGATCCGCGTCCAGGAAACCGCCGCGAACGCGAGCGGCGAGAGCGCTCCGACGGCCTCCGTACAGACGTCAGTCGTCGCCTCCAGCGTGCCTTCGATCTCCGGCTTCACGCCAAGCAGCGCCATCACCGGCAGCTCGCTGACGATCGAAGGCAGCGCGCTCGACGGAGTCGACGAAGTCACGATCGGCAAGCTCAGCGCCGGCTTCACGGTGATCTCGCCGACGCAAATCGAAGCGATCGTCCCCAACGGCGCGAAGCCCGGCAAGCTCGCCGTCAGCGGTCCCGGCGGGGCTGCCGCGACGAAGCTCGAGTTCACGCCGACGCTGTCCGTGACCGGCTTCAGCCCGAAGCACGGCGCGCCGGGGAGGTCGGTCACGATCAAGGGCGTCGGCTTCACGCACGGCTCGCAAGTCGCCTTCGACGGCGTCAGCGCGACGGCCGTCGAGTATGTCTCGGCGAGCAAGCTCGACGCGACCATTCCCGAAGGCGCGAGCAGCGGCCTCGTCACCGTCACGAACGCGAGCGCTCCGGTCGGCGCCGTAACCAGCGCCGCGAGCTTCTCGATCCCCTAGTCAGTCGTCGAGCAGCTCCTCGGCGGCGACCGCGAAGACGATGTGCCGGCGCGCGACCGTCAGATACGGAAAGTGCTCGACCGCCCCGCCGTCGAGCGGCGCCACGGTCACGTCGGTCAGCGTCACGAAGTCGCGCTCAGACGCATTCAGAACGTCCGAGACGCGGCTGCGATAGCCGTCGCGCGCGAGCGTCAGCAGCCCCTCGATGCGGTGGCGCTCGGTCTCGATTTTGATCCGCTCGCGGCGGTGGTCGATGCTCGCCATGGGATCACTATCGGCGAACTGCATAGATTCGATTAACCGTCGTGCGCCGACCCGTCGGTCCCTCCGCGACGATCTGCACGCGCGCCGTCATCGCCGCGTGCTTGCCGAGCGCGCGCTGCAGCCGCCGCAGCGCGATCGGCCCGACGCGCAGGCGCAGATGCGCCGCGCGCGCTCGCGGCAGCGATCGCGCCGCGGCGACGAGCGCGACCGAGACCTTGCGCCCGCTGACCGACAGCGTTCCCGTCACCAGCACCTTGCATTCGCGCTGGCAGCTCACGCTAAGCGCCAGCGCGCGGCGCGCGAGCACGCCCGAGGATCGCGGCACGCCGACCGTCAGCACCGGTGCGACGTCGAGCGGCGGCGGCCACGCGCTCGCCGGCAGGCAGCCCGTCGAGACCGCTTCGACGGGGTCGAAGCGCTCGACGCGATTGTTGTTCGTATCGGCGACGTAGAGATTGCCGGCGCAGTCGATCGCGATCGCCGTCGGCTGCGAGAAGTCGCCGAGTCCGGTGCCGCGAAAGCCCCACTTCGCGACGAAGCGACCATTCGCGTCGAACTCCTCGACGCGGTTGTCTTCGCTGTCGACCGCATAGACGTCGCCGTCGCCGTCGACGGCGACGCCCGACGGAGCGTGAAAGCGCCCGTCGCCGCCGCCGCGCGAGCCGAACGTGCGCAGCACTTCGCCGCTCTGCGAGAGCTCGACGATGCGGTCGTTGCCCTTGTCCGCGACGAACACGTCTTCGCCGAACGGCGACGTGCCGATCGCGATGCCCGTCGGATGGTTGAAGCCGCTCGGCGAGCTGCTCGACGCGCCGTTGCCGCCGCCGGCGCCCCAGCGCGCCAGCAGCGAGCCTTCGCTGCCGTAGACGAGCACGCGATTGTGCCCCGCGTCGGCAACGTAGATCCGCCCCGACCGGGGCGCCGAGACGACCGCTGCGACGTCGTTCAGCGCAGCGCCGCCGATGTCCGCCGGACCGCCGATTTCCGAGAGGTAGGTGCCGTCGCCCCACATGTGCGCGATCCGTTCGTTGCCTTCGTCGGCGACGTAGACCGAGCCGCGCGGGTCGACGCCGATCCCGGTCGGCTTGGCGAAGCTCGCGTCGTGGCCGCCGGCGACCGTCCACTGCGTCACGAACGCGTCGGTCAGCGGCGCGAACAGCTCGACGCGGCTGCCGACCGTGTCCGATACGAGCAGCCCGCCGCTCGGGTCCAGCGCGAGCCCGCGCGGCGCCGTCAACGTCCCCAGCCCGCGCGCGGAGAAGCCGATCGTGCGCAGGAAGCGGCCTTCCGGGTTGTAGACCTCGATCCGGTCGTTCGCCGTGTTCGCGACGTAGGAGTCGCCCGCCGGATCGCTGGCGATCGCGCGCGGGAACGCAAGCTGCCCCGGTTTCGTGCCGTAGCCGCCCCACGCGCCCGCGAACGCGAGCGTCGGCGTCAGCTTGACGACGCGATGGTTGAGGTCGTCAGCGACGTAAGCGTTGCCGGCAGCGTCGAGCGAGACGCCGTAGGGGAAGCCGAACTGACCGGCGCCGGCGCCCTGCGAGCCGGCCGAGGATTCGTAGGCGCCTTCGAGGTTGAATTTCTCGATCCGATGGTTGTCGTCGTCGGCGACGAGCACCTCGGCTTCGTTCGCCGCGACGCCGCGAGGGTAGGAGAACTGCCCCGGCCCGCTGCCCTTCGTGCCCCACGCGAGAGCTTCGCCGCCTTCGAGGTTGAAGCGCTCGATCCGGTTGTTGCCCGAGTCGGCGACGTAGACGAAGTTGCCCGTCACCGCGATCCCGCCGCCCGGCGGCTTGGTGTAGTCCTGCGAGGAGCCGAAGTTGAACTGGCCCGGTTCCGAGCCCTTGTGCCCCCACTGCGTGATGAACGCGCCTTCGCCCGTGAACTTCTCGATTCGATCGTGGCTGGAGTCGACCACGTAGACGTTGCCGGCCGCGTCGACCGCGAGCCCGCCGATCGGGCCGAACTGGCTGTGGCCGCCGCCGTAGGAGCCCCACTCGGTCTCGAACGTGCCCGCCGCCGAGAACTTCTGCACGACGTAGCTGAGCTGGTCGGCGACGTAGACGTCGCCCTGCGCGTCGACGGCGACCGCCTCGGGAAAGCGCAGCACGCCCTCGGCGCGCTGACCGACGATCTGCGCCGAGGCGTACGGGCACGGCGCCGTCGGGCCGACGCCTGCGCACGCTTCAGCGCGCGCCGCGCCTGCGAAGGCGCCGACGCCGAGCAAGCACAGCGCGACGCAGGCGAGCACTCGCGCAAGCGGCGTCTCGCGGAGGCGTCGTCGTCGGTGCGTCAGCGTCATCGTCGGCAAACAACACCGCTCCCAGCCCGGCGGAGCGGTGCTAGCGGATCCGCTGTCGCGCCCGCGCCGGCAGGCCTGCGCGCGTCACCGGCCGCAGCAGCGACTCGGGCTCGGCCATCGGCGGATTGCGCTCCTCGCGCACGATGTACAGCGGGCGGTGCTTGACCTCGTCATAGATCCGCCCGACGTACTCGCCGATCACGCCGAGCGCGATCAGCTGGATCCCGCCGAGCAGCAGGATCGCGATCGTGATCGCGCCGAAGCCGGGCAGGTAGGAGTCGAACAGGCGCAGGATGATCACGACCGGGATCGCCACGAACGCGACGCTCGCCGAGAGCATCCCGACGTATGTCGCCAGCTGCAGCGGCAGGTGCGAGAACGAAGTGATCGCGTCGAGCGAGAAGCGCAGCATCTTGCGCAGCGTGTACTTCGTCTCGCCGGCCGAGCGCGCGTCGCGCTCGTAAGAGACCGCCGTCTGGTTGAAGCCGACCCAGACCGTCATCCCGCGCAGGAAGCGAGAGCGCTCGGTCATCGCCAGCAGCGCGTCGAGCGCGCGTCGGTCGAGCAGGCGGAAGTCGCCCGAGTTCGGCTCGAGGTCGACCTGTGCGAGCTTGTCGAACAGCTTGTAGAACCACGACGCCGTCGCGAGCTTGAACGCAGTCTCGCCTTCGCGCTGCTTGCGCACGGCATAGACGACGTCCGCGCCCTGACTCCACTGCGCGATCATGTCCGGGATCAGCTCCGGCGGATCCTGCAGGTCGGCGTCGATCATCGCGACGACATCGCCGGCGGCGTGCTCGAGGCCGGCCGTCAGCGCCGCCTGGTGGCCGAAGTTCCGCGACAGGTGGATCACGCGCACACGCGAGTCGGCTGCCGCGATCCGGTCGAGCAGCTCCGGCGTGCCGTCGCTGGAGCCGTCGTTGACGAGCACGAGCTCGAACTCGAACTCGGCCGCCGCCGCGCAAGCGCGCGTCACGAAGGCCTCCGCCAGCTCCTGCTCGTTGTACACCGGCGCAACGATGCTGAGCAGTTTCGGAGTGCGAAGCGCTGTGTCGGGCATCTGCTGGCCTACCGATGTCTGTTCGCGAGTCGGGTTCACGTTCTCAGGATCTTCAGACCCAGTCCTAAGCCCGCGATGAATTTATCGTTCATCCTGTCTGAGAATGCGCTACGACGGCCCCGCATCGAAGAGGACGCCCATCAGCCTACCGGGACCGCTGGCGCGACTGAATGCGCCCATGCTCGTGCAGTTCGTCAAGTTCGGCATCGTCGGCGTCTCGAACACGGTGATCGCGTTCGCGATCTACACGGTCCTGCTGAAGGTCTTCGGAGTCTGGTACCTCGCCGCCTCTGCGATCGGCTTCGTCCTCGGCGCCGTCAACGGCTTCCTGCTGAACCGGCGCTGGACCTTCGCCGGGCACGTCGGCGACTCGCTGACGCCGGTGCGCTGGGGCGTCGTGCAGGGCTGCGGGCTGGCGCTCAACGAGGGCCTGCTGTACCTGTTCGTCGACGGCGCCGGCGTCGAGAAGCTGCTCAGTCAGGCGTTCGCGACCGTGATCGTCACCGTGCTTACCTTCTTCGTCAACCGCGCCTGGACGTTCCGCATGCACCATCACCCGCCGGTCGTCGTCGACGTCGAGAGCTGAGCGGCGCCGCCGCGCGAGCACGTCGCGGCATCGAGGGGCCCCGTGAGGGGCCGATCAGAGGAGGGGCGCTCGGCTGCTCAGCGGAACACTGCGAGCAGCGAGAGGCCGGCCGGAATCCGTCCGCCTCGGCCGATCATCGCCGCCTCGAGCGCGAGCGGGCGCTCGAGCAGCCAGTTCAGCGGCTCCGGCGGAACCCACAGGTCGAGGCTCGACTCGGTCGTCTTGCGATTGAAGCGGTCGAGCACGCGCAGCAGGATCGCCGCCGGCAGCAGCAGCGAGTTGAAGTACGTCGTGCGCGCCTGCTGCCAGCCGGCCTGCTCGCCGACGCGCTGAAGCGTTCGGCGCGTGTAGCGGCGGTAGTGGTGGTTGACGACGTCGTGACCGCTCCACAGCCACTGGTAGGCCGGCACGGTCACCAGCAGCGTCCCGCCCGGCTTGACGACGCGGCGCAGCTCGCGCAGCGCCGCCAGGTCGTCCTCGAGGTGCTCGATCACGTCGAGCGACGCAGCGAGATCGAAGCGGCCGACCTCGAACGGCATCTCCAGCACCGATCCTTCGATCACCTCGCCGGCGTCGCGCTTGCGCGCGAGCTCGACGCTCGCTTGCGACAGCTCGACGCCCGTCACCGTCCCGTGCCGTGCCAGATCGATCATGTTGCGTCCGCTGCCGCAGCCCGCGTCGAGGATCTCCGCGCGCGCCGGCAGACGCATGTCGGCGATCACCTTGTCGAGCACGCTGCGCCGCCCGCGATACCACCAGTGGCGGTCCTCCGCCTGGTGGGTTTGTAGCTCGTAGTCGCGGTCCATTCGCGCTGCATCCTGTCCTAAAGAGTCGATCGATGAACATCCAGCGGCCCCTTGAAAGAAAACTTGGCATGCCATAACATCTCTTTCATGTCGACAAGAGAGCATCCAATCTCCGCCGCCGTAGAGGACTACTGCAAGGCGATCTTCACGCTGCAGGCGCGCACCGAGCAGCCGGTCGCGACGAACGCGCTCGCCGAGCGCCTCGGCATCACGCCCGGCTCGGTCTCAGCGATGCTCAAGCGCCTCGGCGAGCTTGGCCTGATCGAGCACGTCCCCTATCGCGGCGTGCGCCTGACCGACGACGGTCGCAAGGTCGCACTCGAGGTGATCCGCCATCACCGCCTGCTCGAGCTGTTCCTCGCCGAGTCGCTCGACATGTCCTGGGATCGCGTCCACGCCGAGGCCGAGGTGCTCGAGCACGTCATCTCCGAGGATCTCGAGCGGCTGATCGCCGAAAAGCTCGGCAACCCGACGCTCGACCCGCACGGCGATCCGATCCCGAGCGCCGAGCTCGAGCTGCACGAGCCCGAGACGTTCGCGCTCGACCGCCTCGGCGAGGGCGACAGCGGCGTCTTCGTACGCGTCTCCGACGCCGACCCCGAAATGCTGCGCTACCTCTCCGAGCTCGGCATCTCGCCCGGCGATCGGCTGCTCGTGCGCGAGCGCCAGCCGTTCGGCGGCCCGCTGCTCGTCAGCTTCGGCGAAGGCGAGCGGAGCTTCGAGCACGCGATCGGCGGACGCCTCGCCGGCGCGATGCGCGTTCAGCTCGAGGACGGCGATCGCGCGCGCGGCGACGAGCGCCGGCCCGACTCGCCCGACGGCGCACGCGAGCGCGACGATCGCGAGGGCGTCTCAGCGTGACGCCGGTGCGACCGGACCCGGCGCTCGAAGTCGTTGGCGCTGCGCCGGTCGCCGCCAGCCCCGCGAGCGTCAGCGCGAGTCCGGCGAGCGCGCTCAGCGGCCCGAGCGCGCTCGATCATCTGCTCTCGCGCGGGCGCCTGCGCGCGACGCTCGCGATGCTCGGCCCGGCGTTCGTCGCTGCGATCGCCTACGTCGATCCCGGCAACTTCGCGACGAACATCCAAGGCGGCGCCAAGTTCGGCTACCTGCTGCTGTGGGTCGTGCTGGCAGCGAACTTGATGGCGATGCTCATTCAATACCTGTCCGCGAAGCTCGGCATCGTCACCGGCCAGTCGCTGCCCGAGGTCTTCCGCGAGCACTACCCGCGCGCCGTCACCTGGGGCATGTGGGCGCAAGCCGAGGTGATGGCGATGTCGACAGACGTCGCCGAGTTCGTCGGCGCCGCGCTCGGCCTGAACCTGCTGTTCGGCGTACCGCTGCTGTGGGCCGGCGTGATCACCGGCTTCATCGCTTTCGCGATCCTCGAGCTGCAGACGCGCGGCGTCCGCCGCTTCGAGCTCGCGATCACGGCGCTGCTCGGCATCATCTTCCTCGGCTTCCTCTATGAGACGCTGCGCATCGGCCCGTCCGTGCACGGCTCGCTCTCCGGGCTCGTGCCCCACCTCGGCGGCTCCGAGAGCATCTACGTCGCCGTCGGCATCGTCGGCGCGACCGTGATGCCGCACGCGATCTACCTGCACTCGGCGCTGACGAAGGACCGGCTGTCGCTGCGCGACGACGGCGAGCGCACGCGCGTGCTGCGCTTCGAGCGTCTCGACATCGTCATCGCGCTGACCTGCGCCGGCCTCGTCAACATGGCCATGCTCGCCGTTGCCGCAAAGCTGTTTCACGCGACCGGCCACACGCACGTCGACTCGATCCAGGTCGCCTACCACGGCTTCGGCAACCAGGTCGGCGGCGTCGCTGCGCTGGCTTTCGCGGTCGCGCTGCTCGCTTCCGGAGCATCCTCCTCGAGCGTCGGCACCTACGCCGGCCAGGTCGTCATGAGCGGCTTCCTCAAGCTCAACATCTCCGTGCTGCTGCGGCGCATCGTCACGATGGTCCCAGCGCTCGTCGTGCTCGCGATCGGCGTCAACCCGACCGACGCGCTCGTGCTCAGCCAGGTCGTGCTGTCCTTCGGCATCCCGCTCGCGCTGATCCCGCTCGTGCTGCTGACGATGCGCAAGGACGTGATGGGCGCGCACGTCAACAGCCGTCTGACGACGTCGATCGCCGGCCTGCTCGCCGTGCTGATCACGGCGATGAACGTCTTCTTGATCTATCAGCAGATCTTCTGAGCGACCTGCTCGGCATCGACCCGCTCGACTGTGACCAGCTCGGCCGCGACCCACTCGGCCTTCACCAGCTCGGCTGCGATCAGGGCGCTGCCGGCGAGCTGCGAATCGCGTATTCGATCGCTCCGCCCGCGCCGCGCCAAAGCGCGATCGCGCGATCGCTGTCTGGATCGAACGCGACCGTCGCGTCTGTGTTCGGTCCCGGCGGCGCGATCTGCTCGGGCGGTGCGAACACGGTCCTGCCGGGATAGGCGTCGATGCCGCGCGCAGCGACGATCGCCTCGCTGCTGAGCTCCAGTGCGCCGCCGGCCGCGCGCTGCGGTTCGCTCCAAAGCGCGATCGCCTCGCCGTTTGGCCCTGGAGCCAGATCGCTCAGCAGCGCGTCCGCTTCAGGCGAGCTGATCGTGCTCGTCGCGCGCAGGCCGTTGAGGTCGATCGCCGCCGTGCGCACGACCCAGTGCCCGTCCTGCGCGCCCGTCCACGCGAGCATCACGCTCTCCGAGCTCAGTCGCGTCAGCAGCGGCGAGCTCAGCGGATAGCGCACGCCGCTCGGATTGGCGAAGCGCTCGAGCAGCTGCGGCGCGGCAAAGTGAACGCCGGCGCCCGAGGCGTCGACGTAGACGCTCGTCGTGCCCGCGCGTTCGTCCGCCCACGCGACGATCGCGCGGTTGTCGTCGCTGATCAGCGCCGTCACGCGCGGCGAGCGCCCGACGCTCGCCAGGCGCTGCGTCGGCTGCGGGCGGGCGGATGCTGGACGGTCGGCAGCCGGCATGTCGCGCGCGTACAGCGCCCCGTGCTGTGCCCACGCGAGAATCGCGTCAGTGCGGAAGTCGAGGCTGACCGTCGGCGATTCGATTGCGCCGCCGTGTCCGGCGACCGTGAGCGTCGGCGAGAGCGCGTTCGCGAAGTAGCGCTCGATCCGCAGCTGCAAGCCGTCGTCGTCGACGCCGCCGGCGATCGGCGAAGCGGCTGCGAGGTCACCGAGATAGCCCGTCGCGAGCGTGCCCGGCAGCGCCGCGCCGGCGAGCTCGCCGAGCGGCGAGAATGCGCCCGCCGCCGTTCCCTGCACGAGCGAGCCGCCGCCGTTCGATCCGCCCGAGCCGGCGATCGCGATCTGGCCGTGCGGCGCCGGCGCGAGCGTCAGCGGCGCCTTCAGCGCGAGCCTGTGACCGTCCGGCGTCAGCGCGTAGTGCGGCGTCGACGGCGCGTCCGCCGAGCCGATCGTCGAGATCAGCGTGCCGGCGCCGCTCGCGCAGCCGCGCGCCGCGCTCCACACGACCGCGCCGCGCCCGGTCGTGTGCGTCGGCGCCTCGCGCGGGAACACCGCGCGTGCGGCGCCCGCCGCCGGGCACGAGCCCAGCGGCGCCGGCGCCGACCATGGCGAGGCCGTCGCCAGCGCAGGCGTCGTCGCGAGCGCGAGCGCGGCCGGCGCGAGCGCGCAGGCGAGCATGCTGAGGATCGTCCGCTTCAAGGCCGCTCGCGAGCGCAGTCGCGAGGAACGCTAGGCGAGCGCGTCGCGCAGGAAGCCGACCGTGCGCTCCCACGAGAGCCGCGCCGCGTCGGCGTCGTAGGTGCCGAGCCGGTCGATCTCGTTGAAGAACGCGTGCCCGTTGCCGTCGTAGTAGTGGAACGTGACGTCGACGCCAGCGTCGCGCATCTCGCCCTCGAGCGCCTTCGCGTCCTCGTGTGGGATGAATGCGTCGTCGGTGCCGAAGTGGCCGAGCACCGGCCCTTTGACCTTGGCGAAGTCCGGCTTGCCGTGCGGCATCACGTAGTAGTAGCTGACCGTCGCCGTGATCTTCGGGCACGTCGCCGAGGCCCACACCGCGAGGCCGCCGCCGAGGCAGAAGCCGAGCGAGCCGACGCCGTCGCCTTGCACCCCGTCGAGGCCCGCGAGGTAGTCCGCGGCAGCGCACATCTGCGGCTCGGCCTTGTCCATCGACAGCGCCATCAGTTTCTGTTCGGCCTCGCTCGGCTGAGTTGTCGTCTCGCCGTCGAACAGGTCAGGCGCAAGCGCGAAGAAGCCGTCGGCCGCGAGCCGGTCGCAGACCGAGCGGATGTGCTCTTCGACGCCCCACCACTCCTGCAGCACGATCACGGCCGGCCCCTGCCCGCCGGCAGGGCTCGCCAAATAGCCTTTCGTCTCACCGGCGCTCGTCGAGAACTCGATCTCTGGCATCTGTCACTCCTTCGCAAGTCGGTTTCCGCAGTGCTCTGCCGCTGCGCTTCAGCGCGCGCGGCGGAGCGGCCGGCGCATCCTCTCACGCCGAGCGCCGCCGCCGCGCAGCACGCGCCTTCAGCGTTTCGCGGCCGGCGCTCTCAGCGCGGCGCGCTTGGAGATCGTCTTCGCCGGCATCGGCCGCGGCGGCTCGGCGAGCGCGAGCAGATCCTGCATGCCTCGCTCGATGCCGCCCGTCAGCACGTCGATGTCGCCGGCGCCGTCGTAGTCGCCGGTGACGCCGAAGTAGAGGCCGCCGTCATAGGAGAAGATCGCCACGACGATGCGGATCGAGCCGACGACCGGCACGAACGGATAGGACTGCAGCAGGCGCCGTCCGAGCGTCTGCACGGGCTGCTGCGGGCCGGGCACGTTCGTCGTCGCCGTGTGCATGTTCAGACGCGGCGACAGCGTCACGAGGCGGCTGCCGAGCGCCAGCAGCAGCGGCGGCGCGAAGCCGGACATCGAGCTCAGCACGTCGCCGGCAATGGCCTGCTTGGACTGCTTGATCCCGTCCATCTCGGCGCGGATCGAGTCAAGCCGCCGGATCGGGTCGGTCAGCCCGACGGGCAGTCCGGCGAAGACGGCCGAGACGCGGTTGTCGTAGACCCCGGTTTGGCCGCGCGGGCGCACCGAGACCGGCACCATCGTGCGCACGACGCGCTCGCTGTCGATCCGCTCGCCGCGTGACTCCAGCAGCTCGGCGAAGCCGTTCGCGATAACCGTCAGCACGACGTCGTTGACCGTGCCGCCGAACGCCGCGCGCACCGTCTTGACGTCGGTCAGGCGCACTTCGGCCCAGCTCCAGCGCCGGTGCGGGCCGATCGGCCCGTTCAGCGACGAGGCGGCGACCGGACGCAGGCTCGGCGCCGCTGCCGCCGCGGCGCGCGCGATCTCGGCCAACGTCCGCAGCGTTTCGCGCGGCGCCTGCAGCGCCTGCTTGAGCGTCTCGAGCTGACCGGCCGGGCTAACGCGCCGCGCCAGCGTGTGCGCCAGCACCTCGATCCCGGACGGCTCAGGCGCGGGCGTCCAGCCGCGCTCGGCCGCGCCCGGCGAAGCGTCCGCCGGCGCCGTCTCGTCGGAGAACATCACCGACATCAGGTCGGTCGCCGCGACGCCGTCGACCATGCAGTGATGGACCTTCGACAGCAGCGCCCAGCGCCCGTCCTTCAGCCCCTCGACGACCCACAGCTCCCACAGCGGCTTGTTGCGATCGAGCGCCTGCGAGAACACTCGCGCCGCCATCTGGCGCAGCTCCAGCTCCGAGCCCGGCGCCGGCACGGCCGTGTGGCGCACGTGGTAGTCGAGGCTGAAGTGCGGGTCGTCGACCCAGATCGGCGGTCCGGCGGCAAGCGGCACGAAGCGAACCTTCTGCCGGTAGCGCGGCACCAGCCCGAGCTTGCCTGCGACCATCGCGCGCAGCTGCTGAAACGGCGGCGGCGGCCCGGCGAAGATGCTGACCGCGCCGATGTGCATCGGCGTCGTCGCGTTCTCGATGTGCAGGAACGACGAGTCGATCGGACTCATCCATTCCATGCCGCTCAGCGCCCTGCGTCCAGTGCCCGATCGAGGATTCGGTAGACGTTGACGTTGACCGACATGCCGCAGTGGCTCGAGTCCACGGCGATACCGCGTGCGTGCGGGTCGACGCAAGCGCGCCAGTCGACGATGCCGTCGCTGAGCGAGTAGAGCGCCGTCGCCCGCATCCCGCTCGGCAGCGGCGCGGCCTGCTCGGCCCGAAACTCGGCGCAGCACTCGCCGTCCGCGCACGTGCTCGAGAACACACCTGGCAAACCGCGATCGCCGAGCGCCGCGACCCAGCGGACCGTGCGCAGCACGCCGCCCGATACGGCCAGCCCGTCGACGATCGGCGAGCCGAGCATTGCCAGGCCGGCAACCGCGTCGGGATTGCGCACGGCCAGCGAGCGCGCCAGCGAGCCGCCGCGGCTCTGGCCGATCACGAACACCGGCTCGCTCGCCTCCTCGGCGAGCGCCTGCAGCCGCTGCTCGAGACGGCCGACGAGCTCGGCGGCGCAGCCGACGTTCGTGCGAATCCCGCTCATCCGCACGCGGTGGCCGCGGCGGCGCAGCCACTGGCGCATCACCGCGAGCGATCCGTCGCCGGCCATGAAGCCCGGAATCAGCAGCACCGGCGGCGCGTCCTCGCGGCGCTCGACCGACTGGAACTCGCGGCTTGCGAGCAGTTGCGCCAGTTCGGCGCCGTAGCGCAGCTCGCCCCACAGCGGCGCGACCGGCGCGCCGGTCGCTGCCGTGTCCTCCCAGAGCACTCCCGCCTGTCCTCCCATCCCTCACATAGAGTACGCCGCAATGGAGCTTTCCGGAAGGCACATCGTCGTCACCGGCGGCGCCGGCGGGATCGGCAGCGCGCTCTCGCGCCGTTTCGCTGAGGAGGGCGCGCGCGCCGTCGTCGTCGCCGATCGCGACCTCGCGAAAGCCGAGGCCGTCGCCGCCGAGATCGGCGACGGCGCGCTCGCGGTCGAGTTCGACGCCTCGCGCGAGGACGGCGTCACGGCGCTGATCGCGACCGCGCAGGAGGCTGCCGGCGCGATCGACATCTTCGTCTCCAACGCCGGCGTGCCCGGCGGCGGCGGCGGACCGGTCGAGACCGCCGACGACGAGCTCGACGAAGCGTGGCGCGTCAACGTGATGGCGCACGTCTGGGCCTCGCGCGCGCTGCTCCCGGAGATGCTCGCGCGCGGAGAGGGCTATCTGATCAACACGGCTTCGGCCGCCGGCCTCTTGACGCAGGTCTCCTCGGTCGGCTACAGCGTGACCAAGCACGCCGCCGTCGCGCTCGCCGAGTGGATGGCGATCGAGTACCGCGAAGCCGGCATTCGCGTCTCGTGCATCTGCCCGCAAGGCGTGCGCACACCGATGCTCGAGCTTGCGATGGACGACGCCGCCGGCGCCGCCGCGCTCAACGCCGGCGGGCTGATCGAACCGGACGACGTCGCCGAGGCCGTCGTCGAGGGGATCGCCGCCGAGCGCCTGCTGATCCTTCCGCATCCCGAGGTCGCGCAGTTCATGGCGCTGAAGGGATCCGATCCGGAACGCTGGATCGGCGGCATGCGCAAGCTCGTGCGCAACGCGCGCGCCTCCGCAGTCGAGTAGCGCCGGCCCGCCTCGCGCAGCAGCACCGGCTCGCGCCGAGCCCGCCTCGCCCCGGCGCGGCTAGCTGTTCAGCGGGATCTGGATCAGCGGCTTGCGCGTCGGGCGCAGGCTGCCGCCGGCCGGCTCGCTCGTGACCATCACTTCGCGGATCCCGTGCAGGTCGCTCGGCACGTCGGTCTCGCCGTCGCCCTTCGAGGTCACGCTGAACAGCGCCGTCGTCGGCTGTGCGTTGCCGGGCCCGCGGCTGAGCCAGACCTCGTAGATCCGCCCGAGCCCGGGCTGTGGCATCCGCGAGACGGTCAGCTCGGCGCGACCGTCGTGCTGGCGCAGCGTCGCGCTCGCGCCGATCGCGCTCGCCGAGATGTGCCCGCGGAAGACCTTTTCGCCGCCCGATCCCGTCGCGATCACGAGGACGAGCGCGATCACGACGGCCGCCGCGACCCCCACCGCGACGCCGATCGGACTGCCCAGCCACGACCGCCACGACGACCGCCGCGGTGGTTCGTCGGCCTCGTGGCCGGCGGCGTGCAGCACGGCCGCCTCGCTGCGCACGGTCGTGAGGATCCGCTCGCGCAGCGCGTCGGGCGCATCCTCGCGCGCCACCTTCAGCGGCAGCTCGTCGACGACCGGCTGCAGCTCGGCGACCTCGGCGCGGCACTGCGCGCACGAGCGCAGGTGCTCGCGAAAGCGCGTCGCCTCGTCGTCCTCGAGCGAGCCGAGCACGTAGGCGGCCGCGTCGCTCAGCTGCGGGCAGTCGAAGTCGGAATCGAGCGGGTTCATCTGCCCGCCGCCTCCCAGTCCTTCAGCTCATCGCGCAGCTTTCGCAGTCCCAGGCGCATCCGGCCCTTGACAGTACCGACGGGCGTGTCAAGCATCGAGGCGATCTCCGTGTGCGTGAAGCCGCCGAAGTAGGCGAGCTCGATCACTCGCCGCTGCTCGCTCGGCAGCTCTGAGAGCGCGCCTTGGATCTCGCGTGAAGTTGCTTTCTCGACCGCCTGCACCTCTGTTCGCTCGGGCGCCTCGAGCGTTTCGGCAAGGCCCTCGTCGCTGATCAGGCGGCGCTCGTGCGTACCGCTGCGACGCAGCGTGTCGACGGCGCGGTTGTGCACGATGCCGAGCGTCCACGTGCGCACGCTGCCGCGAGCGCGGTCGTAGCGCGCGCCGCTGCGCCAGACCGAGAGGAACGCCTCCTGAGCGATGTCCTCGGCCAGCGCGCGCCTGCCGCAGATCCGGTAGGCAAGCGAGAAGGCGGCGTCTGAGTGGCGCTCGAGCACGACCTCGAATGCGTCGGCGTCGTTGCCCGCGACCAGCTCCATCAGCTCCTCGTCGGCGAGCTTCCTGAGCTTGTCCTTCGTGTCTGCGCTCTCGCGCCGCAAGCGGGCCATCGTTGGACTTTACGCACGAGCTCCACGGCCGGATCACTCCAACCGGAAACCACTGACCGATCCGCTCGGCGCGCGACTGCGAGGTGATCCGGATCGCACATCGACCCGTACAGAGCAGTCAACGGTATTCGCCAGGGGAACCCTCCGGGCGCCGTGATCCTGGTAACCGAAAGGAGCAACAGCAATGAGCTACGAGATCAATCTGAACGAGGTCGACGTCGATGGCGCAGTACGCGAAGCGGCGGCGGAGGTCTCAGGTGACACACGCCTGGGCTTTCTGAAGAAGGCCGGCCTCGCCGGTGGTGCGATGGTCGGCGGCGGCGCGGTCGTCTCTGCACTCGCGCCAAGCGCGTTCGCGGCGTCCGGCAAAGGCCGCCCGCCGGCGAAATTCGGCAAGGGCGACGTGGGCATCCTCAACTACGCGCTCACGCTCGAGTACCTCGAGGCGGCGTTCTACAACGGCGCGACTGCCGCCAACCTGCCGCTCTCCTCGCAGGCAGCGGCCTTCCTTAAGGTCGTCACGGCCGACGAGAACGCACACGTCAAGTTCCTCAAGAAGGCGCTTGGCGCGAAGGCGGCAAAGGAACCGAAGTTCGACTTCAAAGGCACGAACACGAATGCGGAAATGTTCATGAAGACCGCTGAGGTGCTGGAGAACACGGGCGTGCACGCCTACCTCGGACAGGTGCTCAACATCAAGACGCCGGCCTACGTCGCCGCCGCCGGCTCGATCCTCACGATCGAGGCGCGGCACGCGAGCGTGATCGGCCTGCTCAACGACCCGAGCGGCGCATCGATCGCGCCGAACGGCCCGTTCGACACGCCGCTGACCGCGGCTGCCGTGCTGAAGGCCGTCGAAGGCACCGGCTTCATCGCCTAGCGCTCGGCAGGCGGAGCACCGACTCACACGCATCGCTCGGCGGCTGCCCGTGACTTGGCGGGCAGCCGCCGCTTTCTGTTAACGCATTAGATCGAGCGGCACGAGGAGGCACCGTGCGCCGCAGGATCTGAACTGTTCGATGATCCAGGCGAGCTGCGGCCACGTAGTGATCGCATAGTGGCGGCCGTCAGGCAGGCGGTCGCTGGAAGAAGTGAAAGGCAGGCGCCGGATCGCAAGGCCCTGTTCAACGTGACCAACGGAGGTATCACCAGATGCCCAGTCCAACGAGAAGCGATCAGGCCACACCGGAGCCGGCCGATCAGGCCACGCCGCAGCCGGCCGGCATCGTCGAGCGCCTGGTGCGCGACGACGTCGACCGCAAGCGCTTCCTGAAGATGGCAGGCGCCACCGGCGCGGCCAGCTTTGGAGCGTTCGTGCTGGCAGCGTGCGGCAGCAGCAGCAGCTCCAGCAGCACGAAAAGCGCCGCTACGGCGACCGCCACGACGACGAGCGCTTCGAGCTCGTCGGGCGACATCGCAATCCTCAACTACGCGCTCACGCTCGAGTACCTCGAGTCCGAGTTCTACTCGAAAGTGATCGCCGCGAACCTGTTCACCGGCAAGGTCGGTGAACTGCTGCAGAAGTTCGGCAGCCAGGAGGACTCGCACGTGACCGCGCTGAAAGCGGCCGTGTCGAAGCTCGGCGGCACGCCCGTCGAAGACCCGCACGGGAAATTCCCGATCAAAAGCGCACCGCAGGTCGCGCTGCTCGCCTACACCGTCGAGAACCTCGGCGCGGCCGCGTATCTCGGCCAGGCGGCGAAGATCCAGAGCCCCGAAGTGCTGGCCTCGGCGCTCGCGATCCACTCGGTCGAGGCGCGCCACGCGGCAACCCTCGGCACGCTCGTCAAAAAATCAGTCACACCGCAAGGCGCATTTGCCACGCCGGCTGAAATGTCCACGGTCCTGGCGGCGGTCAAGCCGTTCCTCGGCTAGCGCAACCGATCGTAAGAAAGGAACCAAGAGATGACTGACAACGAGATCATCAACCCGGAGCTGGCGCAGTGCGAGGTCCACGGCATCACCCGCTCGGCGTTCATGCTGCGCGGCGCGCTCGCCGCGGGAGCGTTCTACGGCACGGCATCCGTCGCGCCGTTCGTCTCGCAGGCGCTCGCTGCCGAAGAAAGCGGAGATGTCGGAATCCTCAACTTCGCGCTCACGCTCGAGTACCTCGAGGCCGACTTCTACAACGTCAAGGGCAAGGCGGTCGGACTCAGCGGCGAAGCACGCAAGTACGCCAGGGAGTTTGGCGCCGAGGAGGCTGCTCACGTCACTGCGCTGAGCGCAGCGATCAAGCAGCTCGGCGGCAAGCCGGTCGCGAAACCGACGTTCGTGTTCCCGGCGACGGACGAGAAATCGTTCCTCGCGCTGGCCTCGGTGCTCGAGAACACCGGCGTCGGCGCATACAACGGCGCGGCGCCTTCGCTGAAGAGCAAGGCCGTGCTGGCCTCCGCCGGCAGCATCGTGCAGATCGAGGCCCGTCACGCGGCGGCGATTGACTTGCTGATCGGCAAGAGCCCGACGCCGAACGAAGGCTTTGACAAGCCACTGATGCAGTCGGAAGTGCTGACGGCCGTCAAACCGCTGATCAAGGCGTAGCAACTCGCAACTCGCGGTGGCGCCGATGATCTGTCACCGGCGCCACCGCGTAGTAGTTAGACAAGAGCCCATGCCGAGAGCAATGGGAACCTCAAAGAACTTCGGGAGTTGATTCACACAATGGGTCTTGACAATCCAATTCACATCGCATTCCTGCTGATCCTGCTGCTGCTCGTGTTCGGCGCCAAGCGGCTTCCCGAGATGGGGCGCTCGCTCGGCACCGGTATGCGCGGCTTCAAGGAGACGCTCAGTGGCGAGCAGGCACACACGCCGCTGGCCGTCCACCACGAGGCAGTCGTCCCGGCGCCCGTGCAGGCCGCGCCCGCAGTGCCGGTCGCAGAGCCCGTTGCCGTTCCCGTCCGCGAGCCGAGCGCTCCGGTCGCTTAGGCCCGGTCCGGCGAGCACCAGCCAGGGAGACTGAGCAGCGATGGCCACAGCCGCGGCGAGCATCGGGCACGAAGACCGAATCAGCGTCGTCGAGCATCTGACGGAGCTGCGCGTTCGGCTGATCATCTCCCTGGCGGCGCTCGCCGTCGCGTTCGGTCTCTGCATGTGGCAGAACCACGCGCTGCTGAAGATCATCAACAAGCCGCTGTCGACGCAGACGCAGAAGCAGGTCAAGAAAGGCAACGGCCCGCTCGGCGCGACATACACGGTGCAGCAGAGCGCGCGTACCGTCGCGACGCAGCTGCAGACGGTCGTCGGCACGCTCGAGCGCCCCGGCAGCGGCGCCTCGCCGGCGACGCGCAGCGCGCTCGCCGGCGTGACTCCGCAGCTGCACAAAGCGATCGTGCGCCTGTCGAAGGCGCCCGAAGGCAACAAGCCCGTCACGCTCGGCATCGGCGAGCCGTTCACGACGACGATCGGCGTCGCGCTGATCTTCGCGTTCATCCTCGCGCTGCCGGTGATCCTGTTCGAGCTCTACGGCTTCCTGCTGCCGGCGCTCAGCCCCGACCGGCAGAAAATCGCCTCGTCGGTCGTCGCCGCGATCCCGCTGCTGTTCGTCGTCGGCGTCACGTTCGGCTACTTCGTCGTGCTGCCGGCCGCCGTGCGCTTCTTTCAGAACTTCAACAGCGAACAGTTCAACGTGCTCGTGCAGGCCAGCCAGTACTACCACTTCGCCGCCGTAACGCTGCTCGCGATGGGGCTCGTCTTTCAAGTTCCCGTCGCGATCCTCGTCGCGACGCGCGCCGGCGTCGTCACGCCCGCGCAGCTGCGCCACAACCGTCGCTACGCCGTGATCGCCTGCGGCGCCGTCGCGGCGTTCCTGCCAGGCGATGCGATCACGCTCGTGCTCGAGACGGTGCCGCTGTATCTGCTGTTCGAGGCGAGCGTGCTGCTGGCCTCGATCGCCGCGCGCCGCGAACGCCGGCGCGCGGGCACAGCAGCGAGCAGCTAGCCGGGGCCGCGGCGCGGCACGGCGATTCCGATAGTGAGAATCACTGTGATCCGAACACAGGTCTCGCGCGTAGAGGAGTCGAAATGACACTCATGTGCAGCTGGAGACCGATGCGCGCCGCCGACGCAAGCACGCTGCGCGAGGCGGCTCGCCGATGACTCCGCAGCGCCGTCCGTGCGACATCGAGGAGTGGCGACGGCGGCGGCTGCGCGAGCTGGCTGCGTCGCGCGAAAGCCGCGCGCTGTCGTGTCCGTCGGCCACGCGCAAGGCGACGCGCAGGCGAGCGCGCGACCGCTGCGCCGAGGTTCGCCGGCGCCGGCGCGGCTGAACGGTTCAGCCGCGCTCGGGATCGAGGCGCCTGAGCATGCGCGTCTCGCGCGGCAGCAGCCCGAGCGCGAACGCGACTGCAGCGAGCGCCGAGCCGCCGAGCAGCACGTCGACCGAGCCGAGCGCGTGCGCGAGCGGCCCGGCGAGCACGTATCCGAGCGGCAGCAGCCCGAGCGAGACCATCCAGTCATAGGAGCTGACTCGCGAGAGCTTCTCGGGTGGGATTCGCTCGGCCAGCGCCGTCGTCCACCAGACGTCGAACAGCGCGATCCCGCCGCCGCCGATCAGCATCGCCGGGACGACCAGCACGAGCGTCACACCGGTCGCATAGAGCACCGCCGCGAGCGGCCACAGCAGGATCGCGAGCATCGCAGCGCGCATCGGAAAGCGCGGCCGCCAGGCGATCCCGAGCAGCGAGCCGGCGATCGTGCCGATGCCGAGCACCGCCGAGACATACCCGTAGACGCCGATATGCCCGTACTGCACGCGCGCGACGAGCGGCGCGAGCACGAACCACGGCGCCAGGCCGGTGAACAGCGCGGCGCAGAACGACGCCAGCGTCGCCCAGACCCAGTCGCGCGAGCGGACCTCGCGATAGCCCTCGCGCAGCTCCGCGCGCACGGACTCTGCCGCGACAGGCGCGTCGGCGGCAACCGCGCGCCGGCGCGGGCGTACGCGCACGAGCAGCGCGGCGCTGATCAGGAACGTCGCGGCGTCGAGCGCGAACGCGTAGCCGGCGCCGAGCCCCAGCACCAGCGCCGTAGCAAGCGCCGGGCCGGCGAACTCACCGATGTTGTTCGACAGCGAGCTGAACCCCTGAGCCTGTTGGATTTCCGCCTCTGGCACGGTCTGCGGCAGCAGCCCGTTGGCGGCCGGGCGGAAGAACGCCTCGGCCGTGCCGAACAGCGCCTCGATCACGATCAGCTCCCAGATCGCGACCGTGCCGGAGAAGATCAGCACCGCGAGCAGCGCGTGCAGCGTGAAGCGCACTAGGTCGGTCGCGACCATCACGCGGTGGCGCGGCAGCCGGTCCGCCCAGACGCCGCCGAGCAGCAGGAATGCGACCAGCGGCAGGCTGCTCGCGGCCAGCACGAGGCCGAGGTCGGTCGCACTGCCCGTCAGTTCGATCACGAACAGCGCGAGCGCGACGATCACGATGCAGTCGCCGATCACGCTCGCCGACTGCGCCAGCCAGAGGTAGCGGAAGTCGCGGTGGCGAAGCACGCGCAGCTGTCGAGCGAGGTTGCCCATCCGCTCAGCTTGACGCAGGCGCGAAAACACTCAGTCGACGCGGCCTTGCGCCCGGCGACGCACCGGCGCCGGCGCGCCGCGCCGCGCCGCGCCGCGCGCCAGCGCCGTTCAGCGCTAGCGCTCGCCGTCGTAGTAGTCGACGCGCCCGTCGGCGCGGCGCAGCATCAGCTCGTCGGCCGAGGCGCCGGGCCAAACGCCGATCTTGTCGCTGTCCGGATAGACCGCGACGGCCGGCTCGCGCGCGCTCGAGAGCATCAGCATGCGCGCCGTCTGCTCGCCGCCGTTGAAGACCTTGTGCGCGCCGTCGGCGCCGGGCGCAAAGCGCACGAGGTCGCCGCGCGCCAGCTCCTGCTCGCCCTGCGGCACGCGCACCGAGACGGTCCCGTCGAGCACCAACAGCCACTCCTCCTCGTACTCGTAGTGGTATGGCGCCACGGCTTGACCCGGCGGCAGCTCGAACATCCTGATCGAGATGTCCTTGCCACCGGCAGCCTTGCCGACTCGCGCGATGCCGGAGCGGTAGCCGTCCGGATCGGACTCGTCGTACTCGTACTCGTCGTCGTAGACGTTGCCGCGTTTCATCGGTTCGATCATCTCATGCACTCCGCCGGTCGTCGTGATCAGGACGGTGCAGCAGTGTGAACGCGATCACGACGAGCCCGACTGCCAACAGCACGCGACCGAGCAGCGAGCCGATCTCGACCCATGCGGCTCCGGCTAGCAACCCGACGAGGATGAACGCGATGGCCCACAGGGCGCAGCCGAGCGCCGTCAACGCGACGAACGGCGCGAGCGGAACATGGCGCGCGCCAGCCGGCAGTGAAACGAACGTCCGCGCGAGCGGCATCAGCCGCGCTGTCAGCACCGCGCGTGTCCCGCGGCGCTCTAGCATGCCCTCCCAGCGATGCAGCACCGAGCCGATCAGCGGCGCTCCGGCGAGGATGCCGCTGGCGCCGACGCAGTAGGCGATCAGCGAGCCAACCAAGTTACCGGCGGTCGCTGCAAGCACCGCCAGAGGCAGGCTCATCCAACCCTGATGCACGGCGACGCCGGAGAAGATCAGCGTGACCTCGCTCGGGATCGGGACGCACGCGCTCTCGGGGACCATCAGCAGGAACACGCCGAGCGCGCCGAAGCTCTCGATCACCCCGGTCACGTCGCACTGCCGCTACGTTCGCTCGTTCGCATCGTCCGTCTCCTATACCCGCGTCGGCAGTCGACTCAATCGGCTGGTCCGAGCGTGCGCAGGAGTGTGTGAGACTGGCGTTCGTGCAGCGCAGAACGCCGGATGTCGCCGTCGTCGGACACATCGAGTGGGCCCAGTACGCGCACGTCGCGCACGTGCCGCGCGCCGGCGAGGTCGTGCACGCGCACGACCCGTTCGAAGAGCCGGCCGGCGGCGGCGCGGTCGTCGCCGTCCAGCTCGCACGGCTCGCCGGCGAGGCGCTGCTGATCACGGCGCTCGGGCGCGACGAACCTGCACGCCGCTCGCTGGCGCGCCTGCGCGAGCTCGGCGTGCGCGTCGCGAGCGAGGCGCGCGATCAGCCGACGCGCCGCGCCGTCACGCTCGTCGACGACGCGCGCGAGCGCACGATCACGACGTTCGGAGAGCGCCTGCAGCCGCTCGGCTCCGACGCGTCGCTGCCGTGGGCGCAGCTCGCAGCCGTCGACTCCGTCTACTTCACCGCCGGCGACCTCGACGCGCTGCGCGCCGCTCGCGCGGCGCGCGTGCTCGTTGCCAACCCGCGCGCACGCGACGCGCTCGGGCACGACGTGCGCTTGGATGCGCTCGTGCTCAGCGCGACGGACGAGGTCGAGCGCGATGCTGCTGCCGGCATCGAGGACGAAGCCGAGCTGCTCGTCTTCACCGAAGGCTCGCGTGGCGGCTTCTACCGCACGCGTTCGGGCGAGTGCGGGCGCTGGGCGGCTGTGCCGCCGCCGGGCGAGCCGGTCGACTCCTACGGCTGCGGCGACTCGTTCGCCGCCGGGCTGACATACGGCCTCGGCGCGCGCATGAGCATCGCCGACGCGCTCGCGCTGGCGGCGCGCTGCGGCGCCGTCTGCCTGACCGGGCGCGGGCCCTACGAACGGCAGCTGACGAGCGCCGAGAGCTGAGCTACAGCGACGGCAGCTTCTGTGCGAGCGAGAGCACCGGCGCGAACAGGTCGCCGCGCTCGGCGACGCGCTCGAGCACGGCGCCTGCTTCGAACCGCAGCGCGTCGCCGTCGCCGCGATCGAGCGCGTCGCGAACCTCGTCCCATTCCAGCGGCGTCGAGACCGTCGGGCGCTCGGTCGCGCGCAGCGAGTAGGCGCAGACGGTCGTCTTGTTGCGGTCGTTCTGGCTCCAGTCGATCAGCACCTTGCCTTCGCGACGCGTCTTCGTCATGCGCGAGACGATCAGCTCCGGCTCGCTCTGCTCGAGCAGCTCCGCGACGGCCTTCGCAAACGGCTTCGTCTGCGCGAACGTGACGTCGCGATCGTTCAACGGCACGTACAGCTGCAGCCCCTTTTTGCCCGACGTCTTGGCGAAGCTCTGCAGGCCGAGGTTCTCGAACATGCCCTGCAGCGTCAGTGCGACGCGACAGCACTCGATCACGCTCGCCGGCGCGCCGGGGTCGAGATCGAAGACGAGCGACGTCGGGCGCTCGTGCGCGTCGGCGCGCGCGAGCGGCACGTGCAGTTCGAGCGCTGCGAGGTTCGCCAGCCAGACGATCGTCGCGTGGTCGTCGGCGAGCAGGTAGTCGATCGGCTTCTTCTCGCTCGCGAGCGTGACCGTGCGCACCCACTGCGGGCGGTGCGCCGGCGCCTGCTTCTGGAAGAACGCCTTCCCCTCGACGCCGTCCGGCCAGCGCTTGACCGTCAGCGCGCGGCCCTGCAGGTGCGCGATCAGCGTCTCGGCGACGGCCGCGTAGTACTCGATCACGTCGCGCTTGCCAAAGCCGGCCTGCGGATACAGCGTCTTGTCGAGGTTCGAGAGCTTCAGCTCGCGGCCTTCGACGATCGTGCTCGCCTGCTTGACGCCGGCGCCGCCGAGCGCGAGGTGGCCGAGGCGCTCGCGGCCGCCGAGGCGCTCGCGGCCGTCCTCGCGCTCGCGCTCGCCGGCCGGGCCGTTGCCGCGCGACGCGCGCTTCGCGCCGGCGGGCGTCGGCGCGAAGTCCTCGCGGACGACCTCGCTCGCGTCCTTGTCGTCACGCAGCCCCTTGTAGGAGGGGTGGCGCAGGCTGCCGGCCTTCGTCCACTCGCTGAACTCGACCTCGACGACGAGCTTCGGCTCGCAGAAGACGACGCCGCGCGGCGGGCGCTCACCCGCTTGAAACGGCGAGTCCTCGCGCGCGAGCGGCTTCAGCAGGCCGGCCAGCTTGTCGAGCTCGGCATCGCTGAAGCCGGTGCCGACGCGGCCGGCGTAGCGGAACACGCCGTCGGGCTCGTAGACGCCGACGAGCAGCGCACCGATCCGCTCGCGCCGGCGGCCCTCGCCGGGCAGCCAGCCGCCGACGACGAGCTCTTGGCGGCCGAAGTTCTTGATCTTCAGCCAGCTGCCGTTGCGAGCGCCGGGGACGTAGGGAGCGTCGAGCCGCTTGGAGACGACACCCTCGAGCTTCTGCGCAGCAGTCGCCGCGAGCACGTCCTCGGCCTTGCCCGTGAGGTGGTCCGGCGTCTGCCAGGCGCCGCCGTCGAGGCCGAGCGCGCTGAGACGCTCGCGTCGCTCGCGGTAGGACAGCGCCATCAGCGAATGCCCGTCGAGCCAGAGCAGGTCGAAGATCATGTACGTCACCGGCGCGTCCTTCGCGAGCCGCTTGACCTGCGCGCTCGAACTGACGTGCATCCGTCGCTGCAGCGTCGCGAAGCTCGGCAGCCCGCGCTCGTCGAAGGACACGATCTCGCCATCGAGGATCGCTTCGTGTGAGCTGAGCGCGCGATTCAAGCGCGCGAGCTCGGGGTACTGCGCCGTGATCTCTTTCAGGTTTCGGCTCTCCAGGCGCAGCTCGCCGGGCGTCGAGTAGGCGATCGCGCGGACGCCGTCCCACTTGATCTCATACGCCCACGCGTGCTCGTCGGTTGGCAGCGCGCCGGCGCGTGCGAGCATCGGCTTGACGTGCTCGGGCATCGGCTCGCGCGCCGCGTCGGCTGCCGGGTCCATGCGGTGAATCATCCACTCCTTCGGCTGCTCGGCTGCTTTCGAGCGGCTACCGCCGCCGCTACCGGCTGCAGGCTCGGAGGAGATCGGGAACAGCGCGTAGCGCGCGTCGAGACGCTCGCCGTGGAGCGCGACCTCGATCTTGCGCGGCTGCCACTTCAGCACCTCGTAGGTGCCGTGGTCCCAGATCTTCATCGTGCCGGCGCCGTACTCGCCCTTCGGGATCTCGCCGTCGAAGTCGACGTACTCGAGCGGATGGTCCTCGGTCCAGACGGCCAGGCGATTGTCCTTCGGCTCCTGCGGCAAGCCCTTCGGCACGGCCCACGAGGCGAGCACGCCGTCGCGCTCGAGGCGCAGATCCCAATGCAGCCGAGTCGCCGAATGCTCGTGGATCACGAAGCGCGGCGCCTTCGCCTGCTTGCCGCCGGCGGCCTTGCGGGCGCTCGTCTTCGCTTTGTTGGCGCCCGCGCCGGCGGTGGCGCCGCTCGGCTCGCTCGTCTTGGCGAAGTCGCGTTTGCCGCGGTACTCGTCCAGGCGCGAGGCCTCGGCGGGGTCGCCGCCTCCCTGCTTGCTTGCGCGCCGCGCAGGCACCTACCGCTTGGCGGTAGCGCGCTTGCTCGCCGCTTTTTTCGCCGGTGCTTTGGTCGCTGCGGCTTTCGCGGCCGGCTGCTTCGCGGCAGATTTGCTCGCGGCAGCCTTCTTCGCGGCCGGTTTGCGTTTCTTCGTCGCCGCGCCGCCACTGTCGCCGCTGCGCTCGCGCACCGCCTCGAGGCTCGCCTTCAGCGCGCTCATCAAGTCCGGCGTCGGCGCGGGCGACTCGTCGTCCTGCGGCTGAACGGCGATCTCCTTGCCCTCGGCCTTGCGCTCAATCAGCGCGAGCACGTCGGCGCGGTAGGTGTCGTGGTACTTCTCCGGTTCGAAGTCGCCGGCGAGCGAGCCGATCAGCTGCTTGGCGATGTCCACCTCGCGCTTGGTCGTCTTGACCTCGTTCGGGTCGGGCAGCTCGTCGATGCGCTCCGGCGAGGAGACTTCGTCGGCGAACAGCATCGTCGCCATCTCGAGCACGTCGCCGATCGCGCGGATCGCGACGAGCTGCTCCTTCGAGCGGATCACGACGCGCGCGATCGCGACCTTCTCGGTCTCGGCCATCGCCTCGAGCAGCAGTCGGTAGGGCTTCGCGCCGCCGGGGCCGGGCGCGAGGTAGTAGGGGTGGTCATAGAAGATCGGATCGATCTGCGAGAGCTCGACGAAGTCCTCGATCTCGATCGTCTTCGTCTTCTTCGGCTGCAGCGTGTCGAGCTCGGCCGGCTCGATCACGACATAGCGGTCCGGCGCGAGCTCATAGCCCTTGACGATGTCCTCGTAGGCGACCTCTTCGCCGCTCTGCGGGTCGACGCGCTTCTGCGCGATCCGCACGCCGCTCTTGCCCGATAGCTGGTGGAAGCGAACCGTCTTGCGGTTGACGGCGCTGTACAGCTTGACCGGCACCGTGACCAGCCCGAAGCTGACCGCGCCTGTCCAGATCGAACGGGGCATGGCTATTTACTACCACGTAGGCGCAAAAGCACCCTCTTCTGCAAGATCGCGCGCGCGGCGAGCGCTTCGATCACGCGCGCGGCGAGCGCTCGCTCAGGCGGGGCTTGCTTGCGGCGGGCCCTTCGCGCCCTGCGGCGACGCGCAGAAAGCGCACTTGTGCGCCTCGCGTGGGATCTCCGACAGGCATTCGCTGCACGGCCGCGTCTCGGACTCGACGTCGCGGCCCGTCTTGCGTCGCTCCATCAGCACGTTGACGGGCTTGACGACGAAGAAGAACACTGCGACGGCGATCGAGATGAACGCGAGCAGCACGTTGAGGAAGTCGCCGTAGTGAAACGTGCTCCCGTTGATCGTGAACATCAGGTTCGAGAAGTCGTGCTTGCCGATGATCGCCGCGACGATCGGCGTGATCAGGTCGCGCACGAGCGCCGTGACGAGCGCGCCGAAGGCAGCGCCGATCACGATGCCGACCGCCAGGTCGACGACGTTGCCGCGCAGCAGGAACGCCTTGAATTCCTTCGCCATCAGGTGCCTCCTTTGACCGCTTGCTTGGTGCTCGCTCGAGTCGCTTGGCTGAAGCTCCCGACTGGGCAGGGCAGCTGCGCCAGTCGCGTACGGTAGACGTGCATGTCGGCGTGGTTCCAGTCGGAGTGCGTCTGGTGCTGGAACGACGGCACGCGCTCGCGGTGGTAGGGCGAGGAGAGGCTCTCGTTGTGTCCGATCACGTCGTTCAGCGGGATCGCGTAGCGGCAGCGCAGCCAGCGCGTGAGCCGCAGCGAGGCGTCGATCTGTGCGCGCCGGTCGAGGATTTCGCCGTCGGAGAAGCCGACGTTCTCGATTCCGATCGCCGTCCAGTTGAGCCCGACGGTGTGGCGGCAGCGCAGCGACAGCGGCACGAGCTGGTCGATTCGCCCGCTCGGCTCGACGAGGAAGTGCGCGCACGTGTTCGGCAGCTCGTGGAACTCGCTGTCGGGCACGTCGGGCGCGAACGTGTTGTAGGCCTCGCCGGCTGTCGCCGTCTCGGTGTAGTGCTCGACGATCACTTTCGGATCGCTCAGCACGTAGCTGTCTTCGCCGTAGTGGCGCAGCGAGTAGGCCGCCATCTGGCGCTTGCGCGCGGCGCCATAGGGGATCGGCCACCAGTGGATCGTCGGGCGCAGCGCGCTGAGCTGGCGGCCGAGCGGCTGCGCCGGAGCCGCCGCCGGCGCCGGCTGCGCCCTCGGCGGGGCGGCTCCGCTCGCGCTCAGGCCGCCGGTCAGCGCGGCGAGCAGACCGAGTGCAACGACTGCCGCGAGCGAGCGTCTCATTGCACGATCCTACGAGTCGGGAACGCGAACGGCGGACACGGCCGATCGGGAGTAGGCTTGCCGCAGGGAGGCAATGCCATGGGGGTGGTCATCGCTACGAGCTGTGCCAGGTGCGGACGCGCGCAGGACGCGGGTGCGGGGCTTTGCGCGGTGTGCGATGAGCGCGCGCCGCTGCGCTACTACGCCGAGTACGCCAGGCGCTACGCGGCGCGCGACCTCGACGCGTTCATGGAGCTGTTCGCCGACGGATGGACGATGGTTCTTCACAGCGCCGGCGCCGCGACCGAGACGATCGAAGTTGCGACCTGCCGCGCGTGGACGGCGTCCGTCTATGCCGTCTCCCCGGACGTGCGCTTCGCGATCGACGAGGTGCTCGCGTGCGACGAGCGCGTCCTTGCGATGCGCGCGTCCTACCACGGGCAGGGGCCTGGCGGGCGCGGCGAGTTCGCGTACGTCGCCGGCTTTGTCGCAGTCGTCGAAGACGGTCACTCGCTGTACACCGAGCAGTACGAGTACGACGACGACGACGCGATGCTCGCGCGTTACGCCACGCTGGCGCGCGTCTGAGCAAGCAGCGCAGCGCGGAGCACTGATGAGGCCGGACTTCGACGGGGAGCTCTACAGGCGCGGCGAGCCGCGCTACGAGCAGGCGCGGCGCGCGACGGTTTGCGCGCTTCGGGGCGGGCGCGCCATGAGCGGCGACGTTCGTTACCGTCTGTCTGTGGCTCCCGGCGCGAACGCTCGCGGCCTGACTGCGCGCTTCGCGCTCGGCCTGCTCGCGGCCGCGACGGCGATGCTGACGCTCGCGACGAGCGGCACGGCGGCGAGCGAAGCGAGCGTGCAGATCGTCTACCGCGTCTATCGGCCTGCCGATCTGACGGTGCTCGCCGGGCAGACCGTGACGTGGCACGACTCGAGCCTGACGCCGCACACGGTCACGGCGCTCGGCGGCGCATTCGACTCCGGGCGGATCGAAGTCGGCGGCAGCTTCTCCTACACGTTCTCGACGCCGGGCACGTTCGCCTACATGTGCACGATCCATCCGACGATGAAAGGCACGGTCGTCGTGCTCGCGGCGGGCGCCTCGCTGCCGCCTGGAGCGTCGCAGCGCGTGCTGGTCAGCGTGTCGCGGCGACGCGGCTCCGGCGGCGGCCCGCGCGGCGGCGAGACGATCGTTCGCGTTCGCGCGAGCACGCCGGGAGGGATCGTCCTGCTCCAGTCGAAGGCGTCGCAGAGCTCGCCGTGGAGGACGGAGCGGCGCGCACGGCTGAGCGCGACCGGCACGGTGACGTTTGCGCTCGGCGCGAGCGTTCACGGGCGATTGCGCGCGATCGTGCGCCCTGCGAACGGCGGATCGCAGCTGCTCAGCAGCGCCGTTGCCGCGCGCGTCTAGCGCTCGCTGCACGTCGCGTCCGGGCGTGTTCGGGAGTATCCGGGCATCAGCTGGCGGGCGTGTGCGTCGCTGCGAGGTGCGGCGGCGCGATGCCGAGCGCGCGGCAGAAGACGAGCAGCGCCTGCACCGAAGGCGGACCGACGCTCGAGCCGTATGCGCTCGAGCCGATCGCGAGACCGCCGTCGCGCACGACTGCGCTGCGCATCTGCGCTGCGGTCGGTTCGCGCACGACTTGCACCGTCGCCATCATCCCGTGATCCTCGTGGAAGGTCACGTGGCAGTGGAAGACGAACTTGCCGGTGAAGTCGATCGGATGCATCAGCACGACCGTGTTCGTGTTCGGCGGCAGCGCGACGTTGTCCTCGTCGAGCACGTACGGCACAGGCTTGCCGGCGACGCTGACGACCTGGAAGTCGTTCGTGTGGATGTGGAACGTGTGCCATTCGGAGGTCGTGTTGACGAGCGTCCACTGCTCGACCGAGCCGAGCTTCATCGTCACGTCGATCCGATTCGGGTCGAACTTCATGCCGTTCAGCAGGAAGCTGACGGCGCCCGACGGTTCGGTCATTTCGCTGAAGACGACGGTGCGTTTGCGGTCGACGTGCTTGCTTCGCAGGTCTTCCGGTTTGCTCAAGACGGTGCTGGACGGGAACGGCTCGCGCGCGGCGGCCTTGCCCGACGAGCGCAGCGTCAGCAGCGTTTCGTTGGGCACCGGGCCGCCGTTGGCGGCGAGCTTGGCGCCGGGGAAGGATTCGAACGGGACCGCCTTCAGCGCGTAGGAGCCGGGCTTGCCGCCGCGCACGAGCACCTCGCGCCGCGAGCCGGGCGCGATCTGCAGAGTGCTCACGCTCAGCGGCTGCGCCAGCGTGTGGCCGTCCTCGGCGAGCACTTGGAAGCGCTGGCCGTGCGCGAGGCGCAGGACGACGAAGCGGTCGGCGTCGGCGTTGAAGATCCGCCAGCGCTGCAGTTCTCCGGGGCGGATCTTCGCGGTCGGGTCTTTGACGCCGTTGACGTAAAGCCGTGTCTTCGCTTCGCTCGCTTCGGCGACCGGCACGACCTTGCCGGCTTTGATCTCCGTGTTCTGGATCACGATCCATCGCTGCGGCACGTGGCGCAGCGCTGGCAGCGTGTCGAGCCCGCCCTCCTGCACGATCGCGCCGGCGAGGCCGGCGAAGATCTGCCCCTCGACGCTGGGGTGCAGGTGCGGGTGGTACCAGTAGGAGCCGGCCGGCATGTCCTGCGGGATGTCGTATTCGTAGGTGAACGACTTGTGCGGATCGATTTTCAGAAAGACGTTGTCGTGATTGGCTTCGGGCGAGACGTGGAAGCCGTGCGTGTGCAGGTTGGTCGCTTCGGTCAGGTCGTTCTTGAAGTGCACCGTCAGGTGATCGCCGGCGCAGATCACGAGCGTCGGGCCGGGGACGCTGCCGTCGTAGTTGAGCGCGCTGACGCGGTGGCCGTTGATCATCACCTTGCCGAGCGAGGCCGTCAGGTCGACGTCGAGCTTGCCGTTGCGGCTGTAGCGCATCGGCGGCTCGGGAAAGCCGTCGTGGAGGATCGGCGGCGCGTTCTCGTGACAGGCTGAGTCGTGCAGTGAGCGGGCCGCGCTGCTTGCGGCGCCGGAGGCGGAGCTGCCGGCGAGCGCGCCGGTCGACGCGAGCGCGATCAGCGCTGCCGAGGCCGCGACGAGTCCCCCGACTCTGAGGTCGTGCATGCTGCGCACGAGCGGGAGCCTACAAACGGGCGCTGACGACGCCGCGCGAATCGGCGACACTGTCGCGATGGCGGGTGAGGCGAGTCGGACCGAGGGACTGCAGGAGCGGCCGGTCGAGCTGCTGCAGCAGCTGCTGCGCTTCGACACGACCAACCCGCCGGGCGCCGAGCGCGAGTGCATCGAGTGGATTCGCGGGCTGCTCGAAGGGCTCGGCTGCGAGGTGCGGCTGCTCGCGCGCGATCCACAGCGGCCGAGCCTGATCGCGCGCCTGGCGGGGCGCGGCGAGAGCCCGCCGCTGCTGCTCCAGGGCCACGTCGACGTCGTCGCCGAGCGCGGCGACTGGCAGCACCCGCCGTTCGGCGGCGAGATCGCTGACGGCTACGTATGGGGCCGCGGCGCGCTCGACATGAAGGGCGGCGTCGCGATGATGCTGGCCGCGTTCATGCGCGCGCTAGCGCGCGACGCACAACCGCCGGGCGACGTGATCCTCTGCCTGATGGCCGACGAGGAGGCCGGCGGCACAGTCGGCGCCGAGTTCCTCGTCGACGAGCACGCCGAGCTGTTCGACGGCGTGCGCTACGCGATCGGCGAGTTCGGTGGCTTCACGCTCGACGTCTCCGGGCGGCGCTTCTACCCGATCATGGTCGCCGAGAAGCAGGTCTGCTGGACGCGCGCGACCGTGCGCGGAGTCGCCGGACACGGCTCGATGCCGGTGCGCGGCGGCGCGATGGGCAAGCTCGGCGCGCTGCTGCGAGCGCTCGATCGCCGCCGTCTGCCGGTGCACGTCACGCCGGTCGTGCGCGGGATGGTCGAGGCGATCGCCGCCGATCTGCCAACGGCCCTGGCGGTGCCGCTGCGCGGGCTGCTCGTGCCGAGGCTGACCGATCGCCTGCTCGACGCCTTTGGCGAGCGCGGCGCGCTGTTCGATCCGCTGCTGCACAACACGGCCAGCGTCACGATCGTCGGCGGCGGCGAGAAGATCAACGTGATCCCCGACTCGGTCTCGTTCGAGCTCGACGGCCGCCTGCTGCCGGGCTTCGCGCCGGAGCAGCTGTTCGCCGAGCTGCGCGCGCTCGCCGGCGTCGAGGTCGAGCTCGAGGTGGCGCGCTACGACCCGGTCGCAGCCGAGCCCGACCTCGCGCTGTTCGAGACGCTCGCCGGCGTGATCGGCGAGCTCGACGCCACCGGCAAGCCGATCCCGATGCTGCTTCCGGGCATCACCGACGGGCGCTTCTTCTCGCGCCTCGGCATCCAGACATACGGCTTCCTGCCGATGCAGCTGCCGCCCGAGCTGCCGTTCATGCGCCTGATTCACGCTGCCGACGAGCGGCTGCCGGTGGACGCGGTCGAGTTCGGCACGGGCGCGATCGAGCGGGTGCTCGAACGCTTCTGAGAAAACTGGCTGCACAGCCAGTATGATGCGGCGGCATTCTGCATCGGCGAACTTGGCGAACTTGGAGGTCTTCTGTGGCAACCGTTGGTCGCGACATCGAGAGCGTGGAATTGACCGAGCGCGAGCTCTGGATCAACGGCCCACCGCAAGAGGCGTTCAAGCAGATGCGCAGCAAGTGCCCTGTGCACTGGACGGAGAGCTTCGAAGAACTTCCGGAGGAGGCCGGCTTCTGGTCGGTGACGACAGCTGAGGACGTGCACACGGTCAGCCGCGACTGGGAGACCTACTCCTCAGAACGCGGTGGCGTGATCGCGGCGGCCGCCGGCTTCCCGCTCGAGCTTGCGCAGGCGATGTTCATCGGCATGGACCCGCCGAAGCACGACCGGCTGAAGGCGCTGTTCCAGAAGGGCTTCACGCCGAAGCGGATCGCCGACCACGAGGACGCGATTCGCGCGATCGCCGTGAAGGTGCTCCACGGCCTCGAGGGCCGGCAGACGTGTGACCTCGTCGCCGACGTCGCCCAGCCGGTCGTTGCACGCGTGATCGGCAGCTTCATGGGCATCTACGAAGAGGACGATCTGATCTGGGCGAGACTGATGAACTCGACGCTCGGCGCCGGCGATCCGGACCTGAATCCGGATGGCTTCGACGGGGCGGTCAACAAGGACATCCCGGAGGTCTTCGAGCGCTGCCGCAAGTTGATCGCCGAGCGCCAGGAGAACCCGACGGACGACCTCACGAGCGTGCTCGTGCACGCCGAGATCGACGGACAGGGCCTGGAGGAACACGAGATCGTGATGGGCTTCTTCCTGCTGATGGCCGCTGGCAACGACAGCACCAAGGCGACCTACTGCAGCGGCATGCGCGCGTTGATGGAAGACCGCGACCAACTGCAACTGCTGCTCGACGACCCCTCGCTCGTGCCGGACGCCGTCGAGGAGTCGCTGCGGATGTTCCCGGCGTTCGCGCACTTCCGCCGCACGGCGACGCGCGACACCGAGCTGCACGGCCAGCAGATCAAGGAGGGCGAGAAGGTCGTGATGTGGTACGCCTCGTCAAATCGCGACGAGACGCGCTTTGCCGATCCCGACCGCTTCGAGCTGCGGCGCACCGAAGAGCATCAGGCGTTCGGCGCCGGCGGCCGGCACTTCTGCCTCGGCACGGCGCTCGCGCGTCTGGAGCTGAAGATCCTGATCGAGGAGACGCTGAAGCGATTCCCGAAGATCGATTTGATCGACCGCCCGAGCTACGTCGAATCGCTGTTCCTGAACCAGCTGAAGACGCTGCCGGTCCGACTCGCGCCGTAGCCGACTACGCTCACGTCGACAACCGACGATCGGAGAGAGACGTGCCGGAGATGAACGACTTCAACGAGAAAATCATCGACGAGTTCCGCGCGAACGACGGCAAGGTCGGCGGCATGTTCGAGGGCGCGCCGGTGCTGCTGCTGACGTCGACCGGCGCGAAGAGCGGAGAGCGGCGCACGACGCCTGTCGTCTACCAGCCCGACGGCGAGCGGATGGTGATCTTCGCCTCGAAGGCCGGCGCTCCGGAGAACCCGGCGTGGTTCCACAACCTGCGCGCCAACCCGACGGCGACCGTCGAGGTCGGGACGGACACGGTCGAGGTCGAAGCCGTCGTCACCGAAGGCGACGAGCGCGAGCGACTGTTCAGCAAGCAGAAGGAGCTGATGCCGCAGTTCGCCGACTACGAGCAGAAAACGACGCGGCAGATCCCGGTCGTAGCGCTGAAGCCGAAGCGTTGAAACCAAAGCGCTGACGCGCTGCTGCTGGACCCGGAGGGGTCCGAACGGGCGTTGGGGTGGTGCTTCGTTTTGCAGCGCGATAGCAATCGTATGTACGCCGTATATACGCCTGCTATCAGCGCGCGAAAAGCAGAGCTCCCTACCCGAGCCTGAGCCTGAGCCCGGGCGCGGGCGCGGGCGCGGGCGCGGGCCTAGCCGTGCCCGAGCACCGGGTGCGGCGCGTAGGGCTCCTCGACGCGCGCGATCTCTTCTTCGTCGAGCTGCAGTCGCTCGGCGGCGAGCGCGTCATGCAGGTGCTCCAGCTTCGTCGCGCCGACGATCGGCGCGGTCACGCCGGGCTTGTGCAGCAGCCATGAGAGCGCGACCTGCGCCGCCGGCACTCCGCGCTCGGCAGCGACCTCGCTGACGCGCTCGACGACGTCGAAGTCGGTCGGCTGGCTGTAGAGGTGGTCGGCGAACGGGTCAGATCCTGAGCGCGTCGTGCGCCG
Organism: Solirubrobacteraceae bacterium; assembly: GCA_036271095.1. Classification (GTDB taxonomy): domain Bacteria; phylum Actinomycetota; class Thermoleophilia; order Solirubrobacterales; family Solirubrobacteraceae; genus Palsa-744. The sequence goes on from DATBBG010000060.1 coordinate 187,086, forward strand.
CTCGCCCTCGCGCGTGCGGTTGCCCGCGAGCATGCCGCGCGCGAGCGGGCTCCACGGGATCACGCCGACGCCCTGGTCGATGCACAGCGGGATCATCTCGCGCTCCTCCTCGCGGTAGATCAGGTTGTAGTGCGGCTGCATCGAGACGAACTTCGTCCAGCCGTTTCGCTGGGCGACGTGCTGCGCCTTGGCGAGCTGCCACGCGAACATGCTGCTCGCGCCGATGTAGCGCGCCTTGCCGGAGCGGACGATCTCGTGCAGCGCCTCCATCGTCTCCTCGATCGGCGTGCGCGGATCCCAGCGATGGATCTGGTAGAGGTCGACGTAGTCCATCTGCAGGCGCTCCAGCGAGGCGTCGATTGCGCTCAGCAGGTGCTTGCGCGAGAGCCCGCCGCCGTTCTCGCCGGGCGTCATCGGCATGAACGCCTTCGTCGCGATCACGAGCTCGTCGCGTGTCGAGAGCTTCGAGAGGATCCGTCCGGTCGCGACCTCGCTGGCGCCTTTCGAGTAGGTGTCGGCGGTATCGAAGAACGTCACGCCGCCGTCGACGGCCGCTCGCACGATCGGCTCGGTTGCGGCCTCGTCGAGCACCCAAGCGCGCTCGGAATCGTTGCCGTAGCTCATCATCCCGAGGCAGATGCGCGAGACGCGCAGGCCGGTGTCGCCGAGGTTGACGTAGTCCATTCTTTCGATGACTCCCTTACGGTCGTGATGGATGCAGAACGTCGTTCGAGACGCTGGCGCCGTCCACGCCCGACGTCGCTGCGCTCGTGCGACGCGCGAGACCGAAGGGGTTGCCCTCGGAGTCCTTGCAGATCGCCCAGCGATCGCCTGGATGCACGACGCTGCCGCCAAGCGACGGCACCTGCGCGAGCGCCGCGTCGATGTCGTCGACCTCGAAGTAGGGCAGCGAGAACGAGTCGCCCGGCCCGCGCCCGCGTGCATGCACGCCGACGGCCGGCGCTGCGCGCGGATCGGCGCTCTCGCTCTGCCAGCCCTCGCCCTCAGAGGCCTCGCGAGGCGCGAGCGCGACGCCGAGCAGCCCGCTCCAGAAGGCGCGTGCGCGCTCGGCGTCGTCGGCCGGGAACTCGACTAGCGCGAGCGTCGATGGCATGCCTCCACGTTAGCTTGGCCGGGGCGGTCGTCCCGGCGCATCGTCGTGCGCCGATCTGTTAGATGAAGCGGTCGATGATGCGTCAAGGTCCAGCCGGCCGCGAGGCGGCAGTCGGCACGGGCCGTCGCCTGCGCGGCGTCGTGCTCGCGCTGCTGGCGGCGGTGCTTGCCGCGTCGTTTGCGTGCGCTTCTCCGGCGGCGTTTGCGACCGCGAGCCGGCCGCAGGCGCTCACGGCGACGACGGCGAAATCGGCCAAGCCGGCGAAGCCGGCCGGCCCGATCGTGACGATCGCGGCCGATTCGGCCGAGCCCGGTCCGGCGGTGCCGCCGGCGTTCCTCGGCCTGTCGTTCGAGATGTCGGCGCTTGCGCAGATCGCGCGCTACTCCGAACGCGGCGACTTCGTGACGATGCTGCGATCGCTCGGTCCCGGCGTGCTGCGCTTCGGCGGCGTCTCGGCGGACACGCGAATCGCGTGGACCGACAGCACGACGCCGCGCCCGTCGTGGGCGTCGGGCGTGATCGACATCGACGACCTCGCCGGCATCGCGGCGCTGGCGCGTGAGAGCGGCTGGCGGATCGTGCTGAGCATCGGCCTCGTCCACTTCGAACCGCGTGCGGCCGCGCGCGAGGCGGCCGCGGCGAAAGCGGCGCTCGGCGAATCGCTGGCAGGCATCGAGCTCGGCAACGAGCCGAACGCCTACGCGCTGCACGCGATGCGCTCGGAACCGTGGACTTTCATCCAGTACGCCGAACAGGTCGCTGTCTATCGCGGCGCGATCGAAGCGGCGGCGCCTGGCATTCCGCTGCTCGGTCCCGACGTGTCGGGTTCGTCGGCGTTCGAAACGTGGGGGCCGGGCGAGGCGGTCGACGAGCAGCCGGCGGTGCTGACCGGACACCACTATCCGCTCGGCTGCGAACAGACGAACCCGGTTCCGTCGATTGCGAACCTGCTGAGCCTGCCGATCCGCCTCAAGGAGATTGCTTCGCTGCGCCGCTACGTCAAGATCGCGCAGGCGGCGAACCTGCCGTTTCGCCTCGATGAGACGAACACGGTCTCCTGCGGCGGCGTCGCCGGCATCAGCGACACGTTCGCCTCGGCGCTGTGGACGGCCGGCTTTCTGCCGCAAGTGATGGCGGCGGGCGCGATCGGCGTGAACATGCACGGCAACCCGTCGCGCTGCGACGGCTACTCGCCGGTCTGCGCGACAGGTGCGGAGGCGCTTGCAACCGGCGAACTCGTCGCGCAGCCCGAGTGGTACGCGCTGCTGATGCTGAGAGGGCTCGTCGGCGATCGGCCGCTGCCGACGACGGTGGTTCGCGCGCCGCGATCGACGAACGTGCAGGCTGCGGGCCTGCTCGCGCCGGACGGGCGTCTGGACTTCGTGATCGTCGACGACGAAGCGGCCGGAGGACGCACTGCGACGGTGCAGCTGAAGGTCGGCGCGAGCTACGCGGGCGCGAGCACGCTGGCGCTGACCGGCCAGTCGCTGTCGTCGCTCTCCGGCACTCAGCTCGGCGGCCGTGAAGTCGCGGCCGATGGCTCGTGGAGCGCCGGGCGGCTGCCTTGGACGGCGAGCAGCAACGGCGTCGTGAGCGTTCGCATACCGGCTGCCAGCGGCGCGCTCGTGAGCGTCTCGCGCGGTTGAGCGCGAGCGCGCGACAGTGCCCGGCGCGGTGGCGGCGCCGGGCACTGTCGCGAGCGCGGCGCCGTCACGGCGCGCTGCGTCAGCTGTGCGCGAGCACGAGCGGTCGCAGGCGCGCCGGCTCGGGCGCTCCGGCGACCTCTTCGCCTGGCAGCGGCAGCAGGTAGGCGACGCCTGCCTGTTCGAAGGCGCGGCGGACGCCTCGCGAGCCACCGACGAGCGCGAACTCGTAGCCGCGCCGCTTGCACAGCCCGCTGCGGAACGCGATCACGGCGACGCCGATCGAGTCGATCTGCGTGAGCTCGTCGAGGTCGAGCGTGATCGTGGTCACGCCGGACGCGCAGAGCCGCTCGATCTCGACCTCGAGCGAGTGCGCCGAGCGATGCGTCAATGCGCCGCTCAGCACGAGCGTGTGCGTCCACTCGCTGACGCTCGCAAGCGCCGTCACGCTGCGTTCGCTCGCGAGCGCGCGCGTTTCGGTGCTCGCGCCGAACGCGTCGAGCGTGCTGCTCGTGAACGTTCTCTCCGGTTGGCCCTCGCGGGCGCCAACCTCAATCGTCGGGGACGCCGTCAAATGGCGTTTCATCAGACATAGCTCCTTCCGGGAAGCCTTGAGTTGATTCCAGAGCACACGAACCACCTGGTTCGGGCGCCGAGTGAGCGACCGGAAGGAGCTAGCCGGGACGCTCGGGAATCAGCGCGACGCACGAGGCGCGCCAAAGGCGGAACGAGAGGCGCAGCCGCCGCATCGCGAGCGGCGCCGCGAGCAGCAGCAGGCCTGCAAGCGAGAGGAAGCCCAATGCCATGCCGGAGCCGCCTGCGGCCGCTCCGCCGCCGGCGCCTGCAGGCGGCGGTCCGGGAGTCGTGCTCGCCGGCGGCGCGCTCTCGACCGAAGGGCTGCGGCTGCTGTCGTCAGAGGTGCCTGTCTGCGCCGGCGAGGAGCCGGCGGCGATCACAGCTGCGAGCGAGGAGGTCGAGAGCACGCGCTCAGTTCCGAGCCAGCTCGAGCAGATGCCGGGCATGCGTCGTTGCAGCGAGGCGAGCGGGCACGAGGCGTCGTTGCCTTCGCCCGACGCTGCGACGGTGGTGTTGTTCGAGCTGCTGTCGGCGGAGCTGGAAGGCGGCAGGCGCGGGCCGCCGCCTTCGCTCTGGGCTGCCACCGAACCGATCAGCGCGCCGGCGATCGGCTGCTCGGCTGCTTCGAGGCTCGACGCTGCCGCTGCGGACTGCGTGGCGGCGGCTGCCTGCGAGGAGGAGCTCTGACCGCCGCCGGAGCCGCCGTGGCCGATGACGATCGTTTCTTCGAGCGCGGCCGTCGGTTTGGGTTCTTCGAGCGACAGCACTTTCGTCAGCGTTTCTTCGACGTCGTGCACGGGCGCAGCGACTTCCTCGGTGATCAGAACCGGCGCCTGAGCTTCTTCTGGCGCCGGCAGTGTCACTTCGATCGGCGCAGGCGTCTGAACGGCTTCTCCGCCTAGCGGCGGCGTTGCCTGTGCGGCTTCTTCACTCGCCGGCGGTGTCGGTTGTGCAGCTTCTTCGCTAGCAGGCGGCGTCGCCTGCGCGGCTTCTTCGGTGACCGACTGCGTCGTGATCGTTTCTTCGCTCGCGGGCAGCGTCGCGACCCCCGTTTCTTCTGCGGCGGGCGAGGGCTGCGTCGCTGATTCGGCCGGCGCGCCGGTTTCGCTGCCGCCTGCCGACGACGGTTCTTCGTTTGCCGGCGCGCTCTGCGCTGGCGCTTCGGCTGCGCCGGGCTGTCCTTCGGCGGGTTCGGCCGCGCTTGCGCTCGCGGCGAACGCCAGCGCGGCGAGTGTCGCGAGTACGAAGCCGAGCGCGGCGCTCGCGAGCGCGGCGGTCGTGCGCGCGCGCACGAGAACGATGGTGCGTTCGGCGCTTGGCGCCGGCATGCTCAGCTCGCCTCGCGGAAGTGAGCGGTGATCAGCGCGTCGAACGCCGGGTGATCGAGGACGCCTGCGGAGCGGCCGGGCTCGCGCGTTTCGTAGCGTGACGCGACGATCCACTCGGCCAGCGCGACGCTGTGCAGCCGATCGCTGAGCGCCGCCAGCCTGCACATCGCGAGGCCGACGAATGCGGCTAGGAACAGGGCGGCTGCGAGCGCGATGTAGAGCACGTTGACATAAGGCTAAGCAATTCGGAGCGGAACTACTAGACCCTACGCATGTAAACGTGCCAAGTTACGTACGCAGAGCGACACCAGGCATACCGCTCTCGCGCCGATCGGGCCTGGCGGAGCAGGATCTGACGAGAATCGCGAGCCGATGTCCGGGTTGCGAGGCGCGGTCTCGTGTCAATGTTATACTTGCCAAGTATGACTCACAAGATTGGAGCCAAGGGACAGGTCGTGATACCGAAGGATCTTCGTGAGCGCGCCGGGCTGCTGCCGGGAGCAGAAGTCGAGTTCGAGTTGGACGAGAAGCGTGTGAGCATCAAGGCTGCCGACCGCCGCCTGAAGCTCGGCGGACGGTTCGCGGGTAGCGGCATGGCCGCGCGTCTGCTCGATGATCGCTCGCGCGAGCCGCGTTGACCGTCTGTTTGGATTCATGGGCCGTTCTCGCGTGGCTCGACGGCGAGCAACCCGCTCAGGAGCGCATCGAACGGCTGCTGGACAGCCGCCCGTCGATCAGTTGGGTAAACGCCGTGGAGGTCTACTACCGGGTGGAGCGCGACCACGGACGCGCTGAGGCGGACGAGGTGCTCGCAGGCATGCGCAAGGTGTTCGAGCTGGATCTGCCCGGCACCGCGCTGATGATCGAGACGGCCCGCCTGAAGACGACCCTGCCGATCGCGCTCGGCGACTGCTTCGCGATCGCTACGGCGCGCAACCAAAACCGGACGCTCCTGACAGGCGATCCCGAGATCCTCGATCGGGACGTGCCGTGCTCGGTCGAGGATCTGCGGCCCTCTTGATGGGCGCGGCGGGTTTCGAACCTGCGACCTCTCGCGTGTGAAGCGAGCGCTCTCCCACTGAGCTACGCGCCCTGGCCGTGCGAGTTTATTGCGCCGAGCGCGCCTGCGGTGGCAGCGCTTGCGAAAACGCGCGCTCGCTCTCCGATACCTAGAGTGCCGCCATGACCGCTGCACGCCTGAGAGGACTGCTGAGCGCCGCCGTGCTCGCCGTGCTGCTCGCGCTCGGCGTGCTCGGCTGCGCGAACGCCGGAAGCGGCGCCGCCGGCTCGTTCTCGCCGCGCACGCCGAACACGCTGACTGTCGCGACGGCGCAGGTGCCCGATCCGGGCTTCTGGGCGGGCACGATCGCGCATCCGACTGGCGGCTTCGAGTATGAGCTTGCCAAGCGCTTGGCTTCACGCTTCGGCCTGGCCAAGCTGAAGGTCGTCGAAGTGCCGTTCCACAAGCTCGTGCGCGGCTATCTCGGTGGCGCGGACATGGCACTGTCGGACATCACGATCACCGAAGCGCGCGCCGAACACCTCGACTTCTCCGACTCCTACCTGAAGGCGCCGCCGTCAATCGTCGTGCGACCGGGCACCGAAGTCGCCGACATCAACGCCGCGCGCGGACTGCGCTGGGCCGTGCAGCACGACACGACGCTCAAAGAAGTGCTCGAAGAATCGATTGAACCGACGACGACGCCGCTCGTTTTCGAGCATCAACGCGAAGTGCTCGCGGCGCTGCGCAGCGCCCGCGCGAACGCGGTCATGCTCGACCTGCCGATCGCGCTCGCGTACGCGCACGAAGCGCCGCGGCAGTATCAAGTCGTCGCGCAGCTTCCTAGCGAAGCGCGGCTGGGCATCGCGCTGCCGTCGGGCTCGCGCAACACCGAAGCGGTCGACTCGGCGATCCGCCGCTTCACGGCCGACGGCACGATCAAGGAATTGGCCCAACGCTGGCTGCACGCCGACATCGAAGAAGGCGGCGCCGAAGGCGTGCCGGTGCTGAGGGACGAGGAATGATGCTCGCGTTGATCGAAATCTCGTCGCCGAAAGGCGCGCCGTGGGAGTTTCTCGTCGTCTTCGCCGTGCTGCTGCTCGGCCCCGTGCTGTTTCGGCGGTTCGGCATCTCCGGGATCATCGGGCTGCTGCTGGGCGGCTACGTGATCGGCCCGCACGGCCTGTCGTTGATCGGCGCCGGCAACGACACGCTGCCAGACCTCGGCCAGCTCGGATTGCTCTACTTGATGTTCGTTGCAGGCGTCGAGATCGACCTCAACCTGTTGAGCCGATATCGCCGCTCAGCGGTCTCGTTCGGCGTGCTCACGTTCGTGCTGCCGTTCGCGCTCGGGGTGCTCGTTGGCTTCGCGCTCGGATGGGAAGCGCTGGCGGCGATCCTGCTCGGCTCGCTGCTGGCCTCACACACGCTGATCTCCTATCCGGCCGTCAAAGACGCCGGGCTCGCGTCGGATCCTGCCGTCGCAACGGCAGTGGGGTCGACGGTGCTGACCGACACGCTCGCGCTTGTCGTCCTCGCGGTCGTCGCCGGCTCGGTCGGCGGGCACCGCACGACGCTTGACATCGCCGCGCAGATCGTCGTCGGCATGGGCGCGCTGGTCGGTTACAGCCTGTTCGTGCTGCCGATCCTCGCCGGCTGGGCGTTCCGCTGGTTCGGGACCGAGCGCTCGGTGCGCTACGTCGTCGCGATCACGGCGTTCCTGTCGGCGGCGACGATCGCCGAGCTGTTCGGGATCGAGGGAATCGTCGGCGCGTTCTTTGCCGGGCTCGGAATGAACCGGCTGGTGCCGAACGAGGGCGAGCTGATGGATCGGATCGAGTTCTTCGGCGGCGCCGTCTTCATCCCAGTGTTCCTCGTCTCGGTAGGACTCATCCTCAACCCGAGCGTGATGGTCAAGGGAGAAACACTCGGCCTTGCCGGGCTGTTCATCGTCGCCTGCCTCGGCGGCAAGGCGATCGCCGCGGCGATCTCGGCACGGCTGTTTCACTTCTCGCGCTCGCAAGCGGGGCTGCTGTTCTCGCTGAGCTCTGCGCAGGCGGCAGCGACGCTCGCGGCGACTGTGATCGGCTTCCAGCTCGGCCTGTTCAGCAGCACCGTCGTCAACGCCGTGCTCGTGCTGATTCTCGTCAGCGTGCTCGCGTCGACGATCTCCGGATCGCGCGCGGCCGAGCACGTGGCGTTGCCGAAAGGCCCGAAACCGCTCGGCACGCGCGTCGTCGTCGGCGTCGGCGATCCCGAGCTGGCGCTCGGCGCGCTGACGCTCGCGCGCCGTGTCGCGCGCGCTGACGGCGGCGTCGTGCATCCACTGCTCGTCGTGCCCGAATCGGCGCCGTTCTCGCCGAAGGCGGCGCTTGCGAGGCTTGCCGAGATCGTCGCGGTCGCTGACGTCGACGGCCAAGTGATGACGATCGTCGACCGCTCGGTGCTGCACGGCGCGCTGCGGATCGGGCGCTCGCGCGAAGCGACGCTCGTGCTCGTCGCCGAGCCGGTCGCCGAGCAACCAGGCGCGCAGCCGGCTTCGGCGACGGCGGCTGCCGGCGCGCGCGAGGAGGACGGCTCGCCGGTGCCTCCGGTCGCCGTCGTGCGCGGCAACGCGACGCGGCTGGGCGCGGTGCGCACGCGCCTCGACGACGACGAGCTCGAACCGCAGTCGGTCGCCGGCGAGATGGCGCGCCGCGTCTCCAGCGGCAGCGCGCAGCGCCTAGACGACGATCACGCCGACTGGGCGCAGCTGCTCGCTCCCGGCGACGTGACGTTCGTCTCGAGCGAGCTCGGCGAGACGCTCGCGAAGCTTCCGAACGCAGCTGCCGGGCTCGTCGTCAGCACCGTCGCCGACTGGCTGATCCGCGAAGAGACGGCCGGCGACAGCTCCGAGCTGCCCGGCGACGAGCGCATCGGCTGACGCGCGCGCCGCCGCCGGACCGATAGGCGGCTCAGACTTGGACGATGACCTTGCCGGTGTTACCGCCGGTGAACAGCAGGTTGAGCGCATCGGGCGCGTTCTCGAGCCCCTCGACGATGTGCTCGCTCGACTTGATCTTGCCTTCGCCGAGCCAGCCGGCGATGACCGCTTGGCCCTCGCGCAGACGGTCGAAGTAGTCGAGGATCAGAAAGCCCTCCATGCGCCCGCGCTTGATGATCAGGTTGGCGTAGTTCGCCGGGCCTTTCGCCGCACCGCGGTCGTTGTAGCCGGAGATCGCGCCACACAGCACGATGCGCCCGCGCAGCGCCAGGCGCGCGAGGCAGGCGTCGAGGATCTCGCCGCCGACGTTGTCGAAGTACAGGTCGATGCCGTCGGGAGCGGCTTCGCGCAGGCGCGCCGAGACGTTCTCGGACTTGTAGTCGATCGTCTCGTCGAAGCCGAGCTCCTCGGCGATGTAACCGCACTTCTGCGGGCCGCCGGCGATGCCGATGACCTTCTTCGCGCCAAGGATCTTCGCGATCTGCCCGGCCGTCGAACCGGTCGCTCCGGCGGCGCCGCTGACGACGACGACGTCGCCCTCCTGCACTCGCCCGACGTCGGTCATGCCGAAGTAGGCCGTCATCCCGGTGATCCCGAGCAGGCTCAGCGCGAGCGTCGGCGGGACTCCGTCGGGCAGCGTCTGGTAGCCGTCGGCGCCGACGACGTAGTCCTGCCAGCCGGTCATGCCGAACAGCAGCTGCCCCGGCTCGAAGCGCTCGTTGTTGCTCTGAACGACCTCGGCGACACCGCCGCTGCGGATCACTTCGTCGATCTGGATCGGCGGCAGATAGCCGGGCGCGTCGTCCATCCACGTGCGAATCGTCGGATCGATCGAGACGTAGCGCACGCGCGCGAGCATCTCGCCGTCGCCGGGCTGCGGCACGTCGACCTCTTCGAGGCGCACCGTGCTCTCGTCGACCATGCCGCTCGGGCGCTCGGCCAGGACCATGCGGCGGTTGCGATCTGCCATCTCGTTCCTCCCTCTCGTGGACCTGCTGATCTTACGAGCCCAGCCGCAGCGCGACATGCGGATGCAGGCGATCGCTCGCTTCCGAGTACGTTCGCGCGAGCGCATCGACCTGCGCTCTCGTGAGCGCCCCGTCGAAGTCGGCCGAGCCGCCGAGCTTTTCGTAGCCGGCCGTCAGCTTCTTGCCGATCTGCGCAAGCGTGAAGTGCGCGTCGTAGATGCTCTCGATGTAGAGCGCCGCGTTCGCACGTGCGAAGCGCGCCGCTGCCGGCGTGCCGGACTCGATCTGCGTCAGCGATGCATACAGCAGCCTCCAACCGCGCGTGCTCAGCAGCGCATAGCTGCGGTAGAGCCCGGCGATCTGCGACGCCGGGCCGGTCAGCGTGCGCGCGGCCGCTTCGCTGAACAGCTTCGGTATCGGAAGCTGCGCGGCGCTCAGCGCTGCGCGCGCGGCGGCCGGTGAGCTCGACACGGCGCTGACGTCTGCAGGCAGGCCGTTCGCGATCAGCGGCCATGCGGCTTTCGTCGCGCTGACCTCACGCGAGACGGGCGCCTGCACGCTCTGCAGCGCGCGCGATGCAGCGGCGAGGTCTTCGCGCTCGAGCTTCTGCGCGGCCGGCGTCGCGGCCTTGCTCGTCGAGCTGCCGCAGCCGACCAGGAGCAGACCGAGCACGGCCAGCGCAAGCAGGGCGAGCGCCGGCCGTGAGCGTCCTGCGAACGTCAGGTGCCGAGCAGATCGACGACGAACACGAGCGGCGCGTTCGCCGGGATCGTCGGCGGCGAGCCGGTCTTGCCGTACGCGAGTTCGGCCGGAATCACCAGCTCGCGCCTGCCGCCGACTTTCATGCCGGGCACGCCTTCGTCCCAACCCTTGATCACCTGACCCTGCCCGAGCTTGAACTGGAACGGTTCTTTGCGTTTCCACGACGCGTCGAACTCCTTGCCGCCTTTGTACAGCACGCCGACGTAATTGACCGTGACCGTGTCGCCGGCTTTCGCTTCCTTGCCGGTGCCGACGATCAGGTCTTTCTTTTCGAGCGTCGTCGGCGGTGTGCCGCTCGGCGGCGTCACCTTCGGTTCGGTCGCGAGCGGGCCGCTTGTCGGCGTCTTCGCGACGGCTGTTTCGCCGGCTTTGATCAGCGCTTCGTCGGATTTGTTCTCGTCGCCGACGCCGATCGAGCTGCTCGAGCTGCTGCCGCCACAGCCGGCGAGCAGCGCCAGGACTGCGAGCGCCACCAGTGCGGTGAGCACGCGCGCACGCGCGCTCGTGAGTCGTGGAATGAGATCGCTTGAGTTGTTCACGGTCGCGCAGCCTAACGAAGTCGACGTGCGCGCGTGCAGGGTGTCTCTCGGACGCTACGATCAGCGGCGGACCGTGCTAGGCGGGGAGGTAGCGGTGCCCTGAATCCGCAATCCGCTCTAGCGGAGCCGAATTCCCTTCCGAGGGGTTCCGCTCCGGTCGCTCCGTCGCTCGGAGCGTCGATGGTTCGGGTCCCGCGCGGTGTCGGCTCGTGAACCAGGTCAGGTCCGGAAGGAAGCAGCCTTAAGCGATCACCGGCAGGCGCAGCGGGAGCTCCCGGACCGGAGCTGTGGGCGGCGATCGGCGATCGGCAGGCGGCGTCTCGACGTGGGGTGCACGGTCCACTACGAGCAGCGCTGGAAGACGAGCCACGAGTGGTTCGCGTGCGACTCGACGAAGCCCGGCGGTACGTCGACCGGCTGGTGCGGGTCGTGCGGGTCGAGCACGTAGTCGTCTTCGACTTCCTTGCTCGCCGGATCGAGGTACTGCCCGCGTGCGATCGAGCCGGTCTGCGCGCTGACGATCTTCGCCGGGCTCGTTTCCAAGTACAGCGCCAGCAGCGGAACAGGTGCGTGGTTGGGCACGCCGATCGGGCCGCAGCGCAGGTTGACCGAGCCGTTGTGCACGAGCGCGAGCAGGTCGCCTTCGATGCTTTCCTGGCGCGCCAGTTTGGTCATTTCGCGGTGCGCGCTGTTGACCTGCGACGGCGTGAATGCGATCAGCGCGACGAGCACGAGCGCGCCGGCGGCGATCCACCACGGCCGTCGCGCGTCGCCGCGCGCAAGCTGCGTCCAGCCGAACGCGCCGGCGCCGCAGAAGACGCACAGGATCGCCGAGGTCAGGAATGCGTAGCGCGTGTTGATCGGCAGCCCTGCCACTGCGATCACGACGAACACGAGCACCGCCAGCACGCCGGCGATCACGCCTGCGAGCGCGCGGCGGCGCAGCCACCAAAGCGACAGCGCGCCACCCAGCGCCGCGCCTACGAGCACTGGCGGGCGCAGGATCTCGCCGATCCGCCGCGGCACGTACTCGGGCACGTTGCGGATGCCGGTGACGCGGTCGAGCGTCTGCGCCGTGTGGCGCGTGTTCGTCAGCGACCACAGCGCGTCGCCCGTGATCGCGAGGTCGCTGCCGATCCAGACGAGCGGCGCTGCAGCGGCGAGCAGCGTCAGCCCGGCAAGCGCGCGTGCCGAGCGCGTGCGCTCGCGGCGCTCGCAGAGCATCAAGTAGAGCCAGTACAGCCCGGTGAACGCCCACGCCTCCGGGCGTAGCAGGCCGGCGAGCGCGAGCAGCGCCAGCACCGGCGCGCCTGCCGGCGCGCGCCATCGCTCGACGCGGCGCTCTCCGACGCCACCCTGTCCGACGTGGCGCTGCGCCTCGACGAGCACGGCGCCGAGCACGAGCAGCAGGTACGGGACATCGACGTAGGCGCGCACGCCGTAGGAGAGGATCGGCACGCGCGTGAGCAGCACGAGCGCCGCGACGATGCCGGCGGCGCGGCCGAACCACAGCGCGGCGAGCCGGTAGACGACCCAGCCGCACGCCGCAAGCGCGGCGAACGCGAGCGCGATCGTGACGTCCTCGATCGTGCGCGGCGAGAGCGGCGAGAGCACGATGCCGAGCAGCTCGATCAGCGGATGCGGCGTCGGCGCGATCGCGACTTTGTAAGCCGGCGTTTCGCCGCGAGCGAGCTGTCCGCCCCAGGCCAGCGCATAGAGCGTGTCGTAGTTGGCGAAGCCGACGCCGCAGATCAGCCACAGCGCGAGCGCGCCGATCGCTATCGCTGCCAGCGCGGCGGCGCGCGTCGCGAGGCGCAAGCTCTGAGCTCTCACGAGCGCGCACGCTATCCGCTCTCGCGGGCGCCTGAGCAGCCTCGTGAGCGCAGCGGCGACCGTGGGTAGACTCAGCCGAAAGGTGTCCGCCCTCCAGTCTTCCAACGAGCAGCAGCGGTCGCTCTATCGCAGGCACCGGCCACGTACGTTCGCCGACGTCGTCGGTCAGGAGCCGGTCGTGCGCACGCTGCGCAACGCCGTCGAGCGCGGCAAAGTCCACCACGCCTATCTGTTCGTCGGCTCGCGCGGCACAGGCAAGACGTCGATGGCGAAGATCCTCGCGGCGTGCCTGAACTGCGAGCACGGCCCGACGATCGAGCCGTGCGGCGAGTGCGAGTCGTGCCTGGCGATCGCCAGTGCCAGCTCACTCGACGTGATCGAGATGGACGCGGCGTCGAACAACTCGGTCGACGACATTCGCGAGCTGCGCGAGAGCGTCGCCTATGCGCCGGTCAGCGGACGCCGCAAGGTGTACATCCTCGACGAGGCGCACATGCTCTCGACGGCGGCTTGGAACGCGTTCCTGAAGACGCTCGAGGAGCCGCCGCCGAACACCGTCTTCGTGCTCGCGACGACCGAGGCGCAGAAGGTTCCGGCGACGGTCGTCGATCGCTGCCACCGCTTCGACTTCCATCGCCCGACCGTCGAGCAGATCGCCAGCGTCGTGCGCCGCACGGCGCAGGCCGAGCAGATCGAGATCCCCGCCGAGGCCGTTTCGGCGCTCGCGCGCTCGGCGACGGGCAGCTTCCGCGACGCGCTCGGCACGCTCGAGCAGCTGGTGACCTACTCGGGCAGCGAGATCGCGCTCGGCGACGTCCTCGCCGTGCTCGGCGTGACCGACGCGCGGCTGCTCGAAGCGAGCGTCGACGCGGTCGCCGAGGGCGACGCGCGCCAGGCGCTTCAGATCGTCGCGACGTGCGCCGAGCAGGGCCGCGACGCGGCCTCGTTCGCCGTCGACCTCGAGGTTCGCGCGCGCGAGCTGCTCGTCGTTCAGACACTCGGCGAAGTGCCAAGCGAGCTGTCGCTGACGCCCGAGGCCGACGCCGCGCTGCAGGAGCAGTCCGAGCGCGTGCCGGCGGCGATCGTCGTGCGCCTGCTCGAAGCGCTCGGCGAGGCGCTCGAGGCCGTACGCGCCGGCGCCGACGCGCGCACGCGCCTGGAGCTGGCACTCGTCAAGGCGGCGAAGCCGGACGTCGACAGCTCGCTGCGCGCGCTGCTCGAGCGGATCGAGCGGCTGGAACGCGGCGCGCCGATAGCTGCCGTCGCACGCGACGCCGTCGCTCCCGAGCGCGAGAGCGCACCGAGCGAGCCGCGGGGCCCGATTGCGGCAGGCGTGGCTGCTGCCGCTGCGCCTCCCGCGCCGACGCCCGGCACGGCCGAGACTGCGCGTGGCGGGGCTGTCCCCAGCGAGGCGATCAGCGCTCAGGCTGAGAGCACTGAGGCTGTAGCCGCCAAGCCTGTCGCCACTGAGGCCGTGACCGTCGCCGACGCGCCTGCCGAGAACGCGGCAGTCGAACCCGCGGCGGCGCAGCCGCAGCCCGCGCCAGCGTTCGCGCCAGAGCACGCCGAAGCGGCCGTCGAGGTCTCGGTCGCGTCGATCGCGGCGGTGCCGCCGCGCGCGCCCGAGACGCAGGGTGGCTCGCCCTCGGCGCAGGCGATCGCCGAGGGCCTCGCGCCGTTGCTCGCCTGGTGGCCGGCCGTCGTCGATCTGGTGCGCGGCGACAACGCGCTGCTCGGCGCCTGCATCGAGGAGGCGCAGCCGGTCGACGTCAAGGGCGAAGACCTCGTCGTCGCATTCTCGGCGGCGATGCCGTTTCACAAGAAGAAAGCCGAGACGCCGGACAACCGCGCGGCGCTGACGGCGGCGCTGCAGAACGTGACCGGCAGGCGCTGGCGCGTCTCATATGAGCTGCACGACGGCATCGGCGCGGGCGACGGCGACGCGGATGCGCCGCTCAGCGAGGAGGAGTGGGTCAAACGCTTCATCGAGGAGTTCGACGCCGAGGAGCTGCCCGGCGACGAGGCTCACAGCAGCGAGCAGAAAGGCGCCTGACGATGCCCAAGCAACCGCGCATGCCGAACATGCAGCAGATGATGCAGCAGGTTCAGAAGATGCAACAGGACATGGAGGCTGCGCAGGAGCAGCTGAAGAGCGAGATCGTCGAGGCGTCCTCGGGCGGCGGCATGGTCACGGTCAAGGTGTCCGGCGACCTCGACGTCAAGTCGATCACGATCGACCCGGACGCAGTCGATCCCGAGGACGTCGAGATCCTCTCCGACATGGTCCTGGCGGCCGTCAACGAGGCGCTGCGGATGGCGCAGGAGCTGGCAGCGAAGAAGCTCGGCGGCGCTTCGGGCGGGCTCGACATGGGCAACCTCGGCGGGCTCGGGTTGCCGGGCCTGTAAGGACGCGCCGTGAGCACTTCCTACGCACCGCCCGTGCAGCGGCTCGTCGGCGAGCTCTCGAAGCTGCCCGGCATCGGCAGCCGCACGGCGCAGCGGCTCGCGTTTCACATTCTGCGCGCATCCGACGAGGACGCGACGGCGCTGGCCGAGTCGATCCGCGAAGTCAAGGAGCGGATTGGACTGTGCGAGATCTGCTTCAACCTGACCGATGAGCCGCGCTGCCGGATCTGCCAGGACTCGCGACGCGACCACGCCGTGATCTGCGTCGTCGAGGAACCCGGCGACGTGATCCCGATGGAGCGCACGCACGAGTACCAGGGCGTCTACCACGTGCTCGGCGGCGCGCTCTCGCCGATCGAAGGCGTCGATCCGGAGGATCTGAAGATCGCCGAGCTGCTAGCGCGCGTCGGCAGCGGCTCCGGCGCAGCGCGCGACTCGGGCGACGGCACCGGCGCGCCGGGCAACGACGAGGGCGCGGCCGTGCGCGAGGTCGTGCTGGCGACGAACCCGACAACGACCGGTGAAGCGACGGCGCTGCACATCGCCGAGGAGCTGCGCCGGCGCGCGCCCGAGCTGATCGTCACGCGCCTGGCGAGCGGGCTGCCGGTCGGCTCGGATCTCGAGTACGCCGACGAGGTCACGCTCGGGAAGGCGTTCGCGGGCCGCCGCTCGCTTTGAGCCGGGTCGCGCCCGATCTCGCCGGCAAAGCGCTCGACTCTCGCTACGAGCTTCACGAGCTGATCGGCGAGGGTGCGTTCGGCCGCGTCTACCGTGGCCTCGACCGCCGCCTGCACAGGCAGGTTGCGATCAAGGTGATCAAGCCGTGGTGGGCCGAGCAGGCCGAGTGGGTCGAGCGCTTCGAGCGCGAGGCGCAGCTGCTCGCGCGCGTCAGCGATCCGGGGATCGTGCAGATCTTCGACATCGGGCACGCCGAGGAGGGCCCCTACTACGTCGCCGAGCTCGTCGACGGCGAGAGCCTTGCGCAGCGACTGCAGCGCGGCGCGATCGCGCCGAAGGACGCGCGCGCGCTCGCCACGCGCCTGTGCGACGCGCTCGCGAGCGCGCACGCGCGCGGCATCGTGCACTGCGACGTCAAGCCGGCGAACGTGCTGCTGGCCGCCGACGGCAGCTTGAAGGTGGGTGACTTCGGCGTCGCGCGGCTTGCCGGCGGCGGCACCTCGCAGGGGCTCTCGGCGACCGTCGCCGGGACGCCTCGCTACATGGCGCCCGAGCAGGCGCGAGGTCGTCGCACGACGCCTGCAACCGATGTCTACAGCGCCGGCGTCGTGCTGTACGAGATGCTCGCCGGCGAGCCGCCGTTCGCGCACGGATCTGCTGTCGAGCTCGGGCTGCGACACGTCCAAGACGAGCCGCCGCCGCTGCCCGAGCAAGTGCCGGCGAGCCTGCGCGCAATCGTCGCTCGCGCGCTGGCGAAGGAGCCGCAGCGCCGCTACGCCGACGGCGCGCAGATGGCCGCAGCGCTGCGTGCTGCCGAGCTCGGCGAGGCGGCGCAGGACGGCGAGGTGGCGCGGGACGGGGAGGAGGCGCGGGACGGCGAGGAGGCGCGGGACGGGGAGGAGGCGGCGCGCCGAGGCAAGGCGCAGGATGGAGCGGCGGCGGATCAGCGAGCGGAGTCCGACGAGCGTCGCGCCGAGGCCACCGCCGCCGGCGCGTCGGCTGCCGAGCAGCCGTCGACCGAGACGCCGACGCGTGCGCTCGAGCGCACGCGGCTGATGCCGCGCGCGCCGTCCGCGGCCCGCGTCGCGGCGCGGAGCGCAAGCGACCCGGATGCGGTCGCGACCGAACGCCGCGCGCCACGTGGCGTCAACGTCCACCCAGGAACGTGGCGCCGGCGCAGCTGGCTGACGCTGACGCTGGCGGCGCTGGCGATCGCGGCGCTCGGCGCCTGGCTGGCGAGCGGCAGTGGCGGCTCCTCGACTCCACGCGTGCGCGTGCCGCGAGTCGTCGGCCAGCCGCTGGCGGCTGCGACGGGCGAGCTCGCTCACGCCGGCTTGCGCGCGACGAGCAGGCTCGTCGGCGCGCCCGGCGCGACTCCGGGCGATGTCACCGGCCAGACGCCGGTGCCAGGCAAGGGGCTGCCGCGCGGCCGGCACGTCGTGCTGAGCGTCGCCGAGCAGCCGCGCTGGCGCACGCTGAGCACTTTCTCCGGAGTCGGCAGCGGTCACTCGGTCCCGTTTCAGATCGAAGGCCGGCGCTGGCGCGTGACGTACTCGATGTCATACGAAGGCTCGTGCGTGCTGCTCGTCGTCTGTTTTGGGCCGAGCGCGCACACGACCAACCTGCACAGCGGCGAAAGCCTCGAATCGTTCGACCTCAGCTCGGGCTCCTCACACGGCCACACCTTCGACAGCGGTCCGGGACTGTACGAGGTGACGATCTCCGGCGGGCAGGACGCAGCGCGCTGGAGCATGACCGTGCAGGACTACTACTAGCTGCGGCCGCCAGCCAGGAGCCGCCAGCCAGGAGCCGCCAGCCCTGGCCGTGGCGCCGCGAGCCGTCGCCTGGGCCGCGCACGGCTACGCACCGCCCGTCAGAAACGGCCTCGGTCCTCGGCGCGGCCGGCTCGAGCCGGCGCCGGCCCCACTCGTTCACGCCGGTTGCGCAGTGCGCAATATCCTGCGGAGCATGTCTGACATCGTCGTGATGAAGTTCGGCGGCACGTCTGTCGCCGACGCCGATCGGATCAAGCGCGCTGCGAAACGGATCGTCGAGAAGCGCGAGTCGGGGCATCGCGTCGTCGCGGTGCTCTCGGCGCGCGGCAAGACGACCGACGAGCTGATCGCGATGGCCGAGGAGGTCTCGGAGGTTCCCGATCCGCGCGAGATGGACATGCTGCTGTCGACCGGCGAGCGGATCTCGTGCGCGCTCTGCGCGATGGCGATCAACGACCTCGGCCACCGCGCGATCTCGCTGACCGGCTCGCAGGCCGGCATCGTCACCGACGAGTCGCACACGAAGGCGCGAATCATCGATGTGCGCGCGGACCGCATCAAAGCGGCGCTCGCCGACGACAACATCGTGCTCGTCGCCGGCTTCCAGGGCGTTTCCGGCACGGCGCGCAACGTCACGACGCTTGGACGCGGCGGCTCGGACACGACTGCTGTCGCCGTCGCTGCTGCGCTCGACGCCGAGGTCTGCGAGATCTACACCGACGTCTCCGGCGTCTACACGGCTGACCCGAGGATCGTGCCCGACGCGCGCAAGCTCGCGACGGTCTCATTCGAGGAGATGCTCGAGATGGCCGCCTCCGGAGCAGGCGTGCTGCAGCTGCGCTCGGTCGAGTACGCGCGCAACCACGGCGTGCGGATCCACTGCCGCTCGTCGTTCGATGAGGCACCCGGTACCGTTGTGCTCGCCGAAGGAGAAACGATGGAGCAGCCACTGATCACAGCCGTCACGCACTCGACTTCCGAAGCGCGCGTGACGATGCTCGGCGTGCCCGATCAGGTCGGCGCTGCCGCGCGGATCTTCGGCGCGCTGGCCGACGCCAACATCAACGTCGACATGATCGTGCAAACCGAACCTGCATCCGAGGGAGGCCGCGCGGAGATCGCCTTCACCGTGCCGCGCGAGGATCTGCGCACGGCGAGAGCGGCGCTTGCGCCGCTCGCTGGAGACGCTTTCATCGAGCTCAACGCGCACGAGCAGATGGGCAAGGTGTCGATCGTCGGCGCCGGCATGCGCTCGCACCCAGGCGTCGCCGCGAAGGTCTTCAGCGTGCTCGCCGCGGAGGGCGTCAACATCGAGATGATCTCGACCTCGCCGATCAAGATCTCGTGCGTGATCGACCGCGATCGCGTCGAGCGCGCCGTGCAGGTGCTGCACAGCGCCTTCGAGCTCTCCGGGCCCGGAACGGTCGGCGAAGAGCATCCGTTCGAGGCGCGTCCGGCGCTGTAGTGCCGCGACGCACGCGCAAACCCACGCAATGCTGAGCAGCGCTCGCAAGCGGACGCGAGACTTGCGCTAATTGCGCAAAAGCAGCGCAGATATGCAAAACTGAGGTCGCTAACGAGTCAAGGAACGACTAGCAAATGCGCACAATAAGACGGCCTCGCCGCTACGTAAACAGCCAGATGTTGACGCTGCTCACGCCGGTGTTCAGCTACAACGACCGGCGCGACGCCTACGTGATTCGCGGCGTCGGCGCTCATGTCGGACCGGTCTTGCGAGTTGATCGCCGCGTCCGGCGCGAACCGCCGCTCGGCGGGATCGACCTGCGCGAACGCGCTCGCGCGGCTTAGGCTGGCCAGCCTAGGCCGCGCAGATCTACCGCAGATCTACCGTTGAGCCGGGTCCGCCGGGTCCGCCGGGTCGCCAGCGCGCCGGCGCTCGCAGCCGCGTCGTCCGATCAACGCCGCCGACGGCTCCTCAGCGGCGGCGATGCCTCACGCGGTAGCCGGAGTGCGGCCGCGTCTGCGCGCCGGCCGGCGCCGAGCCGCTCGCATCGGTGAGCAGCAGGCGCGTCGCGCGCGTCGCGAGACGCAGGTCTCCGCTGAGCAGGAATGTCATCACGCCCGCCGTGATCAGCCCCGGCAGTTCAGAGCGCTCACGCTCGTAGGCTGAGTGCTCGACCGGCGCGGAGCTCGTGCTCTGCGATCGTCTTGCGTGCAGGCCCAACGTCATTGGCTTGCCTCCGGTGGTGGTCTCCATCATGAGCAACCCCTCCGATTTGCTCACCAATCTGGTGCACTGCCCTGCCGCCGCCTGCCGCCGGTCGAGACGAATGTCGCGCACGGTCGCCTACGGCTGTCTAAACAAGATCTACACGTTGTTGCGGATCTTTACAGGCCGGCCGGCGGTAAGTCAAACATATGGACTTCAAGATCCGCTGCCGTCTCAGCTGTCAATGATCGCGGCGTCAGTCGTGGCCGTCTGAGTCGGACCGGATGTTGCAGTCCGCTCAGGCGGCGAGTCGCCCGCGGACCACGCTCGTTGCGGCCTAATCATCACTAATTAAATCGAAAAAGCAGCAGTTCAGTCAGAAACGAAATTAGTCCACGAACCGATCAACTGATACGTTCGCGGCGCGAAGTTCAGCAAAGTGCAAGAAAGCTACGGAGTGAGGGGATCGGGATGATCGTGCATCGCATAGCAAGTCCAAACACGAAAAGTATTAATGTCAAGTTTAGACATCCGTCGTGTTCGGTCGGTTGAGATTTCGACATGTTGCCATGCCCCAGCCGAGTAGGAATGAGTAGCTTTCACGATGCTGCATGGAGGTGCAGAGAATTGGATCATCCGCACGCATCATCAATGCTCTTGGCTACCCAAAGCGTCTCGGCGTGACCTCGACACACGGAACCAGGCGGTTTAGCGCCAGGCCGAACGGATCGGAGGAGGGAAACTCCCAGCTCGTCTCGCTCGCGATCAAGAGCGCGCAGCAGGGCGAGAGCGACGCGCTTGGGTTTCTCTACGCGCGCTACGCCGACAGCGTCTACGGCTACGTACGCAGCATCGTCCACGACCATCATGAGGCGGAGGACATCACTCAGCACGTCTTCGTGAAGCTGATCAAGGTGATCGGCAAATACCAGGAGCAGGACGTGCCGTTCCTCTCGTGGATCCTGCGAGTCGCACGAAACGCTGCGCTCGACAGCATGCGAAACAACCGCATGATCCCGGTTGAGGAGGTGCGCGAGGTCAGACCCGACGCCGGCGAGCATTCCACTGCGATGCGCGTCGACGGCCTCCGCGACGCGCTCGCGGCGCTGCCGGAGGCGCAGCGGCAAGTGCTGATGCTGCGCCACCTGGTCGGGTTGTCGCCGTGTGAGATCGCCGAGATGACCGGCAAGAGCGAGGGCTCGATCCATGGCCTGCACCATCGTGGACGCAGAACGGCGGCTGCCGAGCTGCAGCTGCGCGGGATGGCGCCGGCGACGGTCGGGCGCCGACCGAGCTGATCGAGCGGCCGAGGCGCGGCTGACCGAGCGGTGGGTCGGTCGCGCTAACGCGCGTGCAAGCCGCGAGAGGATCGCTTGGCGCCGTCCGCCGCGGGGTGCGGCAGTCGGCGCGCGGTGCGGCCGCTGTCGCGGTCGGCGAGGTAGTACTGAAGCGCGAACGACGCAACCTCCTCGATCGAGACGCTCATCGCTCGCGCCTCGTCCTCGAGCGCCGTCGACGCGAAGGAGTCGAGCTCGATCGTCAAGGCAAGCCGCTTTCCGCCAGCCGGCTGCGGATCGTGGGATTCGTTGTTTGCAGTCATGGATTCGGATGGCTCCATTTGCTCAACGCCGCCCAAAGACCGCCGCTCACGCTCGATCGGGCGCCAGAGGTAGGGGAAAAGGCTGATTCGTGCACAACTGCACGCCGGCGCCAAATCGTCCTATCCGAACAGTGAGTATACGACGAGCGGCGGAGGCGGGCGCCGGTTGGTGAACCGGGCTTGCGCGAGTTGCGCCCGACCAGATGAGGGGATCTCTGCCGAGGGTGAAGTCAGTCGGGCCCGGCCTGCGCCGGCAGCGGCTCGGAGTCGATCGCGCCATCTGCCGCTCCCGCCGTGTCCCCGGGCACGCGCGCCGGCATCAGCGGCTCTCCTCCAAGCGCGAGGATGCCGGTGCCGAGACCCTGCTCGGGATCGACGATCAGCTCGACCGCCTCGTTGCGCGAGCGCACGCCGAGCTTCGCAAAGGCGGAGGAGAGATGGCTCTTGACGGTGCTCTCCGCGAGGAACAGCTGCTGCGCGATCTGACTGTTCATATACCCCATCACGACCAGGCCGAGGACTTGCTTCTCGCGCGCCGACAGCACCGGCGGCTCGATCTGGTCTCGCAGTTGGCGCGAGACGCAGATCTGTCCCGCGAGGATCGCCTGCAGGCACGGCCCGAGCGCAGTCGCGATCTCCCGCTCGAAGACGATCCCAGCGGCGCCGCTGCTGAGCGCGGTACGCACCTTCCAGCGCTGCAGGCTTTCGCAGACCAGCAGCAGCGGCGCAAGCGGAAACCGGCTGCTCAGCGGCTCGATCGCTTTCGCCGGCGATGTCTGGCCGTCGGCGAGCCACAGCACGAGGAGTGAAAGCCTCGGCTCAGGTGAGAGCCGCATCAGCTCCTCCGAGCTTGCGAACGAGCGAACCGCCAGGCCCTGTTGCTCGAGCAGCTCAGCGATCCGATCGCGCGGTTGGAGCGGCGCGACGAGCACTGCATGCGGCGCGGCCGCGCCGTCGGGTTCGCTCGTCACGCTCGGCTCCGTAGCGGCCACAGTCACGGTGTAACAACGAGGTGACAGCGCTTGGACTTCCGATCGTGGCGCAGGCTGCCGAGCCGATGCGCCACAGACGCACAACAGCCGCCTTTTCGGGCGGCTGAGGGCACTACACGAATCTGCTCCGCGCCCAAACGTCAGGCGCCTCGCGTCACTCCGCTACGGAGCCGATTTGCAACTCACCGCGGGATTGCTCGGCCCGGCGGTGTAGCCGCCGATGTGCCCGGGGTAGCCAGCGTCCCCGCCGGTCCCACCCAGACAAGCTGCCGTCAGCTCCTGAAGGTCGCCATAGTCGACGACTCGGGGTGTCTCGTAGGCTCGTGGCGTCACGTTGTCATCCATGTGAACGGTCCTTATCGCTCGTTCCCGCCTCATCCATTTCAGCTGACGAGGCACTGACTACGCGCAAAAGCCTAGCCGACCGACGCGGTTGTTCAAGGCTGAAAAAGGGACTAGGAGCAGGCGACAGCGGGGGTGGCGATCACGACTCTCGCGGCGCTCATCGACGGCGTCAGCTGGTCGAGCGATCCATCCTGCGCGCGCAGCCAGCACTCGACGTTGACCAGTCGCCAGAGCTGCCACATCCAGCTCAGCGGGCTCGCTTGGAGCAGCGCCGATGAGTCGAGCAAGCCGGTGCGCATCGCGGCGACGTCGACGTAAGCGCCGATCTGCGCTCCCGGCCCCAGCAGCAGGCGTCGCATCGCGCGAGCGTCCGGTCCACGCAGGCAGTCGACGATCAACGACTCGAAGCGCGCCTTGCCCGCTCGCAGGCGCACGGAGTCGGGGAGCAGGCCGCGCGTCGCCGAGCGCAGCAGCGGCCGGTTCAACCACGGGTCGAATGAGGCATGCGGCGGCGCCTGCAGGCACAGCTCGACGAGATCGAGGTCGAGCAGCGGATGGCGCGCCTCGAGCCCGGCGAGCGCAGCGCGGCGGCGCTGGTGCTCGAACACGCCCGTCTGCTCGATCGCCTGAGTCATCGCGTACGCGGCATGCGCCCACCACCGCGGGCCGTCGAGCCGCTTCCACGCCATCGGATCGCGGGATCGAAGCAGCTCACGCCGGGCCGCCGGGCGCAGCCACGGCGGCGCTTGGCGCGCGTCCAGAGCACGCTGCAGCAGACGGTGCGGGCCGTACGGGAGCGCGCCGGCAAAAGCGCGTGAGCTGATCATCGCCGCGAGCTGGCGCGAGGGAGGACGAGCGCCGGCGCCGGGCAGGCGGCGCGCGAGCGAGACGACGTCGAGCGGATGCGCTTCTCGCAGGCGGTCGGCAAGCAGGTAGTCGCGAACGCCGAACAGCTCGTCGCCGCCGTCGCCGTCGAGCATCACCGTCACGCCCTCGCGCGCTGCAGCGCGCATCAGCGGCAGCGCCCAGAAGTCTCCCCATCCGAGCAGCGGCGTCTGCCATGCCGCAATCGACTCGACGGCGCTCGCCAGCAGACCGCCGGGGACGACGCTCGCGCGCAGCGATGGCAGCGCCAGCGCGCGGCCGAGCTCCGCGATCAGCTCCGCCTCGTCGGCCGCGGCGTGCTCGGGAAACTCGGCCGAGCACGCCTGCACGCCTGCGCCGGTCAGCTCTGCCGCGATCGCAGCGACGGTCGAGGAGTCGAGGCCGCCGCTCATCAGAACGCCGGTGGCGGTGGCAGCGCCCGGCGCCAGCCGCCGTCGCACGGAGCGCTCGAGCTCAGCGCGCACTCGCGCGACGAGCTCTTCGCGGTCGAGGTCGAGCGGTTCGCGAAAACGCGCTGACCAGTAGCGCCAGCGGCGCGCGCCGCGGCGGTCGAACAGCAGCGCCGTGCCGGGCGCAAGGCGCTCGATGCCCTCGTAGAACGTGCTCAGATCCGTCCGCGCGCTGACGCTGATCCAGTGTGCGACGCTCGTCGCGTCGGGTGCCGGGCGCGTCGGCAGCAGCGCCAGCAGGTCGCGGATCTCGCTCGCGAAGTACACGCCGCTGGCGCGCTCGCAGACGAAGCAGGGTCGCGCTCCGAGCTGGTCGCGCGCGAGCAGGCCCTCGCGGCGCTCTGTGTCCCACAGCAGCAGCACGAAGTCCCCGCGCAGGCGCGTCAGCAGCTGACTGCCCCAGCGCCGCCAGCAGTCGGCCAGCAGCAGCTCGACCGAGCGGTGCGGCGCCGTTCTCGCACCGAGCTCGAGACGGAGGTCGTCGGCGTTGTCGAGGTGTCCGTCGAGCAGGCAGATGATCTCGCCGGCATCGGCGCCCGGCGGGTGGCATGTCGCGCGCAGCTCGCCGTGATCGAGCAGGCTCCTTGCGTCCGGAGCGAACAGGCGATCGAGGCGCGAGACGTCGAGGCGGCGCTCGGCGTCGAAGGCGCCGGCGAACGATCGGCTCATCGCGCGAGGCCGAGCCGCTGGACGAGCGCGGCAGCGAGCGCCGACGCACTGACGTCGGCATCGACGAGGACTCGCTCGACGCGCCCGCGCGCGGCGAGCGCGCAGACATCGAGCAGCCGGCGTAGCCGCTCGCCGTCGGTCAGCACCCCGTTGAAGGTTGCGCCGAACAGTTCGCGCGCATCGGCAAGCGAGCGGAACAGCGGTTCGCGCGGGGCGCCGCGGCGGCGCTCGACGAAGAACATCGCAGCCAGCCGCGCCGGCGGGCTGGTCCTGCCGACTCGCACGAGCCGCTCGCGCGAGTCGCTCGCGATCGTGCCAACGATCGGATCGGCGCGCCCGTCCTCGCGGTCGAGCCCGTTCGCATACTCGCTGGCCAGGCCGGCGACCGGTGTGCCGGGATAGACGATCAACGACTCTCCCGCACGCTCCAGTGCGAGCACGTCGTCGGCGAGGAAGCTCGCGCCGCAGCGGCACAGCTCGATCGCCAGCGACGTCTTGCCGGCGCCCGATCGGCCGACGATCGCGACGGCTCCGTGAGACGTCGCGACGGCGCTGGCGTGGAAGACCTCGAGACCTTGCAATGCGGCAGCGAACGGAAGCACCTGCGCGATCAGCAGCCGTTGCCAGCGGGAGTCGTCGAGTCCATCGGCCAGGCAGGTCGCGCGCCTCCCGTCGACCGTCAGGAAGTGACGCCCGTATTGCGGCCCCCAGATCAGAAAGCCCGCCTCCGGGTCGGCTTCGATGCGGAAGTTGACGGCCCCGCCGGCGATGCGCTGCTCGCAGATCACTTCGGCCGACCGCGGCCAGCGGGGGGCGGGCGCTCGCGATCCTGCCAGCGAGATTTGCAACGGCCGGCCCGTCCGAGCGGACGACCCGCCGACGAGGAACGGCAGGTCGACGTCGGCGCTGACGTCGAGCCCGAAGACGGTCGCGCGCCGCGCCATCTCAGAGCTCGACGAGTCGGCCGAAGGCGTCTCCGGTCGGAAGCAGCGGCTCGCCGGCGTGCTCGACCCAGGCATGAGCGACGAAGTCCGGCGCGATGCGCGCGCCGACTACGAGCGTCGCGGAGATTCGACGGCGCGCGAGCAGCCGCGTCAGGACGAGCGACTGCGTTAGGCAGCGCGTGTCGCCGGGCATCAGCGCCAGCGTTCGCATCACGGCGGCGCCGAGCCGACGGGCTTCGAGCAGGCTCTCGCCGCGCTCGGGCGCCGAGCCGAACCGGCCGCCGACGCCGCGCAGCTTGACGACGGCCGCGTCGAGCGTGCCGCGGCGCAGCGCTCGGCGCGCGAACAGGAGCGAGACGACGATCTCGCCGGCCAGCTGCGCTCGCTGCGAGGTGCGCAGCCGCTCTTGCGAGCTACGCCGAGCTTGCGGTCGACCGCCGCTGGCTTCAGCTTGGCGAAACGCCATCCAGCTCCACGAGACCGCGATCGAGCAGGAGGTTGCAGAGCTCGCAGAGATCCCGCTCGATCGTCTCGCGCGGCTGCTCGTAGCGGGCGGCGAGCGTCATCGCCGCCTCGCGCACCGAGTGCGATTGCGTGAGCGCTTCGAGCATGTCGCCGGCCGTCGGGTTGAGCCCGTGATAGCGCCCGGTCTGCAGGTTCAGCACGACCGTCTCGGTCGGGAACGCGCGAAAGACGACATGTTGCGGGAGCTTGACGTTCGCGCTCATCAGCGATGCCGGGCTCGGGACTGTCTCGGATCTCATCACGCTCCTCGCGGTCAGTACTCGATGATCGTTCCGCGTCGCTGTCCGACGCGGATTGCGGCGGACAGGAGCGCGATCGACGCCGGCAGCAGCACGACGGCGAAGCCGACGAGCTTCAGCAGCGCGGATGACACGCTGCCTCCGATCGGGCTGTCGACGAGCAGGTGGCGCAGCACGCTCGTCGCCGGCGTGAACGGCTGCAAACCGCCGATCGTCTGCATCCACTGGGGCAGCACGGCGAGCGGGAAGTAGACGCCGCTGGTCAGCGCCATCGCCGCGATCACCCAACTGGTGCCGACCGCGCCCTGCTTGACGACGATCGCCAGCGCCGCGAACAGCAGGCCGAGCGGCAGGAACGCGAGCAGCGCAAGCGCCATCACGGGAATCGCGACGGGCACGGTCGACCAGTGCAGGCGCATCCCGAAGATCGCACAGCCGAGGCCGATCGTGATCGCGGCAAGCGCGAACGACAGCACGAGCGGGAACAGCGTCATCGCGACGACGCTGCGCACGGCGCCGAACGGGGACAGCAGCAGCCGGTCGAAGGTGCCGGCGACGAGCTCCTGGCGCACCAGTTCGGGAACGAGAAAGCACGAGTACATGACGCTCACCAGCGCGATGCCGATGACGACGAACGAGAAATAGCCGGCCGGCGATCTGAACTCGCTCAGGCGCACGAGCCGCGAGACGTAATAGAACAAAGTGAGGCTGAAGATCGCCGTCAGCACCTGGCTGACCAGGCGCGTGCGGTAGGAGAGGTAGACGTGTAGATCGCGGCGCATGATCATCGCGAACGCCGACCAGGCCGTCAGCGCCCGGCTCATGCCGGCTCCAAGCGTCCGCGCTCGATTCGCCAGCGCCGGTCGAACGACATCTCGAGGTGCTCGCCGCTCGGCGAGCACCAGAGCAGCGCGCCGTCGCGCGCGATCAGTCGCTCGATCGAGCGCTCGAGGATTGCCGCACCCTCGCCGTCGAGACTCGTCAGCGGCTCGTCGAGAAGCACGATCTCGGGCTCTGGCAGGAACGTCATCGCGAGTCGCAGGCGCTGGCGCTGGCCCATCGACATGCGATCGACGCGATGGTCGGCGAGCTCGCGCAGGTCGAACTCGTCGAGCGCCTGCTCGATCGCTCGCCGGCGGTGAGATCGCTCGAGCAGGGCCAGTCGCGCGCTGAAATCGAGTTGCCGACGGACGGTCAGCCGCGCATACAGGCCGCGATCGCCTGCCGGCAGGAACGAGACGAGCTGCTGGTAGCGCGCGCGATTCTCGCGAGCGCTCACACCCCACACCTCGACGCGGCCGGCTTCGGTGTCGATCAGGCCGGCGGCGATTCGCAGCAGCGTCGTCTTGCCAACGCCGTTGCGCCCGCCGATCCACGTCTTCGACCGCGGCTGCAGCGTCAGGTCGAGACCGTCGAGCACGAGCGGCAAGTCGCGACGCCAGCGCTTTGCGACGCCGCGAAGCGCCAGCGGACAAGCCTCCTCGCTGCCAGCCTGCTCGATCGCGGAGGCGCTCCGCGAGGGCGCAGCGATCGGATCGTGCGGCCTCGACGGCGGCAGCTCGACGACCGCGTCGGAGAGGTTGGCGCTCATCGCATGCCTCCGGTGCCGATCATCGGCCCGCCGCTGTTCTCGGCAGGAGCTGCGTCGAGCGCCTGCTCGACCAGGTCGGCCAGCTCGGCCGGGCTGGTCGCGCTGTCGAAGCCGAAGTGCACGATCTTGGCCGAGTCGAGCAGGTCGCCGTAGAGCGCGAAGCGCTGACGTTCGCGCTGCAGGTCGCCGGAGAGCCCGATCATGTACGGAGCGAGCGGCAGCGGCGTCGAGCTGGAGCGCGGGCGCTGCGAGGAGCGATCGCTGATCCGTTCGGGCAGGCAGATCAGCCGCACCGGCCGCGGCTCGGAGGCGCTCGTACGCAGCGCGATCCAGCGCTCGCCGGGCAGCACCGCCCACTCCGCCTCGATCAGCGTTCGCTCGATCGTCGGGAGCACGTGCTCGGCGACGTTCAGATGCGGCGTGCCCGGATGCGCGCAGACGCCATCGCGCGTGCGCCCGAGGATCAGCACATCGTCGGTGAACAGGCGCCAGCCGCGTCTGATCAGCTCAAGCGCGAGCGTGCTCTTGCCGCCGCCGCTCGGCGCGGCGATCGCGAGGATGCCGCGCGGTGACTCGACGGCGCTCGCGTGCAATGCCTCGTACCCGTAGGCGACCGCGACGTTCGGCAGCACGCGACACAGCAGAACCTGCTGCCAGTGCGCGCCCTCCTCCAGCGGCGCGCATCGCAGCCGCCCGGCTGAGCGCTCGAGCAGGAACAGCGCGCGCGCGTCGTAGCGAAACAGGATGTCGCCGCGCTCGCCAGATTCGATCGTCAGCGATCGGCCGTCGCCGAGCACGCCGGTCCACGACGTTCGCTCGCCCGCCTCGCCAAAGGCGCCGAGCAATTCGGTGGCCGCGGCCCGTTCGAGCTTCAGCGTCGGACGCGCGGTCGCGTGGATTCGCGCCGGCGGATCGCTGCTCGCGGGCATGCCGGGGAGCTCGAACGAGGCGTGCAGCTCGATGCCGTAGGCGGTATGGCGAGTCGACATGATCGAATCAACAACCGCCCGCGGCTGACGATTCTTTCGGGCGGCGCACGCGCGATCTCATACGAATTTCCACCACAAATTCGCGCGTGCGGCGGGCGTTAGCTCGGCATGTACAGGAAGCGCAGACTTGCCAACCCGATGGGTTGAAGGCCCGGATGGCCGGACATGTCGACGAAGCGAGCGCGCTCGACGCGCTCGGGGGGCGCGCGGATCACGCCGCGCTCGGCGGGCTGCAGTCACGAAGGCGGCGCGCGACCGGAGGCCGTCAGCGCCTGTTCGGCCCCTCCGACGATCGCGGCCCCGCGGTCTCGATGCGCCGCGACACGATCTTCCGCCGCTCGCTGCTGGGCGCCGACGCGCTGTCGATCCTTTGCGCGCTGGCGCTGACGGTCGCGCTGTCAGCGCACGCCCTGCCCTTGCGAGCGGGCATCGAGGGCCTCGCCGTCGTGCCGCTGCTGCTGCTCGGCGCCAAGCTCACTGGTCTCTACGACCGCGACGAGACGCTGCTGCGCAAGACGACGCTCGACGAGGCGCCGAAGCTGTTCCAGCTGGCGACGCTGTGCGCGCTCGCCGTCTGGCTCGGCGGAAGCCTCGTCCTCTCCTGGCGTATGGACCGCCAGGAGGCGCTCTTGCTGTGGCCATGCCTGGCGGCGCTGCTGATCGTCTCGCGAGCGCTGGCGAGGATGCTGGCGCTGCGCATCTCCCCAACCGAGCGATGCCTGTTCATCGGCGACGAGCGCGGCGGTCGAATGGTCGCCGCGAAGCTCGTCGGGCACAGCGGAATCAACGCGTCGATCGTCGCGCACATCGAGATGGACCAGGTCGCCGCCTGGTCGACCGATGCGTTCTCAGCGCCACGACTCGCGGAGATCCGCGATCTGGCGCGAACGCTCGACGTCCACAGAGCGATCATCGCGCCGGGCTGGGGGGCCGACGCGGATGCCGGCGAGACGCTCAACCTCGTA